>NZ_JBVKDO010000068.1:0-1002 GCF_055633805.1 Amycolatopsis sp. NPDC114478 | reverse complement strand
GGAGGGAGTGGTCGAAGGTGGGACTGGCGATTGGGACGAAGTCGTAACAAGGTAGCCGTACCGGAAGGTGCGGCTGGATCACCTCCTTTCTAAGGAGCACAACACATCCACGTTCCCGGGATACCCGGAACCAGAGCGTGGGGTGGGCGCGGTTTAACACCCGACTGTGGTGTTGCCGGGCTTGCTCAAGGAATTGTGGAACTACTGGTTATGGCTGATCTTGGTTGGCAAAACCTTTTCTAGTACTGATCGCTTGCGGTCGTGGAACGAGGAGCCGGCGCCTGGAGGGTCAGTTGTTCGCTTGGCACACTGTTGGGTCCTGAGGCAACACGCCTTGGGGCTAGAGCATAGCCTCAGGAACGCTGTTTGTTTCTGGTGTGGTGTTTGAGAACTGTAGAGTGGATGCGAGCATCTTTGTGGTCAAGTTGTTAAGGGCACATGGTGGATGTCTTGGCTTCAGGAGCCGATGAAGGACGTAGGAGGCTGCGATAAGCCTCGGGGAGCTGTCAACCGAGCTGTGATCCGAGGATTTCCGAATGGGGAAACCCAGCACCAGTGATGTGGTGTTACCCGCACCTGAATATATAGGGTGTGTGGAGGGAACGCGGGGAAGTGAAACATCTCAGTACCCGTAGGAAGAGAAAACAACCGTGATTCCGTGAGTAGTGGCGAGCGAAAGCGGAAGAGGCTAAACCGTGCATATGTCAAGCTGTCAGGCGTTGTATGTGCGGTGTTGTGGGACCCAGCGTCGAGGATCTGACAGTCCTCGGAATGATCACGTATGTTAGTGGAACGCCTTGGGATGGGCGGCCGGAGTGGGTGAGAGCCCCGTACGCGAAAACATGTCGTTGATTGTTTGTTTGGTGTTCCCGAGTAGCAGCGAGCTCGTGGAATTTGCTGTGAATCTGCCGGGACCACCCGGTAAGCCTAAATACTTCCTGAAGACCGATAGCGGACGAGTACCGTGAGGGAAAGATGAAAAGTACCCCGGGAGGGGAGTGA
>NZ_JBVKDO010000067.1:0-1020 GCF_055633805.1 Amycolatopsis sp. NPDC114478 | reverse complement strand
AGCAGGACTCAAGCGTCCGGGAAAACCGAGTGCTCACCTACCGGCCGGCTACCACCAGGAGTGTGCCTTACAGCCCACTCCCCGAACTGATTAGGACAGTAGCGTTGTGCCGCCGAACCGTGAATCTTGTCGATGGGTCGCGCGGCGTGACTTGACAGACCGGCGTCGCTCTCGCGTTCTTCGAACAGATGTTCGAGGAGAGTGGTCGGGTTCGCCCGTGGCGTGGTGCGCGGGTGTCTCCGGGCGTCCGGTGTGCGCGAGGCGACGGCGCGCACGCAGCTGGCGCATTGTCGGCGGGCGCGCCTGGCAGCTGGCCAGAGCGGAGTGAGAGGCCGGTCCGCCATAGGGCGGAGGGGGCTCCGCGCCGTCCATACGGCTGGAGCCCCGGCAACCACGAACGACGTTACCGGGGCTCCGTTGCAAACCGGCGTCGCCAGTCTTTGTTAAGTAGTGACGAGGACTACGCCTAGCGCTGAGTTGACGGCGTTCACGTTCACGTGAAAATTCTTCCGCGAGCAGGTGCGATCCGTGATGCCTACGCACGGAGCGAGGTACTGCGCGTTGCTGTTCAAAGCCTCGATCATGCCGCGCAGCTCAATCTGCCCGCTGCCCCGTCCGGCCTGGTTGTATGCGGGTCCTCCGCTGTCGCCCTCGCCGGCGCTCGCGAGGGTGGTGGCCGGGAGTGTAGCGGTAAAACCAGGGCCAACGGTCCCGTAGCCATAGTTAACAGAGAAACCAACCTGATCGACTACGGGGCCGCAGACCTGACCTGAGAACGCGCCATCCTCGCAAATTACTTCGCCCATTACGACATCGGACCAGGAGTGTACGGGAAGTCCGAGAGTTGAATCCCAGCCGTCGACATACACGGTGGGGTTGTAGGCTTGCCCTTCAAGGGTCATTGAATCGGTTGCAGTGCTTCGGGGTGTCGTCGCTTCGTGAAAACTGACCCCCAGGAGTCTTCCGAAAGTTGACCCCCTCTGAGGTAGGAGGGTGCTGAACGTGGAGGACTGGGCGGAG
>NZ_JBVKDO010000066.1:0-1044 GCF_055633805.1 Amycolatopsis sp. NPDC114478 | reverse complement strand
CCGGTCCCAGCCAGCAGCTGAGCACCCAGGACCGGGCCGAACCCGTCGAGGCTGGTGATAGGCCCGGCGCCCGGGTGCTCGGCGAACCGGTCGCCGAGCTGCTTGCTGACGTCCTTGATCTCCCGGTCCAGGTCCAGCAGTCCCCGGGCCAGCCGCGCGATCAACGGTGTGGTCACCGATTCCCCCGGCAGAGCAACGGTCTGCTCCTCCGCCGCGGCCAGGGCCTTGTCCACCATGGACGGAACGCTCTTGCCCCAGGCACCGTGGTCAGTCAGATAAGCGGACAGGCCGACTGCTCCGGCCGTCCGGACGCCGGCCGGGGTCTGGAACCCGGTCAGCAGCACCAGCGCCGAGCGGGTCGAGTAGTCGAACGCCCGCTCCAGCGCGGGAAAAATCGATGCCAGCAGCTCCCGGACCCGGTTGACTCCGCGGACCCAGTCGGCCATCAGGTCGTCCCGGCGCGCGGTGAGGATCTGCAGGTCGGCCACGACCGCGTCGGGGGTGGTGATCGGGGTCAGATCGCTGCGCATCCGGGCGGTTTCGGCGATCGTGCGGGCATCCTTGGCGTCGGTTTTGCCTTCACCGGCGAACGCGCCGGCCATCCGGTTGACCACCCGGCCCGGCACCGAGACCACCGGCTGGCCGGTGGCCAGCAGCAACGTGATCAGCAGGCTCGCCGCGCCGGAGGTCATGTCCACCGCCCACACCACCTCCGCGGCTTTCGTGGTGGTGCGGGTGATCAGCTGCTCGATCGCGGCTTGGCTGTTGGCCACCTTCCGCGAGAACACGATCTTCCCCGCCGCGTCGAGGGCGCAGGCGTGATGGAAGCCTTTGCCGACGTCGATCCCCACCCACACCTTCCCCACGGCCATCCGGCCAGTCCTCCTGTCTTCGCAGTTCAGCCCCGTGGACGACCCGCCGGCATCTCCATAAACAGCGACCAGGCGCAGATCTCAATCAGCGGCCAGGGCGTCCAGAACGACAGGGCGGCCACTCCTCAGAAGCCACCACACGAGGCAAGACACCATCAGCCACACCCCATCG
>NZ_JBVKDO010000065.1:0-1116 GCF_055633805.1 Amycolatopsis sp. NPDC114478 | reverse complement strand
TAGCTGTGATGTCCGGGGAGGTTGGTCAGCCGGGTGACCGGCGGCTTGCCGCCGGTTGAGCTGTGGGGTCGATGATGATTGCAGAAATGCAGCCACCCCGGTAGCGCCGCCCGCCGCAGGGCCTCCCTCTCGTAGAAGCGGGCGTAGGCCCACCCGTCGGCCAGGGTGCGGTGGAAGCGTTCGATCTTCCCATTGGTTTGCGGCCGGTAGGGCCGGGTCCGTTTCGGGCTGATGCCCAGCCCGGCGCAGGTGCCGCGCCAGACGTGGGAGCGGTAGGCCGACCCGTTGTCCGACAGGACCCGTTCGACGGTGACGCCGAGGTCGGCGAACCAGGCCACCGCCCGGCGCAGCACCGCGGTGGCCGTCGCGGCGGTCTCATCAGCGTGGATTTCGGCGTAGGCCACCCGGGAGTGATCGTCGAGCACGGTATGCACGAACGCGGTCCCGATCTTGGGGTTGCGGTAGGCGTTGCGAGGCTTGCCCGGTGTCGCGGCGCGGTTGCGGTCGCCTTGGGCGCGGCCGACGAAGCGGTGTCCGCCGCCGTTGGGGATGTTGCCGAACTTGGTGACATCGACGTGGATCAGCGAGCCGGGGTGGTCGTGTTCGTAGCGGCGCAGCGATTCGCCGGTGACTCGGTCGATCCGGGACAAGCGGTTGATCCGGCAGCGCACCAGTACCGCGTGCACGGTGGAGGCGGGCAGGCCGAGCCGGCCGGCGATCTGGACCGGGCCCAGCCGGTGGCGCCACCGCAACCGCACGATCGCCCTGACCTGGTGCTCGGGTGTGCGGGTCGGGCTGTGGTGCGGGCAGGAGCTGCGATCAGCCATCCCAGCCAACCCCTCGAGCCGGTAGCGGCGAGCCCACTTCGCGGCGGTCTTGGCGGCGACCATGAACATCTTGGCTGCTGCTGTGCAGGTCCAGCCCTGTTCGACGATCAGACGCGCCAACCGGAGTCGGGTTCGTGGGGTCAGGGTGGCGTTAGGGTGGGACACGAAGGCCTCCGGTCGGTGAAGCGGTTCCTAGACAGCTCCACTTCACATCCGGAGGCCTTCACCTGTCTGCGCGACAGGCCGCCACCGGTCACCTCAACTCGGGACAACGTCCCTGGACATCACA
>NZ_JBVKDO010000064.1:0-1188 GCF_055633805.1 Amycolatopsis sp. NPDC114478 | reverse complement strand
GGTGTCCGGCAACACGTACTTCGGGCGCTTCCCGGCCAGCTACTGGCAGCGCTGGACGACCGTCACCGAGGTCTCGGTCGAGCTCGTCGTCACCGGCACCGGCCTGCTCTCGATGGGCGCCTCCGACGTCGAGGGCGAGCCGCGCGTGGTCGCCGCCGAGCAGGTCGCCGACGCCAAGCAGGCGAAGGTGTCGCTGACCGCCAAGCTCGACAAGTTCTACGACGGCGGCGCGCTCTGGCTGGACCTGGAAACCGAGGGCGGCCAGACCCTGCGCGTCGAGCAGGTCCGCTGGACGGTCGAGGCCCCGGAGAAGATCCGCCCGACCGCGGTGACCATCTGCACGATGAACCGCGCCGACGACTGCCTGAAGAACCTCCAGGCCCTCGCCGCCGACGTGTCCTCGCTGGAGACCCTGGACGCGATCTACGTCGCCGACCAGGGCAGCGACCTCGTCGAGTCCCGCGACGGGTTCGAGCAGGTCGCCAAGGACCTCGCCGACAAGCTGCACTACATCAAGCAGCCGAACCTCGGCGGCGCCGGCGGCTTCACCCGCGGCCTGTTCGAGGTGGCCGGGCACACCGCCACCGAGCACGCGAACGTGCTGTTCATGGACGACGACGTGCTGCTCGAGCCGGACCTGGTGATCCGGATGACGGCGTTCTCCAACCGCGCCGCCAACCCGATCATCGTCGGCGGCCAGATGCTCAACCTGTTCCACCCCAACCAGCTGCACGTCGGCGCCGAGTACGCCCGGCTCAACACCCTCGAGCCCGGCCAGCCGGTCGAGCACTCCCTCTCCACCGCCGACCTGCTCGGCGTCGACGAGGAGACGCTCAAGCCCAACCGCCAGGAGCGGCGCCTCGACGCGGGCTACAACGGCTGGTGGTCGTGCCTGATCCCGTATGAGGTCGTCCAGGCCACCGGGTATCCGCTGCCGTTCTTCTTCCAGTGGGACGACGCGGAGTACTCCTACCGGGCCCGCGCGCACGGCTTCCCGACCGTCACCCTGCCGGGGGCGGGGGTGTGGCACGCGGACTTCCACATGAAGGACTGGGACGAGTGGCACCGGTACTTCAACCTGCGCAACTCGATCATCACCGCGGCGCTGCACTCGCCGTTCAACCTCAACCTGCTCTCCCGGGTCCTGCTCGCGCAGCTGGTGCGCTACCTGCTGGGCATGCAGTACGG
>NZ_JBVKDO010000063.1:0-1199 GCF_055633805.1 Amycolatopsis sp. NPDC114478 | reverse complement strand
GTTCCGTGCCATCGCCACCCGCTTCGACAAGACCGCCACCTCCTACCGGAGCATGATCGACCTGGCCACCCTGCTCATCTGGCTTTGAGGACAGGACCTAGTGCTCGACGAGGGGGCGGGACGCACTCTGCCACATGCGTTGACCGTTTTGTGATAGTTTCACCTGATTAGCGGTGATTGTCCGCACGCGAGACCATTAGCGTTGCCACGGACTGCGGGGAGGTCAGTCCAGTCACTTTGGGTCTCATGCCAGAACCTTGCCGCCGTCCCGGTTTCTCACGTCATGCAACTGAACGAGGGGTATCATGTTTAGGGTATTGCGAAGACGGCCCACGGTGCTCGGTGTTGCAGCGGTTGCGTGCGCCTTGCTGCTCTCGTCGACAAATTTGGCTTCGGCGAGCAACAGAACGTTGGTGGACACACTCAAGCAGGCAGTCGTGGACGACGGTCATCAGGGAAGCGGGAAATCCTTTGCAACAAATGGAAAGGAGGTTCAGATGGTGGCACAACAACCGGCGCTCGACGTCATCGAAGCGACACAACTGTTCGCAAAGTCAAACAACCTGAACGGATACGTTCAAGCGCGCATTGCTTCGAGCTCAAACGCGGTAACGATCTACCGGCACGGCCCAGTTCCCGCCCAACTCGCAGAATATGCCGAAAAGAAACGTGGTTCGATCGAACTCAGCTTTTCTGTCGTGCAACATTCTTACGACGAGCTCGTCAAGGAAGCGGCGAGAATAGTTGCCGAGAACTCTCCCCGCGTGACCAGCGCCGGCCCCAATTCCGACTTTACTGGAATCACGGTTGGCGTGGACGCCAGCAAGGCGAACTTGCAGTCGATTTTGATTTCATCTTCTGTGCCCGTACAGCTCAGCTATGGCGACAGCTATTCCGCCGCCTCACGCGCGGCGGACACCTCCCCTTTCTGGGGTGGGTCATTGATCGTGGATAACACGGGGAATTACGGTTGCAGCACCAGTTGGACCGTACGCAAATCCAATGGCGCAACAGGGCTGCTGACATCTGGTCATTGTCAGCACACAACCTCCTCGCCGTGATATGCAGGCCTCAGCGACAGGGTCGTCGGAAACGAAGGACCCCGTGTCAACGCTTCGGGAACCTTGACCCCGGGTGGTCTCTGGAAAATTGACCCCCTGTGCGGTGTTGTTGTCTAGTTCTGGTCGGTGTTCTGTTGC
>NZ_JBVKDO010000061.1:0-1404 GCF_055633805.1 Amycolatopsis sp. NPDC114478 | reverse complement strand
TGATGCGCCCCGGGTTCTGTGCAGGCTCTGATCTCAGGGAGGATGCAGAGCATGCCGGCACCGAAGAAGTACAGCGACGAGCTGCGTGAGCGGGCGACGCGGATGGCGTTGGACGCGATCGCGGCCGAGGGTCAGCGGATGGCGGCGATCCGCCGGGTAGCGGGCCAGTTGGACGTGCACCCGGAGGCGTTGCGGACGTGGGTCAAGCGCGCCGAGATCGACGCCGGCACCGCACCCGGCCGCACCAGCG
This sequence comes from Amycolatopsis sp. NPDC114478, assembly GCF_055633805.1. Taxonomy (NCBI): domain Bacteria; kingdom Bacillati; phylum Actinomycetota; class Actinomycetes; order Pseudonocardiales; family Pseudonocardiaceae; genus Amycolatopsis; species Amycolatopsis sp. NPDC114478. The sequence goes on along the minus strand of NZ_JBVKDO010000061.1, from coordinate 1,154 downwards.
ACGATGCCGCACGGATCGGCGAGCTGGAACGCGAGGTGCGTGAGTTGCGGCGGGCGAACGAGATCTTGAAGACGGCCTCGGCGTTTTTCGCCGCCGCGGAGCTCGACCGCAAAATCAAGTAGCGCCTGACGATTCCGCGCCTCGGCGGGAGGTTCCTCTCGCGGTGGTCGTCGGCTATATCGACGGCCACCGCGAGCGAGTTGTCGAGGGGAAGAAGCTTGGGGTCGAGTCGATCTGCGCAGTCTTGAACGATGCGGATGTGCGGATCGCCCCGAGAACCTTCTGGGCAGTCAAGAAGCGCACACCGTCAAAACGCGCTGTGCGAGACGCGGAACTGCTCGCCGAGATCGAGCGCGTGTTCCGCGAGAATTACGGCGTCTACGGAGCACGGAAAGTTCATGCCCAGCTCAACCGTGAGGGGATCCGCGTGGCTCGCTGCACGGTCGAGCGGCTGATGCGCCAGGAGGGCCTGCAGGGGCTACGACGAGGCAGGCGGCCCAGGACCACCATTGCTGCTGCCTCGCCTTCGCCGGCGGACCTGGTCGACCGCCGCTTCACCGCAGACCAGCCGAACCAGCTCTGGGTAGCGGACATCACCTATGTCCGGACGTTTTCGGGATGGGTGTATGCCGCGTTCGTCGTCGATGTGTTCTCAAGAATGGTCGTGGGCTGGCAGGTGTCGACCTCATTGCACACGAATCTCGCCCTCGACGCATTGGAGATGGGGATCTGGGCCAGGCAACGAGCCGGACAAGACGTGACCGGACTCGTCCATCATTCCGACCGCGGAGTTCAATATCGAGCCATTCGCTATACCGAGCGTTTGTCGGAAGCGGCAGTGGTCGCCTCGGTGGGTTCGCGCGGAGATTCCTACGATAACGCGATGGCCGAGGCATTCAATTCGCTGTTCAAGGGAGAATTGATCCATAACCCTGTCGTCCGTGGCCGCGGTTGGCAATCGGTTCGCGATGTCGAGATCGCCGTCGCCGAATACGTCGACTGGTACAACCATCGCCGTGTCCACGGCGAGCTCGGCCAGCGCACTCCAGCCCAGACCGAGGCCGGCCACCGAGCGTCGCGCTACGATCAATCCTTCGAGCCTGCCCGGGCTCGGTGACAGGCAACGAGACCTGCACCAGACCCGGGGCGCATCA
>NZ_JBVKDO010000060.1:0-1424 GCF_055633805.1 Amycolatopsis sp. NPDC114478 | reverse complement strand
CGTAGACGGTGCCGGTTTTGAGGCAGCCATGCAGGATGCCCACGAGCCGGTTGGCCAGCTGGCGCAAGGCAGCATTGTGGCTGGAACCGCGGGCGCGTTGCCGGTCGTAGTAAGCGCGGGCCCCGGGCGAGGCCTTCAGTGCGGTGAACGCCTGGGCCATCAGGGCGTCGATGAGCCGGTCGTTGTGGATGAACCGGGCCAGGGCGACCTTCTTCTTGCCCGACGCGCGGGTGATCGGGGAGGTTCCGGCGTAGTTCTTGCGGGCTTTGGCGGTGGCGTAGCGGTGCGGGTCGTCCCCGAATTCGGCGAGCACCCGGGCACCGAGAATCGCGCCCAGTCCTGGCTGGGAGGCGATGATCTCAACGGCCGGGTGCCGGCCAAAATGGGCTTCCACCTGCCCTTGCAGAGTCTTGACTTGGGTGTTGAGCACGGTCAGCACCGCGATCAGGGCCTGGATCGAGGCGGCGTAGGCGGCGGCCACGACCTCGGGCTGGCCCAGGTGCTCGGTGCGCAGCGCGGCCTGGATCGCCGTGGCCTTGCCGGTGATGTCACGGCGGCGGGCGCGTTTGAGCGCGGCGCTGATCTGGGAGAGGCTCAACCGGGCGGCCTGGGCCGGGGTCGGGGCTTTCGCCAGCAGTTCCAGGGTGTCGGCGGCGTCGAGGTCGTCGAACGCGTGCAGCGCGGCGGGGAAGTAGTCCCGCAGCGCGTGCCGCAGCCGCTGAGTGTGGCGGGTGCGTTCCCAGATCAGCGTTTTATGTGTCCGGGCAACGACCTTGACCGCCTCAGCCTGGGCGGAGTCCCCGGCGACCGGGCGCAGCTCGTGGGAGTGGGTGCGGACCATGTCGGCCAGCACGTGCGCGTCACCAGCATCACTTTTCGCGCCGGAAACCCCCAGCCGGCGCCGGAACTCCGCGGCCTGCAACGGATTGACCGCCAGCACCGTGTAGTCGGCCGCGACCAGCGCCGCCACCCACGGTCCCCGGTCGGTCTCGATCCCGATCACCACCTCCGCGTCCTCGCCCGCGTCTTCACCGATCTGGTCGCCGATCAGCGTGTGCAGCCGGGCCATCCCGGTCACGCCCTCGGACAGCCGGGCCTTGGCCAGCCGGTGCCCGGAGCCGTCCATCAGCTCGATGTCGTGATGGTCTTCTGCCCAGTCATCTCCCACGAACAGCCGCAACGGTCCTCCCGTTCTCGATGCCGATCACCCTGCATAGCCAGCGGGAGAACCATCAGCGACCTAATCAAGCAGTGCTCACACCAACCGGTGGGCACGACATCCCAGCAGCGATCACTTCTCCCGGCCCACCGGCAGGGGCACTGTCTTTCAGCAGGACTCAAGCGTCCGGGAAAACCGAGTGCTCACCTACCGGCCGGCTACCACCAGGAGTGTGCCTTACAGCCCACTCCCCGAACTGATTAGG
>NZ_JBVKDO010000059.1:0-1429 GCF_055633805.1 Amycolatopsis sp. NPDC114478 | reverse complement strand
GCGTGGTGTTTCAGAACCGTAGAGTGGATGCGCAACATCTTCGTAGACAAGTCCTCGGCCTATTAGTACCAGTCAACTCGACAACACATTACTGTGCTTCCATTTCTGGCCTATCAACCCAATGGTCTATTGGGAGCCTTAACCCACAAAGGGTGGGATACCTCATCTTGGAACAGGCTTCCCGCTTAGATGCCTTCAGCGGTTATCCCTTCCGAACGTGGCCAACCAGCCATGCCCCTGGCGGAACAACTGGCACACCAGAGGTTCGTCCGTCCCGGTCCTCTCGTACTAGGGACAGCCTTCCTCAAGTATCCTACGCGCGCGGCGGATAGGGACCGAACTGTCTCACGACGTTCTAAACCCAGCTCGCGTGCCGCTTTAATGGGCGAACAGCCCAACCCTTGGGACCTACTCCGGCCCCAGGATGCGACGAGCCGACATCGAGGTGCCAAACCATGCCGTCGATATGGACTCTTGGGCAAGATCAGCCTGTTATCCCCGGGGTACCTTTTATCCGTTGAGCGACACCCCTTCCACCAGGAGGTGCCGGATCACTAGTCCCGACTTTCGTCCCTGCTCGACATGTCTGTCTCACAGTCAAGCTCCCTTGTGCACTTGCACTCAACACCTGATTGCCAACCAGGCTGAGGGAACCTTTGGGCGCCTCCGTTACTCTTTAGGAGGCAACCGCCCCAGTTAAACTACCCATCAGGCACTGTCCCTGAACCAGATCATGGCCCGAGGTTCAGATTCCCAATTCGACCAGAGTGGTATTTCAACAACGACTCCACAGTAACTAGCGTCACCGCTTCACAGTCTCCCACCTATCCTACACAAGCCGAACCGAAAACCAATACCAAACTATAGTAAAGGTCCCGGGGTCTTTCCGTCCTGCCGCGCGTAACGAGCATCTTTACTCGTAGTGCAATTTCGCCGGGCCTGTGGTTGAGACAGCCGGAAAGTCGTTACGCCATTCGTGCAGGTCGGAACTTACCCGACAAGGAATTTCGCTACCTTAGGATGGTTATAGTTACCACCGCCGTTTACTGGCGCTTAAATTCTCAGCTTCGCCCCGAAAGGCTAACCGGTCCTCTTAACGTTCCAGCACCGGGCAGGCGTCAGTCCATATACATCGTCTTGCGACTTCGCATGGACCTGTGTTTTTAGTAAACAGTCGCTTTCCGCTGGTCTCTGCGGCCACCCACCCCTAGCCCGAGAAAGGCTTCAGGATGTTTGGCCCCCCTTCTCCCGAAGTTACGGGGGCATTTTGCCGAGTTCCTTAACCACAGTTCACCCGATCGCCTTGGTATTCTCTACCTGACCACCTGTGTTGGTTTGGGGTACGGGCCGTGCATGCACTCACTAGAGGCTTTTCTCGGCAGCATAGGATCACTCTACTTCGCCTCAAACGGCTACGCATCACGTCTCA
>NZ_JBVKDO010000058.1:0-1448 GCF_055633805.1 Amycolatopsis sp. NPDC114478 | reverse complement strand
AGGACTTCCCAATGGGGGTTGTCAAGTCACGCAGCCACCGAAATCGGAGGTGAAGCGTGGTAGCCAGCGTCGTCGCGGAGCATGGCCCACAGGACGTTGAGGCGTCGGCGGGCGAGACAGAGCAGCGCCTGCTCGTGCCGTTTGCCTTCGGCTCGTTTGCGCTGGTAGTAAACCTTCGAGCTGGGGCAACAGGGCAGGCTGGCCATGGCAGCGAGGTAGCAGGCCCGCAGCAAGCCCCGGTGATAGCGGCGCGGACGTCGCAGGTTGCCGTGAACGCGGCCGGAGTCGCGGGGAACGGGCGCGAGGCCGGCATAGCCGGCGAGACGATCGACCGAGCCGAACGCGGTCATCTCCCCGCCGGTGGCGGCGAGAAATTCCGCGGCGAGGGTCGGGCCGAACCCGGGCAGGGTGAGGATCACCTCGGCGTGGCGGTGCTGGCGAAATCGTTGCTCGATCATCGCGTCGATCTCGGCGATTTCGGTGTTGAGGGCGATCACCCCCTTTGCCAGCCGCTCGACCATCGCGGCGGCGAGTTTCTGGCCGGGCAGCGTGGTGTGCTGCGCGGCGGCGGCCTCGAGGGCCGCGTGTGCGACCGTGTCGGCGTTGCGGGCTTTGCGGTGCCGCAGCCAGTGGGCCAGACGTTGCTCGCCCAGCCGCCGGATCGCGTCGGGGGTCTGGTAACCGGTGAGCAGAAGCAAGTGTCCTTTGCGGGACAGGTCAAGGTTGCGTTCCAGTGCGGGAAAGTAGTCGAGCAGCTGGTGACGGATCCGATTGATCGCCCGGGTGCGGTCGCAGACCAGGTCGGCGCGCCGGTTGGTCAGAGTCCGCAGATCCACCGCGATCTCGTCGCCCGCGCGCAGCGGGCCGAGGTCACGACGGACGCGGGCCTGGTCGGCGATGACGAACGCGTCTTTGGCGTCGGTTTTTCCCTCACCTCGGTAGGTTCCGGCAGCGCGGTGGACCTTCAGCCCGGTGATGTAGAGCAGTTCCTGGGCGTGGTTGACAAGCAGCCCGATCAGCAACGCGGCGCCTCCGGTGTTCAGGTCGATCGCCCACCGCACGTCGGTGTCGATCGCCAGCACGTCGGCGATCAGGTTCAGCAGTTCGGTTTCGTCGTTCTGGACCCGCCGGGACAACAGCCGTTCGCTGCTGTCGTTGATCACCACGCAGTGGTGGGGTTCCTTGCCGATGTCCACGCCGGCCCAGATCTGGGGCACGACCACCTCCATCGTTGTTGCGCTCAAGTGTTCACCCACAGACGACCACGCCGACGGTGTCCTACACAGCGATCCACGCGTATCCCAATTAGCGGTCGAGTCGTCGCGGGGGCCCGGGCGGCCAAGTCCTTTCAGCCTTGCCAACGGCGATTCCGTGAGAGCCATACCCGGAGCCCCAGGGCCCACCGATCCTACGAATGACCAGTTCAGACCCAACAAAGAAGGTAGGAC
>NZ_JBVKDO010000057.1:0-2217 GCF_055633805.1 Amycolatopsis sp. NPDC114478 | reverse complement strand
TGTCAACGCTTCGGGAACCTTGACCCCGGGTGGTCTCTGGAAAATTGACCCCCTGTGCGGTGTTGTTGTCTAGTTCTGGTCGGTGTTCTGTTGCTGGTCGCGGAGCAGGTTGCGGCGTTGGCGGGTGCGGTAGGAGTCGCCGGTGAGGGTGAGGACCTCGGCGTGGTGGACCAGGCGGTCGATCATGGCTGCGGCGACAACGTCGTCGGAGAAGGTCTCTCCCCAGCGCCCGAACGGCAGGTTGCTGGTGACCATCACCGAGCCCTGTTCGTAGCGGGAGGCGATGAGCTGGAAGAACAGGTTCGCCGCGTCCTGATCGAACGGGATGTAGCCGACTTCGTCGATGATGATCAGCTTGTAGCGGCGGATCTTCTTGAGTTCGGCCTCGAGCCGGTTGCCGTGGTGGGCGGCGGTGAGCCGGGCGATCCAGTTGCTGGCCGTGTCGAACAGCACCGAGTAGCCGGCCTGGGTGGCTTTGACGCCGAGCCCGATCGCGAGGTGGGTTTTGCCGATGCCGGGCGGGCCCAGCAGGATCACGTTCTCGGCCTTGGCGACGAACGTGCCGGTCGACAGGTGCGCCAAGATGTCGCGGCGCAGCGAGGGCAGGTGGTCGAGATTGAAGTCCTCCAAGGTTTTGACGGCCGGGAAGTGGGCGGTTCGGATCCGCATCACGGTGCCCTTGGACTCGCGGTCGGCGACCTGGCGCTGCAGCAACGCGGCGAGGTATTCCTCGTGCGACCAGTTCTCGTCCCGGGCCTGGCCGGCCAGCTGTTCCCAGAACACCCCGATCGTCGGGGTCTTCAGCGCCCGCGTGAGATAGGCGATCTGGGACGGCAGCCCATCCTTCGGCGCTGCAGCCGACGGTTTGGGCTTGGCGGTTGTGCTCACGTGTTGCTCGCTTTCGTTGGTGGTGCAGTGAAATCGACGCCGAACAGCGCGTCGTAGTCCGGCAGGGCCCGCATCGCGACGACATGTCCGTCGGCGTGACGGCGGGTCTCGCCGGAGGTCTCGCGGCGCAGGCGTTCGGCCGCGAAGCTCTTCCGCAGCACGGCTGCGGCGGCTCGGTGGGCCGGATCGGTGACCACGACCTGCTTGGCCCAGCAGCGGTCATGCCGGGCGACGACCTGCCCGTCGCAGAACACCGTCACCTCGCCCGGCGAGGCGGAGACGTCAACGAACCGGCCGATCATCCGCGGGTCGACGGAGTAATCGACGGTGTCGACCCGCACGTAGTAGTCCCGGCCGAGCCGGACCCGCTGGTGCAGCCCGATCGGCGGGGCAACCGGCGGCAGCGGCAGCATCGCCTGATAGTCGGTCTCCAGCAGCTCCACCGGGCGGCCCTGGATCGACCGGACGGTCCGGTTGTTCGCCTGGGCCAGCCACTCGTCGAGCTGGGCGTTGAAGTCGGCCGGGCTGGTGAAAACCCGGCCGGGCAGGAACGAGGTCTCCAGGAACTGGTTGTTCCGCTCGACCATGCCCTTGAACTCCGGGTCCCGCGGCGGCGCGAGCACGATCTTCGAGGCCAGGGTGCCGGCGAACGCCGCAGCCGGGGCGCTGACCCGACCGGTCCCGCCGATCGCGGACTCCCGGTCCCAGACCAGCCGCTTCGTGACCCGGCCGATCCCGTGGACCAGCTGCCACATCCCCGACAGGATGTCGCCGGCCTGCCGCGACGGGATCATCGTCGCGGCCAGGAACCGCGAGAAACACAGCGTCATCACCAGCACCGGCAGCACCCTTTCCTGGCCCGCGGCGACCGGGATCCGTGGCTCGGGGAACCACAGGTCGCACTGGGCGATCTGGCCGGGCTCGTAGACCACCCGGTCAACCGGGTCGATCCCGGCATACTCCGGGCGCAACACGGCCAGCTTCTTCTTCAACGGCGACATCGAGTGCGGCCACCCGATCTTCTGCGCGATCACCGGTCCCGGCATCCGCGGCCACTGGGCCAGCAGCGCCCGGATCTGCGGCTCGAACGCATCCGCCACCGACCCCCGCGAAGCCCGCTCATACTTCGGCGGCCCCTCGGACCTCAACGCCGCCCGGACCGTGTTCCTCGAGATCCCCAGCCGCCGGACGATCTCCTTGATCGGCACACCCTCAGCCCGATGCAACCGGCGGATCTCCGCCCAGTCCTCCACGTTCAGCACCCTCCTACCTCAGAGGGGGTCAACTTTCGGAAGACTCCTGGGGGTCAGTTTTCACGAAGCGACGACA
>NZ_JBVKDO010000056.1:0-2763 GCF_055633805.1 Amycolatopsis sp. NPDC114478 | reverse complement strand
GCCGGCCACCGAGCGTCGCGCTACGATCAATCCTTCGAGCCTGCCCGGGCTCGGTGACAGGCAACGAGACCTGCACCAGACCCGGGGCGCATCAGGTAGAACGTGCTGCGCGCGGTTGACTGCACGGCGAGGTCGTTAGGCCGAACGATTGATGGGGAGGCGCGTGCCGGAGGAGCCGGACCTGACCGGGCGTGTGTCAGTGGGCAACCAATCTGGCCTAAGGTCAATCGAGTTGGCCCGCGCGTGGCCCGTGGTCAAATGACCTGGCATGACGCCCGATATCCAGTCCGCCCCGTTCCCGTTTTGCTTCCGGCAGGATGGGGGAGTGCGTGAACTGATCTACGTCTCCCAGGCGAAGCTGCGGCAACTAGCCCCCGACTTGCCGAAGCGGGCTGGCCTGCGGGATGTGGAGGCGGAGGTGAACACGCCGGTCGGCGTGTTCAAGATCGGCAAGGCCTCCCGCGAGGCCGAGCCCGGGCTGGCGGCAGCCGTCGCCCGGCTCGAAGCGTCGGACCGGGCACCGAAATGGTTCGCCGACCCGGGAATCAAGCCGGGACAGTGGGTGCATTTCGAGGCGCCGATGAGCTACGGAGACGTAGGTGGCGCGGTCGCCTTCCTCGACGCAGACAGGGCGGACGACTCGTATCCGAGCGGCGGTCGGCTGCGTCTGCTCCTGCACGGATCAAGCGAGCACCTGGTCGGATCCGGCGCGCCGCCCCTGCCGCCCCGTGTGCAAACCGGCAGCGGATCCCTGTGGCTGCGCTTCGTCGAAACAGTGTTCTGGGCGGATGAGAAGGACGTCGAAATTCGCCCGTTCGAGCATCCTTTCGTCGTGCGTGCCGTCCGGGTCCTAGATCAACTGAACAACCGCCTGCAACCCGCCTACACAGCCGGCTGGGTCGCCGGATATGCGCGGGTGACCGCGGTGATCCCGACCGATCCGGGCACACTGCTGACCGCGACGCCCCTGTATGTGGAGCATGTCGCTGCGCCTGCCTGATCCAGGCGTGCCACCCTCGGTCGTGCTCGTCCCCTTTAAGACACAGCGACAGCCCGCCTTCTGGCCACCCGGGGGCACTGAACTGGCCTGATGTTGTCGTCTGCGGTCAACCAATCAGTGCTGTGGCCACTCGAGTTGGCCCATGGGTGGTCAGCTGATCTGGCCCGATTTCGCCGGGCTGCGGCGTTCGTCGACTCGTCCCTGATTGAGTGACGGTCGGAACACGGGCCCGCGGGAACCTCGCCGATCGCGCGGGACTCGGCCCTTGGGTGGACGTCGCGTCAGATTGCTTGTCGTGTTGTGTCGGATGCAAGGTCGCTCGTTCGTAGAAGTGATGAAGCTCGGCACAAAGTCGGGTCACAGGGGAAGGGGGTTCCACCATGGCGGTGAACTCGACACGCAGGCCGTTGCGGTTCGGAGTCGTTGCGCCGATTACTGCGGACATGCCGATGTGGCGTGATCAGCTACGTGGTCTGGCCGACAGTGGTTATTCGACGATCTTGATGCCCGATGTGCCGCAGTGGCAGCCGGCACCAGGTCCGGCGCTCGCTGTGGCGGCAACGATCACCGACCTGCGGGTGGGCACCTGGGTGTACGCATCTCCGGTTCGACCTGCGTGGATCACCGCATGGGAGGCGCACTCGCTGTCCGTGCTCACCGACGGGCGTTTCGAGATGGGCATCGGCACCGGCCGCCCCGGGATCGCCGACCAACTCCGTGAGCTGGGGCTGCCGGTCACCCCGGTCAGCCAGCGGTCGAGTCAAGTACGTGACGTCGTCGCGGCCCTGCGCGACCTCGATGGCCCGGACCTGCACACCCCAGTGGTGATCGTCGCGGGCGGCCCGAAAGCAGAAGCGCTCGCAGCTGAACTCGCCGACACGGTGACCTTCGTGATGCCACAGACCGAGACGCGGGCCGCGACGATGCAACGGGTACAACGCTTCGACAACCGTCGCGGTGCGGAACTGGCATTGCACGTACCTGTGGTCGGCGATTCGGTCGCTGCATTCATGGCCGGCCCCGACACCGACACCACCGCCGTCCGAGCCGCGGACTCGCTGGCGTTCCTGCCCAGTGATCCCTCAGCCGCTGCCGAGGAGATCCAACGGCGACGCGAGGAGATCGGTTTCTCCTACTTCGTGTTCGGCGCCGACGTCGCCGGTACCCTCGCACCGGTCGTTGCCGAGCTGGCCGGACAGTAGACGCCACATCCGGCGATGCCTCTTGATCCCGGCACGTGCGAAATGAGCCAGGTGGAACGACCATATGCTCGTCGAACTGGTCAGCCAGTCTGGCACGGCCCTGGCCAGCGCTCGCAGCCGGGCCAATTCTGGCGTCGCCGGACAACGTGTCAGTGGTCAATCGGCGTCCGACGCTGGCTGCGCCGGAGACGGTTTGAGGGACGTCCGCAGGTGCGGGCATAGTCGGTCCAGTGTCCGGTCAGGAAGGCAGGACTGTTCCGGCATCGACGTCGTGCTCCACCTCGGCTCGCAGATAAGTAACGCGTCGAGCAGACACCCGACGGGGGCTTGGTGTCGCTTGTTTGAGACGGGCAGCGTCGAGCTTGTGGAATCGCGCGAGTTTCGGGTACAGCTTCCGTCCGACGTGCCGCCGACCCAGTACGCGGTCATCGTGCACGCAGTTGCCGAGGTGCTCGACGCTGCCGGCTTAGAGCGTGTCTCACTTGGATGTTGGTTGAGGTGCGGGCATGATCTTGGCCTGTGATGGACGAGTTGTCGCAGCGGCTGGTGCCGGACGAGTTG
>NZ_JBVKDO010000055.1:0-2943 GCF_055633805.1 Amycolatopsis sp. NPDC114478 | reverse complement strand
GTCGTCTGGGCGTTGCTGCGCGACGGCCGTGAATTCCATCCTTCACCACCGGGCACGGCCACAGCTGCCGCTTGACACGCTCATTGAGACTCCTCAGGTCCGTTTAGAGAACACTCAACCGTGGTTCGCGCGACCAGGTTAGAAGTCCACGGACACCCCGGCCACGGCCGAAAGTAGCTCCCTCGCCGGAGGGAGCCGCATCCCGCCGCCGCGTGAGCCGTCCGGATGGGCCGAGGTGGTCTGCTCGTCCCATGGACATCCTGCTGGGCCTGCTGACCCTCCCGCTCTACGCGCTGGTGCTGTGGCCGCTGGTGGTCGCGTCCCGGCGGGTGCTCGGCGTGCGGATCGGCGCCGTCCGCGCGCTGTGCGGGGCCGCGTTCGGCTGGCTCGTCGCCGGCGGCATCGGCCGGGCGTTCCCGGTTTCCCTGCTGCACAACGGCGGGGCGGCCGTCGGCCTGCTGATCCCGTTGGCGGCAGCGCTTTCCTCGCGACGCTGATCTTCCTGTTCGTCGCCGAGCTGGCCCTGCCGGGCGGGTTCCGGCCGCGGTCGCTGCGCGCCAAGCTCCGGCGCGCCCGCCGGTACTCGCAGATCAGCCGGATCGCGCTCAAGCACGGCCTCGGCCGCCACCTCGCCGGCCGTCGCGACCCCGGGGTCCGGCACGCCGAGCTCGCCCGGTCGCTGCGCCGCGCGCTGGAGGAGGGCGGCGTGACGTTCGTGAAGCTCGGCCAGCTGCTCTCGACGCGCGCGGACCTGCTGCCGCCGGTGTTCGTCGACGAGCTCGCGAAGCTGCAGGACCGGGTCGCGCCCGCGAAGGCCGACGCCGTGCGGGCCGTGCTCACCGAAGAGCTCGGCGGCTCACCCGACGACGTCTTCGCCGAGTTCGACCCGGAACCGCTGGCCGCCGCGTCGGTCGCGCAGGTCTACCGGGCCCGGCTGCGCGGCGGCGAGGACGTCGTGGTCAAGGTGCAGCGCCCGGGGGTGCGGGAGCAGGCCGAACGCGACCTCGACATCGTCCGCCGGGTCGCCGCGGCCCTCGAGGAACGCGCGGACTGGGCGCGCTCACTCGGGGTCGCCGAACTCGCCGACGGGTTCGCCGAAGCGCTGGCCGAGGAGCTCGACTTCACCATCGAAGCCCGCAACATCGCTGCCGTGGCCGCCACTTCGTGCCCGGACGTCGCGCTGCCGTCCGTCCACAAAGCACTGTCCACCGAGCGCGTGCTCGTCATGTCCCGATTGGACGGCAAGCCCTTGGAAACGGCCCCGGCGGCCGACCGCAAGCGGCTCGCGCGGGCGCTCCTGGGGTGCCTGCTCGACCAGGTGCTGATCGGCGGCGTCTTCCACGCCGACCCGCACCCGGGCAACCTCATGCTGCTGGCCGACGGCCGCCTGGGCCTGCTCGACTTCGGCTCGGTCGGCCGCCTCGACACCGGGCTGCGCGGCGGCATGCAGAACCTGGTGCTGGCCCTCGACCGCGGCGACCCGGCGGCCCTGCGCGACGGCCTGCTGGAGATCGTCGACCGCACCGGCGACATCGACGAGCAGCGCCTCGACCGCGCGCTCGGCGCGCTCGTCGCCCGCCACTTCGGCCCCGGCCGCTCCCCCGGCCTCGACCTGTTCACCAGCCTGTTCCGGGTCGTCGCGGACTTCCGGCTGAGCGTGCCGCCGCCGGTCGCCGCGGTGTTCCGGGCGCTCGCCACCGTCGAGGGAACGCTTTCCGCGCTGGACCCCGCGTTCGACGTCCTGGCCGAGTCCCGCGCGTTCGCCGCCGAGCAGGTCGGCGCCCGGCTGCGGCCGGACTCGCTGCGCCACACAGCGCTCACCGAGGTCATGGCGCTGCTGCCGGTGCTGCGCCGCCTGCCCCGCCGCGTCGACCGCATCGGCGCCGCGCTGGAGGAGGGCCGGCTGTCGGTGAACGTCCGGCTGTTCTCCGACGAGCGCGACCGCGACGTCGTCACGACGCTGGTGCACGAGGTCCTGCTGGCGTTCGTCGGCGCGGCGACCGGGCTGATGGCCGTCCTGCTGCTGACCGGCGAAGGCGGGCCACGCGTCGTCGCCGAACTGACGCTGCACCAGGTGTTCGGCTACAACCTGCTGGTGATCAGCGCACTGGTGGGGTTGCGGCTGCTCTTCGTCGTCTTCCGGCGCTCCGGACGGCGGTCACGATCAGCCCGATGACGGCCGCGGCGACCAGGAGGAGCCCGCCGAGGATCCACCACCGCAGGGTGGTCAGGGTGCCGTCGGCGTACGGGGCTCCCGGTAGGCCCGCGTCGGTGAACGCGGTGACCGGGGTCAGCGGCTTCGGCGCGGCGACCGTGCCGGTGGCGACCACGAACCCGGTGACGCCGGATAGCCGCACGGGCCCCCTTGTACCGCGAGTCGGCGGAGTTGCCGCGGTTATCGCCTTCGACGAAGACCGTGCCCTCGGGAACCTTGGCGGAGAACGGGAAGAGACCTTCGTGGCCGGGGGTGATGTAGGGCTCGGTGATCGGTTTGCCGTTCACCGTGAGGTGGTCGCCGGTGCAGCAGGCGACCGTGTCCCCGGCGACCCCGACCACGCGGACGATGCTGACTCCGCCGGTGCTCGCTTCGGCGTACGCGCTCAGGTCGATGGCGACGAGATCCCCGCGGTGCACCTCGGCGCCGTCGTCCTGGCGCACGACCAGGCGCTCGCCGGGCGCCAGGGTCGGGCGCGAGTTCTCGCTCTTCATCACGTAAGCGTGGTAGCCCAGGACCATCCGGCCCAACCCGTAGGCGCCGGCCCCCACCCCGAGCACCGCGACGGCGATCAGCACCAGCACCACGCGCAGGCTCGAGCGCGGTTTCGGCGGCGTGGGAGGGGCGGGTGGGAAGGACTTCCCAATGGGGGTTGTCAAGTCACGCAGCCACCGAAATCGGAGGTGAAGCGTGGTAGCCAGCGTCGTCGCGGAGCATGGCCCACAGGA
>NZ_JBVKDO010000054.1:0-4500 GCF_055633805.1 Amycolatopsis sp. NPDC114478 | reverse complement strand
GGCCGGCCACCGAGCGTCGCGCTACGATCAATCCTTCGAGCCTGCCCGGGCTCGGTGACAGGCAACGAGACCTGCACCAGACCCGGGGCGCATCAAAGAACATCCGTGGCGGCGTTCTTGCAGGAAGTCGCTGTGGCGGTGTACTGCCGCGATCCCGGCGAATCACCACGGGCCTATGATCATGAACTCGCATCCGACGAATGTCCACAAACGACTGTCTATTTGTGACAAGCAAAGGCGAAGAGAACCGGAATTTGACAGAGCTGCAGCCCCCTCGGTCCGGCCCACCATCATAGACCATAAAGGACAGTGGGTGCGTCTCGTTGGTACACAAGTGCTGGACCGCCGGATGGAGCTGGGGCGCGGAGACCCGCGATAGCGCCGGCGTGGAGGGACCGGATGGTGCGCAAAGCCTGGGGGCAGGTTCGGGTCGGGCGAGCAGGGCGGCGGCACCGCGCCAAGCCCGGCGGGGACGATCAGGGGGGGCAGGACTAACACGGCGGGCAGGCTGTTGATCACGTTCGCCGGCACGGCGAGCGCCGGTTCAGCCGTGGGGCGACGCGGGCGTCAACCGCAGACGCATACGGTGGGCCAGCCGGATCCGCGCCGATCCGCGCAGTGCGGCGGCAGGTGGTGCTCGCCTCGTTCCGGTCGTCAAGGCGTCCGCGGGTGCCCGGCCCCGTCACGGCTGGAATCGGCTACTCGATCGGGTGACACGCGGACACGGGGGTGCTCGATGCGAATATTTCATGCTAACTTTCTGAGGGTATCTCTGGAGGTTCATGTGGTGATGCAGGTGGCCGGTGACGTGGCGGTGCCGCGGATGCTGGTGCTCGCCCGCGAGTCCCGGGGCATCACCCAAAAGCGACTCGCCGAGGCGATGTCGAAGCTGTCCGGGCCGGGCGGCGCGACCAGCCAGGGGTTCGTGTCCCGCGCAGAAGCAGGACAGCTGCCGGTCGGCGGCGAGCGGCTCGAGCTCTATGCGCGGGCCTTGGGGTATCCGACGTCGCTGCTGTGCATCAATGAGCCCGAGTTCGGTGCCGGAGTCGGCTTGGTACACCACCGGAAAAAGCAGACGACCTCGGCTGGTGACGTCCGCCGCATCCACGCCCTGCTCAACTTGACGAGACTGCAGGTCCGGTCTCTTCTGGCCGGCGCGCCCGCACCGTCGACGGCGCCGATTCCGCACATCGAAGTCGACGACCTGACCACCCCGGCCGACGCCGCGCGTCGGGTCCGCGCCGAGATCGGAGCGGCAACCGGTCCGCTGGACTCGGCAGTCCGTTTCCTGGAACACGCCGGTGTGCTGGTGCTCTGTCGCGACCTGGTCACGCCGGCGCAGGTGGACGCGGGTACGGAGACCGTGCCCATCGACGCGGTCAGCTGCTGCCCGCCGGGGGAGGACCCGCTGGTCCTGCTCAACCTCGGCACGCCCGCCGAACGACAGCGATTCACCCTGGCCCACGAGCTGGGACACATGGTGATGCACCACGTTCCGCACAAGGACCAGGAGAAGCAGGCCAACGCCTTCGCTGCCGAGCTGCTGATGCCGGCCAAGGTGATCCGGGCCGATCTGTCCGGTGGCCAGCTGAGCGTGCCGCGGCTGCTGGAGCTGAAGAAGCAGTGGAACGTCTCGATGTGGGCGCTGCTGCGCCGGGCCCACGTGCTCGGCATCCTCAGCGACTGGCAGTACCGAACGCTGGCCGTCGAGATGTCGACCCTTGGCTACCGCACCAATGAGCCTGGTGAACTCGCCCTGGACACCCCCAGGGCCGTCGACACGGTCATCGCCTGGCATTTACACCACGGTCGCACCCCCGACGATTTGGCTGCCCGCGCCGGCCTGCACGTCGGGGAGTTCACCCAGCTCTACCTGCACGACCCCGGTCCAAGCGGCCTCGCCCCGGAGCCCTTGTCTCATACGCTCACTGCCGGTGAGGACGCGCCATGACCGACGATATCGAGCCCGTTCCCGCGACCGCCGTCCCTCTGCCTCGGCCGTCGAGCGACCGGCTGCAGGAACGAGAAGCAGCGCTGCAGACGCTGGCCCGCCGGGAGGCTCCGGCCGGACCGGCCGGCCCCGTCGGCGCGCTGACCGACCAGGTCCTGCTGCACACGAGCGCGGTGATCGGCAAGGCCCTGCTGCCTGCCCTGCCTGCAGAGATCGGTGGCCTGGTGCTGGGTGGCAGCCAGGCCGGGCGCTGGATCACCCAGCTGCGCAAGGAGAAGTCCAGCCGGTTGCTGCTCATGGATCCCGAGGGCTACTGCGACGCCGCGGCCACCGAGGACGAACCGTTCGCCCTGCCACACGACGGTCTGTTCCCGATCACGCTGGACCAGCACCTGCAGGCGCAACGCGACTACGGCGCCAACATCGCGATGACCCCGACCGGCTACCTGCACGCCGGCGACAGCGACGCGTTACGCGCGGCCGTCCGCGCGGCAAGCGAGATCGATCGCGACGACGTGATCTTCAGCGTGCCGCTGGATATCGCCTGGTTCACCGACGAGCACATCGCCCACCTCATTGCGGTACTCGCTCAGCTCACGATGCCTAAGGCGGTCTTTCTCGGCGGCCAGTATGACCCGGTCGAACGCTATCGGCCCGTGGTGGTCAACCTTCGTCGTCTGGCCGCCGAGGCCGGTCACGTGGCGTTGTTCCGCACCGACCTCGCCGGGTTCGACGCCCTCAGTCACGGCGCCTTCGCCGCGTCCATCGGAAGCGGCGGCAGCGTCCGCCACATGATCCCCTTCGGACAGCGCGCGTTCTCCCGCAACACCGACGACCCCGCGCCGAGCATGCTGTTCGGCGACCTCATGTCCTGGCACAAGGGCTCCACCATCGCCGAACGCTACGGCCGGATGCCCGCTCCTGTCTGCCTCTGCCGGCCGTGTTCCGGGCGGCGACTGAACACCTTCCTGCGCCGCGACGACCAGACTGCCGCCCATCAGCACAGCATGTGCGCCTGGGCCTCCTGGGTCCCCGACCTGCTCGCCCAGCCGACCCTGCGGGACCGGGCGACCTGGTGGCGCACCCGGTGCGCATCGGCCGTCGCCCACACCGATGTCGTCAACACCCAGATCAAGCAGGCCGACGCCTTCACCACCCCTGACCCGGTGAAGGCTTGGGCGGACATGCCCGCATGGCTGACCGCCGACCAGCCCACTACACGCCGATCGAAGACCCGCTGACCTGCCGATACACCTCTTCGGCGAACCGCCATTGCACCGGCGCATGTCCAGCGTCGGTGAACGGCTCCGGCTCCACGAGCCTGGTCAGTTCGCCACGGGAGAACAGATAGACCCCGACGCCGTAGAACGCTGCCTGCACCTGCACCTGCGCATCCGCCAGGTCCTCCGGAGTCCGAGTGAGCATCATCGCGCGAGCGCAGTACGGGGTGAAGCGTCCCGCCTTCACCAGCCCATCCCGCCACTCCCGGGCCGTGACCAAGGCGAACCGTACTGTCAACGGCACGACCGCGCGCCGTACGACCCGGTCCCCGCGCACCTCAAGCACCCCTGACGGCGCTCGCCGCAGCAACCGCCGATCCCGAGCCGGGACCGATTCAAGCGCGACCGGAATCCCAGTCGGCAAGCCCAGCAAGGCATCGAGCATCCCCAGGTCGGTCACCGCGCCGTAGCCGCCCACGCGCCGACGTTCCGACTCGGTCTGATCGAGTTGGTAGGCGACTCCTGCCACGATGCCGAACATCCGCACTACGGCCGTCGGGCAACGGGACCACTCGGCGTCGCCTGGGCTCGCGGGCGGCGTGACGGCCGCAGCGCGGATGGCCTCGGCGAGCCCCGGGCGGCTCATCGCGCACCCGCATCAGCCAGCGTCAACTCGCTGGACAGCGTCCCGAGATGCTCCCAGATCGGACTGCTGCGACGCCGGTACCAGCAACGGCGGTCTCCGCCGACCTGACCGAGACGCTCCACCAGCCCCACAGAGATCAAATCCTTGATCGGTCCGTAGTACACGTTTGGCGACGCAGCACACGCCTCACCGAGCTGTGACAGGTTCACACCCTCGTCGCCTGCCTTCGCCAGCGCAACCAGCAGCTCCAGCTTGTAACGGTTGCCGAACAGCACCACCGACATCCGGCGCTCGGCAGGACACTCCAAGACCGCCATGGATTCATGATTCATGATTTATGATTCCTAGGCAAACCGACCGTCTCAGTCGGCCGGCTTGGCCGACTGCGAGGAGGTTCAAGATCTGCAGCCCGTAGCTGGAACGGCGGCACGCCGAAGGAGGTTCAACCGAGGTCGGAGCGCTAGCCTCGGTCAGCAAGCAGCTCAGTGATTCCGACCTCTTCCTGGGCGAGACGCGTGCCGCGTATCAGGTGCTCGGCGGCCCAGGCTCCAGGGCCGCAACGCCGCCCAGATTAAGGGCTTGAACAGCCTGTCAACGCTTCGGGAACCTTGACCCCGGGTGGTCTCTGGAAAATTGACCCCCTGTGCGGTGTTGTTGTCTAGTTCTGGTCGGTGTTCTGTTGC
>NZ_JBVKDO010000053.1:0-4587 GCF_055633805.1 Amycolatopsis sp. NPDC114478 | reverse complement strand
TCCGGCCGCGACGCTGTGATCACCTGCACCACACCAACATGATCAACTACCGGCCCGGCCGCTCCGACACCGGGTTACGAGACATCCCTTAGGCCAACGCGTCGTCGATGGCCTTGGTGATCCGTTTCAGCGACACCGGGTGCGCCGTGCCGAGGGTCTGCGCGAAGAACGACACGCGCAGTTCCTCGATCATCCACCGCACCCCGTTCAACGCCGGTGACGACGTCCCCGGCGGCAGCGCGGCCACGGCGTCGGCGTACTCGCCCTGGATCCACGCGATGTCCGCCGTCCGCTGCAGGTCGCGCGTCGGCTCGGTCGGCAGTTTCTCCAGCCGCCGCGAGATCCCTTGCAGGTAGCGGACGACGTGCCGCAGCCGGGACGCGCCCGTCGCCGTCACGAAACCCGGGTACACCAAGCCCGCCAGCTGGGCGCGGATATCGGACAGCGACTCCGCCGGACCACGAGACGAAGGCAGCGCCACCTCGACGTCGTTCGCCGCGCGCAGGATCTTCTCCACGTCCGTCAGGACCGCCAGCACCTCCGGGTGCAGGGCCGCCCGCACGCGTTCCAGCAGCACCTTGAACCCGGTCTCGTCGAACACCGGACCGCCGCCGGCCGCCATCAGGGCGTCCACCGCGCAGTCGACGCAGTCTTCGAGCAGTGCCGCCACGCTGCCGTGCGGATTCCGGTTGAGCACCAGCTTCGAGGAGTTGGACAGCGACCGCGTGATGAACTTCATCGGCGAGTTCAGGTTCAGCCGCAGCATCCGCCGTGTGCCCGCCCACATCGCGTGTTCCTGCTGGCCCGGCGTGTCGAGCAGCCGCACGGCCACCGACGCGCCCTCGTCCACCAACGCCGGGTACGCCTTGACGTCGTGACCGCGCTGCGTCGACTCGAACACCTTCGGCAGCGAACCGAACGCCGGTTTCGTCAGCCCGGCCTTCTCGATGCTGTTGGCGGCCCGGGAGATCGTGGCCCGGACCTTCGGGGCCAGTTTCCGCTGCAGCTCCTCGATGTCCTTGCCCTCGGCGACGCGCTTGCCGCGCTCGTCGACCACCCGGAACGTCATCTTCAGGTGCTCCGGCACCGAGGAAAGGTCCCAGTCCGCGTAGGGAACCGTGATGCCGCGCAGGGAACGCAGCTCGCGGCCGAGCACCTCCAGCAGCGGACCGTCCGAAGGCGACACTCGCGATAGGACATACGCCGCGGTGTCCGGCGCCGGGACGAAGTTGCGCCGCAGCGCCTTCGGCAGCGACTTGATCAGCTGCGTCACCAGTTCCGCGCGCAGGCCCGGCACCTGCCAGTCGAAGCCGTGCGGCGTCACCTGGTTCAGCACCGGCAGCGGGATGTGCACGGTGACGCCGTCGGCGTCCGCGCCCGGCTCGAACTGGTAGGTCAGCGTGAAGACCTGCGTGCCCTGCGTCCACGAGTCCGGGTAGTCGCCCTCGCGGACGCCGCCCGCGGTCTCGTTGATGAGCATGGACTTTTCGAACGAGAGCAGGTCCGGCTGCTCGTGGCGCGTCTTCTTCCACCACGTGTCGAAGTGGCGCACCGAAACGACGTCCGCCGGGACGCGGGCGTCGTAGAACTCGTAGAGCGTCTGGTCGTCGACGAGGATGTCGCGCCGCCGCGCCCGGTTCTCGAGGTCCTCGACTTCTTCCAGCAGGGCCCGGTTTTCGGCGAAGAAGTGGTGGCGCGTCTGCCAGTCACCCTCGACGAGCGCGTGCCGGATGAACAGCGCCCGCGACATCTCGGGGTCGATCCGGCCGTAGTTGACGCGGCGGTCGGCGATCAGCGGCACGCCGTACAGCGTGACGCGTTCGGTCGCCATCACCGCGCCCTGCTTGCGCTCCCAGTGCGGCTCGGAGTAGTTGCGCTTGACGACGTGCTGCGCGAGCGGCTCGACCCACTCGGGCTCGATGCGCGCGTTGACCCGCGCCCAGAGCCGCGACGTCTCGACCAGCTCCGCCGACATCACCCAGCGCGGCTGCTTCTTGAACAGCGCCGACCCCGGGAAGATGCCGAACCGGGCGCCGCGCGCACCCAGGTAGTCGCCCTTCGCCGGGTCCTTGAGCCCGATGTGCGAGAGCAGCCCGGCGATCAGCGACGTGTGCACGCGCTGCGGGTCGGCCGGGGTCGTGTTCGTGTTCAGGGAGATGCCGAGCGGCTTGGCCAGCTGACGCAGCTGGCTGAAGATGTCCTGCCACTCGCGCAGCCGCAGGTAGTTCAGGTACTCGGTGCGGCACATGCGCCGGAACTGGTTGCCCGACAACGCCTTCTGCTGCTCGGCGACGTACTCCCAGAGGTTGAGGTAGGCGAGGAAGTCCGACGTCGGGTCGGCGAAGCGCGCGTGCTGGGCGTCGGCCGCCTGCTGCTTCTCCGCCGGCCGCTCGCGCGGGTCCTGGATGGACAGTCCCGCCGCGATGATCATGACCTCGCGGACGCACCCGTTCTTCGCGGCCTCCAGCACCATCCGGCCCATCCGCGGGTCGACGGGCAGCTGCGCGAGCTTGCGGCCGATGTCGGTGAGGGTGCGGTCGGAACCGGTGCTCGAGAACGCACCGAGTTCCTGCAGCAGCCCGATGCCGTCGGTGACCTGGCGGCGGTCCGGCGGCTCGACGAACGGGAACGCCGCGATGTCGCCGAGGCCGAGCGAGGTCATCTGCAGGATGACCGACGCGAGGTTGGTCCGCAGGATCTCCGGATCGGTGAACTCCGGCCGGTTCTCGAAGTCCTCTTCGGAGTAGAGCCGGATGCAGATGCCGTCGGACGTCCGGCCGCAGCGGCCCTTGCGCTGGTTCGCCGACGCCTGCGACACCGGTTCGATCGGCAGCCGCTGCACCTTCGTGCGGTGGCTGTAGCGCGAGATCCGCGCGGTGCCCGGGTCGACGACGTACTTGATGCCCGGCACGGTCAGCGAGGTTTCGGCGACGTTCGTCGCGAGCACGACCCGGCGTCCGCTGTGGGCTTGGAAGATGCGGTGCTGCTCGGCCGCCGACAGCCGCGCGTACAGCGGCAGGACCTCGGTGCCGCGCAAGTTCGCGCGGTTCAGCACGTCGGCGGTGTCGCGGATTTCGCGCTCGCCGGAGAGGAACACCAGGATGTCGCCCGGGCCCTCGGCGCACAGCTCCTCGACGGCCTCGAGGATGCCTTGTGTCTGGTCGCGCTCGTCGTCGCCTTCGGGGTCGTCCGGGTCGACCAGCGGCCGGTAGCGCGTCTCGACCGGGTACGTCCGGCCGGAGACCTCGACGATCGGGGCGTCGTCGAAGTGCTTCGAGAAGCGCTCGGGGTCGATGGTCGCCGAGGTGATGATGACCTTGAGGTCGGGGCGGCGCGGCAGCAGTTGCTTGAGGTAGCCGAGGATGAAGTCGATGTTGAGGCTGCGCTCGTGGGCCTCGTCGATGATGAGGGTGTCGTACTGGCGCAGCGAGCGGTCGGTCTGGATCTCGGCCAGCAGGATGCCGTCGGTCATCAGCTTGACCAGCGTGTCCTGCCCGGACTGGTCGGTGAACCGCACCTTGTACCCGACGGCGTCGCCGAGCTCGGTCTTCAGCTCGCTGGCGATCCGGTCGGCGACCGTGCGCGCGGCGAGGCGCCGCGGCTGGGTGTGCCCGATCTGGCCGCGGATGCCGCGGCCGAGCTCGAGGCAGATCTTCGGCAGCTGGGTGGTCTTGCCCGAGCCGGTCTCCCCCGCGACGATCACGACCTGGTGCTTCTCGATCGCCGCGCCGATCTCGTCCTTGAGCTTGCTGACCGGCAGCTCTTCGGGGTATTCGATCTTGGGCACGCTCGCGCGGCGCGACGCGAGGCGCAGCTCGGCCTTTTCGACGTCGGCGGAGATCCGCGCGAGGGCGGCATCGCGGTCGCGAGCCTTGCGGGCGCCGTCGAGCCGCCGGCGCAGCCGCTGCTCGTCGCGCGGCATCAGCTCGGGCAGGCGCGCACGCAGCGCTTCGAAGGGGGATGACGTGGACATGCTTAGGCCAAGGATAGCCGTGGGTGACGAACCGGGCTTCCGAATATCCCCGCCGCGTGACCGGGCGCACGCTCGAAGCGCCCCGAGGTGGCCTCGGGGCGCTTCGGGCCGGGTCAGCCCCGCTGGTTCGGGTACTGCTGGTTCGGGTACTGCGGCTGCGGCGCCTGGGCCGGGTACGGCTGCTGGCCGGGGTAGGCCTGCGGGGCGGGGGGCTGCTGGGCGAACTGCTGCTGCGGCGCCTGGCCCGGGTAGGGCTGCTGGCCGGGATAGGCCTGCGGGGCGGGCGGCTGCTGGGCGAACTGCTGCTGCGGCTTGGCGGCCTTGGTCCGGCCGAGCAGCAGCCCGGCCGCGATCAGCACCAGACCGCCCACGCCGAGCGCGATGCCGAACACCGGCTGCATGTCGTCGGCCCACTCGATCAGGATGAACGTCCGGCCGAGCTGTCTGAGGACGAGCGAGCCGAAGCCGAGGAACGTGAACAGCGCACCGACGCGCACCAAAATGGACATGGAAACCCCCAAGGGATGTCTCGTAACTCGTGTTGTGGTTGGTGGGGCTGGTGTTGCCGGTCAGTTGGCGAGGAGGATGTTGTGCAGGTGCGCGATGCCGGACAC
>NZ_JBVKDO010000052.1:0-9037 GCF_055633805.1 Amycolatopsis sp. NPDC114478 | reverse complement strand
TCCGGCATCGCGCACCTGCACAACATCCTCCTCGCCAACTGACCGGCAACACCAGCCCCACCAACCACAACACGAGTTACGAGACATCCCTTAGGACCCGATCACCCCACAACCAAGATCATCCGCTCAAACCTCGACAGGGCACGATCATTCTGAAGCCGCGACTGTGCGGGCGTCCCGGAACTGGTCGACCCCACACGGTGGCCTCCTGATCTCAGGCACGTGTCGCTCTCAGCCTTCGGCCGGCGCGAGTGGAAGCATCAGCGAGATGAGAGCGACGCTTCTACGAATCCGGATCGTTTGCTCGACGGTTGGCCTAGCCGCGCTGCTCGCGGCCGTCCTCATGATGCTGTTGCCGCTGCCTGCCCAGGATCTCGGTGCGCCACAGGGGCCCCTTTACTGCGGTCCGGGTGCCTCATCCGACAACACGTTACAGATCATGCTGGATCCCGGGGCCGTGAACCAGGACAGCTCGCCTCTACCCGAGGCAGGCCGGTCGCCTGAGGAAACGCGCGCACGCTGACCGCGGAAGACCAGTCCGAAGAGGACGGTCTGGATCCGCTGGAGCGCGTCACCTGCCGCACTCACCGCCGCTGGCTGCACGACTGCGTCGCGTCACCGCTGCACGTCGTCATCATCACCGGCACCCGCTGGTGCCGCGCCTGCCGCGCCAGCCTCGCCGCCGCGCACGACCGCTGAACCGATGCCGCGCAACCGGTTGTACCGCAGCGGTGTCCACGAGCACGAGGACTTCCCGGCTATCGAAGCCGCTCGTCATCTCGCCGATCCGTCGGTGACGCTGTGGCTCGACTTCGACGCTGCCACCGCGCAGGATCTGGCCGCGCTCGCCACCGACCTCGGGCTGCACCCGCTGGCCGTGGCCTCCGTGCTTTCCGAAGCGACCGGGACGCCGTCGGTCATGCGCACGGTGTACGCAGCGAGGAACGAGTGCCGGTCATAGCGGACGAACTGTGGGCGCTGGTGGTCCTCGTCGACTGGGACACCACACCCGAACTGGCCAAGAGCGGCACCCGGTTCCTGCTGCACGGCCTGCTCGACTACGTCGTCGACGACCTCTCGTTCGCCGACCACGTCGACCACGCGGAGCTGCAGCGCCGGTCCCTGCGGTTGCGCCGGAGCCTCAGCCGCCTGCAGCACCTGGCCGTGCTGATGCGGAGGTCGCCGCCTCGCTGATGCGCCGCAACGACACGCGGTGCCGACCGCGATCACCGGGTTCTACGGCCAGAACAACCCGTATCCGGGCTTCGGCTCGGCTGCGGGCATGTCGGTGTCGACGCCGGCCATTCTGATCATCTCGGCGGCGCTGTATGCGCTGTTCAAACGCGACTTGCTTTGACGGCGTACCGGCGCCACAGCACCTTGTTTGCCTCCACCACCCCGAACGCCGCCACCGCGGCACCGAGCACCCACAGCCAGGACGAGAGTCCCATCGGCGTCGTATGGAACCACGTGTTCATCACCGGCACGCGCACCGGTGGCGTAGCCGAGCCCCGCGGTCCGGTTCAGGAAGTCCGACATCGTCGTGCCCGCCGTGCTCGTGGCGAGGATCACGGTCCAGTACAGCGCCGGGTGGAAGCTCTTCGCCGCCAGTTGCGTCACCAGGCTCGCCACGAACAAGCCGGTCAGGATCAGCGAGCTGGCTAGGTAACCCACCCGCAGAGTCTGGGCGAGCAGGTCGCCGGCCGTCTCGCCCAGCGTGGTGGCGGCGATCTTCATGATCCAGAACACGGCGGTGATCCGCGGGAGCTTGTTCATGATCGTCATTCCAGCGTGCCCGCGACGACCACCGGGCACCTGTCAGCCCATCCGGTGAAGCTGTGGACGCGGCCGTCCCGCCCGGTCCGGCGACCACCTTTCACATGGCGTCGGTCCGGGCGACGTCCTTGCGGGTGACCGAGAGATAGCCGACGACCGCGAAAATCGCCACCAGCAGGGCGAGACTGACCGGTCCGGTGCCGAGGTCCAGTCCGCCGCGTCCGGCGGGCACGCCCATCCAGTCCGCGAACGACGCGCCCAGCGGGCGGGTGAGGACGTAGGCGGACCAGAAGGCGAAGACGGCGTTGAGGCCGAGCCACCGGCGAGCCAGCGGCGGGAGCGCGATCAGCACCGCGAAGGCCACCCCCGACCCGAGATATCCGAGGTGCAGCGTCGTCGCCGTCAGGTCTCCCGCGGCGGTGCCGAGCGCGAAGGTGGTGACGACCGCGAGCCAGTAGAACAGCTCCCGGCGGAATGTGGTGATGCTGTGGATCGCCAGGGTCTTCTCGGTCGCGTACCAAAGTCCGAAAACCGCGGCCAGCGCCACGGCGAAGAATACGGTCGACACGGCATACGGAATACCGAAACCGACATGCAGGACGTCGGCTGCCATCGTGCCGAAAACACTCACCAACACCACGGCCGCCCAATACAGCCACGGAATGTAGAACCGGGCCCGAAACTGCGCGGCCAGCGCGATCGCGAGCGCACATCCGGCCAAGCCGACCGCGATCACCGGGTCCATCAGATGGGCCAGGAAGTCCGACGTGGTCTCGCCCATACCGGTCGTCAGGACCTTGACGACCCAGAAGTACATCGTCACTTCGGGAACCTTGACGGCCATCCGGCGCGGTGCCGTCCGGGAATCGCCGAGCCGGATCTGACCAGTTGTCATGGCGGAAATCTTGGCACACGAGCAAACCGGCACATCGGCGACCTCGACCGGTTCCCGATTTCCGCCGTTTGCCGAGTATGCCGGATTTTTCGCACGGAGAGTTAGCCCCGGGAAAACCGGCAGCTACCGGCGCGGCTTCTCGCGGCCGGGTGCATCCGCGGCGACGCCCGACAGCCGCCGAAGGAAACGTCGCAGTGGCCCCGACCAGATAGCCTGGATGGGGCAGTTCTTGCCGCCGGGTAGTGCGATTTTCCTACGGACGGGCAGCCAGGCGCCACGTCTGGTCTTCGGCGCGCAGGAGACCGGGCCCCAAGCTCCGCCAGTCCGGACCACGGGCCGGCGGAGCCGCCCGGTCCGCCGTCACCTCCCCTGCGTGCGGTGCTCGACCAGCCAAGCTGCCACGGCGCGCAGCTTCCGGTTGGCCCGCTGTGAGGTGTGCACCAGCATCGCGAACGCCTCCCCGGCGTCGATCCCGTGGCGTTCCATCAGGATGCCTTTGGCCGTGCCGATCACGTCCCGCGTGGTGATTGCCGCTCGCAGGCCGCGTTCGGTCTCGGCGCCGGCCAGGGAGGTGGCCAGCCACCGCCGCGGCGGATCGCGGTGCGCCGCAATCAGCGCCGGCAAATCGTCGAGTCGCCATAGGCGCAGCCGCAGGGCAGCTGCCGACTCGGTCTGCGGTACGGACAGGATGATCGTCACGGTCGTTCATTCTGCGCTGCCAGGCAGCCAGCCTGGATCACGATCGACCTGACGCCACCCACGCACGACGTGAGCACACCACCATCCCCCGAGCAGCCCCTGGAACACGCCACCCACGCCCTGAGTCTCTACCAGCCCCTCAACCAACCGCTGCGGGAAGCGGACGCGCTCAATCAGGTGGGTTGGCACGAGGCCCGGCTCGGCCAGCATGGACAAGCCCACGCCCACCACACCGGCCAGCACATCCAGGCCCTCAGCTACTACCAGCAGTCACTCGCCCTGTGCGGCCACATTGGCGACACCTTCAACGAAGCCGACGTCCTCGACCGGCTCGGCCAAGCCCACGCCGCCCTCGGCCAGCACAACCACGGCCGCCGCTCCTGGCAACAAGCCCTCGACCTCTACCGGCAACAAGGCCGCGACTCTGACACCAAACGCGTCCAACGGCAACTCGACGAACTCGACGACCTGAGCGACGCCAGCCGCGGGCTGGACGACCAGTGACCTGGGCGGCGTCGGGTGACGAAATGCCACGGACTTGAGACTGATCATGGGTGACATCGGCGCGAGACAACCAAGAGACCCCAGGTCACACAAGATCGACATGTCATGCGCGGTGAGAACCTACAGCTCGGTGTAGGATCCCAAAGTCGTTGACACTTTTCCAAAATCTTGGCATTTTATGGCACCAGTGCCATTGGCATTGATCGTTACTCGATACGGCTGGGCCCGTTCGAGCGGGATTCCGCGACGCGCGGTTGTCGATCGGTCTGCGGAACGCCAGGTTGCGGTGTAGCCCTGACGCCGTCGAGCAGCTCCCCCACGACGGGGAGCGTCGTGACGGCCGTGTCGAACGCCTGTCGGCATCTGTTCGAGTGCGGTTTCCGCGCCCGGTAACCATTGGGGTGGTGTGCACGATTGCAGGGGTGCCCGGCATCGCGAGCAGAGGTGACCGACATGGTGCGTGGCGGCAGGCCGATGACAGTTCCAGTCGATGGCGCGACCCGTCAGGGGCTCTACGGCGGGCTGCTGCTCGGCGCGGCCGAGATGACGGTGCTGTTCGTCAGCAACCTGGCCCTGCCGGCAGCCGCGCACCAGTGGACCAGCAGCGACCCCATCGGCTATGGGCTGCTCGCGCTGTACGCGGCCGGGTTCGTGCTGATCGGGGCCCGCGGGGAACGGCGGGGCGGGACCCGTTGGGCGGGAGCGCGCGCCGGAGCCGTGGCCGGATTCGTCGTTGCGACACTGTTCGTGGTCACGTTCTACGTCTTGTTCAACGTGTTCTACACGACGATAATCCAGCGTCCGAGTCACCTGGGTGCCACGCACGCGTCGCTGAAGGTCATGCTGCTCGGCTTGGTGTTCGTCGTGCCGATGCTGGTTACGCCGATCGCCACCCTACTCGGCGAGCTCGGCGGCTTGTTCGTCGCGGCACGGCGCAGATGGCGATCCGCTGACCGCAGCGGCATGGCGGCCCGCGGACGTTAGGTGCGCCCACTGAGTCGGATCGATTAGTGATGAGACCGACTACCGTGCTCACCAGAGTCGACAGACCGACGGCCGGGATAGCCTTCACACTGGCCCCCCTTCGTTGCCCAGCCGCCGGGCCGTTCGAGTGAGTCGCGACTGGAGCTGGCGCGGTTGTTGTTCGCGGACTTCGACCGGTCGGTGCGCGGCATCTTCGCGCAGCATTCCTGCTGCAGAACGACATCGACGGCCGACGCTCGCCGGCATGTACCGACTACCTTCTGCTGACCGACTCCGTCCCCATCATCGTGGACGCGAAGCCGAAGCGCCGGATCTCGAACCCTGACCTGCTTTCGTGATGGCGTGGACACGACGGGCAGTCGAAGCCCGCGGGTGGTTGTACGAAGTGTGGTCGGAGCCCCCGCCGATCGAGATGGCGAACGTGAGGAAATGGCAGAGAAATTCGATAGAAAACAGGGCCTTTCGCCTCTGGTTGCAGAATTGCGGTTCCTTCCTCCGGCGTGGACGGGCGGGATTCGCGCACGCCGCGGGTGGCCATCGAGCGCGACGGCCGATTGTTGCGGTCCGCCCGGTCATGAGGTGTTCATGAAGGCGGTCACCCCGTCGCTGTCCTGGCGCCGGCAGGCTGACCGGTCATGCGAGAAGGTTTTCACGACGATCTGCTGCGGCTGATCGGACAGCTCGCCGGAATGTGCGACGCGGCCGCAGCCGCGGTCCGGGACGCCACCAGCGCGCTGGTGAACGCCGATCTCGCCCTCGCCCAGCAGGTCATCGCCGCCGACGACGCGCTCGACGCGCAGCGTGCCGGTGCGAGGAAGAGGCCTACGCCCTGCTGGCGTTACAGGCCCCCGTCGCCGGGGACCTGCGCCGGGTCCTGGCGGTCGTGTACTCCGCGGAGAAGATCGAACGCATGGGTGACCTGGCCGCGCACATCGCCGACACCGCCCGCTTCGCCCACCCCGGCCCCGCCGTCCCGGCCGACCTGATGCCGACGTTCGAGCGAATGGGCCGGCTGGACGCCGACATCGCCCGAACGCGTCGCCGCCCAGATCCGCACCCGGAACGGTCGGCTTCAGCGAACTCCGCGACGCCGACGAGGCCCTCGACGCCCTGCACGCCGACCTCCTGACCGGCATCACCGGCGGGAACTGGCACCACTACCAGCGGGCCGCGGTCACCGCGGCACTGACCACCCGCTTCTACTACGAGCGCTTCGCCGACCAAGCCGTCTCCGTCGCCAAGCGCCTCGAATTCGCCACCACCGGAGACCTGGGGCAATAGCACGCGCTTGTCGGTTGAGCGTGGCGAGTAACGGGGCCTGTCGCGCCGGCGACTTGCTGGCTGTGGGTTCCCTGCCGGGTGATTGGTCTCGCGCGATCTACCCGTACGGTCTGCTGTGCGGGTTCCTGATGTCGGTGGCGGAGTATCTGATGCGGCACTGGGACGCGCCGGGCCCGATGATCGCCGTTGTGCTGTTCTTCCCCTACTACGTCGGGACGGGGTTTCTGGCCGGACGGCGTGGTGGTCTCGAGTCGGCCGTGACGACCGGCGCGGTGACCGCGCTGACCGGGCACATCGTGGTGTTCCTGCTGACGGTGCTCTACACCCTCATCAACGGCACGTGGCTGGGCGCGCTGACCTGGTTGGGAATCGGGGTGTCCTTGGTGCTGGCCACGGCGTTCCTCGGGGCGGTGGCAGGCGTGGCGGGCGGCATGGTCGCCAAGGTCATCAAGTCGATTCAGTCGTGAACCGTCCAGCGGGTGTGCCGGCGTCGACGGCGTGTTCTACTGCGCCGTGCAGGTCGGCGAAGGCATCGAGCAGGTCGATGACGTACGTGCCGCAGCCAGGAACCTGCGGGTGCTTGGGGAGGTAGAACATCAGGGGCTGGGCGGTCGTGATGAACTGGCCGTCCGTGGGCTCGGCAGGTCAGGGACACGGGATGGAGCGTGGCCGGGCGGTCGCAGCCGAGGAATGTCACGAGTTTGAGACTGATGTTGGCGACATCTCCGTGAGACAACAAGCAAGGCCACAGGTCACTGAAGATCAACATGTCAAGCGCGGTGACACCCTACAACGGGTTGTAGGACCTCACGGCTGACTTCATTTTCTCAGCAGTGTTTCGTCTCATTGGCCAGCTGAGGGTCGAACCACCTTGTGATCGCTTCGGTGAGCCCGTCGGTGCCTGCCCAGGCCACGTAGCCATCCGGGCGGATCAGCAGAGCATCGGCGCCGCGCACCAGCCTCGGTCGTGAGTGGCAGATCGGGAACCAGGCGACCGACCAGGGGATGATCCGCTGTGCCGCATCGAGTCTCGGTGCCGTGCAGCAGGCCAGCGAGGTGCCGCAGCGGCTGCTCATAGGTGAAGACCTCGGTGAGCAGTGCGCGCAGGGCCTTGCCGTCCTCGCCCTCCAGACGGTCGAGCGCCGCCTGGGCACGGGTCTGCAAGAGGGCACGTTCGGCGGCGGGGCGTCGTTCGGACTCGTAGGTGTCGAGCAGGTCCTCCGGGCCCCGGTCGTGCAGCCCGGCGGCGAGTTTCCAGCCCAGGTTGATCGCGTCCGTCATGCCGATGTCGAGGGACGAGCCGCCCGCAGGGAACAGGTGGGCGGCGTCCCCAGCCAGGAACACCCGGTCCGCCCGGTAGCGCTCGGCCAGCCGGGCCTGGGCCACCGTGCCGGACAGCCAGGTGGGCTCGCCCAGCGGTAGGCGTTCCTTTCGCCCGCACGCCCACAATGTGCACGCCAGGCTGGAGTGCGGTGACAATCAGCCGCCCGCCCCGGGTGCGGTTCCAGCCGGGTCGCAGCCCGCCAATGTCGGGGCTGGTGAACACATCGGTCTCCGCGTCAGTGGTGAAGTGACCGAGCCGCAACACCTCGTCGTCCGTCGTGCCCGGGAAGTCGATGCCCGCGAGCTCCCGGACTCGGCTGCGACCCCCGTCGCAACCCACCACATAGCGGGCGTCCAGACGGAAGTCCGCACCCTCGAGGGTGACGCCGGTCTGGTGCGGGGTGAGCGCGGTCAGCTCGTGGCCCCACCGGATCCGCACCCCAGCTCGGCCGCGCGCTCGCCCAGCAGCCGCTCCAGCCGGGGCTGCTGGATCATCAGCATGCGCAGCGGGATGCCGTCCACTCCAGCAAAAACGCAGCGGGACCGAGCCGAACGGAAACCCCGGCGGGACACCGCAGAACGGGCTACCCGCGCTCAGTGGAAGGGTTCCGGCCGGTGATGACCGCGACAGCAGTACGCAGCAAGAAGGAAACACAGGAGAGAAGGGATAGGGCGCATCATTGGATCGCCCGCAGCGGCTGGGCAGTAGCGCCGCGCGGGTACCGCAGTCCCATCAGATTGGCAGGTGGTTCTCGGTTACGAGTCAGCGATCGCCGCGTCATCGGCTTTCCGGCCGGACGCGAGTACAGGAAGCCGGCGGTCGCGCCGGTTGACAATGGTGAAACCCAACCCCTGGGACCCCGGGTGCCGTACGCGGCGCCCGGGGTCCCTTGTGATGTGGAGGTGGCATGATCCCTGACCAATACGACCCGGCCGCACCGCGAACGGCCGACAAGTTCGACGACGAGAACTAACCCGGCTACACCATGGGCCGAGCCGCCGAGATGCTCGGCACGACCCAGAACTTCTTGCGCAGCCTCGACGAAGCCGGCCTGATCACCCCACAGCGCTCCGCTGGCGGGCACCGCCGCTACTCTCGCCACCAGCTGCGCGTCGCCGCGCGGGTACGCCATCTCGTCGACGAGGGCACGGCCATCGACGCCGCTTGCCGCATCATCTCCCTCGAAGACCAGCTCCACGAAGCCCAACGACGCAACACCCGTCCCCAACCCGCCGACAGCTGAGCCGCGAGGTGCGCCACCGAGACCCGCGGGTGGCACACCTCGATCGCTCAATCCGGATCCGGCCGAGCAGTCAAGCTCCGCACGCCCGAACTGAAGACCGCTACCAGCGGCACAGCGAGCAGAGCGCCGACGACGCCCGCGACGACGAGCCCGGCAGCGAGGGCGAGGACGACGGCAAGCGGATGCAGCCGGACCGCCCGCCCGAGCAGCAGTGGTTGCAGGACATGGCTTTCGATCTGCATGACGCCGACCACGACGGCGAGCACGATGACAGCCGACAACGCGCCCTTGGTCACCAGGGCCACGAGGACGGCGACCGCGCCGGCGATCA
>NZ_JBVKDO010000051.1:0-12717 GCF_055633805.1 Amycolatopsis sp. NPDC114478 | reverse complement strand
CCCGCTCACGCAGCTCGTCGCTGTACTTCTTCGGTGCCGGCATGCTCTGCATCCTCCCTGAGATCAGAGCCTGCACAGAACCCGGGGCGCATCAACCACGCACCCTCGTAGCCCGTGTCGACGCTTTCACCTGCGGTTACCAGCGTCACCTACCGGTGCAGTGGCCTTATTTGAGTCTGCGATATTCGCCGGCCGGTCCGACCAGATGGTAGTCAAGACCGCGCTTGGCTCGCGTGGCGCAGCCCAGCGGCAATCGCGCTCCGCTCACCGAGCACCAGTCCGCGCGGTCGGGCGCAGCCGGCGCGGGTTCGCCGTCGAGCTGGAAAGCGCGCCCGCTGCCGACGGAATACAGCTGTGCCCTTCCGGGATGCCGGGTGGTGACGTGAGTCAGGGCGTCCCAATCGACGAGGGCAGCGTTCAGAGTGGACAGGTGTTGTGCGGTCAGGGCACGACCAAGGCTTCGCGGCGGCGCGGGTGGTTCGCTCCATCCGGGTGACGCTACAGAGCTACTTGGGTTGGCCGAGAAGATTGCGTGGCAACCGGGTTATGCCTCTTCGTGCGTACTTCCGGGCGATTCGAGGATTCAATCGTGGGAAAAGGATAGCTTGGGAATCGGCCTGGCAACCGGGGATTTCGGTTGACAGTCGACGGTGGGGTGGGCATGCCATCCGCGCCCTATCTATCAGGACGCAGTCACACGAGGGGGGAAACGTGTCGTTGCTCGTCACGTTCACCGGCAAGGTACCGTTGGCCAAAAGCGGACAGGACGCCAGCTACCAGGTCTGGACCTACACCGTCCAGCCGTCGCAGGCCGATTTGGCGACCGTTTCGCGCATCGCGCTGGCCGTCCCGGCCGACATCGACGTCCAAGATCCGCGCCGGTATCCGGACGTGGCCGCGCTGGGCGGCTCGTTCCTCGAACATGACGCGAACCTGAGCCGGCAGTACGTGGGCAAGACGCTGGCCACGCCGGCGATCGGGCCGCAGACCATCTCGTTCGTGGCGCCAGCCGGCCAGTCCGAGCGGGAGGTGCTGTTGGTCGGGGCCTCCAGCGGCCGGCCATGGACGGTCCTGCCGTACGCCACGACGGCCAGCGGGACGGCGGCCAACGTGCAGGTGCTCCCGGCACCGAAAGCCGCGCCGCCGGTCTCGAACGGCCGCCCCGTCAACCAGTTCGCCGGCACGCTGCCCTACGCCAGCGAGGTGTTCGGCGTGTACCAGCCGCTGATGGGCTGGCGCGGCCAGCAGAACACGCAACGCTTCACCGCCGCGCTCACCCGTGAGCAGCTCACCGCGTTCGCCGACGAGCACCCGCTCACCGACGCGGTGCTGTCCCCGGTCGGCCTGGTGAACCTGTTCCGGGAGTACTTCTTCGAGTTCGACACGTTTCTCGGTACGCCGGCCGGGCACCTGTGGCTCAGCCCCGGCGGCACCGTCGAGCTCATCGAGACCAGCACCCGGCGCACGCTCACCGAGCAGACCGCCGAGCAGTCCGAGAGGACCGATCGCAAGGCCGAGGAGAGCCTGACCGACCAGAGCGACATCGCCGACGCAGTCAAGGAGTCCAACGCCAACGACACCACACTGGGCGCCAGCGCGTCGGGCGGCGGCGGCTTCGCCGGCGTTTGGCACGCCGAGGGCAGCGCCTCGTTCAGCAACAAGATTACAACCAACCACTCCTCCGAGCTGACCCACAAGCACACCCGGACCCAGAGCAGCAAGGTCTCCAGCCAGATCACCCGCAACTTCAAGACCACGTTCAAGACCACCACCGAGACCACCGACACCAACAGCCGCCGGTACGTGGTGCAGAACACCACTGACAAGCTCGTCAACTACGAGCTACGGCGCAAGATGCGCAAGGTCGGCGTACAGCTGCAGCACTTGGGCAGCCAGCTGTCCTGGCAGGTGTTCCTGGGTCTGTCGACGGAGGCGGGCGGCAACCTCACCGGTACGCCGCCCGGCCTGCACCTGGGCATGGGGGAGATGGTCAGCGTGGTGCCCGCGCCGGACCTCACCTCGGTGAAGAAGCCGGACCTGCAGCCGATACCCGGGCAGAAGCCGGTCGTGTACCACCTGTCGGTGCCGTTCCAGCAGTCGGACGGCGGTGGCCCCGACAACGACGAGGACTACGACACCGAGCCGGATAACCAGGACCACGGCATTCACCACACGCCGCCCGGTAGTTCGAACGACATCATCCAGTTCTGGTTCGAGTACCCGCTGCCGGACCCGCCGGACGGGTATCAGGTGAACAAGATCGGGGTGCTCGACTTTCACAACGCGGACATCCAGTACATTATCGACAACCCGGACCACAGCAAGCCGAACCCGAACGTCACGCAGAACTCGTTCGCGATCCGGCTGACCCACGCCAACTTCCACGGCGCGATGGCCCTGCCGTTCGACGCCACGATCGTGTACGAACCGCTGACCGCGACCGTGCAGGCGATCAAGGAAGCGAACGCCGCCGCGCAGGCGGACTACGACCGGTCGGTGGCGCTGATCCTGCGGCAGGCGTACGCGAACGCGGTGGCCGACCGGCTCAAGACGGTCAGCGGGATCAAGCCGCGCCCCTCCGAGGACCTGCGCACAGAGGAACGGCAGGCCGTCTACGCCCAGCTCATCCAGAAGCTCGAGTCGATCATCCCGGACAAGCACCTTGCATCCGAGCTGATCCGCCAGATGTTCGACGTCGACCAGATGCTGTACTTCGTTGCGTCCGACTACTGGCGCCCCGGCGCCTCGACCGGCGCTGCCGGCGCGGCCTCGCTCGGTCGGTACGAGGTGCCGCCGGCCATCTGGCTCCCGTCCGACGCGCCGCCGTACATGGACAAGAGCGACCCACTGCTCGGCGAGACCGTGTTGAGCTGGTACTCGCACACCGCGTCGGAGAACCAGCCGGGCGCGACAGCCACGAACACCGTGGCGAACCACGGGGACAAGTACGACCCGACCAAGCCGCCGTCCGAGCAGCAGGAGTACCGGGTCAACTACCTGATCACCGGGGACTCCCAGCCGGCGCCGATGGGCAGTTCGCTGGGCTGGCTGATCCAGACCGACGGCGACGCGCGGCGCAACGAATTCCTCAACGCCGCCTGGGTCAAGGTGGTGCTGCCCATCCGGCAGGGCTTCGAGTCGGCGGCCTACGACTGGCTGAGGAAGGCCCAGGTGGAAGGCACCGACAACCTCACGCTGACCTACGACTGGCAGGCCGGGGATCCGCCGGACTGGCAGGGCAAGCAGATCGGCGAGGTGCTGGCGCTGCTGGCCGCGGAACTCAAGGCGGCCAACACCACGATGGTCAACACGCTGGCCACTGAGACCGTGTACCAGGCCGGGTTCGACCCGCTGGAGGGCGGGTTCCGGCCCGCCGACCCATACCAGATCTTCGACCAGTGGATCGAGGTCCTGCCCACCGACCAGGTCGTCGCGGTGGAGGTCACCTACGACCCCAAGACCGGTCAGCAGGTGTAGGAATGGCCACCCCAACCCCACCCGCCCTCGGTGGGATAACCCCGCCGACGCCCCGGCGGATGGACAGCTACAGCCCGGCGGAGTCGGCAGCCTTCGCCGACTGGGACTTCTTCGCCGGGCACCCCAGCACCCCGGGCACTGTCGTCGAGGTGCTGTCCACATTCGGCAAGTCCAAGATCGGCCGTTACCCCAAGCCGAGCAACCCCGCAGATGTCCAGTACGTCGTCTTCTTCTCCAACAACGCCACGAAGGAGACCTTCGAGGTCCACGGCACCGTCGCGCGCGCTTACCGGGACCTCGTCCGCAACAGCCAAAAGGTGTTCGACACCGGATTCGAAACGTTGGACGGCGGACTCCGCCATCCTGCCCCCTTCCAAGTCTTCGATCAGTGGCTGGACGGGCTGCCCATCGACCAGATCGTCGTGGTGGAGTTCAGCTACGATCCCAAGACCGGCCGAGAGCTTTGATCCGATGGCAGGCATTGAGATCCGGTGGCGCCGCCCAGGGGAGAAACCGCACTTCTTCTTGCGGCGCGGCGGCCCCGGCGGCGCACCAGATGGAACCGTGCTCGCGGTGCTCACGGCCTTGACTGCAGCGGACGAGGCGAGGTGGTCGGCCCCCTCTGCAGGGCGGGATTGCTCGGAAACCGCTGGCGACGACACCGTCGTCCGGTTCGCCGCGGTCGCGCAATCCTCTGGATACCGGCTAACCTTCACTGTCCAGATTGCCGTGCAGGGTAAACAGTGCGAGGCACTG
Source organism: Amycolatopsis sp. NPDC114478 (assembly GCF_055633805.1). NCBI lineage: Bacteria > Bacillati > Actinomycetota > Actinomycetes > Pseudonocardiales > Pseudonocardiaceae > Amycolatopsis > Amycolatopsis sp. NPDC114478. The sequence goes on along the minus strand of NZ_JBVKDO010000051.1, from coordinate 8,484 downwards.
ACCTTCACGCAGCACTTCACGGCGGCAGGCAACGGCAGGCTGATACCGGACAAGTTCGAAACCCCGCACTACGATGTAACGGTCAAGCGCCAAGGCGGTGACGACCCGATCGCCCAGGACGTGCCGGTGCGCACCGCCTCCGGTGTCCGAAGCTTCAACGGCATCCACCCGCTGCTCCAAATGACCGGCCCCGCCACGGTTTTGGTTGACACCGAGTTTCTCGATGTCACAAAGCTGTGGTGGGATCTACACTTCCGGCTGACACCCAAAAACGCGCCGACGAACTCGGTGCAATTCGATCCCGCCTACCTCGCTCCCGGAATCCGGGCTAGGTCCACACGGTTAGCGGTGCTCGTAAATACCCGCACGCTGCCGATGATCTGGTTCGCCTCGGTGCCAGAAGCCGCCGCCGAAGTCCCGGACGGCACCACTCTCGGCGGCTACGTGTTCTTCCGACCGCCCGGTAGTGCCCCGGTGGCCTATTCCTCCACTGAAGCAGACGGATTGGCAAGCAAGAGCCTGGCGACTCGAGGAATGGCCACGCTCGGACGCTACCTGCTCTCCGGACGGATCAAAGGTCAGCAACCAGACGTGGCGATGCTGCCCGACTACCGGCCGTGGCTGGCCTACGTCGAACAGAAAACCCGCCCACTGGAAGAACCCAACTTCCTGCCGTGCGGTATGGAGGAAGCGCTGAGCCGGGCGACATCCCTGCTTCTGAAGCAGCGCAAGGAAACACGGGTGTTGCTGCTTCCGTTGCTCACCCAGGGAGGTGGTTACGGCGACATTCCCGGCGCCGGCCTGCCGGACCGGGTCGACGCCGCGCTGCGGCTGCTGTGGTGCCGCGACCTCGTCGGTGGCCGGGGGCGGCCACTCACGAGTCCGCGTGCGATTACTCCTCCGCAACCACCGCAGCCGGGCCTGAGCACGGTGCCGACCGGAGCGCTCAAGCTGTCGGACGACATCTGGCTCGGCGGCTACAGCGCCAGCGGACCGACGGTGTGGACCGCGCTGCAAGTACCCGCGACCAGGAAACGGGTCAGCCGCGTCATCGCGTTCGACCCGGTTGACCTCGTGAGCAAAGGCACCGAGGTGCTGATCGCGACCGCACGGGCACGTGGCGCTGGGAAGCTGGCGGTCTTCCTCGCCTGGACGCCGAACACCGTGCACGATCCGCCCCAGCAGCTCGCGGTGGCCTTACGGCGGGCGGGAGCGATGGTCACGGTGCTGCCCGAAGCAGGACGGAGCTACTTCACCATGCCGCCCAATCCCAGGAACCCCTGGATCGAGTACGTGTTCGACGCGAATCGTCCCTGGAAGGACGGCCTGCAGCCCGAAGCGAAAGCCAACTTATGGTGGCACCAGGTGATCGTCTTCGGCGGTGAACAGTTCGTCACCGATCCAGCCAATCCCAGCTCGATCAGCTTCATGCAGCAAACGATGATGCCGTAGCGAATCTTCCACCGCTGGTGATGTCAGTCGGTGCGCGCAACACCGCGAGGCTCACGTCGCGGCCGTCGCCACCATCGCGATAGCGCAGGCACGACCGTGCCGGGGACTGACCGTCGGTCCCGAACGGACTTGCCAGCGCGGACCAGCGCGACCGCCCGAGCACGGAACTCGGCGGAATAAGCGTTCGGCATGATCGTCAGCCTTCCAGACGAGGCACCGTCGACTCCAGCAACCAGAGTCCGTCAGCTGGGGGCAACGCCAACTCCGGGTCCAGGAACGACACATCGCCAGCCCGGCTGGAACCAGACCCGGCGGAGCCCGCGACCTCGCGGACGCTAACGCCGTACTGCGAACGCAGAACCGCGACCTCCGCCACCAACTGGACCTCGCCTGCGCCCAGATTCAACGCCTGGCACTCGAAAACGATCGGCTCCGCGAACTGGCCCACGCAACGGCACGCGTCACCACCCTCGAACACAGGTAGATCATGAGCCGATCACAACCGGGGACGACCTGCAGGGCGAGGCACGATCAATCCCGACGGTTCGCGGCCTGAAGCGGGAGCGGTGCACTTTCACTGATCCGCCCTGAGAATTATACGCCAGCCGCAACGACTTCCGCGACCGCTCCCACTCAACCAACTGCGTGGCGCGCTCGGCCGGCGTACCGACCCCGCATACCGGAATTCTCGGAGAATCGCTCCACCTGGACCAGCGCTGGATCATCGTTCCGTAGGGTACGCACCCTGCCACTGTGCGCGTAGCCGAATTGAGGTTGCTCGCGATGCGGCGATCACCGGCGCTCTGCTGGGCGGTGCGCCCCGGCGACCCGGGACAGCACCCCGAATCGTCGAGGTGGCATGGGCGGGGCCCGCGCCGACGCACGGCCCCGAGGACGGACGGATGGTCACCAGCGCCGAGCAGCAGGGGACCGCGTTCAGGGCAGAGAGGTGAGCGCGTCTTCCAGCGCTGCCCGCGCGCCGCGCAGGGCGAGACGGAGCTGCTCCGGTGTCCGGCGGATCTGAGCCAGCAGGAGACCGCCTTGGATTGCGGCCATGGTGAGGTGGGCCAGCTCGGTCACGTCCACGTCCGGGCGCAGTTCGCCCGACCCTTGCATCCGGCGCAGGCCCGCGATGAGCGGCGCCTCCCAGCGCGCAAAGGCGTCCACGAACACTTGTCGGGTGGGGTCGTCCTGGCCGCCGAGCTGGGCGGCCAACGAGCCGATCGCGCAACTGCCCACCGCGTCCTGCCGCGTCCCGTTGGCCACAATCGCGTCGAACCAGCGGTCGATCCCGGCCAGCGAGTCGACTTCCTGGAGCAGCGGTTCCTGCGCGGCCAACACCGTGTCCACGGTGACACGAACCACCGAGCGGATGAGATCGTCCCGGTCGTCGAAGTAGTGATAGAGCTGGCTGCGGCCGACTTCCGCAGCGCGTTCGACTTCGTCCAACGTCACCGCCGCAACGCCGCGCCGCAGGATCAGGTCCGCGGCCGCATCAAGGATGCGCTTTCGGGTCGCGCGACCCCGCGCGGTGGTCGGTGTGTGGCGTTCCCGCAGCGCATCACCCCGCAGCTCAGCCAAGGTCAACGTCCCCGGCTGGAGTACTGGTGACGGCAATCATTTGTCCTGCATATCTAACTCCGGGTGTGAGGAGTGATGGCGGGGATGGGCACTCAGCGTCGTCTCTGCCCGACCTCGATGAGGTGACCGTCGGGGTCACGCAGGTAGCAGCGGATCTCCGGGCCACGATCGATCGGTTCGGTGAGGAACTGCGCGCCCTTGGCCGACCAGTCGGCGTATACAGCGGCGATGTCGGCAACACGGATATTCAGGAACGCGCTGACCCGGTCCGGATCGTGCGGCGCCTCGAGCGTAATCGAGGGTTTGTCGTCCGTGGGGCCGCCGCCGGTGTTCATGATGATCCAGCTGTTGGTCAGCGCCACGATCGTCGGCTCGCCATCCGTCAGCGCCTCGCCACCGAGCACCCCGGTGTAGAAGGCCCGCGAGCGGCCGACATCGTCGGAGACGAGGAAATGGGTGGGCATGATGCCCTCGGCTGGGGCGGGAAAGTCTGCCACGACGCAACTCCTATCGGTGATGTGGGCGGGGCGAGTGCCGCCCCCGTCATGGACTGGGCCTTGGGTGTGAGCGGCAGTTCCGGTGATGGCGTCGGCGCTTGGCGACGGGCCCAGGAATGCCCACCGACCCCCAGGCGCGAGGATCACGTGGCGCCCGCAACGCTGGCGTGAGCTCTTTGTCGGCGGGTCTCATCGGTAGGTGACCGCCGGCTCAGGGGTGGGCGCGCAATTCCCGTTCGGTCTGGGCGTAGATGCGTTCCTGGGCTTCGACGTCCTGGGACTGCTTCGAGGACTTCTTCAACTTCGCGGAGCTGTAGTAGCCCCCGGTCGCGGTCGCGAGCTCCGGATCGGCCATCAGCCGCACGCAGCCGCGTGACCCCTTCTCCGGACCCGGGATGAACGGATTGGTCAACGCCTCGATCATTTTGAACGGGCCGCCGGCCTTGCTGCCGAGACTGGTTTTGACCGCGCCCGGGCTGACTGCGTTGAACGTCAGGCCCTCCCTCTCGTGGCGGCGAGCTTGGGCGTAGGTGTACATCAGGGCCAGCAGTTTGGCGTCGGCGTAGGCCTGGATTTGCTTGTACTTGCCCGGGTAGCTCCAGTCGGTGATCGGGTTGCCCCGCGACTCGACCAGGGCGGTCATGTTGACCACCCGCGAGGGCGTACCGACATCATCAGCGCCCTTCCCAAGCAGGTCGAGCAGCCCGTCGGTCAGTGCCGCCAGCGCGACGTGATTGATGGCGATGGTCCGCTCGTACCCGTCGGGTGACAGTGCCTTGCTGGCGAACGCGGCGCCCGCGTTGTTGACCAGTCCGTTGAGACCCTTCGGCGCGGTCTCGTGCACGGCGTCGACCAGCCCCCGAACACCGGCCAAAGATCCGAGGTCTCCGGCAACGGCCAGGTACCGGCCTTTGCCGTTGCCGTTGGTGACCAGCAGGTCGACAGCGCGTCGGGCGGGGTCGGCAGTGCGGGCGTGCACCAGCACGGTCGCTCCACTGTTCCCAATGCCTTGGGCTGTTTCGTAGCCGATACTGCCGGCGGCGCCGGTGACCAGCACGGTCTGTCCGTCCAGCCGACCGGCGAATTGAGCATCGAACTTGCTCATGATCTCTCCTCGAAAGATGCACAGCAGAAGTGAGTCGCGCAACCCAGTCTGTCAGCGTCGAAGTGGGCTGTCAAACTCAGAACTCGATCGTGGCGTCATAGTCAGCCACGCCCGGGAGCGACCAACGCTCACCGCCACGGGAGCACGCGCCCGGCCCGAGTCGCTGCGGCGTCCGCCCACGTAATCCATCCCGCGCGGCGTGGCTGACACCACCCTCGAAGGCGTCAAGGCCGCAGCGAATGTCAGCGGATCGCAGCTTCACCACTACTCCCCGGACAAGGACGATCTTGTCCAGGCCGCCCTCGACTGCCAAGCGAATGCCGCCGTCAATAACCGACGACAAGCCGATTTCGGCAACACCGGACGTCGTCGCGCCTGGCGCGGCTCAGCTCCACTTCGTGGCCGGTGGGTTGCATGGAGTTGACCTGGCGAGCTGCAGATTGGCTTCTGAGGCGAGGTCCCTGAGCTGGTTGCCACGAAGTGCACCGGTTCGGAGCCAGCGACGGCAGCCGCGATCCGGCCAAGGTGACACTCCAACAGTTGCGAATAGAAGACATCATCCTTCGCCCTCAGGCCGGACAGCTGTATCTCCACAACAGTCGTGCCGTCGCCCGTCGCCCGTCGGCGTCAACTGTCTTGAGCGGACCAGCCCATGCCCAAGAGACAGAGCCGGTCCTGCTCGGCGAGGTCAGCTCACAAAATGTCAGCCCGGGCGCAACCAGGTGTCCACACCGGCGAATGGCAGCGGATGAAAAAGCACATCAGGCTCAGGCAACTGCTCTATCCGAAAACCGTGAGCCGACCTCGGCGATGGCTGTGAACGAAACCCGGCTTGGGCTCATCTGCCGACGGTCAGAGCAAGGAGGGTATTGACCGCAGTTTCCAACGGACGGCTACTCCGGTGCACCTGGGAGAGCAGAAGCCCTCCTTCGAGCGTGGCGAGCAGAGTAATGGCGAGGTCGTCCGGGTCAACGCCGGATGGGAGTTTCCCCTCGGCGTGAAGGGACCGTAGTCCATCGCCGATGGCGGCTGCCCACTGATCGAACCCTGCCGCGATGAGCGCTCGGGCCTCGGGGTCATTCTCGGCCAGTTGACCAACGAGCGAGCCAAGTGCGCAACCCCCCTTTGCCTTGGTGCGCTTCGCTGCGGCGATCACCATCTTCCGCCAAGTCTCGACTCCGTTCGCGCTGCCGAGGGCCTGCCGGTTGCGACTGACGATGGCGTCGGCATGGTAGTCGATAACCGCCTGCACCAGGTCGTTCTTGTCGGGGAAATAGTGGTACATCTGAGAGCCACTCACTTCCGCCGCCACCTTGACGTCTTCCAAGGTGGTGTCCGCCACCCCGCGCTCATGGATCAGGGCGGCAGCCTCCTCCACTATCCGCGCCCGGGTGCGTGCTCCCTTGGCGGTGAGCCTCGGCCGACCACTCGTCTCGTTGACCATGCACCCATGCTAGCAGGATTTTGAGGTTGACAACCCAGTCCGACAGGGCGAGGTTGAGTTGTGCAACCCAGTTTTCAAGTGAGGACACACAGCGAATGACTGATCTGAAAGGCCGGACCGCGCTTGTCACCGGGTCGACGAGCGGGATCGGCAAGGCTACGGCGTTGGCTCTCGCCGCCCGCGGCGCTCACGTACTCGTGGTCGGACGTAACGAACAGCGAGCTGATCAATGCCTACGAGACAGCCCAGGCCGCGCCGGCGGAGGTGGCCGCGCCGAAGCCAGCGCGGAAGCGGGCGTCGGAGAAGTGATCTTGTGATCGGCGTTGTTCGTGTCCGGCGGGGGACGGTTCGTGGTCGCTGACGCTGATGTGGCCAGGGTGGTCGAGGCTGCCGCCGATCTGAGCGTTCAGCCCCGGGCCCGCCGATGGGTCCATCTTCCGATGTGCGTGCTGGACGCGGTGTTCTCCATCAATGCGCGTTATCGCAGCGTGGTCGCCGTATGCGACCGCTACGCCCAACACCAAGGCCTCGACCCACACCTGGTGGCTGCCGCCGACGCAGCCACGGTGATTGGCACCCAGGCAATCGGGGGACTTCCCGCTCGTCGACCGGAACCTCCGCCAGGTTCTATGACTCCGAATTTCCGTGCGCATGCCGCCGGCTACCCGGTTCCGCCGAGCCGAGCGCACGGCGCAGGTCCGCGGGATGCCGGATCCACAGGTCGACCGCCATCCCGTCGGGACGGGTCAGGGTGAGGCATCCCTGACTGCCCGGACCCCAAAGCGACACGACCTCTGGCGTCCACGACCGGTCCCAGACGACCGGCCCCACTCCCCGCTTCCGGTCACCTTCTCGCGGCTCCCAGCGCAATCCGCCGTCGACCAACGAAAGCCGACCGAGCAGCTCACCGACCTCCTGCTGCCGCGAATGCCGCCCGGGCGCCTTGGCCCCGAGCTGCAGGGCGGCAGCGACCGGCAGCTGCGCGGACCACGACGGCGCGGCACCGGACGCCCGCCGCCGCGCCTCGGCCCGCCTGTCGCGCCACACGACGAACATGAACGCGACATACACCAGCACCAGAAACCCGACCGCCCCGGCCACCGCGGCAACCCAGCCCACCTTGAACGCGAGTGACGCGGACAGGGCGGCCAAGAAGAGTAAGCCGATGAGCGAACTCGCCCGGCGGCGTCGCTCGCGTTCCATACCGTATTCGGTCATCACGATTCCTCCGCTCCAGGGTCAGCAGACGATCGCCGCCCCGCCATACGGAGAATACGTGCGCGGCGCCGGCGCTTTTCAGTGTCGCGGAGTGTCGCCCAGTGTCATGCTCTACTTCGACAACGGAGCCCCATCGGAGACGCACTACCCATGATTCTGGACTATTGCGGACTCACCGTCAATCATCCAAGGTGACGTGTTGTACACCGCTGATCGCGGCGTCATTTGACCTTGACGACGACTTCGCCCTTTGCGCGTCCGAGCCCCGGTCGGCGCCGGGACGGCGAGTTCCTCCGGGACGGACGGTGCGGCCAGGACCGGCGTACCCGACCAGCGCCACGCTGAACTGCCTGCGTGTGCCGCCGGAATGATCCTGCGGCACACGCAGCGGCTGGGCCGCCACCGCCGCGAGTTCCCAACCGAACTCGCCCGGTTGACGGTCGGCACCCTTGGCGCCTTGATCATCCGCAACGCATTTGCGAGATCATTTCGGGGTGGGATGTGGATCTGGAGGCACGTGGCTCTCAGAAGACGGGAAGCGCGAGCCGCGAGCCGCGAGCATGATAGGAGAGGACGGCGCCGTTGTGCGCGTCAACGATCACGATGTCGTCTCCGATCTTGTGCCCTGTGGTTCGGCTCCGGCCGACGACCTTGATCATCCAGGCGAGGCGCGGTGGTTCGTTTGGTTCGCCGGTGGCGTACACGATGAGTTTGCCGTGGTGCATTTCCGCGTAGGGCAGTTCGGACCGGTTCGCGGCGATCATATCCGCATCCGGGCCCGGCACGGTCGGCCGGGTGTTGGCCACGGAAATTGTGTCGAAATCCTTGATTACGCGACGGATGTGCCCGTCAAGGGTCATGCCGACGATGATCTGGAATGGGTACACCTCAATGCCTTCGTAGGTGAGGTGGTACCTGATGTGCACGAGGACGTCGGTGAACACGGTCCCGGGCCGACGGATGTGCACGTTGCGCACCAGCAGGCTGAACGCCGGCCCGAGCCCGATCTCATGGGCGACGTGGGGCCAGAGCTCATGCGCCAGCTGCCTGGCACGGTCCAGGTCGTCGACAGGGAACTCCACCCCTCCGAGACTAAGGGATGTCTCGTAACTCGTGTTGTGGTTGGTGGGGCTGGTGTTGCCGGTCAGTTGGCGAGGAGGATGTTGTGCAGGTGCGCGATGCCGGAC
>NZ_JBVKDO010000050.1:0-12845 GCF_055633805.1 Amycolatopsis sp. NPDC114478 | reverse complement strand
CCCGCTCACGCAGCTCGTCGCTGTACTTCTTCGGTGCCGGCATGCTCTGCATCCTCCCTGAGATCAGAGCCTGCACAGAACCCGGGGCGCATCACGGAAACCCGAGCCAGCGCGCTCCTCGACGCCCTAGCCGAACGCCGCACAGGTTCCGAGGAAGGCGACCACCGCTCGCCCCAGGAACGCTACGGCGACGCGTTCTCCGACACGATCGACCTGGCGCTGAATTCCCCGACGCTGCCGATGCAGGCGGGCGAGCGAGCCCACGTGATGGTCGCGGTACACGTGAACGACCTCAAGACGGGCGTGGGGGAGGCAACCCTGGGCGACACCGGCACGATGACGGCGGCGGAGGCCAGGATCCACGCGTGCGACAGCATGATCATCCCAGCCGTGCTGGGCGAGAAGAGCGAGCCGCTGAACCTGGGCCGCCTCCGCCGCCTGATCTCGGCAGGCCTGCGCCGAGCGCTCTACCTCCGCGACCGAGGCTGCGCGTTCCCCGGCTGCCACCGCCCACCCCGGCACTGCCAGGGCCACCACATCTACCACTGGTCCGAAGGCGGTCGAACCGACCTGAACAACCTGGTCCTGATGTGCGCCCACCACCACAGGCTGCTGCACCGTTCCGGCTGGGAAGTCCGCATAGCCGCCGACGGTCTACCGGAGTTCTTCCCACCAGCCTTCCTGGACAAACACCGAAAACCCAGGCGCAACAACCTCCACCAACGACTGCCGTTCGCAGCCTGAGACAACCAAAGATGGGAAAGGCCCGCAGCCACCGGCTACGGGCCTACACCCACGTCTACTCACTCAAGACGACGAACCGCCCACCCACAGGCAGAACCCAGCCCAGCCCTCAAAGCCTAGTTCGCCAACCCAACAGCCACCCGACTAAACGCCAACCAGGCCCAAGACTCTGCCCACCGAACACAGCCGCAGCAACCAGGCACCAGCGCCAATCGCGAACCGACGGCCGCTCGACCGCCCAGCAACTCCAACCGCCAGCCGGTTCGTCCAGCCACACCATTCGACAGGAGCCGTCCAAGCACCGACTGCAGACCCGAACCCTCAACTGCCCACGGCGCAAGACGGCACTTCACCAGCCAACTGTCCGCACCCCCGAGCCACAGCGCCAGAACCCGCAGCCATCAGCACCTGGCCAACACGCGGCCCATCTTCAGCTCGGCCAGCAGCAAGATCGCTACCTCGTCAAGCAGCGCCGCCGCTCGGCCCAGCCTGGCACGCCACCCCGCCAGCTACTCGTGCTAGCGGAGCTTCCCGCCAGGCGATCACCGCCGCTGCGCCGCCGGGTCCGGCCGTGAGGTGCCCCGCCGGACTCCGGCAAGAACCGCCGCGTCTGAGGCCCAGCCCTGGAGACCGGCCAGACTCGCCTCGGCCTCCAAGTCGACCAGACCACCAACCGCCGAAGCCCGATCAACCAACCAGCCGGTCCACCGACCTGCCGGCCCGCCAACCAACCGGCAGCGGCCGACCAAACCAGCCGGCCCGCCAACCAGGCAGCGGCCGACCCACCAGGCAGCAGCCGGGCAGCAGGCCGGCCACCTACTCCCCCACTTCAGCCAACAGCTGCTCAAAGGGAACAAACCCCGTCCCCTCACCACCAGCAACCCGACCCTCGACAGCCGAAGCCAGCTCAGCCCCGGCCTTCTCGATCCGCCGCTGCAACGCACCCTCTCCACTCCCCCAGTCCGAGGAAGCGGCATAAACCCCGGTAGCCACCGGATCCGCCTTGAGATACCCGAACAATGGCCGCAACTGGTAGTCCAACACCAGCGAGTGCCGCTCAGTCCCGCCCGTAGCACCCAGCAGCACCGGCTTACCCACCAGCGAATCCGCGTCCAGCACATCGAAGAACGACTTGAACAACCCGCTGTACCCAGCCGTGAACACCGGAGTCACCACGATCAGCGCATCCGCGGATACCACCGTCGAGATCGCCGACCGCAACGCCGGGCTCGGAAAGCCCGTCAGCAGGTTCTTCGTCACGTCCAAAGCGATGTCTCGCAGCTCCACCACCGAGACCGAAGCGTCAGGAGCAGCAGCAACCGTCGCCGACGCCAAACGATCCGCCAGCAACCGCGAAGACGACGGTACCGACAACCCCGCCGTCACCACCGCGAGCTTCATTCCGACACCTCCGCCAAAGACACAGACGAAGCAAGCGAAGCGTGCGTAGGTGCCTCAGGCACGTGAGCCGGCCGCATGGAGTCCAGCTCCTTGCGCAGCACCGGCACCACCTCCGAACCCAGCAGGTCCAGCTGCTCCAGCACCGTCTTCAACGGCAACCCCGCGTGGTCCATCAAGAACAGCTGACGCTGGTAGTCACCGAAGTGCTCGCGGAAGGTCAGCGTCTTGTCGATGACCTCCTGCGGGCTCCCCACGGTCAGCGGCGTCTGGTCGGTGAACTCCTCCAGCGTCGGACCGTGCCCGTACACCGGGGCGTTGTCGAAGTACGGCCGGAACTCCTTCCACGCGTCCTGGGAGCGCGGCCGGATGAACGCCTGGCCGCCCAGCCCCACGATCGCCTGGTCCGCCGTTCCGTGGCCGTAGTGCTCGAAACGCTGGCGGTAGAACTGGATCAGCTGCTGGAAGTGGGACGTCGGCCAGAAGATGTGGTTGGCGAAGAAGCCGTCTCCGTAGAACGCGGCCTGCTCGGCGATCTCCGGGCTGCGGATCGACCCGTGCCACACGAACGGCGGGACTCCGTCCAGCGGACGGGGCGTCGACGTGAACCCCTGCAGCGGGGTGCGGAACTTGCCGGACCAGTCGACCACGTCCTCGCGCCACAGCCGGCGCAGCAGCGCGTACTTCTCGATCGCCAGCGGGATGCCCTGGCGGATGTCCTCGCCGAACCACGGGTACACCGGACCTGTATTGCCGCGACCCATCATGAGGTCCACGCGGCCGTCGGCCAGGTGCTGCAGCATCGCGAAGTCCTCGGCGATCTTCACCGGGTCGTTCGTCGTGATCAGCGTGGTCGATGTCGACAAGATGATCTTGGACGTCTGCGCGGCGATGTACCCCAGCATCGTCGTCGGCGACGACGGTACGAACGGCGGGTTGTGGTGCTCGCCCGTCGCGAAGACGTCGAGGCCGACCTCCTCCGCCTTCAGCGCGATTCGGACCATCGCCTTGATCCGCTCGTGCTCCGTCGGCGTGGTGCCGTTCGTGGGATCGGTCGTGACGTCGCCCACCGAGAAGATTCCGAACTGCATGACCTGACTCCCTTCGCGAGCCCCATCTTACATGCGCGTTCAACTACTTCCAAGCAAGAGATATTCCGGCCGTCAATGCCGTAGGGGGCACCAAGTAAGGTCAAGGCCATGGACGCGGAGCTCGGTCGGCTGGGTCTGGCAGAACGTTCGGTACGACTACTCACGGGCCGCGACATCTGGGGTTCGATCACCCCGCTGCTCGCGCCTCGCCGAAACCTGGTGGCGGCTTTCGGCCACGTCGGTCCCGGCGCGGCCGCGCTGCTGCCGCTGGAACCCGGCGACACGGTGATCACGGACGCCAGCCTGGACATGGTGCTGTCCGGGGCGACGAGCCCGCACGCCCTGCTGCACTGGGTGAAGGCGGGCGTGATCGTGCACTCGCTGCGCGGGCTGAACGCGAAGCTGGTGATCGCCGAGGACGAACCGTCGTTCGTGGTCGTCGGCTCGGCCGACGTCACCGCCGCCGGCCCGCGGCAGCTGTTCGAGGCCGTCACGGTCTCCCACGAGAAGCACACCGTCGAGGAGGCCCAGGAGGCCTGGCTCGAGTGGTGCGACCTCGCGGGCCCCGCGCTGACGGCGGGCGACCTGGAGCCGCTCCTGGAGCAGTACGGCGCCGGCAAGCCGGTCACCGCGCCGCGCCCGGCGACGCCCACGCGCTCCACCCCGCCCGCCCGGCCGGTCGTCACGAGCCGGCCGGCCACGCCGGTGCGGCCCGCCACCCCGGCACCGGCGCCGTCGCCGGTCCGGCCCGCCGCGCCGCCCGCGGCCGCGACCCCGCCGCCGGCCCCGGTCCGGCCGGCCGCGCCAGCGGCCGCCGAATCCCCGGTCCGGCCGCCGGAACCCGAGGCCGAACCGCAGTCCACCGAGACGGCCGCCGCACCTTCGCCGGCCGCCGAAACCGCGGAACCGGTTGCGGCCACCGAGCCCGAAACCACCGAACCCGAAGCCACCGACGTGCCCCGGCCCGCGTGGCCGCGCCCGGCCGAGCTGTACCTCGTCAGCCTCGTCGAAGGCGGCGAGCCGTCGGCCGAGGCCGAGTACCGCCTCGAAGAGCTGCAGCGCGAGTACACCCACCCCGGCGACAACGGCGAACAGCCGTTCCGCGTCGAACTGTTCTGGGCCGACGACGGCCAGGGCCAGGACCCGCCGCGCACGCTGCGCACGGGCGTGCACGTCATCCGCGTCTACAGCCAGAAGCAGGGCCGTGCCCTGGTCGGGTCGCGGATCGAGGCCCCCGGTCTGGTGCTGCAGGCGTACACCGACGAGTTCGCCTACCCGCGCCGCACGTACTGCTACATCCTGACCCGGGAGCCGGCCGCCCGGCCGGCGTTCGGCGACCTCCGCAAGGCGCTCGCCGCGATCGGCGAAAAGCCGAACTTCCGGAACAGCTTCCAGGTCCCGCGGAAGATCGAAGCCCTGCTGGGCCTGTGGCCCGACCTGGGCTACGACCCCCGTTAGGGGGCGGCGCACGCCACTCCCGGGGCGACAGGGCGCGGAAACTGTCGGGGCGGGCGGATATCCTGCAGTACGGTGCAGGCCAGTCCGCACCGCCACCAGCACTTTCGCGAGCCACGATCCGGGAGAACGACCCTGTGACTGCCGAGACCTTGTACGGGGCCGACGACCTGACGCATCTCGAGGGTCTCGAAGCCGTCCGCAAACGCCCCGGGATGTACATCGGTTCCACCGACAGCCGCGGCATCAACCACCTCTTCTCCGAGGTGGTGGACAACTCGACGGACGAGGGCGTCGCCGGGTACGCGACGAAGATCGTCGTCACCCTGCACGCCGACGGCAGCGTCCAGGTGGACGACGACGGCCGCGGCATCCCCACCGGCATCCACGCGAAGTCCGGTTTGTCCGGCGTCGAGCTGGTGCTGACGCGGCTGCACGCCGGCGGCAAGTTCGGCGGCTCCGGCTACAAGACCTCCGGCGGCCTGCACGGCGTCGGCGCTTCGGCGGTCAACGCGCTGTCGCACCGCTTCGACGTCACGGTGAAGCAAGAGGGCAAGGTCCACCAGATGTCGTTCAAGCACGGCATCCCCGGCACCTTCGACGCGCCCGGCCCGAAGGCGAAGTTCACCCGCCGGTCCGGGCTGAACCTCGTCGGCAAGATGAAGCGCGGCGAGCGCAGCGGCACGTCGATCCGCTACTGGTACGACGCGCGCTACTTCGAGTCCGGCGCGGCGCTGGACGTCGAGGGGGTGCGGGCGAAGCTGCGCAACACCGCGTTCCTCGTCCCGGGCGTCACGTACGTGCTGCGCACGGCGATCGAAGACACGATCAACGAAGAGACGTTCCACTTCCCGCACGGCCTGGTCGACATGGTCGACTTCCTGACCCCGTCGGGCGAGAAGCCGGTCTGCGGCACGCTGCTGATCACCGGTGAGGGCACGTACAAGGAGAACGCGGCCGACGCCGCCGGCGTCATGCAGTCCAATGTGGAGCGGCACGCCGAGGTCGAGGTGGCGCTGCGCTGGGGCACCGGCTACGAGCGCACGGTCGAGTGCTTCACCAACACGATCCGCAACGTCCACGGCGGCACGCACCGCCGCGGCTTCGACCGCGCGGTCACGAAGGCGTTGCAGGAGGCCATCTCCAAGACCCGCGGGCTGCTCAAGCCCAAGGAGGACATGCCGACGATCGAGGACGTCCTCGAGGGCATGACCGCCGTCGTGCACGTCCGGCTGCCGGAGCCGCAGTTCACGTCGCAGACGAAGGACGAGCTGTCCACCGCCGGCATCACGCGGGTGCTGCAGGCCATCGTCGACAAGCACGTCAAGGCCTGGACCGAGGACCGCAAGACGAAGTCCGAGGCGAAGGTCGTGCTGCAGAAGGTGGTCGACGCCGCGCGCGTCCGGCTCACGCAGAAGCAGCAGAAGGACGCCGCCCGGCGCAAGACCGCGCTCGAAGGCGCGGCGATGCCGCCGAAGCTGGTCGACTGCCGCACCACCGGCGTCTCCCGCAGCGAGCTGTTCCTCGTCGAGGGTGACAGCGCGCTGGGGTCGGCCCGGATGGCGCGCGTGTCGGAGTACCAGGCGCTGCTGCCGCTGCGAGGCAAGATCCTGAACGTGCAGAAGGCGTCCTTGGGCGACACGCTGAAGAACGCCGAGATCGCGTCGATCGTGCAGGTCCTCGGCGCGGGCACCGGCCGCACGTTCGACCTGACGACGATGCGCTACGGCAGGGTCATCCTGATGGCGGACGCGGACGTCGACGGTTCGCACATCCGGACCCTGCTGATCACGCTGTTCGCGAAGTACATGCGCCCGGTGATCGAAGACGGCCGGCTGTACGCGGCGATGCCGCCGCTGCACAAGCTCGTCACGAAGGGCCGCAACCCGGAGACGCACTTCACGTACACGCAGCAGGAGATGGAAACCAAGTACGCCGAGCTGGAGCGGGCGGGCAAGAGCATCGTCACGCCGGTGCCGCGGTTCAAGGGTCTCGGCGAGATGGACGCCGACGAGCTGTGGGAGACCACGATGAACCCGGCCACGCGCTCGGTCCGCCGGATCACCATGGACGACGCCGAGGCCGCCGAGGGCGCGCTGGAGCTGCTGATGGGCGAGAAGGTCGAGCCCCGGCGGAACTGGCTGGTCGCCTCTTCGGACCGGATCGACCGCGACGCCATCGACGCTTGATTTTTCCGTAGCTACCAAGGAGTTCTGCCGTGGCACGCCGCAAGGGCACCACCACCAAGGTCGATCCCAGCGCGTTCGACCGCGCCGGCGCGAACGTCTTCGACAACTCGCTGAAGACCGAGATCGAGGACTCGTACCTGGAGTACGCGTATTCGGTCATCCACTCGCGCGCCCTGCCGGACGCGCGGGACGGGCTGAAGCCGGTGCACCGCCGGATCCTGTACTCGATGAACGAGAACGGCTACCGCCCGACGCACGCGTACGTGAAGTCGTCGCGCGTGGTCGGCGACGTGATGGGCAAGTACCACCCGCACGGCGACGTCGCTATCTACGACGCGATGGTGCGGCTGGCGCAGGACTTCTCGCTGAACGTTCCGCTGATCGACGGCCACGGCAACTTCGGTTCGCCGGACGACGGCCCGGCCGCCTCGCGGTACACCGAGGCCCGCATGTCGCCCGAGGCGATGCAGCTGGTCGGCGAGCTCGGCGAAGACACCGTCGACTTCCGGCCGAACTACGACGGCTCGCTCGAGGAGCCGTCCGTGCTGCCCGCGGCGTTCCCGAACCTGCTGGTCAACGGCACGTCCGGGATCGCGGTCGGGATGGCGACCAACATGATCCCGCACAACCTCGGCGAGGTCGTCGCGGCGGCGCGGTGGCTGATCACGCACCCGTCCGCGACGCTCGACAAGCTGATGGAGTTCGTGCCCGGCCCCGACCTGCCGACCGGCGGGAGCCTGCTGGGCCTCGACGAGGTCCGCCGCGCGTACGAGACCGGCCGCGGCGTGGTCCGGATGCGCGCGAACTGCGAGACCGGTCCGCTCGAAGGCAGCCGTGGCCGGCAGGCGATCACCGTCACAGAGCTGCCCTACGGCGTCGGCCCGGAGAAGGTGATCGAGAAGATCACCGACGAGGTCAACAAGTCCAAGCGGCTCACCGGCATCGCCGACGTCAAGGACCTCACCGACCGCGAGAACGGCACGCGGCTGGTCATCGAGTGCAAGGTCGGCGTCAACCCGCAGGCCCTGCTGGCCGACCTCTACCGGCTGACGCCGCTGGAGCAGTCGTTCGGCATCAACAACCTGGTCCTCGTCGACGGCCAGCCGCAGACCCTGGGCCTGAAGGAGCTGCTCGAGGTCTTCCTCCGGCACCGCTACGAGGTCGTCACGCGGCGCACGAAGTACCGGCGCCGCAAGCGCGAAGAGCGGCTGCACCTGGTCGACGGCCTGCTGATCGCGCTGCTGAACATCGACAAGGTGATCAAGCTCATCCGCGAGAGCGAGAACGCGCAGGCCGCGAAGGACGGCTTGATGACGCGCTTCAAGCTCTCGGAGATCCAGGCGACGTACATCCTCGACACCCCGCTGCGCCGGCTGACCAAGTACGACCGGCTGGAGCTGGAGTCGGAGCAGGAGCGGCTGCGCGAGGAGATCGCGGAGCTGACGAAGATCCTCGACGACGACTCGGTGCTGAAGAAGCTCGTGTCGGCCGAGCTGGCGAAGATCGCGAAGGACTTCCCGACCGAGCGCCGCACGTCCCTGATCGACGGCGACCTGAAGGAGGTCCTGGCCGCGTCGAAGCCGTCGGGTCCCCTGGAGGTCGAGGACGACCCGTGCCAGGTGATCCTGTCGGCGACCGGCCTGGTGGCCCGCACGGCGGCGGAGTCCGAGGAGTCGACGGAGACGCGCCGGCGCAACGGCCGGGTGAAGCACGACGCCGTGGCGGCGGTGGTCCACACCACGGCCCGCGGCCAGGTCCTGCTGGTGACCAGCCGCGGCCGCGCGTTCAAGACGGACGTGCTGCCGTTGCCGGTCCTGCCGGAGCAGGCGGGCACGGTCTCCCTGCGCGGCGGCATGGCGGCGCGCGAGCTGGTCCCGCTGGAGAAGGGCGAGACGGTCGTCGGCATCGCGCCGCTGGGCGAGCAGGCGGCGGGTTCCCCGGGCCTGGCGCTGGGCACTCGCGCGGGTGTCGTGAAGATCTGCTCACCGGAGTGGCCGGTCCGCTCGGACGAGTTCGAAGTGATCTCGCTGAAGGACGGCGACGAGGTCGTCGGAGCGACGTGGCTGACGGACGGCACGGAGACGCTGGCGTTCGTGTCGTCGGAGGCGTCGCTGCTGAAATACGCGGCGTCGCTGGTCCGCCCGCAGGGCCTGAAGGGCGGCGGCATGGCCGGCATCAACGTCGGCGCGGGTTCGGTGGTGTTCTTCGGAGCGATCCGCACGGACGACGACGAGCACGGCGAGCCCTTGGTGATCACGTCGACGGGCCAGAGCGTGAAGGTCACGCCGTTCAGCGAGTACCCGGCGAAGGGCCGCGCCACGGGCGGGGTTCGAGCCCAGCGGTTCTTGAAGGGCGAAACGGCGCTGCGAGTGGCCTGGATCGGCCCGCGCCCGGCAGGCGCGGCGAAGAACGGCGACCCGGTGGAGCTCCCGGAGATCGACGTCCGCAGGGACGGCTCAGGCCACGCCCACCCAGGCCCGGACGTGGTCGGTCACCTCATCGAGCGCGACTGACGGCGAGGGTGGTGCGCCCGGCAGGCGCACCACCCTCGGTCAGGCCAGCAGGGCCTTGGCTATGTGAGTCACCTGGATTTCGTTGCTCCCCGCGTAGATCATCAACGACTTCGCGTCCCGCGCCAGCTGTTCCACCCGGTACTCGGCCATGTACCCGTTGCCGCCGAACAGCTGCACCGCCTCCATCGCCACCTCGGTCGCCGCCTCGGAGGAGTACAGCTTCATCGCCGACGCCTCCGCCAGCGAAGGGCGCTTTCCCGCGCGGGCCTTGGCCACCGTCTGGAACACCATGTTCTGGACGTTGAGCCGGGCCACCTCCATCTTCGCCAGCTTCAGCTGGATCAGCTGGAACCGTCCGATCTCCTGGCCCCACAGCTTCCGCGACTTCGCGTAGTCGACGCACAGCCGGAGGCATTCGTTGATGATCCCCAGCGACAGCGCCGCCACGCCGACCCGCTCGGCCGCGAAACTCTCCCGGGCGCTCTCGGAACCCGACGATGACAGCAGCCGGTCCGCGCCGAGCCGGACGTCGTCGAAGAACAGCTCGCCCGTCGGGGACGACATCATCCCCATCTTCTTGAACGGCTTGCCCTGCACGAACCCTGGCATCCCGCGGTCCAGCACGAACGTCAGCACCGGCCGCTCCCGCGCCGGCGACCCGTCGGCCAGCTTCGCGTACACCACCACCGTGTCCGCGTAGGGGCCGTTCGTGATGAACGTCTTCCGCCCGTTCAGCACGTACTCGTCGCCGTCCCGGCGGACCGTCGTCTGCATGCCGCCGAACGCGTCCGAACCCGAGTCCGGCTCGGTGATCGCCCACGCGCCGATCTTCTCGAACGTCGCCAAGCCCGGCAGCCAGCGCTGCTTTTGCTCCAGCGAGCCCTTCGACAGGATAGTCGCCGCCGTCAGCCCCAGCGAGACGCCCAGCGAAGCCACGATCCCCAGGCTCACCCCGGCCAGCTCGCTGATCGCGATGAGCGCCAGGGTCTCCTGCCCGCCCAGCTTCGGTGCGCCTGAACCGTTGCCTTCCGAAGCGAGCAGGCGAGAAACCGCTTCCGCCGCCATGGCGTCCAGCCCGAACGCCTTGAACAACTTCCGGATGATGTCGTACGGCGGCAGCTCGCCGCTCTCCAGTGAATCCAGGTGCGGCCGGATCTCCTTGGCGATGAACTCCCGGATCGAGTCGCGGATCAGCAGATCCGTCTCGGACCACTCGATCACGGCAGCCTCGCCGCGATGTCGTCGATCTCCCACGGGCCCTCGGTCTCGATCACCTTGACGTCGTGCCAGCCCGCCAGTTCCGAGATCGCGCCGCCCTGGACCGCGAACATCTTGCCCGTCACCGGGCACTTCTCAGTCGCCAAGTACGCCACCAGCGGCGAGATGTTCGCCGGTGAGAACGCGTCGAACTCACCCTCCTCCACTGGTGCGGCGAAGATCGCCCCCATCCCCGGCGTCGCCAGCGTCAGCCGGGTCCGGGCGATCGGGGCGATCGCGTTGACCCGCACCCCGTAGCGCTCCAGCTCCGCCGCTGCCACCAACGTCATCGCCGCGATCCCGGCCTTCGCCGCGCCGTAGTTCAGCTGGCCCGGGTTCGGCACCGTCGTCCCCGACGCCGATGCCGTGTTGATCACCGACGCCGCAGCGGGAGTTCCCGCCTTGGCCAACGACTTCCAGTACGCCGCCGCGTGGTGCAGGACCGCCGCGTGCCCCTTCAGGTGGACCGCGATCACCTCGTCCCACTGCTGCTCGGTGAGGCCCGCGACGAAGCTGTCACGCAGGATGCCCGCGTTGTTCACCACCACGTCCAGCCGGCCGAACTCGGACACCGCCTGGTCGACCAGCTCCGCCGCACCCGCCCACGTCGCCACGTCCGACGTGTTCGCCACCGCCGAACCGCCGGACGAGCGGATCTCCGAGACCACCTGGGGGTCCGGTTCGATGTCGTTGACGACCACCGAAGCGCCCTCCCGGGCGAACAACAGCGCGTGCTCCCGGCCGATCCCCCGGCCGGCGCCGGTGATCAGCGCGACGCGCCCCTCGAGTGCACCCATCACAGCTCCGCAAGTCCGTCTTTGATCACGAGTGTGTCTCCTGCTTTGGTTTCGAAGGCGTACGAAGAAGGCCCCGCCGCCCAGATCGACGTCGACAGGTCCTGCCCCGGCAGCACCGGCGCGGCGAACCGGACGGCGAGGCGCCGCAGCCGGCCCGCGGGCGCCACCGAGGTCAGCACGGCCCACGACGTGAACGCCATCGTGCACAGGCCGTGCGCGATGATCCCCGGCAAGCCCGCCGCCCGGGCGACCTCCTCGTCGAGGTGGATCGGCATCGGGTCGCCGGCGGCCGGGCCGTAGCGGAACGTCTGGTCGTCGTCGACGTGCTGGCCGACCTTCGCCACCGGCGGCGACGAGCGCAGCGCCTCGTCGAACCGGTGCGAAGGCCCCAGCTCACCCACCTTCGAACCGGCGTCGAAGCCGCGCACGAAGAACGTCACGTACTGCTCGTTGACCAGCTCACCGCCGGAAGCGCGGCACTCCAGGTAGACCGTCGCCCGCGTGCCCTTCGGCAACCCCTCCCAGCCGGTCATCTTGGCGCGCGACTCCAGCACGTCGCCGGGCCGGATCGGGCGGTGGAACCGGAAGTCCTGCTCGCCGTGCAGCACGCGCCCGAACAACGACGGCGGCACGACCTCGAGGGCCGGTTCCAGCAGCGACTGGAACACCGGCACGATCGCGAACACCGGGCTCGCGACGTCGCCGGAAGCGTGCGCCGGGATCGGGTCGTTGGTCGCGGCCGCGTACTCGACGAGCCGTTCCCGCGTGACCTCGAACGAAACCGGTGCCGTCCACTTGTCGAGCCCGGCCGGGTCGAACTTCACGCGACCAGCGCCTTGAACTTCTCGAGGGACTCGTCGAGGTTCTTCTTCCCGTCCTTCTCGACGGCCTTGCCCAGCGCGCCGACGATCATCTGGCCGGTGAACTCGGCTTCGATGGTCGCCGCCGAGCCGGTCCCCGCCGCCGCCACCGACAGCGAGAACCGGATCTTCACCCCGGCCATCCCGGTTCCCGAGATGACCAAGCGATGGGGAGCATCGTAGGTGTCCACGGTCCAGGTGATCGTGTTCGCCATCCCGAGCATCGTGACGACCTCGGACACCTGCGAGCCCTGCGTGAACTCCGCGGGGACGTCGCCCTTCCACTTGGTGTGGATGGTCAGCCACTTCTCGAAGTTGTTGGGGTTCGAGAACTCCGCCCACACCTTGTCCGGCGCGGCGGGCAGTTCGACGGACGCGCTGATCTGGCCCATGGTGTCTCCATAAGATTGTTGGTGTTCAGGACGGGATGTTCTGAATGCCCAGGTCGATGGGGTGTGGCTGATGGTGTCTTGCCTCGTGTGGTGGCTTCTGAGGAGTGGCCGCCCTGTCGTTCTGGACGCCCTGGCCGCTGATTGAGATC
>NZ_JBVKDO010000049.1:0-13360 GCF_055633805.1 Amycolatopsis sp. NPDC114478 | reverse complement strand
CCGGCATCGCGCACCTGCACAACATCCTCCTCGCCAACTGACCGGCAACACCAGCCCCACCAACCACAACACGAGTTACGAGACATCCCTTAGTCGAGCCACGATCGCTCACGCCGCTGCATAATGGCGCAATGTTGACGACGTTTCGGCCACGGTGGGTGTTGGCCTGGTTCTCCGCTGTCGTGAGCGGGGTCGTCGGAGGCGTCGTGGCGTTCGCGGCCCGCTTCGCGATGGGGTTCGTGTGGTCCGACGATCGAGTAGCCGGTCCCGTGGGTGCCATGGTGGTGGCGGCGGCCCTGATCGTGCTGCTCGTCTTGGTGCGGGTTCGCCGGCGACGGCTCAGCGTTACCGAGAGCGGCCTTGTCGCGCATCGAGATGGATACCGAGTCAGCGTGCGCTGGGACGATTTCGAGCAGGTCGTCACCAAACGGATGGGACCGTTCACGATCGACGTGCTGACCTTCCGCGCCGGTCAGGTCGAATCGTCGTCGCGGCACCCGGTTCCGCGGAAGGTGTTCGCGGTCGGCGCGGACCGCATGATTCAGATCGGTGCTTACGACGTGCGTTGGCGTGACGGCCTGGTCGGACAGATGACGGCACGGGTGACCGATCGGTAGTCGCCTGACGCAGGGCTGCCGAAGGCAGAGTGCCGGCCGCGCAATGAGGACGGCTACAAGCCCGACGGTTTCGCGCCGGCGGTCTTGACGAGCGGTACTCCGCACCGGTAGCTCCCCGGGCCGGCAGGCCGGCACGAGACGAGGCGGCGTCTCCCCTCGCCCCTCCTGCACCGCTCTGCCCGGCGGCACCGACGCTGCTTACCGGCCAAGGGCGCCAACAGCCGCGGCCGGGGCGTCATCACCGGTCCCAGCGGGGCGGACCAGCGGGCGAGCACGATCAGTAGCGCCAGTTCGAAGACTGCCATCACTCGCTCCACCAGCCCGGTCGCCACGGCCCGCAGGTGCTCGCTGAGCAGGACGTTGGCGTCTACTCCGAACTGATCACCTGGCCACCACGCAGAGGGCGACCCGGACAACAAGATCAACCTCTTCGATAACGCCGGATTCGTGGCACCGGTGGCATGGTCGGCCTGTGCGAACCACCTCTGCTTCTGACCGACGCCAACGGACTGACAACCTAGCGTGGCCACCCGATCGCGGCGCCGGGCACAACAAAGACCGCGCCAGCCGCGCGTCGTACGCAAGAACCGGCCGATGCGAACCGAGAATGCTCCTCGGCGCCAGCGAGCCCGCAGGCCTCACTTCGCCGGCTTGACCGCGACGCCGCCGTGGGCTCAACGCCTGTTACCCGCACTCATCCCGTCCGAGAAAGAGCACTCGATGACCAGCCCTGACAGCACTCCCCGGCTCGCCCACCCGGCCCCCGGCACCTCGACAGTGACGAGGTCGGCCGGTACCCACTCCACGATGTGGCGCCGGGCCAGTCTCGGGCTGGTCACAGTCGTGACGCTGGCCGCGACCGCGGGCTGCAACCTCGGCCACACAGCCACCACCGCGCCCACGAACTCCGCGAACCCCTCGACCGTGCCCGGGTCCGGATTGCCGGCTGGGGACAAGTCCGCGTCGATGCCCGCGCCGAGCGCCTGCAAGCTGGGCAGCCGGGACGGCCAGCCACTACCCGACCCGAACTGCACCCCCGGCGCGGTAAACCCCACCGTCACCCAAGCCAACATCGACGACACCATCTGCAAGCCCGGCTGGACCAAAACCATGCGGCCCCCGACGTCGAGGACGAACCCGATGAAGGCCGCCTCCGCCCGCTCCTACACCATCCCGCCCGGCGAGAAAGGCGAATACGACCACCTGGTCAGCCTCGAACTCGGCGGCGCCCCCGATGACCCACGCAACCTCTGGGTCGAACCCGGAACCATCCCCAACCCCAAGGACGCCGTGGAGAACAAGCTCAACCAGGCCGTCTGCTCCGGCCTGATCCCGCTGGCGACCGCGCAGAAGGCGATCGCCGCGGACTGGGTAACCGCCTTCGACGACACCGGCCTGCGCGTAGCCGGCGGCAAAGTATGCCTGCGCGACAACCCAGCCAAATGCGTCACCAGTCGACACGGCGACCAGGACGGCAACTAGACAACAGCGACACCAACTCACAAACCCCGGTCCGGTCAGGGCAATCGAACGTCCGCAATTGCCGAGTTGAGTGCGCTGGAAGGGTGGCGAAGCTGTCAGCGATGATGTTGAGGTGACGGAGACCGAGGACGCACCGGGCTGGGACGCCATTGACACGGCTCTGGCCCGGCTGTACCCCGACATAGAGCCACGGCACGTCGGCTACTTCCCGCCGCGAGGGTTCCAGGGAGCGGGCCTTCAAGGCTGCTCGGCATACCCTGCCGACCGGCATTGGCACTACATCACCTACGGCTTGAGCGAGCTGTACCAGCCCGACCCCGAAGCCGACCCGGAATGGTCGGGCTGGGGATTCGAACTGACCTGCCGCATCGTCCGCGGCACCGAGGTCGAGCCCCCACAGTGGCCGTTCGCGATACTCAACAAGCTCGCGAAGCACGTCAACACCAACAAGGTCGTCCTCGAACCCGGACACCGCATCGACCTACGGCAACCGATCACCGGCAACCCACACCTGCCCGACGCCCCGCCGAGTGAACTGACCGTGTACGCCCTGACGCTCGACCCACAGCTGGGGTGCATCGAAACCCCTAACGGCAAGGTCGCATTCCTCCAGGCCGTGGGTGTCTCCAGCCGGGAGAAGACCCGCATGATCGAGACCTCCACAGAAGCCGTCCTCACTGATCTGGCCGAGAGCAACCCCTTGTTCGTCACCGACCCGCACCGTCAGGGCTGACCTCACCTCTCGGCGGAACACCGACCAATTCGCGGCCGGTCACGCCGATGAGCGGATGTCCGGGTGAGCGACTGGTGAGCCGGATCTCTGTCGGACATCCCGGTGGCCGCCGGCCCCGCGTGATCGGATGGGAACGAGAATAGGGCATGGGATATCAGCTGCAGGGCGCCATCGCCACCGAGCCCGCTCTCCGGAAGTTGGCGGGAAGGGCGGAAGACGCATGCATCGTTCCGCTCGCCCAGCACCTCTGCTTGCTACCGATGACCGACGCGTTGTTCGACGCGGTCACCGTCGCCGGAACGGCCGAGCTTGACGGTTTCGCGGAGGCACCCGCCGGGTTCGGCCACGCTTTGGCCGTTTGTTCGGTGGGCGGTCCCATCGCCTACGTCGAGGCTGACTACTTCGGTGGGAGCGGAACCCAGTCCGCACAGGTATGGGACGGCGGTCAGGTAGTGCTCGGCCCCCTGCACCTGGCGGAAGGAGAGCCGATATCGGCCGAGGGCAGCCCTATCTCCCGGGCGCTTCGATGGCTTGTTGTGGTCACGGGTGAGTACTTCGATGAGATCGATGCTGTCGGGCTTGGCCGCCACCGCGAGACAGGCGACTGGCTTCCGCCCATGAGTTGATCAGCACGACGCGCTCTCGTGCTGAGGAGTGTTCCGGCTGGGAGCGCGGTCAGCAAGGCTGGTCGAGGAGCTGCCGGGTTCGCGTGGCGACGAGGCCGGGTCGCTCGGCCTGGATGAGGTGCGCGGAATCGGCGCTTTCGAACTGCCCGTCGGGCAGGCTTTCGGCGTAGCGGCGCTGGTGCTCGCGCATGCCCGCGTGCTGGTGTTCCCGGCCTTTGGGCGCGCGTGATGCGGACAGCAGGATGGTCGGACACTTCGGAAGCCGGGGCGGCTCGGTGCGGAACTGCCGGACGGCAGCGGCTACCGCTCTGATCTCCTTGCGAGTCTGGGCGAAGCCGGCCGGGACGAAGTCTTCGGCGAGCATGGTCCGATAGGTCTCCTCCGGGAACAGCTTCCGGACGTTCCCGCTGAGCGGCCTGGCCAGCGGCCGGAACCGGCTGAGCACCTGGGCCGCGGCCAGCATGCGGTCGACCTTGGTCGCGGTTCGTTCCCAGCTGTCGTACACCGGAGCGGTCTCCGGCGTCGGGTCGACCAGCAGCAGTCCTCGCAGCCGATGCCCGAAGCTCTCGACGGCGCGGCGCGCGATCAGACCGCCCATGCTGTGCGCGACGAGCACGAACTCGCCCGGCACGACAGCCTCGACCAGCGCGACGAGGTCGGCGGCCAGATCGTCGACGCCGAGCTGCTGCGTGGTCCGGCCACTGCGGCCGGACCCGGCGCGGTCGTAGGCCACCAGCCTCGCCCTACCGGCCAGCAACGGCACCACCGGATCCCAGCAGGTCCGGCTGCAGCCCCCGCCCGCTTCGAAGACCACCCAGTCCCGCCCCTTGCCGGACTCCTCCACGTAGACGTTGCGGCCGTTGACCGGCACCTTCCGCCCCAGTACCTCGCGCACGTCGCCTCCCCGACCACCAGTATCAATTTTGGTAATGGTATCTGATGTGAAACAGTAAGGCCATGGACGCCGTCGACCTGCTCCTGCACCCGGTGCGGCTGCGCATCGTGCACGCCCTCTCCGGCGGCCGGACGCTCACTACCGCGCAACTGAACGCCCACCTGCCCGAGGTGTCGAAGGTGACCGTGTACCGGCACGTCGCCCTGCTGGCCGAGGGCGGATTCCTCGAAGTGGACGGCGAGCAACGGGTGCGCGGCGCGGTGGAGCGCCGATACCGGCTGCGCCAGGACCGGCCCGTGATCGACGCCGACGCGGCCACCGCGATGTCGCTGGAGGACCACCGCAGGGGCTTCGCCGCGGCGATGGCCGTCCTCATCGCCGAGTTCAACGCCTACCTGGACCGCGACGGGTCCGACCCGGTCGGCGACTCGGTGTCCTATCGGCAGAGCACGCTCTGGCTCAGTCCCGACGAGCTCACCGGCATGCTCGACGAGATGCTCGCGGCACTGCGAAGCCGGGCCGGCAACCAGCCCGCGCCGAACCGCGCGCCTTATCTGCTCAGCCCCATCTTGTTTCCCGCGGGGCGACCGCCCGCCCAGGAAGCCGGGCAGTAGACCGGCATCGTCGCCGCCGGTGGTGCACCCAGCTCGGTCACCGCACCGCGACGGTCGTCACCAGGCGCCCGTCCGAACGCGCGCTCCTGCCGATGACCGCGAGTCTGCGCCCTGGCTGTATTACGTTTGTTCTGTGGCGCTTGAATGGATCGAGCGCCGCGTCGTGGGTGCCACGGTCTGCGAACGGCCATTTCGCGTCGCCCGGCCAACGGGCGCCGTGCCGGGCATGCTTTGGCTACCACAGTCACGCCGCTCACCACCCCACCTGGTCCTGTTGGGCCACGGGGGTAGCGGGCACAAGAAAAGCGAGCGAATCGGTTATCAGGATCTTGGCGCTGCGGGCCTTCGCATCGTGGCGGGGCCTGCCTTCGGCCACCCGCATGTTGTCGAACACCACGCCGGCTGCGATGCAGCCGAACACCCCTCCGCCCAGGCACAGCTCCCGTTCAACCGCCGCGTGTGCGGGGGGGTCATGCGGAACTCGCCATTTCCGAGAATACGACGGGAGGAGGAGGACCACCCCGTCACCGCGGTGAATCCATGCCACGGACTCCCCGCGCGGCGTGTGGTGGAACATGATGCGCACGTTCCGAGTGTCCCCATCGGGTTGGCGGGATGGCCATCGAATATCAGCTCGCTGACCGCCATGCCAACCAGCGCTGGGATACGCCAACTATTGACTTGTCTTCACACGACCTCGGCGTCGCTGGAGTGGTTGCGGGGCACCGGGCTCGGGACCGTCGATCCGCACGCGCTCACCGTGGGGTCCAACCGCTTTTGACAGAAGCATGTGTGGTGCGGCGCCAACCGCTCAGCGCCACGCGCGGGTGACGAGCGCGGGCGCACCTTGCCCCGGGTGAGGACGCGAGTCCAGTCTCGTAATTGGCCACCGGGAACGGCAAGCAGGACGGGACGTCGAGCAGGACCGTCAGCCGTGCCAACGATTTCCGCGTGCCCGCCGCTCAGCTGGATTTCGAAAGGTTGACGTCTATGTTGGATCCGCAAAGATCACCATCCGAGGACGACCGGCCGCTCGTCCTCAAGGGCGAACCCCTGCCACTGCCCGCCGGGACGGTGGCCGCCGCCGACGCCGATAGCTGGTACTACCTCCGCGCGCACTACCTGAGCGAGTCCGGACAGGACATCGTCGGATACCTCTGCCCGTTGGGCCCCAACGCGACCCAATCCTTCTGGGACTACATCGTCATGCGTCCTGACGCCGCCGGCGCCTGCCAGTTCAAGCTGGAGGACACCGATGACCGCGGCTGGTCGAAGTGGTTGATCAAGGCGGACGGCAACCACCTGTGCCTCAAGGCGACCGGCTGGTACTACCGGGCCTCGGCGTACACGGCGAGGTTCGCCATCATCGACGGCAAGCTGCACAACGACTACTGGCGGGGACCGGCGGGCGCGGTCTACCGCAGCATCCTCGTGTCCTCCGGCTACTACGTCGGCCAAGACCTGGGTGATCGCACGACGTTGACGAACTGCGCACTGGTACCGGTGGGCGCCGAAGCGGATGCCCCTGCGCCGCCCGGTACTGCGGAGCCGCGCGCGGTCAGCCCTTCCTGAGGGTCACCGCCTCGTCCAGTGCTGTGTCCTTGGGGTTCGCCGGGGTGGTCGCCCCGGTCACGTGACCACGCCGTCGACTCGGCGAATGTGCGCCGGGACGGTTGAGTGCCTCGGTCGCGTGGGTAGGTGACCAGTACTCGGGACGGGGTCTCGGGCACAGGCGGCGGCCTGCCGGGATGACCACGCCGCACCGTCGGGGCGGTGCCGGATAGAACGGGTCATCGCAGCAGGCCGCCGTGCCCTGTCTGCCGGCTGCGCGGGATCGTCCCGTCTCGCCGAACCCAGGCGATGTGGCCCGGCAGCTGCGCTCGAGACCACACCGTCATCGGCGGCGGTCGAGGAAGCGAACGTCGAGCCCGCCGGCCTCCGCCTCAGCAGCTACGTCGCCATCTCCGCTCAGTTCGCCCGCGCCGCTGGCAACGCCCTCACGCTCCATCCGGCACCTGGGGGCGGCCTCGACGCCACCGTCCACCTCCGCGGCGCGAGCACACCGGCCATCCTCGCAAACCGGCGGCGGGAGGCCGTATCCCTGCGATGAACCTGGGTGGGAAATCGGGTCCCGTCAGCCGATCCCCAGCACGGACTTGGCGGTGGTCCAGTTGTCCAGCATCGCCGTCTGCGCGGCGGACAGGGTGACCTGGTTGGCGCACACGGCCTTCTTGACGGCGTTCTCGACCGAGTCCTTGCTGTAAGAGTTCGGGCTGCCCGAGTGCGGCTCCAGCCAGAGGTTACGCGGGTCCTTCGGGGCGTCGCCGAGCTCCAACGGGAGGAAGTGGTCCTCCTCGTAGTCGGACATGTTCGTGTCGCTGTAGCTGTAGTCGATGATGCCCTGTTGCTTTAACCCGTTGGTGTAGGTCGTCGACGGGCGGATCGTGGCCGTCCAGCCGGAAACGCAGATCGTCGAGCCGATCGTCGACTGGGTCACGTCCGGGTTCTTCACCCCCGGTGTGCAGGACGGGTCCGGCAGCGGCAGGTAGCCTGTGCGCCGACGGCGTAGGCGGGGATGTCGATCAGGCCAACCGTGAGGGTGACCGCGGCGGCGGTGACGCAGGTCCGAAGAACGAGGCGGCTCATCCGAGTCCTTTCGCAGAACGACAGCGAACCCCCCGGGGCCCGGCTTCCTTGGTGGTCATCACCATGCGCAGCGTCGGCGACGCCGCGATGACAGTGAAGAAGCCACCAAATGACCACACCACATCGAAACTGTTCACCGCGACGGGTTCGTATCACATCGCCCGGAACATCCCGACCTTCGACGGGGCGCCGAAGGTCGGGCACGTTCTCAGGTCGGCGGCGGTAGGTTCGGCGGATGCGGCGAGAACGGCTTGAGTTGCGGGTCGCCTGGATCAGCCTGACGGCGGTCAGCCTCGGGATCGCCGGTTTCGGCCTCGTGGTCGCGACGGCGCCCCCGGCCGGCGACGCATCGCTGTATCGCGCGGACGGACTCGCCTCGATCGGGCTTGGCCTGTTCGGCGCCTTGCTGGCCGTGGTGCCCTTCCGGCGCCGGGAGCGGTGGGCGTGGTTTGCTCTCTGGTTCTATCCGGCGTTCTGGCTCGCGCACCTGCTCGGCGGGCTGCCGCCCGGGAAGGACCATGTCCACCAGGTCGTGTTCATCGTGCTTTCGCTGGCTGGTCTCGTTGTCCCGAGCCGCCAGTTCTTCCGAGGCGAGACACCGCGCTAAACAACACGAAGGCTTCAGCCTTCCGAGACCTCGGTCCAGGCCGGCCGGTCACGCAGCGTGTGTGCAGTGATCAACGACTGACGCAGTACGCACCGGTTGGAATGAAGTACGTGCTGTCGCCGGGAAGGACATACCACCGCCCGCCGCCGATCGACGGCCTCTCGGCCACCTCGTACACCGTCGCTCCTGTCAAGCGGCAGCCGGGATGGCCGATGCCAAGTCGTTGACCAACGGCAGGACAGATAGCCTGACGCGCCCGGCGGACTAACGCGTCAATCTATCTGGCCCTTTCGGCTAACCCGCCACGCGTTCATGCGGTTGGGCGCCGGAGCCGTCGCCCGTGGGCGGCGGCCATCTTGCCGCTGCCCACGCTCGATGGCGAAGCCGGCCAGTGGCACAGGTTCGACCTGCGTCACAAGAGTCCGGCTTGATGCATGCGGGCATGCCTGCCAGGTAGCAGTAGCGGCTCGGGTCCCCCACACGACTGTCTCGGAGTGAAACCGAAAACGCGGCGGGTAGCAGCGCATCTCGTCCTTGATGTTGAGCAGCGTCACGATCAAGCCGGTCAGCACGCAGGGCAGCGCGACGATCAGGAGCGGGACGACGACGAACCCCACCAGCGTGCTCAGGAGACCGATCAGGCAGAGCATTCGCTCGATCTTGATGCGACGAGTCATCGGGACCAGCACCGCCTGCCGACGCGGCGCCGATGCAGCCTGCGCGTCGGCCACGGAACGCGCGTTCGCGCCGCGTAAGCGACGTGAACTGCTGCTGGTGGTGTAGCTCAGCCCGGTACCCGGGACACCGACCGTCGTGCTGACACCACCGCGTGCGCGTTTGGTCACCCGCACGCCCGGTGCGACCTTGAAAGACTTGCGATACCTGAGCCCCACGCGACCTCCCGATCATCCGATCGAAACGTCATCGGCCGACCGGCTCAACGTTACGACCTGCCGCAACACGATCGGATCACCGGGATTCACCACCGTGTCACCGCCGGGTCCCCGACACCGGAGCGGCATCGGGGATGCTGGTCATACCGGCACCCGGCCGGCGGGAAGGAGCTCGGAGAGCGTGGAACGGTGCGAAGCCAAGCAGCAGGGAACGGCGGACCGGACATCCGGTCCGGCGGCGGATGCCGGGACCGCCCGGTGAGTCCCCTGCGCGCGACGCGGCGCCCAGCCACCACCGCGGACGAGCAGACCGGCCTCAACGGCGCCTTCGCGGCCGCGCTGACCAAGGCCGTCGGGTCGATGCCCGCGCTGTACGTCGTGCTGCTCGTCGTCGCCGGCTGGATGGCGCTGGCCACCTGGTGGGCGCCCTTCCACGCGCTGGACCCGTACCCGTTCGCCTTCCTGCTGTTCCTCGACAACGTCGTCCAGCTCGTGCTGTGCCTGATCATCCTGGTCGGCCAGCGGGTGCTGGGCGCGGCCGCCGACCACCGCTCGGTGCAAACCTACGAAAACGCCGAGGCGGTCTTCGAACAGATCGCGGACCTGCAGCAGCACCTCGACCGGCACGACCGGGCGCTCAGCCGCGGGGTCAGCCTGCTGGAGTCCAGCCCGCACCCGTGGATCGAGCAGCACCGGGTGCGGCGGCCGCCGCAGGCGCTCGACCAGGTCGTGAGCGTCAACGGCCGGATCGCGGCGTGGCTGACCCAGCGGCTGGGCAGCATGTGGGCCTTCTACTTCGCGGCCGGCACCCAGGTGGTCTGGATCAGCCTGGCCGCGGTCGGCGTGCAGACGCTGGACCCGTACCCCTTCGCGTTCATGACTTTCCTGTCGACGCTGGTCCAGCTGGTCTTCATGATCGTGATCATGGTCGGGCAGGGCGTGCTCGGCCAGGCCGGCGACCGCCGGTCCGAACAGATGTTCCTCAACGGCGAGGCGATCCTGCACGAATGCCGGCGGATGAAGGCCCGCCTGACCGCGCAGGACCGGCTGATCGACGATCTCAGCCGGTACACCCGGGGCGAGCTCATCGAGGACCTCGCCCGGGCGATCCACGACGCCGACGCAGCCCAGAACACGATGCCGCCGCGCTGGGACCAGGTGCCGGAAGAGCGGAAGGCGGTGACCCGCGCCCAGGCGAGGCAGCTCGGCGAACACCTCGCCCAGGTCGGCTGCGTGCTGGTGCCGGCGTTCGACCCGGCGCTCACCGTCGTGTTCGACGACGACGAGGTCGTCCAGCTGGCCCGGCGGGAACACGAACGGTCGCTCGCCGACGGGAGCGAACAAATCCCGGACCTCGTCGTGTGGGAAGAGCTCCCGGAGCGGACGCGGGTCCGGAGAATGCACCTGGCACGCAGCATTCCCGCCCTGGCGGCCACCGTGGGCATGCAGGTGGTCCGGGACGGGCGCGCCCGCGACGGCGCGGGCGAGGAGAACTTCACCGCCGAGGACTGGGCTGTCCTCCAGCGAGCCTTGATGTCCGCGGGCATCCTGGTCGCGCTCGCCGTCGACTCGGTGGATTCGGACGAGATGTTCGCGCTGGTCAAAGTGCTGCGGGACGCCAGCATCGCGCACCCGCGGCGGTTCATCCGCGAAGTCACCTCGACGACCGCATTCGACACCGGGCTGCGACCCGGCACCAAGTACGCGGACTACCTGCCCTCGGCGGTGGCGACGATCCACTCGGCCGCCACGATCGTCGAGCGCTCGGCACCGGCCGAGCTCCCCGACTTCCGCGAGTTCCTCGTCGAAATCGCCACCGTGGTCGCCGAGGTGCACTACGAAGGCGGACAGGGCGGCGTGGGCCCGCTGCGCCGGACGCCGAAGGAGCTGACAGCAATCGACGAGGTCCGGATGGCATCCCGCCCCGGCTGAAACCCGGCGCCGGCTGCTACGCGCGGATGACTTAGGCGCGCGACGCAAAACGGGCCCCGGCACCGCGACCGGGCGGACAGACGCTCCACATCGGCGTTGCACCAACACGGGACATGACGAATTCCCATGAAGCGCGTGATTGCCGCGGTCCTCGGAAGCGCACTGCCCCCGACCTCTTCGGGTTCACCCGCAGTGCGGATCAGCGGAGAGGAACAGCCCAATCGCAGCTTGCGCATTCTCCGGCAGACGGCGACCGAGGCGCCAGAACCTGCCGGATGGCTCCTGCCGTGGACCGATGCTGCTGGTCGGCCCAGGTCAGCAAGGCTTCCGTGAAGGCCGTGGTCCGAGCTTCGCTGACGTTCGAGGTCTCCGCGTGGATGAACGCTTCCTGGTGCGCCTCCTCGGTCCGCAGCCGCAGCTCTGGGACCTTCGCGGCGAACTCGTCGGCCTCGTCGCCGAGGACCGGCCAGCACCACTCGACCGGCCCATCGCCGTCTTCGTCGACGTTCCCATGGAACACGACGAACGGCGCTCCAGCGACGCCGTCCGGTCGCGGAATGCCCTCGCCCCGAAGCTGCCGGAGAAACCCCTTGCCGACCGCGTCGAACGAGTCAGCCCGCACCTGGCAGTGCAGACTGAGCAGGCTGCGGGCGGGCAGCTCACGGACACACACCTCGTACATGACAGTTCTCTTTCCCTGCAGCAGATCGACGAAGTAGCCGGCCAGGTCTCGGCGCGCCGCGTGCTCGGCCTCGGCTACGGACCAGAAAGCGCCGACCCGCTCGGCCGCCGCCCCGGCATCCAAACCCAGGATCACCTTGATCTCCGCCAGCGGAACACCGATCTGACGCAGCAACAGCACCCACCGCGCCCGCTCCACCTGCGCAGGGGCATACCACCGGTAACCCGAAGCCCCATCCACGCGAGCAGGCGGCAACAACCCCGACTCGTCGTAACGCCGCAACGCCCCCGGCGACAACCGCGTCCGCCGCGCGAACTCACCGATGCCGAGCAACTCCATGACCGACTCCTTCGCACCAGGGCAACTCGCCTAGTCCGTGTCAGGGTGAGCCTTCCCGCACCGGCAAGGTCAACCCGGGTGCGAAACCGTCAATCAGACCACCATGAGATCCGGCGTCGAACGTTGAACTTCCGGTCCGCCTGCTCGCCGAGCTGCGCGCCGCTGGGCTGCTGGACCTGTCGGCCGTGCTGGTCGACTCGACGCATCTGCGTGAGCCCGCGGCAGCACCCCGCTCGTCGCCCGCCGCGGCGTCGAGCACGGCTCCGGCCTGGGCAAACTCCGCTGGCCAGTCGAACGCACCTTCGCCTGACTGAAGAACTTCCGACGACTACGCATCCGAACCGGACGACGAGCTGAGGTCCACCAAGCCATCCTCAGCCTGGCCTGATCGATCATCTGCCTCCGCAAACTCATTCTGAACTGATCCCTAAGGGTGCATCCGCTACGGCCTGGGATTCTTGCGCTTGTGTAGCGCTCAGCGGCGACTAGTTCGTACGGTTGGTTGTGCTGTGTGGGCGGGACGTTGGGGGTTGTGTGGCCGGTCGTAAGCGGGGTTGGTGGTGGGCTGCTGTCTATGCGGCAGCCAGGCTGACCAGCCGCATACTCAACGATCTGGGCCGCTACCTCGACAGGCAGGGCGACGTCGGTACCGCCATTGGCTACCTCATCCGCGCCTACGACAGCAACCAGCGCCTCTACGGCCCCGACCACCCCGCCACGCTGACCTCGCGGTACAACCTGGCCGGCGCCTACGAGGCGGCGGGTGATCTGGGGCGGGCGATCCCGCTGTACGAGGCCACCGTCGCCGACTGCGAGCGGGTGCTGGGTCCCGACCACCTCAACACGCTGACCTTACGAAACAATCTGGCCTACGCCTACCGGGCGGCAGGTGATCTGGAGCGGGCGATCCCGCTGTACGAGGCCACCCTCGCCGATCGGAAGCGGGTACTGGGCCCCAACCACTCCAACACGCTGACCTCGCGGAACAACCTGGCCAGCCCCTACCAGGCGGCAGGTGACCTCGAGCGGGCGATCCCCCTGTACGAGGCCACCCTCGCCGACAGCGAGCGGGTGCTGGGTCCCGACCACCCGGGCACGCTGGGCTTGCGGAACAACCTGGCCTGCGCCTACCGGGCGGCGGGTGACCTCGAGCGGGCGATCCCCCTGTGCGAGGGCAACCTCGCCGACAGCGAGCGAGCGCTAAGGGATGTCTCGTAACCCGGTGTCGGAGCGGCCGGGCCGGTAGTTGATCATGTTGGTGTGGTGCAGGTGATCACAGCGTCGCGGCCGGAGT
>NZ_JBVKDO010000048.1:0-21472 GCF_055633805.1 Amycolatopsis sp. NPDC114478 | reverse complement strand
GCCCGCTCACGCAGCTCGTCGCTGTACTTCTTCGGTGCCGGCATGCTCTGCATCCTCCCTGAGATCAGAGCCTGCACAGAACCCGGGGCGCATCAAACAATGCGGCGAAAACCTGCGAGACAACGCCAGGTTCTGCGTCGGCTGCGGGGCCGCCGTCCCGCGCCAGGCGGCGGAGCCGGCCGGTCGGCCGTCACCCCCGCAACCGGCGAACCCCCGATATCCGGTGCCGCCCGCGCCACTTCCACCAGTAGCGCAGCAGTACCGCGCTACGACCTCACCAGGGCTGTCCCAAGGAGCGAAAACCGCCGTGGCAGCGGGAATCTGCGCTCTGGTCGTCGGCGCCATCATCGTGGCTTCGACGACCGTGGGCACCAACTCCCCCGCCACCCCGGGCAGCTCCGGTGGCAGTGGCTCCCTCGCCGACGGCGCAACAACGCCACCGGTCCAAGTCACGAAGACCATCGCGGATCCCACCACGGAGACCACGAGCGCGACGCCCGCGGACTCCCGAAGCCTGCTGCAGCGTCAAGTCGACCAGGACAGGCCCGAGGTAGATCAACTCATCGGCTCGTGGCTTCCGCAGCTGTCCGCGAAGAAGCCGGGCATGGTGGCCAACGGCATCACCTACGACTACGACGCGATCTGGGCCGACTTCGTGAACAACCGGCAGCAGCACCCGGAAGCGCTCCTGCTGTGGTCGGGTGACTACGCCAGCTTCAAGTACCCGGACTTCTGGATCACCGTGGAACCCCGGCAGTTCGGCGACGGCACATCGGCCAACGCGTGGTGCGATTCGTACGGGATCAACAAGGACGACTGTTACGCGAAACGGCTGATGCACACCGGCGGGTACGCCGGGAACACCCTGCTACGCAAGTAAGCGCCCCGGGAGCTCGCCGACCCGGACCAGGGAATCGACAACCGCACTCAAGTCGAATCGCAGGATTTCGTCGCGAACCATGCGGAAGCCGACGCCGTAAACGGGATCCGGATTGATCATCATCCGCTCCCGGATGCGATCGGCGAGCGGCGAGCCGAGATCACGCAGAACACCGTAAGCCAGGGATTCGGAAAACCCCTCCGCAATTTCTGCAGGCAGGCGTTCGCGTCGGCGCTGAGCCAGCCAGGCGTGCCCGAACTCGTGGGCCGCAACGCCGTAGAACAAATCGAAGGGCAGACCTGCCGCGATACGGACATCCGTGACCTTCCCGGGTCCGTCCCGCTGGTAGCCGATGGTCGTCGCGCCGAGCGCGTGACCTCGTCCGTGCCCGAGCCTGAGCAGCGTGTGCGGTGGCACCAACCGCACCTTGGCAGGCTCCCGCAAGGTCAAGCCACGGCGCGCGAGTGATTCCCGGACGCGCCCGAGGACGGGGGCGACTTGGTGCTGGAGTTCGACCGCGTCGTGCGCGCACAGCTCGCAGCGCAGCAGGCCGCCTCCGACGTCGCGCCAGGTCACCGGCCGGTGTCGCGCCCGATGTTCGCAGAAGGCACACGCGACGCTCTCGTCGTGTCCGGCGCAGCTCAGATCTCCACGCAACGCGAGCAAGGCCGCGCCGTTCACCGCCACCCCGCACACGGTGCAGCGCACCGGCCCGTCCGTCACAGAGCCGGGATCCAGTGTCCGGTCGCGGGGTCGCGTCGCCAACCGGACGTCGTCGTGGCCGGCACCGGCTTCGGCGCGGGGTTCGCTCTCACCTGGTCGGGCACGAAGCTGTGGCGGGCTCGTGTCGCGAAATAGGATTCCCACTCGGCGGCTTCGGGCCGCAATCTGCCGAGGTCGGCCAATGCGGCGCCGAGAAGGCGGCGTCCTTCGGCGTCCAACACGGACCGCACCCGCTGAAGGTTGCGGGAGGTGCTCGCCTGCGGCCCCGGAGAGAGGGCACGCAGGACGAACAGCCCCAGCTTGTAGAGATCCGTGGCCTGGGTGAGCACCGCTCCCTCCGGCGGCGCCCAGTCCGGCGCGTTGAGCTGCCGGACAACCGGCGCCGAGCCGCGGATGCGAACCGCGTCGCAGTCGACCAGCATCACCGAGGGCGTGGCACCGGTCCGGAACAACGCGTTCTTCGCATTGATGTCACCGAAGAC
This sequence comes from Amycolatopsis sp. NPDC114478, assembly GCF_055633805.1. Taxonomy (NCBI): domain Bacteria; kingdom Bacillati; phylum Actinomycetota; class Actinomycetes; order Pseudonocardiales; family Pseudonocardiaceae; genus Amycolatopsis; species Amycolatopsis sp. NPDC114478. The sequence goes on along the minus strand of NZ_JBVKDO010000048.1, from coordinate 19,387 downwards.
CAGCCCGTTCGAGTGAAGCAGGGCCAGTGCGCCGGCCAGATCCCGGCAGACGGCGAGCCGGTCGGTCAGGTCCGGGTACACCAGCCCGGCCCGCGTCGCGAGCTCCGGTCCGACGAACAAGCCCTGGACCTCACGCGGCAGGGTGCTCACCTTGCCGCTCGGCAGGCGCCGCCGGTCGAAGAACGAGCTCGGGATCAGCGGCATCACCACACCGCAGATCGTCCCCTGGTCGATGACGACGCGAGCCGGCCACGATGCGATCTCGTCCAGCCGGGCCCGGACCGGCACCGCCAGCTTTCTCCGGGCGCGGACGATCGCGCGCAGACCGTGCGGCGGTTGGTGGCCCACGTGGTAGTGCTTGTAGACCAGATCGCCGGCGACATCCGCGAGCCGCAGCGAAGGCACCAGATGGACCGTCGCCTGCCCGCCCTTACCCAGCCGTTCTCCGAGATCACCCAGCTTCGCGCGATCGATTTCGTCGTCGCTCATGAGCCGTTGACGGGCCAGACCGCCAGCACGGTGCGGTCGTCGTCGTAGGAGCGGCGCGCGAAGTCGACCTGTGCCGCGAAGTTCAGCAGCGCGGGCGGCGTGGCCCAGCACTCCGCGAGGAAGGCGCCCACCTCGCCGGCGCCGCTTCCGAGCGCGTCACCGACTCCGTCGGTCATCAGCACCAGTGCGGTGCCGGGTCCGAAACGGACGAGCAGCGGTTCCGGAGCGACGGCGGGCACCACCGGGATGGCCGCGGTCACGCTCGTCGCCACGTCACTGTCCGAGTTCTTGACTTGCTGCAGGGGTGTCCAGGGAACGGCGGCTCCCGGGGCCAGCAGCCAGGCCGAAGTGTCGCCGAGGGACAAGACGTGGGCAGTGTGCTCACCGTGCTCGCCGGGTTCGAGGTCGATCACCGCGAAGAGTGCGGTCGAAGCCAGGTACCGGCCTGCCTCACGGAGGTCGGTACCCGGCGGGTCGTCCCCGTTGCGCCGGGCGATGTCGTGCGCGGCCACGACTGTCCGCGAAACGAGCTTTTCCAGCAACTGTAGCCAGTCGAGCTTCTCGGGTACGGCCTCCGAGAGCTGGTCCGAAAGGAACCGGCAGCCGTCCTGCGTGACGATCTCCGCGGCCACGTGCGAATACGGGGAAGCGGACACGCCGTCGGCGACGCATGCAACGAGGTGACGCCCGTCCTCGCTCAGCACCCGGGCGTAGGCATCCTGCCGCACCGTGCCGTAGAAGCGGTGCGACAGCCCGCGGATGCTCGCCGCACGCAACTCCAGGCCGGCTCCGCCAAGATCCCCCCGCATCTCGTCCGCATCGACGACATAGGCGGGCACGTGCGGGAACCGCCGGTCGTGCTTGGGCTTCACCGCCGCGAAAGCCCGGCCGGGATCGCCGATCAGGACCGGCTCGACCGGGTCGAACCCCGCGGCGGCGCGCCCTGCGCTCTCGTCCAGGTGGTGGGTCACAGGAAGTCCCCGTCCGCGTCCGCCGCCTTGACCCCGCTGGGCAGGTCGGCGGGATCCGGGTGGATCAACCCGGAGTCACCACCGGCCAGGTTCGCCCCGGAGCTGAGCACACTCGAGATCATGATCTCGGCCATACCCGCGATCGCCTGTGCGGCGCTGTTCCCTTCGTCCATGAGGTACATCCGGCTCTGCTTGGTACCGCCGGCGGGGTGGACCAGCCGCCGCAGGACCTGCGGGTCAGCGTCCTTCACCCCGAACGGGATCACGTTCGGGTACATCGCGAAGCCCACCTTGGCCTGGCGGTCGTACTCGGTGAGCTCCCGGAATGCACTCGTCCACTCGTCCTCGGTGTCGGTGGGCACGCCGTCGGTCAGGAAGAACACCGCCGGTCGGTGCACGCCGAACCCGTCTGCCTTCAGCTGGGTCACGTTCGCCTCGATCTCCTTGCGAAGCAACCGGAACGCGGCGGCGTAGGAGGTCGCGCCGCGGCACGTGAGGCCCGGCAGGACCACGTCCGGGTCGAGCAGGTCACACAACGGCAGCTGAACCTGCGCGTCGCCGGCGAAGTCGATGAGCGCGAACCGGACCTTGTCGGTCAGGATCGGATCCCGCGCCAGCGCGTCCGACAGCTCCGGCATGATCTTGTTGGCGCTTTCGAGCTGGTCGCCGTCCATCGACCAGGAAACGTCGATCACCAGGTAGAAGGGGAGGATCTTGGCACGTTCTTCAGGCATGGTTCCTTCTCTCGTCAACGTCAGAACAAGTAGGCGTACTGGCGGAGCTTGCGTTCGAGCGCTTCACGGCACTCGTCGGACGCGGCGCCGACGGATCGCTCGAGATCCGCGCACAGCGCTTCGAGACGACGGCCCTCGTCCTCCCCGACGAACGGCACCACCTTGTTCCGCGCCCGCTCGAGGAGGCGGACTGTCGCGCTGTCCAGCGCCGGTGCGGTCAGTACAGCCGCCTGCACCGCCGGCCCGCTCCCCGACTCGATGGTCGTGCGGACGCGGTTCGCGAGGTCGATCAACTGCGACTTGTCCTTGGTCACCCCGAACGAGACGTCGTCACGCAGCATCACGCGGCCGGTTCTCGTGTTGGTCACGGTGATGTGCAGGATGCCGTCGACGTTGTACTCGTAGCTGATGTCGAAGGCGTTCTCCTGCTGGGTCAGGTCCGGATCGACGTCGATGCTCCACTCCTTGAGCACCACGTTGTCCGGATCGGAGACCTCCTTGGTGGGGTCGCCCTCGATCACCCGGACCAGCACGGACTTCTGGCCCTGGTTGGCCGGGATGTAGTTGTCGCTTTCCCGGGCCGGCAGCTGGCGGTTGCGCGGGATCAGCACGCTGAAGCGCGGCCGTTGGTTGTCGTCGTGCACGATCGTGCCCAGCGCGTGTTCTGTGGAGACGAAGAAGTCCTTGTCCAGCTGGCCGAGCAGGATCGCGGACGCGATGGCGGCGCCCTGGGCCACCGCCGTCATCGGGTCGCAGCCGGTGGCCGGTTCCCGCCCGACGGTCTCCGACACCAGGCTCCGGGCAGCGGGGATCTTGCTGCTGCCGCCCACCATCACCAGCTGGTCGATCCCGTCCGGGCCGATCTGCAGGTCGCGCAGGCACTGCAGGATAGGCTGCCGTGCCTCATCGAGGAGCTTGCGGATCGAACCTTCGAAAAGCACGCGGTCCACTTGGACGTAATCCCCGTCCGGAAGGCGGACGTTGGTATGTTCTTGGGAAGACAGCAGGATCTTCGCCCGTTCGACCTCCAGCCGGAACTGCGCTTCCTGCGCCGGTGACCACGACGGCCGGCGCGGCAGCCGGTTGCGGATCGCCAGCGCGAAGGCTTCGTCCAGGTCGATCCCACCCGATCGGGGAATCCCCTTGGAAGCACGCTCGATGAAGACGCCCTCGATCGTCTCGAGCACGGTGACGTCGAGAGTGCCGCCGCCCCAGTCGAACACAAGGATGTTCTGGTCACGGCGCGCATCGACGGCGAAAGCCATCGCGGCCGCCGTCGGCTCGTTGACGAGCGCCTGGACGTCGATGCCGGCCAGGCCCGCGCAGAGCTTCGTGCGGTAGCGGGCCAAGCCGCGGCTGTTGGCGGGGATGGTCACGACCGCGCGGTCGACCTCGACCCCGGCGGAGGCGCTGCGAAGGTGACCGAACAACAGGGCCGCGGCTTCCTCGACCGACACCCGCGAGCCGCCGATGTCGACGAACTCCTCCGTGGCGAACAACCGCTTGACGGTCTCCAGCTTGCCCTCTTGCTGTCGCTTCGCCGCCCAGCCGAACGTCGTCCGGCGCCCGTCCGGAGCCATGCCGACCACCGAAGGCATCACCTTGTCGAAACCGAGCTGCTCCCATTCCGCCGGCGGCGAGTCGATGGAGAGCACTTCGACCGCTTGACCGTTCCACTGGGCCAGGACCGAGTTGGTCGTGCCGAAGTCGATGCCGTACGGGTTCACGACCGCACCTCGTGCTCTCCTACGCGACGCGCGACGGGAAGACGTGGCACGCGCTCCGTCTGTCCCATCACCACGGGCCGGCCTGTGGCTTCATCGACGAAGGCGTACCGGAGAATGCGCAGTTCGTCTCCCTCACCGCCCAGCTCGTCGTAGTAGCGCGAGTCGGCCGGATCCGCCCAGCGGATCAGTCCCGCTTGACCGAGCCACTCCTCGACCACCGGCCGCAGCTGCGGGGCCTGGGCGTGCGCGGCTTCGGCGAAGACCGCCAGCTGTCGCAGGTGCGCCGTCCGCTCTTGGGCAGCCGCGACGATCTGGCGCCGCAGCCCGTCGTAGGCGTCGACCGACAAGGCCGAAGACGGCTCGCGGACGATAGTCGCCACTTCGATGCGCTCGATCGACCGGCTGATCCGGTCGAGCGAACGCTCCACTTCGGACAGACGTGCGATCAGCGCGTCGGTACGTCGGGTCATAGCTCGTTCCCTTCAGGAGTGAGGTAGCCGTAGTCGAAGGTGGCCGTGGCCCGGATGACCGCTGTGACCAGTTCGCCGACGTCCTTGGCGAGTTCGTCGGCGAGCACCGCGCGGTCGTCGTCCGTGGTTTCCGTCCGCCTCGGCAGCTGGATCGGCGGCAGCGCGAACAGGCCGTGAGCCTGTGGGGCGAATACCGCCGGGTTGGCGGGCACCCGGTAGACGCTGACGTCGTCGTCAGCCGTGCTCGCCCGGCTCTGCACCTCGTGCAGCGCCCAATTCAGGTCTTCGATGCCGACCGGGCCGCCGGCGGCCCGGCGCACGCGCCGCGCGGCACGCGCGAAATGGCGACGTGCCAGGTCGGGCGGGGTTCCGTAGTCCACCCCGAGCAGCAAGTAGGGGTTGCGCATGACTCTCCTCAGCCACCAAGGGCACGTTGGGCTTTGAATTCGAGATCGCGGACGTGATCGAGGAAGTCGAGCAGGTCTGTTCGCGTGTCCGCGTGCTCGACGGCTCGTGACCAGGGCAGCAGCTGCGTCCGGCTCGCCCGGCAGAACTCGACGGTTTCGCCGATCACCCTGCGGGCGTCGAACCACGCCGGTGTGCCGCGCTGAACCAGCTCGAGGACGTCGAGGGCCCTGTTGTACGGGTCGACGATCTGCTCGAGCTCGCGGATCCGGGCCTGCTGGATGTTGATCGCCGCGCGCCTGGTGGCGAGCTCGACGAAGAGTTCGATGCGGCCGCGGTCTTCATCACTCAGCTTCGCGAACAGCTCAAGGGCAGTCCGGTGCATCTCGACGATCGCGTCCCCGATCTCCTTGTCGTCGACCAGCAGGACGTAGCTCAGCGTGCAGGTCGACAGCATGCTCAGCGATACCAGGTCATACGGACTCAGCCCGGTCAGCCGGGTGGCGAGTTCGAACGCGAGAGACCCAGCGCCGGCCGCTCCGTCGAGGTCTTCGACCATCGCGGAACGCACATCGTTGATCAGCTGGTCTCGGGCGGGGCACAACCAGTCCGGCCCGTGTTCCCAGTCCCGCACGGACGCGAAGAAGTCGACGACCGCAGACAGCCCGTCTTCGGCTCGCGCCCGGGCGTAACCGGCTTCCATCGTGTCCGCGTGGGGTGACCGCGCGAGGCTTCCCGGCTGCCGGATCCAGGCGCTGTCGAACCGCGACAGGACCAGGCTGATCTCCCGGAAGTCGGACAACGGGATGTCTTCGGCGACGACCGACCGCAACGGCTCGCGCAGCACGGTCGGCAGTTCCCGGCCGGGTTCCTCGCCCTCCCAGACACGTTCGCCCTCGCCGCGCCAGATCTCCAGGGCCCGCATCGCCGCCGCCGTCCGCATCGCCGCGGTCGGGGCCTCGCGGACCAGCCGGGCCAGGTGCCGGGCAGCGAGCTCGGTGTCAAGGTGCGGAGCGACGACCCCGATGTTGGCGAGCAGGGCCGGCGAGTGCTCCCCTTCCAGCGCACTCTCCAGCTCACGGACCGCACCCGCATGATCGCCCAGGTAGTGCAGGGCGCAGGCAAGCAGGTTCTGGGCTTCGTCCCGGACAGACTCGTCGACGGCGACGCGGAGGCATTCCCGCGCAGCATCCACTCCGGCGGCCCATTGGGCCAGGAACAAATGCTCCCTCGCGGCGTACAGCGAGACCCACTCGAAGAATCTCGGCCGGCGGTCCGCCAGCCCGGGAACGGCTCGTAGCTTATCGGCACCGTAGGTGCGGACGAGGTGGTTCCAGACCGAGACGTCCGCCACGACTGGTTCCGGCAGGTCGCCTGGAGCTTGGGGAGATTCCTCGAGCAAGCCGGCGAGGTGCTCGGCCACCGAGCGGTACTCTTCGATCACGTCAGCGACCACGACGTCCTGCGGCCGGTTGCGCTCGAACGCCTCGACCGCGGCGAAGTGCTTGCCCAGCCGGGTTTCGCGCCGGTCTTCGGGGATCTCGCCGGTCCGGGCGAACGCGCGCCGGTCCAATTCCTCCTGGTGGCCCAGCGCTATCAGCTCGGTCTCCGTCAGTTGCTCCGGCTGCGCGCGTCCGACGAGGTAAGTGATCTCGGCGGCCGGCCGCCGTGCGGTTCGCGCGGCTTCGGCGGTGATCGCACCACGCTCGACGATGTCGTCGAGAACGGTCAACGGCGCCAACGTGATTTCGGCTGAACCGATGGTCGCGACCGAGCCGTTGAGGGCCGCGGCCAGCCGCCCGGCCGGCCCCAGCAGGCCGGCCGTCTCCGCATCAGGCCGGCCATCGAGCATCGCGAAGACAGACTCGGGTAACCCGTGTCTCTGTGCACGAAGCCGTTCGTCCGTCATGACCTCGCCGTGCGCGGTCCGCCGGATCCCCAGCCTGCGTTCGAGCGCGGCAGCGAGCGGCTCGTCCGGGGAGAACGCCGCCAGGCACCCAGCAAGCCGCCGGCCCGCATCCGGTACACCCGAAATCCCGTCCGCGCAGGCGGACAGGATGGCAACGACCCTTCGGTAGCGCCCGGCAGGCAGCCTCGCGGCGTTTTCGACGAGATCGTCGAACCGGGCCCTACGGGCGGCGTGCACTACGCGCAGCCAAACTGCCTCGGGCTCGCCGAGACCGATTTCGCCGAGCAGGTCCGGACGGTCGAGGCGGAGCAGGTCGAGTGCGTGCAGCCGGGTCGCGGCGAGGTCTGCGGCATAGGCGGACCGCACGTGGGCCGTCAGGTCGGGAGGTGACCACGTCACCCCGGGCGGGGCGGTGGGCCGAGCCGACCACCAGAGCAAAGCGGCAGCCGGTCCGCGAAGTCCACTGAGGTCCATTTCGCTGTTGAGCGCGACCTCCGTCTCCGGCAGCTCGCCGACGGCGGCGACATCGAACTCTCCGTTGCTCTTGAGCAGTTTTGCGCCACCGCTTTCGAAACCGACGCACAACGCGAACTTCGCCCGGACGAGCCGGCGTCCGTGCTTGTGGAACCGGCCGAGGGCAGGCGGCCGCCCCGCGGGAGCCGCCTGGAACACAACGGGCACACCGCAGCCGGTGCAGACCTGCTGCGCCGGAACCACGTCGACCCCGCACGACAAGCACATCGCTTCACCGCCGACCGCCGCGGCCACCCGCTGTGACCGGAGCTCACCACGACGCTCCAGTAGTTCCAGCAGCATTTCGCCGCGGTCGCCCACCGGCGGCCGGGTTTCCGCCGACTGAGCGGTGGAGACGGGAACGACTCGGTCCCGAGGCTGTCCGCAAACAGCACAGAAACGATCACTCGACAACCCGGGCACCCCGCACCCGGGACAGCTGGAGTCCGCCGGCACCTGGGCCTCGGCCGACGGCCTCGAATCGAGAACAGGCACATGGACTCCATTCGGGGGGACACGGAAACCGGCAGCTCGGAATTCCCGCGGCCGGGACGCCAGCGATGTCGGTCGGCGCGCTTTCCGCGTTACGACGGCAATGGGCGCCGGAGACAATGCGTTACCAGCTCGTTGCGGTTGTCATGATCTCCCACGATCCGACCGGTTATCCGTCAGAACAAAACCGATCTGAATCTGGACATAAACTGGACAGGACAAGCCGATAGCCGAACCCGCGAATCTTGTAACGTTCGGCGCCCGGAAATCGAACGTGGACACGAACAGCCAACCCGGCTGCACCGCACCGGGCTCCCCGAGGTGGAGGCAAGGTGAAGGTTTCCCGCGATCGCGCGCGGACTTCCGCGCTCCTGCCGGCCTTCTGCCGCGAAGCGACCGCCTGCGCCCTGGGGGTGTATTCGCCCGTACGGCCGCCAATCCCTCTTGAACCCGGCGCGCTCGCGGCGCCGAGCCGACTGGCGGGTTCATGCGCCGACCTGCTTTTGGTTGTGACAACCCGGAAGCGGGTCGCACAGCTGGCGATGGCACGGGTGGATCCGGAGCAGGCGAGGACCGGCAGCCGGTTTGACCCGAGACGATGGGTCAGGCGGTACCTTCGTCGGAGGGACAGCGACGAGGCTCCTCACCGGAGGCAGGCTCGCCACGACCAGCGCAATGGCCGGACTCCCGCTGCCGACCACTGTGGACGAGGACGGCGCGGCAGCAAGTCCGATGATCCGCACAGGCAGCCTCCGAGGACCCCCGTCGTTCGCCAAGCTGGAGGACCGCGACCTCAAGCCGCACGACTACTGGCTTACTTCAGCGAAGCAGCGTATCGACTGCTTCAAGGCAAATACCGATTCGATGGAGTCGCCATGACAGACGACCTCCGCTCGGTGCGGGCGGCAACCCACCAGCTCGGCAGGACCGATGCCACGCAGCACACACTTGGCGCCGACGCCGAGCTCGTCCTCGGGTCGTCGCTCGTGCCCGTGCACCCCGCGCTGGAGCGGCTTGAACGAGCCGTCTTCACGGACGAGCTGCCCCCGCGCAGAGTGCGGAAAGCGTTGACCCACGTCTTCCACCTGAAGACGGGGTGGGCACCGTGAGTGGATCGACAGCGGACGAGCTACCTGACGAAGAGCAACGGCGCGTGCTGGCCCTCATGGCCCGCTACGACGATCACGTCATCGCGCGTCGCCTGGGAGTCAGCGTCACGACCGTCCGGCGGCGCATCAAGGCGGTGTACGCGCTGCTCGGCGTGAACAACCGGTTCGCCGCTGGGGTAGCGGTCGCCAAGCGCGGCTGGCTCTGAACTCGGTCAGGCAGTCTGCTCGTCCTCACCGCCCTCTTCGTCATCGAGCCAGGGCATCCGCTCCAGGAACCGGTCGACGAGGCACTTCACCTCGGCTTCGCCGAAGCCGTGGGGAAGCTGCAAGGCCTGCCGCTGGGCCAAGTGCGCCAGAGCGGGCGGGAGATCTCGTTCTCTGAGCCGCCGCCGGGCTCCGACGAGCACCGGGACGATCTCCGCGCCCGCCGTCGTCGCTTCCTCGATCTCGCGCCGGACCCAGTCCTGGGGATCGTCGAGCGCCCGTCCGGTCGTTCCCCGGTGTTCTTCCCAGCCGAGGCTGAAAAGCACGAGGAGCACCCGGCACGTGCGCGCTTTGTCGATCAGCTCACCCGGGAAGACCTGCCCGGGCGGGATCGACCGGTTGTCCCGGAACACCTTCTGGTCGCCCCAGCGGAGCGCGAGCTCGTTGTGCAGCAGTAAAGCTGCTTCGCTGCACTCTCCCTTGCGGTAGTTGATGAAGGCTTTGACCCGGGGCCGTCTCGCGGAATCCGTCTGCACGCCGTGTGCCCCCAGCACGTCTCCGAGCCAGTGCGCCCGCTCCACCCCACCGAGTTCGCAGGACAGCTGATCCACCACCTCGACCGGAGCCACGTCCTGTTCGAAGAGGACCATCGTCTCCGCTCGCATGTCTACCGTGGACTGCCAGACGAAGCCGTCCGCCCAGGGTGCCTGCTCGCGCAGCCACCGAGCCCATTCCCGGGTCGGACCGCACTGGGGCTCGGTCAGCAGCCAGTGGTCCTGGCCAACCGCAGCCAGGTCCTCGCCGGAGACCAGGCGCAGGAGTGTCAGGTCCCGAGTGACCCGCAGAGCCGACAACCGCTTGCCTTCGACAGCCCGACGCAGGAGGAACCGGCGGCCGTCCGGCCCGAAGACCAAGCCCGGCAGGAAGCGCTCGAGCACGGCGGTGTCGTCGGCGGGCGAGACGTACATGTGCCCGCGATCCGCGGGATCCACGGCGTCGAACCGCCCGCCCCCGAACACCGACCGCGTGGGCGGGTCGGCCACCTCGGCTCCGACGTGGCCGGGGTGGACACGCCAGAGCACCGTCCCGGCGGCGAGACGCCAGCGGCGGGGCTCACCGGGGAGTCCGCCTGGCGGCGGGTGCGGCGGCACGGGATCACCCGTCCACTGCGGCGGTCGCGGCCGCGACCAGGCCGCGCTCCGCGACCTGGTCGGACACCAACGTGACGGGCACCGCGTCGAGCCAGACGTTCCCGCTGATCCACCAGTCCGCGACGGCCCACGGGTCGTCGTCTGCGCCGAGAACGCGATTCACTTCCAGTACGACGGAACGAGGCCGTAGATCGTCGTCGAACTGGAAGGCGGGCACGGACCACGAGCCGTCGGGACGCGGCAGCCGGATCAGGTCGCGGACATCCGGATCGACTCCCTGGCTGCGAAGCTCGGTGGCCGTCGTCATCGGGTGGGTGCCGAGGATCCGTTCGCGCGCGTCGTCCGCGGCGACCAGACCGAGGGCGAGGCGAACGGAAAAGAGCGCTGCCACGGGAGTTCGAGGGACTTGCGTGAACCGCAATTCGTTGAGCGCGTCGTAGATCGGCTCGCCGTACCCATAGGCCGGCAAGACCAGTTTCACGATTTCGGACACCAGGTTTTCGCGGTCCTCCTCGGCGCTGACAGCGAACGCGCCCAGCAGGGAACGCAGTCTCGCCGCGTCCGCCGTGCCCAACCGCGCGAGAACCTGGTCGAGCTCCCTCGCGATCTGGACGATCCCGTCGTAGTACGCCATTCCCGGCCTCCTCGGTATCCAGGATTACCTCGCCGGTTCCGGTACCACCAGGTGCGAGGGGTGACAACTTGTTGCCACTCCGCGTTTGTCCATCGAATCCTACCCTGGAACGGGGAGTGGAGGTGGGCGTGGCCGATGACGACGACCGGGATTTTCTCGGTCACGAACCGACTCCCGCCGAGCTCCGGCGGCTGCTGGCGACGCTCGATCCCGGCGATGAGACCGGCCTGCACATCCGGCTGCTGCTCACCCGGCTGCTCCCGGAAAGCGATTTCGCCGAGGCCATCGGACACGGCGAGGCCGCCCTAGCCCGCGCCGGCACCGATTTCGCGCTGCGGTTCGACCTCCGTTGTGAATTGCCGTCCCGGTACGAGCGACAGTGGGAGTCGACCGGCTCAGTCACCGACCTCGGTCACGCGATCGGTCACCTGAGCGAGCTCGCCCCGTTCTTCGACTGGGCGCCGCCGCTCACCACGCTCGGGAGGCTGTTGCTCGCCCGCAACGAGGCGCAGCGGTCTAAGGACGACGTCGAAGCGGCCGTCAAATGGCTGCGGGCAGCCCAGACCATGCCCGAGGCCGACCACGAGACGCAGGCGTTCCTCGGCATCGCGCTGCAGCTGCGGGACGAAGGGGATCGGGAAGCGTTGCCTCTGCTACGCGACCTGCTCGCGAGCGACGAACTCGACGAGCCGTTGCTGGACCTGGTCACACATCGCCTGGCACGCCTGCATTTCAACCAGCACGTCACCAGCCCAGCCAGCCTGGCCAAGCTCGCGGCACTGGACACCGCGATCCAGCACGCCCGCAGCGGAGATCCGGACGACCCGGAGCAGGTCTTCGACCTGGCGCAGATGCTCAGCCGCCGCTTCTCGATATCCATGGACGAGTCCGATCGCCGCGAAGCGATCGTCCTCTTGGAACGCCTGCCACCAGAGGCGATGTCGGAGTTCGGCGCGGGACTGCGCGCGGACGAGCTCAGCGAGCTCTATGTGACGTACTGCCGGAACGGTGGGCCGGCCGACGTGGCGACGGCGATCGGCAAGCTTGAAGCGCTCAAGGACAGCGGACCCGACGAAAGCGAGCTTGTGCGGCTGGCCTTGGCGGAGGCCTACAGCATCCGCCGCTCGGCGCGGCAGAAAGACGTCGAGCGACTGCTCGAACTGCTCGACGCACTGCCGGACGAGGAAGCGTTCATCCGGTCATGGCAGGCGCTCGCCCGGGCGGAGCTGGCGCTCACCGGGCACCTCGCCGATGGCGATCCGGCCGACGTGAGCGACCAGCTCTGGCGAACCGCACGGGCGAACGTCGGGGATCACAAAACGATGTTGACCTTCCTCGTCGCGGGTACCCACGTTCTCGCACGACGTCACCGGCTGCACACGGGCGATTGGTCGCCTTTGGGCGCAATGCCCGACTTCGACGCAGTGACCGGCTCCCGCCATCTGGCCAGGATGCGCCGCTGGGCCGAGGTGTTGCCCGAGGACATCGCGGAACGTGACGAGCTGCTGGCTTCGATCGCGATTCTGCGGTCACACCTGTGCGGTCGGGTTTCCGGTCCTGATGCGGTCGAAGAACTGGACGAACAACAGGCGACCATCGAGGAGCTCTCCAAGGTGGCCGTCCTCCTGCGACCGGACGATCCCCTGCGACTCGCGCTGCGGCTCCAGCTCGCACTGCAGCGCGTGAACCGCGCGGCGGTGCTCGGCGATCCTCCCGGGCTCGAAAAAGTACTGCGAAGCCTGGAAAAGTTACTGGCCGACTGTCCCCGAGGACATCCTCTCGTGGCGCTCGTCAAAGTCCTTCTCGGCACGGCGCTCCTTCACCGCCACAACCAGTTCGAGCTGCCTGTCGACCTTCAGTCAGTCCGGGAGCTGCTGCTGACGGCCGATCCCGGTGATCAGCTGGACGAGCCGATCTGGGCTCTGGCTCGCTTCACGCTCGCCCGCACCGAAGTCCTGCTCGGCGCGCAGACCTGCGACCAAGACGTGCTCGACCGGGGCGTCCTGAGGCACCGAGAGATTCTCGACAGGCTCGCGCTGGGGGACACCGGCCGTCACGACGCGGTCTGCGGTCTCGCCTGGAGCCTCCTCATCCGCTACCTGACAGCGGGGGACGCGGCGGACCTTCGCGCGGCCGCCGAACACCTCCAAGACGTGCGTAGTATGCCGCGGTCCGAGAACGCCATCTACGAGTTCCACGATCTCGAAATGCTCGAGACCATGATCGGGGTTGTCGGCGGGACCGACCAGGCACTGGAAGACGTGCTCGGCCTCGGCGAGCTGCTGTCGCCCGAAGCAGGCACTTCGGCCGAGGCATCCGCGGCGCTGGCCCGGCTTCGCGAAGCCACCACCGGCTTCGGTCCTTACCCGGAAGCTTTCCGCACGTACTTGGAAGTCATCGAGAACCTTAGGACGTCGAATCTGTCCGCGATCCGTGACGCGGTGCAGAAGCTCAAGACGGCGGCAGGCGAAGAAGTGGCCGAATGGCAAACCGGCGCCGTGATAACGACGATGGCGAGCATGGCGGCCTTGGCCGTGCACCGGACGAGTGGCGATCCGGCCGCCCTCGACGAGTCGGTCGAATTGCTCGAGAAGAGCCTCTCCGACGGGCTCCTCGAAGTCCCGGTCGCGCTCGGCCGGATCGATCCCCTGCTCGAAGCCTGGTGGCTGCGGGGCACCGAGGCGGACATCGACGCGGCCGTCTCGACCGGGAACTCGATCCTCCGGCGATACGCGAGACAGATCCTGATCCAGCGCGATCTCGCGGATTGCACCTTCCTCGCCGCCGCGGCGGCCGCGACCGCGGTCGACTGGGCCCGGCGCTGCGTCGAGCGGAACCGGCTGGAGCCTGCTTTCACCATGCTCGAGATCGGCCGAACCCTGCGACTGCACGCGGCGACGAACCTGCCGGCAGCCCTGCGCGAGCCCGCCACGCCCGTGGCCACGCCGGAGAGCGCGCGGGCGAAGGCGATCACCGGCGCCGAGGCGTCGGCAATCGCCGGGGGCCGGGTCACCATTCCCGACGACATGCGCCGCCGCGCTCTCGACTCGGGCGCCCCCCATGAGATCGCCTCGTGGCCACCCGAACCGGTCGTCGGTGAGGTCGCCCGCGCCCTGCGGGAGCTCGGGATCGACTTCCTCGTGTACCTCGTTCCGGGCGCGGCCGGGATCGTCGGGCGCGCAGTGCACCTGTCGTGCACGGGCGAGCTGGGCAGCCTTGATCTGCCGGACCTGGGGCCCGCGGACGGGGCTCCCGCTGAAGTCGCTGCTTCGTGCGAGTGGGCCTGGCAGACTGCCATGGGCCGGCTGAGCGTGCACCTCGCCGGCGCACACCGGATCGCGCTCGTCCCGTGCGGGAACCTCGACCGCGTTCCGTGGCACGCGGCTCGCGATCCCGTCAGTGGGCGGTTCCTCCCGGAGCGGTTGCAGGTGACGTACGCGGCATCCGCCTACCAACTCGGCGAGGCAGCGCGCAGACCGTCGCTACCGGGAGAAGCCGGCACGACGTTCGTGGCGGACGCGGTCGACGCCGGTATCGGCGAACAGGAAGCGAGCTACTTGGCGGCACTGCACCCGCGAGCCCGGGTCTTCGGTCACAGCTCCTGGCCGGGTACGACCCCCGTTTCGCGTGCGGCGCTCGCGGACGTGCTGCTGGGCGACCAACGTCCGGCGGTGCTCCACCTCGCCTGCCACGCCGTGGCGGCGCCCGATCCGGTCAACGCGCGCATCGGCAGCGGCACGTCCGCGTTGTCGGTTCTCGACCTGCTGGACTCCGCGGCCCGGCACCCCGAGCGGGCGCCGGGCGGGCTGGTGGTGGCCGCAGCCTGCGAAACCGATCTCGGCGGGTCGTCCGACGAGGGGCTTTCCATCGCCACCGCACTGCTCGCCACCGGCGCGTCGTCGGTGATCGGCACCAAGTGGCGGGTCTCGACTCATCAGACGGCGGTGCTGATGTGCCACTTCCACCGAGAACTGCGCTCCGGCCGAAGTCCTTCGGAGGCTCTGCACGCGACGCAGCTTTGGGCCATCGACCCGCACCGCCCGCCATTGGAAGGCCTGCCCGCCGAGCTCGCCGCCACCGCAGCCTCCGCGGCACTGTGCCACCCGCAGTTCTGGGCCGCGTTCACCCATCACGGCCGCTGACGTGACCCGTGCCGCGTCAGGGGAATCAGGACGAGGAAGAACTGATTCCGCACGACTGGTCCACCGCCTGCACTTCCTGGTCACCGGATTTCCCGGCTGTGCCGACCACGCTGTTTCCCGCGGGCGCCGGCGTTCGGCCACTGGGGGCGTGGCCGACGGAGAGACCGACGACGAAGGCGAGGACAACGGTGCAGGCTAGGAATTTGAGCATGCCGGTGAAAGTCACGATCAGCTTCATCTCGGAACCCTTCCAGGGCCGCGTGGGCTTCTCCGGAACGTCCGTTCGCGGAACCGCTCGCCGTCAGGTCGAGAATGGACCCCGATCCGGCCTACTACCAGGCATTTCCCGTTTCCCGCAAGGGTTCGTCAACGTTGTCTCGATGAAAACCGGGGCACCGACGTGCCACTACCGGGCGTGCTCCGGAAACGCATACACGTTCGCCGGCGAACGCTCCCTCTGCCGGAGCGCGCCAGTACTGGACAGATACTGGCCACAATCCGGCCACCGGCAGATGGGAAACGGGAAACCTCGGACTACCTGAAAGTAACCCCTTGTCAAGAGGCCGACCGGGCATCAATGATTACCCACCGTCCGCATCGGCACCCACCGCCTTGACACAGGCGCACAACGCACGGGCGCCAACGCCGACTACCGGTACGAAATCGACGGCTCGGACCTCAAGCTCACCAAGTCAGGAAAGCTCGTGAAGTCGCGGCGGCTGACCAAAGTCGCGCCCTGAACCGTGCGCTAGGCCGTGTACTTCCGGAGGTGGGCGTTGGTTTCGCGGTCGACCGAATAGACGCAGACCCCCTGCATCCCGCGGGTCATCAGCACCTTGTACGTGTTGCGGACCAGACGGTCGAACGTTTCCTCGGAGGTGCCTACCAGCGCGGTGTCCTTGGTGTGGTTCGGCTGGGGAACCCAGTGGCCGTCGCGGATCACCAGGTCCTCGCCCATGATCACGCCGGCCCAGTCGTACTCGAAGCCCTGGGCCGTGTAGATGCAGCCGATCTGACCGGCACCCCGAGGATCCGAAGCCCAGTAGGAGGCGGAAGGCACGCCGGGCACTTCGACGTCGTGGAGCACGTTCCACGGACGGCGCCAGCCATCGATCCGGACGTCCTCGACCAAGCTGAGCTTCCCGTGTTCCCGCACCGGCGGAGACCAGTCCCAGCAGAACCCCGCCGCCATCCTGGCGCTGGCGCCGGTGTCCCTGCTCCGGGCGCGCAGCCACGCCTCCAGCGCGTGAGGAGCTTCCACCGACTCCACCACGTATTCGTCGCCGGTGTCCGAGACCAGATCCGACCACGAGACCGGCGATCGGTCCACCAGGCCGAGGAGACGCTGAACCCACAGATCGAAAAGCGGCGAGCCGCCACACCTGAACTGTCCGTCGAGGTTCACCTCGACGACCTGGCAGTCCATCGCCCTCGCGATTTCCAGTACGTCGCCCGGCGAGCCGATCTCGCGTGGCCTCACCACCTGGTGGTCGTCGAGCAGGAAGACCGGCACCTTCGCCGCTGTGATGATCCGCTGGATTTGCCCCGGCACCCGGCCGCGCCAGTGTTCTGGCACGTTCTGGCCTTGGCCACGGAGGCGGTGAGCTTCGTCGCAGATCACGACGTCCAGTTCGTTCTCACGAGCTCGGTCGAAGTTGTTGAAGTACTTGAAGACGTCCCGGGCCGGGGATTCGTCCTCGCCGAAGACGACTCGGCGGAGGGTCTCGGTCATCGCCTTCGAACCGGTCGCGTGGACCACCTTGATACCGCGGCGCGCCATCGCCGAGTAGAGGTTCAGCGCGATGGCGCTCTTCCCCGTTCCCGGGCCGCCGCGGACCAGGACGACCTTCTTCCGCCCGCCGCCGTTCCCGAATGCGTCGGCGACCGCACTCCGGACCGCCTCGAACGCCACCTGCTGCTCGTCCAGCAAAACGAAGTCCGTCCGCGCCGACACCGATTTCGCGGCCACGGCCAGCAGCGGACGAGCAGGCGCCCGCCTGGCTGCGGTCAGCCGTTCCGCCGCGTCTTCGGAAACCTCCAGTGATTCGGTCAGATCGGTTGCCAGATCCCCCGACTGGTCGGCTGTGTAGAGCCTGCTGTAGTCGTCCGAGTCGAAGTCGTCCAGCTGCCAGTCATCCGCGCGACGGGCGTTGTGGAGGTATGCGAGACCCTTCACGCACGAAGGGGTGCGGGCCAGCGCCGGGACGAAGCTCAGAAGATGCCTGCAGTACCGGCGCACCTGTTCCGCCGGGTGCAGAACCGGCTGCCCGTTGCGCCCGTTGTACCGGACGAGCCCGCGCCCGACGACGTCGGCCTTTTCCCACTGCTTCAGCTCGACCAGGACATAAGCGGGCGCACCCGTTTCCGGGTTTACGCCGCAGAGGAGCGCGTCGACCCTCTTCGGGCTGTACGGCAGCTGGAATTCGAGGATGACCTGGAGCCGGCCCAAACCGCTGTCGCAGAGCAGCTCCAGCAAGGCGGGAACGCTGTTGCGCCAAGCTCCCAGCTCGCCGCGGTCCTCATCCGGCCGGTACGGAACGCCGACGTGCTTCGCCAGCGCCCGAACCAGCCTTCCCTCTGCGGCGTCGCGCAGCAGGCTTAGTGCGGCACCCTGCACCAACCTTGTCCCTCCCGACAACGTCGATACCCCTCGATCGGGTCGATCATTCGAGAAGGGACCACAACACGCAACCGAAACAGGTCGATCACCAGTGACGATCGGTAGGAGTTACGACATTCAGCTACCTTGCTAGACCGAACGGCCCAACGGAAGTCACAGTCCGTCATATTTCATCGATGGCAAGGTTCCCCAGCGACGGTCCCGGCGTCCACTACGCTTGGAGATCACGGCCCGACGGGCACCGGACGAATCCGTTGCTGCCCCCAAAACCGTACGTCGATGACGCACGCCCAGGGGGACCCATTGGCTTTGATCCGTGGCAGCGCAGCGGACCTGCTGGTCGAAGCACGCGCCGGTCACCTCCACACCCGGCTCCGGGAACAGGCGGGGTACGTCACCGGGACCCGCGTGGGAATCGGTGAGGTCACCTCGTGGCAACGCAGTCTTCCCTTGCTTCTGCAGCAGGTCACCGAAGCCGGCCTCGGGGCGGTCGAAGTTCTGCTGGAACACCAGTTGCCGCACAGCAGGCAGCGCATCGACGTCGTCCTGTGCGGCATTCACCCCCGCACAGGCGAGCACTGCTTCGTCTTCGTGGAGTTGAAGCAGTGGTCGAGGGCGGAGCTCCACCTCACCGAAGTGCTGAACGTACCGGGCCTGCCCGGCAGACACCTGCACCCCATCGAGCAGGTGCGGGGCTACTGCCAGTACTTCGTCGACCACACGCCCGCTCTGGTCGAGCGGCCACGTGCCGTACACGGCATCGCCTACTTGCACAACGCGCGCCGAGCGGACGTCGCCGCGTTGCTCGACCACCGCGTCGACGACTTCGGCCGGCTGTTCACGATGGACGACAATGCGAAGCTCGTCAGCCACCTGCGCTCGCTACTCGATCCGGCCGCCGGGCGCCCCGCAGGCCTCGAAGCCGGCGACGAGTTCCTGAACTTCGAGCACCGGCCGACCAAGCCCCTGCTGACGCTGGCCGCGCGGGAGATCCAGGACCGCGAGCAGTTCGTCCTGCTCGACGAGCAGAAAGTCGCCTACGAGCTGGTCCTCAACGCCGTGGAGCGGTCGCGCGCGGCGCACACCCGGACGATCGTGGTGGTGGAAGGCGGGCCAGGATCGGGGAAGAGCGTCATCGCGCTCAGCCTGCTCGGCGAGCTCGCCCGCCGGGGCCTGGCGGTGCACCACGCCACCGGTTCGAAGGCCTTCACCCAGACCATGCGGAAGTACGCCGGACGCGGCAACACGCGCGTCAAGGGGCTGTTCAAGTACTTCAACTCCTATGTGGGCAGTCATCCGCGAGAGCTGGACGTCGTGATCTGCGACGAGGCGCACCGCATCCGGGAGAACGGGATCAACCGGTTCACCAAGAAGGAGCAGCGGGAGCGAGCGGGCAGGCAGATCGACGAGCTGATCAACGTGGCGAACGTGCCCGTGTTCCTGCTCGACGAGAACCAGATCGTGCGCCCCGGCGAGATGGGTTCGCTGACCGAGATCACCGCCGCCGCGCAAGCAGTCGGCTGCGAAGTCGAGGTGGTCCGGCTGCACGACCAGCTGCGGTGCGGCGGTTCCGTCTGGTACGACACCTGGGTCGCCCGGCTGCTCGGGCTCGGCGGGAACCCCGAGCCGCCGATCGCGTGGAGCAAGCTCGCCGGACCTCTCGACCAGGGCATCACCCTGGCGAGCGTCGACTCGCCGGAAGCGCTGGAAGGCTGGGTACTGAGGGCTTGTCTCATTTGGCGAGTTTCTTGTAGCAGGTGATGGCGGCGGCGAGGGTAAGGAAGGCGAGGTAGTGGGTGGGTTTGCGTTCGTAGCGG
>NZ_JBVKDO010000047.1:0-26200 GCF_055633805.1 Amycolatopsis sp. NPDC114478 | reverse complement strand
CAAAACCGGCACCGTCTACGACGAGACGACCGCCTGGGCGCATCACATCAACTCGGCTGCGGCTTGACATTCAAGCTCCTGGGATGTCTTTCAGGTTCGGGTGGCGTCGCTGATCGACTTGACGCCGCCGTGCGCGGTCAGGCCGCCGTCGACGGGGATCTCGGCGCCGGAGATGAACGCGGCCGCGTCACCGAGCAGGAACGCGACGAGCGCGGCGACCTCGTCGGCGGTCCCCGCGCGGCCGAGCGGGGTCTCGGCGAGGTTCGCGGCCCGGAACCCCGGCGGCGCCGAGGCCGTCATCGGGGTGTCGATGTAGCCGGGGTGCACGGCGTTGACGCGGATGCCGCGGCCGCCCAGTTCGAGGCAGGCCGCCTTGACGAAGCCGCGCAGCGCCCACTTGCTCGCCGTGTAGGCGACCGGGTAGTGCCCGGTCAGCGCGGCGGCCGAGCCGACCACGACGATCGACCCGCCGGCCGGCATCAGCGGCACCACCGCGTGTACCGCCCGCAGGACCCCGCCGACGTTGACGTCGTGCACGTGGGCCAGATCGGTGACGTCCAGTTCGCCGAGCCGCGCCCGCCAAGTGATGCCCGCGCTCGCGACGAGGCCGTCGACCCGCTCCAGGCTCCCGGCGAGCGCGGCCCAGCCGGCGTCGTCGGTGACGTCGAGCCGGTGGTGCTCGACGCCCGGCAGGCCGGGGTCTTCGGCGCGGTCGACGCCGATCACCCTCGCGCCGTCCGCGGCCAGCCGCCGCGCGGTCGCCGCGCCGATGCCCTGCGCCGCACCGGTGACGACCACGACCTCGCCGGTCACCGCGGCCGCCGCCGGGCCGGGCGGACCGGCGGCAGCTCGACGCCGGGGACGACCGTGTTCCGGATCGTCCCGATGCCCTCGACCGTCATCTCCACGACGTCCCCCGGCCGCAGTGGGGCACGCGTACTCCCCCGGCCCCACAGCTCGGCGAGGCAGCCGCCGTTGCCGCACGTGCCGGACCCCAGGACGTCGCCGGGCCGGGTGCGGGTGCCGCGGGCGGCGTAGGCGGCCAGTTCCTCGAACGGCCAGCCCATGTTGGACAACAGGTCGTGACCGACCTCCTCGCCGTTGACCGAGACGCGCATGTCCAGCCGGAGGAAGCCGTCGGTGTCCCGGTAGGGCTCGAGTTCGTCGGCCGTCACGAGCCACGGCCCCAGCGTCGTGGCGGAGTCCTTGCCCTTGGCGGGGCCGAGGTTGACCTTCATCTCGCGCGCCTGCAGGTCCCGGGCGGACCAGTCGTTGAAGATCGTGTAGCCGAAGATCCCCTCGGGGCCCAGGACGGCGGCGACCTCCAGTTCGAAGTCGAACCGCCGCGAGCCCGGCGGGATCGGCACGTCGTCGTGCGCGCCGATCAGGGCGGCCGGGTTGGTGAAGTAGAACGTCGGCGCCTCGTACCACTCCGGTGGCACGGACCCGGGCGCGACCATGGCCTCGACGTGCGCCTCGAAGGCGACGAAGTCCCGGACCGCCGGCGGGTCGAGCGGGGGCAGCAGCCGCACCTCGGCCAACGGCACCGACGGTCCACTCGGGACAGCCGACGCGCCGCGGACCAGGTCGAGCACGGTCACCCCGGCCGGGAACGCGTGGACGCCGTCGCCGGAGACGACGCCCGCGTGCACGGTTCCGCCGTGCTCGTAGGTGGCGAAGCGCATCAGACCGGCGGGGCCGCGAACAGGCCCTTGTCCGGGTCGTTGAACGACCGGCGCGCGACGAACTCGTTCATCGCGTTCGCCGTGCCCCACTGGTCGGACACCTCGGGGTCGCTGAAGTCGTAGAGGTGCGGGTGCCAGGTGTCCTCGTCGACGTGCTCCAGCTCGGTGGTGTACTCCACCGTGTTGCCGTGCGGGTCGAGGAAGTAGCTGAAGGTGTTGTTGCCCGCCAGGTGCCGGCCGGGGCCCCAGATCTTCTCGACGCCGGCGCGCAGCAGCCGCCCGGTGCCGCGCATGTACTCGTCCAGGCCGCGCAGCTCGAACGACACGTGGTGCAGCGACGGGTGCGGGCAGCGCGCGATGGCCATGCTGTGGTGCCACGAGTTCACCCGCAGGAACCACATCATCTCGCCCATCCGCGGGTGCGTCAGGATGTCCGACAGCCGGAACCCCAGGTGCTTCTCGTAGAACGCCCGCGTCGCTTCGGGGTTCGTCGAGTTGATCACGACGTGGGAGAGGCGGACCGGCACGGACTCGCCCGCCTCGATCTTGCGGTGTGCGCGGACCGCGACGTCCGCGCTGATCTCGATGGTGCGGCCCTCGTTGTCGAAGAACCGGAACCCGTAGCCCCCGCCGGGGGTGTGCAGGGCGCGGGGTTCGTGCACGAGGGTGACGCCGCCGGTGGCCAGCCGGGCGGCAAGGGTGTCGACGTCGGCCGCGGTGGCGACGCCGAACGCGATCAGGTCGATGCGCTTGTCGCCGGCCTGGCGCAGCCGCACGACGTACTGCTCGGGCGAGCCCTCGGCGGCGAGGAAGGCGACCCCGGAGTCGGTGTGCTCGGTCTTCAGGCCCCACGCGCCGGTGTAGAAGTCCAGCTGGCGGGCCAGGTCCGGCACGGCGAGGTCGACGTGCCGCAGGTGGGTGATCATCTCTCTCCTTCGGGAGGTCAGGCGGGCTGGGTGACGAGCGCGGCGATCCGGGCCATCAGGCCGGGCACGTCACCCGGTTCCCGGTCCAGGAGCCACTGTCCCAATTGGACGGACGAAGTGACGACGTCGGCCGCCCGGGCGTGCCGGCGCCCGGTGAACGCGGTCCAGACGTCCTCGTCGAGGGTGTCCGCGGCGAGCAGCAGTTCCGTCAGCACCGCGGCGTCTTCGAGAGCCTGGGCGCCTCCTTGGGCGAGGGTGGGCGGGCAGGAGTGCGCGGCGTCGCCGATGAGCACGACCCGGCCGCGGTGCCACGGCGCCGGCAGGAGGTGGGTCTCGAACCACGTGTAGTTGACCCGCGCCGGGTCGGTCAGCGTGGCGCGGATGTCGTCCCACGGCCCGTGGTAGGCCGCCGCGAGTTCACGAAGGGTCGCGAGTTGCTCCTCAGGTGACAGGCCGCTGCGGTCCTGGGCGTCTTCGACGATGTAGGCGTACAACGTGTCCTCGCCGGTCGGGCAGTAGCCGGCGATGTAGGAGGCTCCGCCGTAGCAGAGGTCCGTCCGGGTCACCGACGCCGGGCGCGGGCCGAACGCACGCCAGATGCCCATGCCGGTCGGCCGGGTCTCCAGCGCGATGCCCAGCAGCCGCCGGACCGCCGAGCGGATCCCGTCGGCGCCGACCACGAGGTCGTAGCGCCCGGTCGTGCCGTCGGAGAAGGTGACGTCGACGCCGGTCGCGTCCTGCGCCAGCGCGGTCGCGGTGCGGCCGAACCGCACCTTCACCCCGGCCGAACCGGCGCGCTCGGCCAGGATCCGCGCCAGGTCCGGCCGGGGCATCCCCACCGTGGCCGGGAGGTCGGGCCCGCCGGTGCGCGCGTCGGGGACTTCCGCGAGCAAGGTGCCGTCCGGGGCGCGCAGGCCGAGGCTGTCGAAGCCGTACCCCCGCTCCCGCACGGCTTCCCAGACGCCGAGCTTGCGCAGCTCGCGCAACGCGTTGCCCTGCAACGTGATGCCCGAGCCGGCGGTGGCGATGTCCGGCTTGACCTCGACGAGGTCGACCGCGACGCCGCGCTCGGCGAGCGGGATCGCGGCGGCGGTGCCGGCGAGGCCGCTGCCGACCACGAGGACGGTGTGCACGGCGGGCATGGGAACTCCTTACTTGACGGCGATCGGGGCGACGGGCGCGCCGACCGCGCCGGTCACGGGCAACGGGTCGGCGGTCAGCCAGAAGTCGTAGCGGCCGTCTTCGGCGCAGTCCGCCGCGAGCGCGTCGAGGTCCCACATCTCGCCGAGGAACAGGCCGATGTGCGGGATGGCGACCTGGTGCAGCGGCTGGAAGGCGTCGTCGAACTCGTTGGGCCGCACCTCGAACCCCCACGTGTCGGTCGCGATCGCGGCGATCTCGGTGTCGTGCAGCCAGTCCGCGGTGGTGAACGACAAGCCCGGCGCGGGCCCGCCGGCGTAGTCGCCCCAGCCTTCGCGCCGCGCCCGGGTGAGCCGGCCGGTCCGCACCAAGAGCAGGTCGCCGCGGCCGACGCGGGCGGTTTCCCCTTGCGCCGCCAGGGTTTCTTCGAGGTGGGCGACGGTGATCGCGAACCCGTCCGGCAGTTCGCCGTCGGTGCCGAGCGCGCGGCCGACGTCGAGCAGGACGCCGCGTCCGGCGATCCGGCCCGAGGTGGTCTCGATCCCGGTGACCCGGTCGCCTTCGCTGGTCACGACGTCGCCGGCGCGGCGGCCGTTCCACGCGGCGCCGTGGTCGAAGATGTGGCCGAGCCCGTCCCACTGCGTCGAGGCCTGCAGCGGCATGAACACGACGTCGTCGGCGCCGCCGATCCCGTGCGGGAAGCCCTGGGTGCCGCGCTCGGCGTCCAGGCCGGTGTCGAGCATGGTGTGCACCGGGTTGGTCCGGCGGCGCCAGCCCTTCTGCGGCCCGTTCGCGTCGAACCGCTGGGCCAGCGAGAAGCTCACGCCGCGCCGGACGAGCGCGGCGCCTTCGCGGCGCTTGGCGTCGTCGAGGAAGTTCAGCGTGCCGAGGACGTCGTGAGCGCCCCAGCGGCCCCAGTTGGAACAACGCTTCGCGGCGGCGGCGATCGCGGCTTCGGGATCGGTGCGGTCCATGGGCCCACCGTCCGGCACCGCCCGGCATCAGGGAAGACGAAATACCCTATGCACGGTATCACCGCGATGGATAACCTGAGGTCGTGAACCTGGCGAGCCTCGACCTCAACCTGCTGGTCACGCTGGACGCGCTGCTGGAGCACCGCAGCGTGAGCCGCGCGGCCGAGCAGGTCGGCCTCAGCCAGCCCGCGGTGTCGGCCCAGCTCGCGCGGCTGCGCCGGCACTTCGGCGACGACCTGCTGGCCCGCTTCGGCAACACCTACCGCCTCACCCCGCTCGCCGTGCAGCTGCGCGGCCGGGTGCGGACGGCGGTCACCGGCGTCGAACGGGTCTTCGCCGCCGAACCGGACTTCGACCCCGCGTCGACGTCCCGCGAGTTCTCGGTGGTCATGAGCGACTACGGCGTCGCCGTGCTGGGTCCGGACCTCGCCACCGCGCTCGAGCGCGAGGCACCCGGCGCGCGCCTGCGGTTCCTCGCCAACACCCCGGCGGTGGTCGACAACGCGCGGCAGGCCCTGACCGCGATCGACCTCCTGGTGCTGCCGCACGGCTTCCTCGACGGCCTCCCCCACCGCGACCTGCACCGCGACGACTGGGTCTGCCTCGTCGACGCCGGGCACCCCGCGGCCGAAACCGGGCTGACGGTGGAACAGCTGCAGACGATGCCGTGGGTGGTCACCTACCACGGGCCGACCGCGTCGACCCCGGCCGCGCTGCAGATGCGGATGCTCGGCATCGAACCGCACGTCCGGATCGTCACCGAGAACTTCCTGACGGTGCCGGGCCTCATCGCCGGCACGGGCCGGGTGGCGCTGCTGCAGCGCCGCCTCGCCGACCGCATTCCGGGCGACCTCGGCGTCCGGGCGCTGCCGTGCCCGTTCGAGGCGGGGCCGCTGGTCGAGGCGTTCTGGTGGCACCCGATGTACGAGCACGACCCCGAGCACCAGTACCTGCGCGACCTGCTTTCCCGCGTCGCCGAGGACGTCGCCGGGCATCCACCGGGCTGATACCGCGGTTCGGGAGAAGTGATTTCCGCTCGGCCGCACGCCGAACCCACACTTTCGGCACCCTCACGGAAGCCCTGGTGCCGCCATGTCCGAAAGCTCCGCCCTGAACGTGCCGCCGGCCGTCGCCGCCCCCGCCGCGGACCGGACGCCGGGCCTGCCGCAGCTGCTCCTGCTGCTCGCCGGCAGCTGCCTGTCCGTGCTCGGCGCCGTCCTCATCGCCCCCGTCCTGCCGCAGATGACGCGGGCGTTCGCCGCCACGCCCGGCGCCGAGGTGCTCGTGCCGATCGTGCTGACGGCCCCGGCGCTGCTGATCGGGCTCACGGCGCCGTTCGCCGGCGTCGTCGCCGACCGGATCGACCGGAAACGCCTGCTGCTGCTGGCGATGCTCGCCTACTCCGTGTTCGGCACGGCCCCGCTCTACCTGGGCTCGCTCGGCGCGATCCTGGCCAGCCGCGTCCTGGTCGGGCTGTGCGAGGGCGCGATCATGACCTGCTGCACCACGTTGATCGGCGACTACTGGTCCGGCGCGCGCCGGGCGCGGTACCTCGGCCTGCAGACGCTGGTCGCCACCCTGTCGGCGACGGTCTTCCTGGCGCTCGGCGGCGTGCTCGGCGCGTCGGGCTGGCGGACGCCGTTCTGGCTGTACGTCGTCGCCGCGCCCCTGGCGCTCCCGATGGCGCTCAAGCTGTGGCAGCCCCGGCCGCGGTCCACGGCCGGGCACCTGGCGAAGCTCCCGTGGCGGCAGCTCGCCACGCCCTGTCTCGTCACGCTCTTCGGCGGGGTCGTCTTCTACGCCCTGATCGTCGAACTGTCCTTTGTGCTCACCGGCGTCGGGGTGGCTTCGACCGGGGCGATCGGCGCGGTCTCCGCGATCATGTCCCTGGCCACGGCCGGCGGGGCGATCGCGTTCGGCCGCTTGGCCGGGAAGACGCCCCGGGTCCTGCTGCCCGCCGAGTTCGGGCTCGCGGCCGCGGGTCTGCTGCTGGTGTTCGCGACGACGTCGCCGGTCGTCATCACGCTCGGCGCGGTGCTCACCGGTTTCGGCACCGGCATGCTGCTGCCGACCCTGCTGACGTGGGCGGTCAACCGGCTTTCGTTCGAGCAGCGCGGCCGCGGCACCGGCCTGTGGACGGGTGCGCTGTTCCTCGGCGAGTTCGCCTGCCCGCTCGCGCTGGCCGCGATCGGCGGGAGCACCGGCGGGCTCCAGGGCGCGCTCGCCGTCCTGGGGATCGCGTCCGCCGTCGCCGGCGTGCTGACGGCGGTCACCCTGCGCCGCCACGACCGGCCGCTCGACGCGACCGAACACTGACTTTTGCCGGACGACCGACAAGCTGCCGAGCACGCTGGGAGCGCTCACTCCGCAGCAACCCCCTCGCTCGCCCGCAACCCCGCCTCAGGGGCGCCGAACCGCCAGCCCCGCGACCAGCAACCGCACGAGGTGGCGCGCGTCGTAGCCTTTCGCGCTACCCGCGCACAGGCTTCCCACGCCGCGCATCAGTTCGTACGCGTCCTGACCCGGGTTGATCTCCCCCGCCTCCGCGGCCGCCTCCAGCAGCGCGGTGCACACCGGGCCGAGCCGCTCCAGGAAGTACGCGTGCAGCGGGTCGTAGCACGGTTCGTCGGACTGCAGCACCGAAGCGAGGCCCTGCTTGGTGATGACGAAGTCGACGAACCGGTCGATCCACTTGGTCAGGGCCTCGTGCGGTCCCGGTTCGGCCGCCAGCAACGCGGGGCCGGCTTCGGCCAGGGACTCCACCTGCAGCCGGTACACCGCGAGGATCAGGTCCGCCCGGGTCGGGTAGTGGCGGTAGATGGTCGCCGTGCCCACGCCGGCCCGCGCGGCGATCTCCCGGATCGGGGCGTCGACCCCCGACGTCACGAACACCGCCGCCGCGGCCTCGAGGACGTTCGACGCGTTGCGCCGCGCGTCCGCGCGTTGCGGGGGCGCCGCACGGGAATCCGTCACACCGGCATGCTAACCGGGACGTCGAGCAGCATCCCGGCGAGCTCCTCGGGCGCGGTGATCATGCAGTCGTGCCCGGTGGCCAGCTCCCGCACGTCCGCGGGCTCGCCGTTCGGCTGCACGGCGGGCACCGGGCGCCGGTCGAACCCCTCCGGTTTGACCGTGCAGTGGATGTGCGTGCGCGGGATCGCGACGAGGCCGGGGTGGTCCATGGCGACGGGCTCTTCGAGGCACCGGACCGACTGGTCGGACAGCATGGTCCGCACCCACGCGACGTCGCCGGGATCGGTGACGCCGAACAGCCCGAACGGTGCCGGCAGCTCTGGCAGCGGGGGAACCCGCCAGTCCGTGCCGAGCATGGTCCGCGAGACGGGCATGACGTCGAGCGCGGTTTCCCCGTGCTCGGGCACCATCGCGTCGAGGTAGACCAACCGCGCGATGCGTTCGGGCACCTGGTTGGCCACCGCGGAGATGACCAGGCCCGCGTAGCTGTGCCCGACCAGGACGACGTCCCGCAGGTCCTCCTCGACGAGCAGCCGCACGACGTCGGCGGTGTGCGTGCCGAGCCCGACGTCCGGGCTCAGCAGGTGCGCGGTCTCGCCGTAGCCGGTCAGCGTCGGGGTGAAGACCCGCCGTCCGCTCGCCGCCAGCCGCGGCACCACCCGCGCCCAGGCCTGCCCGGTGTGCCAGGCGCCGTGGACCAGTACGTACGTCACCGTCATGACCGCTCGTTTCCTCAAGTGGGACGCTGTCCCGGTTAACATACGGGACAACGTCCCACTTAGGCAACGCGGGCTTCTGGCACGCTGGCGGGAACAGCTGTGGACTACCCGGACCGAGGGAGCGCGCGTGGCAGCCGAAGAACCCGCCGAGATCGAGGCGTTCGACTCCGTGCTCGACGCGATCGGCGGCACCCCGCTGATCCGGCTGGCCCGGGTCGCGCCGCCGGGCGGGCCGCGCGTGTACGTCAAGGCCGAGTTCCTCAACCCCGGCGGGAGCGTCAAGGACCGGGCCGCGCTGGCGATGGTGCTCGACGCGGAACGCTCGGGCGCGCTCCGGCCCGGCGGCCTGATCGTCGAAGGCACCTCGGGCAACACCGGTATCGGGCTGGCGATCGTGGCCGCCCAGCTCGGGTACCGGCTGGCCGTCGTGGTGCCCGACAAGACCAGCCGCGAGAAGATCGCGATCCTGCGCGCGTACGGCGCCGAGGTGGTGACCACACCCGGGACGGTGCCACGGGAAGACCCGGCGCACGTCCGGCAGCTCGCCCGCCGGATCGCCGGCGAGCGGGGCGGGTGGCTCGCCGACCAGTACGACAACCCGGCCAACCCGGCCGCACACCGCGAGACGACCGGACCCGAGATCTGGCGCCAGACCGGCGGCCGGCTCACCCACTTCGTCGCCGGGATCGGCACCGGCGGCACCATCAGCGGCGCCGGCGAGTACTTGAAGGAGGTCAGCGGCGGCCGGGTCCGGGTGGTCGGCGCGGATCCCGAGCACTCGGTCTACTCCGGCGGCGACGGCAGCCCGTACCTGGTCGAGAGCATCGGGCACTACCGGCACCCGGACACCGCCGAGGACCTGTGGCCGCGTTCGTACCACCTCGACGTCGTCGACCAGGTCGTGCCGATCGGCGACCGCGAGTCGATCCAGGTCACGCGGCGGCTGGCGCGGGAAGAGGGTCTGCTGCTCGGCGCTTCGGCCGGGACCGCGGTGGCCGTGGCGCTGCGGGTCGCCGCCGGGCTGTCGCCGGACGACCTGGTCGTCGTCGTGGTCCCGGACTCCGGCCGGTCGTACCTGTCGAAGTACTACGACGACGGCTGGCTGGACCGCCTCGGCATCCCGGTCGAGCACGCGGGCGAAGCGACGGTCGCCGACGTCGTCGGTCCCTTGCCCCCGGCGGCGCCGGGTCTGCCCGAAACGGCGACGGCCGGCGAGGCGCTGGCTTCGGCCGGCGGGCACGCGATGCGGCCGGTGGGTCTTCGGGCTTCCGCGCAGCCGCCGTCGGTCGCGGAGGTGACGGGCGCGCTCGACGTCGCCGAACTCCGCCGGGCGGTCGAGGCGGGCGTCGTCCAGCCCGGCGACACGATCGCCGGGTACGTCACCGCGTCCCTGCCCGCCGTCGGCCTCGGCGAAACCCGGGCCGCGGCCGCGGAACGCCTCGGTGGGCGCGAGGCCGCGTGGCTGCTGTCGGACGGGCGGGTCGTCGGGTCCGTCCACAAGGGACAGCTCGAACCGTAGGCGCCGGGAGGTGGGACTGGCGTTATCCGGCACACCCAGGACGTCGACGTTGTTGTCGCAGACGCCGGCCGAGCCGGCTGCCGGCCGTTCCGGTAGATTCCACGGCACCGGTCCGGAAACGGATTCGCACAGTTGTTCAGAACATAACCACCCGGAAAAGGAATGCGAAAAACGGCGGCCGGGTGTAACAGCGCGTCCCCGCGCGCGGACTTCCGGGGTATGAACCCCTGCTCGACGTGCGGACGGGAACTCGCCCCGCAAGCCCGGTTCTGCGGGTCGTGCGGAACGCCCGCCGGCGGAGTTTCCCCGGAGCCGCAGAACGCCCCCGCCGTCGCTTCGCCGGGCGCGCCACGATCACGGCAGACCACGGGTTTCGTGGTGGCCGCGGTCGTCCTCGTGGCGACGGCGGGGGTGACGACCTTCGCCCTGACGCGGGGCTCGGACCCCGCGCAGCCGGAGCCCGCCGCTTCGCCGGTGACCGTCCCCGTGACGACGGCGCAAGCGCTGGCGCCGACGGAAACCGTGACGTCGAGCGTGGCTCCGCTGCCGGTCACCGAGGCGGACCTGCGCCGGCAGGTCACCGGCGACAGCGCGGTCGCCGAAAGCATCGTCGGGCGCTGGGTTCCACAGCTGTCGTCGAAGAGCCTCGGCCTCGTCGTCGGCGGCGTGACCTACGACTACCCGGCGATCATGACGGACTTCCGGCGGCTGCACGACCGCTTTCCCGACGCCATCATGGTCAATTCCGGCGATTTCACGAACTTCTCACGCCACGAATTCTGGGTGACCCTCGAGCCGGCGGCCTTCCCGACGGCGGAGGAAGCCAACGCGTGGTGCGACGAACAGAACTTCGCCCGCGATGACTGCCACGCCAGCCGGCTCATGCACACCGGCGGCCCGGCGGGCAACTCCAAGCCCCGGTGACCTAGCCGAACAGTTTCGCCACCATTTCGGCGATCTTGCCGACGGGCTCGGTGAGCGTGCCGATCAGCGTGGTGACCGTTTTCCAGCGGGAGCTGACGACCGCGCCGCGCGGGGTGTCGCTGCGCAGTTCCGCCTCGATCCTGGCGAGCGCGTCGCGCACCTCCTCGCGGTCGGGCTCGGGGGCCGCAGCGGCGATCGCCTCCCGCGACCGCACGAGGGCGGCGACGAGCTCGGGCACCGACGCGGCCGCCGCGGAGTCGTTGTGCACCGTGGCGCCCGTGCCGATGGCGCTGGCGGAGATGGTCGCGTCGCGGAAGTCGTACCGGTCACCCATTCGTCTGCTTTCCCTTCGCGGAACCGTTGTTGTTGGTCACTTTGCTCTTCGTGCCGACGGCCGAGTCGACGAACGTGCTGCCGCGCATGTCGTAGCTGTTGACGACCGGGTCGGCCAGTTTCATGAACTCGACCACCGAGTAGCCGCGGTCCTGGAGGTACTGCCCGACCGCGCGGAACAGCGTCGCGTCCAGGATCCGCACGTACCGTTCGACGTCGACGTCCTGGAAGTAGCTCTGCACCCGGTCGGCCTGGGCCAGCTCGCGCAGGCTGCGGTCGGCGCCGTACTTGGCCGGGACGGCCTCGCCGGCGTCCTGCCGCAGCGGCTTGAACGGCCGGAACACCGAGCTCGCGCGGCGGAACACCGTCGCCGGCAGGACCCACAGCTCCAGCAGGGTGTGGCCGAGCGAGCGGGCCAGCGAGTGGTGCCGGTCGATCGCGCGGAACTCCGGCGCGATCGGCAGCAGCGCGAGGAACTGCCACTCCAGGTACAGCATCCGCTGGTCGGTCCCGACGTGGAGGTAGCACGACGTGGCGAGGTCGCGGTCCCAGGATTCGACGCGGTAGCAGCGGTAGTAGCGCGCCCATTCCACGACGCTGTCGGACAGGGCGCGCGCCCGGTCGACCGGCAGCCAGTGGACAGGCGGACGGTCGAGGCTCGCGAGGATCTCGGGGACCGCGCGGTGGTCGACGACGAGCCGGTCGGCGGGCACGAGCACCTGCTCGCGGTGGATCAGGTTTTCGAGGCGGCGGCCGGGTCCCAGCGACGACGTCTCCTTGAGCAGCTCGATCGCCTCTCCGACGTGCTGCTGCAGCTCGGGGACGCTGATCGGCCGCGGTGCGACGTCGTCGTCCGAGGAGTCGAGCGGCAGGGTGATCACCTGCTGGTGCACCGGGATGCCGGCGCCGACGAAGGGCGAGAAGCCGCGGTGCACGACGACGTCGGCACCGGCTTCGTGACTCGCTTCTTCGGCGGCGACCACCCGCTGCAGCGGCAGCTGGAAGGCGTCGAGCCCGAGCCCGCGCAGCCGCCGTTCGCCTTCGGAGGGGCTCCGGCGCCCGTCGGCGACGAAGGTGCCTCGGCGGAACCGCCGCAGGACGAGGAACCGCACGGCCAGCCGGTCGGCGAGCAGGACCCCGGCCATCAGCAGGCCGAGCACGACGGTCAGGACGAACGTGCGGAACGCGCTGTCCACGGCCGACGAGGAGCCGAAACGGCCGGCCGCCAGCACGGTGCTCGCGACTTGGATGCTCGTGACGAAGGCAGCGGTGGCCATGAGCCCGACGGCGACGACGAAGTCGCCGATGCCCCGCGCCCGGAAAGGGCCGGGGACGAGCGCCAGCACGACGGCGGCGAAGAGCCAGAAGAGCAGCGCGGCGGGGTCGACGAAGAGGAAAACCAGCAGCAGCACGAGAAGAACGCCGTCCCGGATCCGCCGCCGGGTGCGCGCGGCGACGGCTTCCCGCAGCACGGCGGCGCTGTCGACCCCGGGGGTGGGCGGAATGGCCCGCAGCGGTTCGACGAGGAACTCCCGCATGGCGGCGTCGGCGTAGTCCTGGCTGAGCTGAGCGGCGGCGCAGAGGTAGCGGGTGGTGTTGTCGCGGTGGACGAGCGAGGCGCCGCACTGCTGGCAGAACCCGTCCCCGGGCAGGTTGACGGCCCGGCACCGCCAGCAGTTCTGGTTCCGCCCCGCATCGACATCGACCGCCATGACACTCCTTCCGACCCGACTGTCCCGGCCAGGAGTCGCTCCCCGCGCGGGGCGTTGTTACAGATTCCGGACTGTCGATGGTTCACCCGTGACAACGGGTTCCGGGCGGTCATGGGGCAGCTCTTTCACGACATCACGCTGTGGATCGGACATCTCGACCTGCCTTGGGTGGCGGTGATCGGCGGGTCGACCGCGGGCCGTTACGCGAAACGCGGGCGCGCATCGCCGCGGACCGCGTGGCCGATCAGCTGAACCCGGGAGGCACGTGCCGCCGATTCCTGCTTGGCCAGTAGACGTCGACCGGTACAACTACGCCCAGCACGACTGGCAGGACGAGTCGTTGAACCCGTTCACGCACCCGAAGAGCGAGGACGGCTCACGCGATCCCCGTGATCTGGAGTGGCAGAAGCTCTACCCCGAAATCATCAAGGCGGCGAAGCTGCGGTTCCAGCGCAACGTCACCGAGTTCGACAAGAAGAGGGAGGGGTCGAAGCCCGGATCCGCAGCGAACTCAAGTCGACCTTCCGCTTCGACGCCGAGGATCCACCCGGCGGCTGAGGTACGCAGAGATCGAACCCGCCGAGTCCGGCGCCCGCGGTCCCGCTCTACGCCGTCCGGTGGTGGACTGGACCACTACCGTTGACACGGCCGAGAACCCGGCCCTACCCTTCCCCCATCCCGATCGCTTCCCCCGCGTCACCCTTCTCTCCCGGAAATACAACGTTGTAAAAATCCGCCCGGGTCGCTGACCTGCGGCTCGAGAGTGAGGTTCCCGTGTCCGCCGGTCGAAGGCTGCTCGCCACCCTCCTGCTCGTCCTCGGCACCGTGCTCGGCCTGGCCGCCCCCGCGCAGGCCGCCGGGTCGTTGCCCTGCGACATCTACGGTTCCGCCGGTACCGCCTGCGTTGCCGCGCACAGCACCACCCGGGCCCTTTACTCGGCCTACGGTGGCGCGCTCTACCGCGTGCAGCGCGCCTCCGACCGGGCCGAAACGGACATCGGCCTGCTCGCCACCGGCGGGTACGCCAACGCCGCCGCGCAGGACTCCTTCTGCGCCGGGACTTCCTGCGTCATCACCGTCATCTACGACCAGTCGCCGCGCCACAACGACCTCACCGTCGAAGGTCCGGGCACCGCGGGCGGGCAGGACGTCGCCGCCGTCGCGACCGCCCTGCCGGTCACCGCCGGCGGGCACAAGGTCTACGGCGTCTACGTCTCCCCCGGCACCGGGTACCGGCACTACGTCGGCGCCGGCGTCGCGGTCAACGGCCAGCCCGAAGGCATGTACATGGTCGCCAGCGGCACGCACGTCAACGGCGGCTGCTGCTTCGACTACGGCAACGTCGAGGCGCAGATCGCCGACACCGGCAACGGCCACATGGACGCCGTCAACCTCGGCACCACCTGCTACTTCCCGCCCTGCACCGGCATCGGGCCGTGGGTCGCGGGCGACCTCGAAAACGGCCTGTTCCAAGGCAACCGGTCCAACACCGCCAACCGCGGCAACGCCACGCCGTTCGTCACCGCGCTGCTGAAGAACAACGGCCAGACCACCTTCGCGCTCAAGGGCGGCAACTCCCAGGGCGGCGGCCTCACCACCTGGTACAACGGCACGCTGCCCTCGGGCGGGTACACGCCGATGCACCAGGAGGGCTCGATCGTGCTCGGCACCGGCGGCGACAACAGCAACGCCTCCATCGGCTCGTTCTTCGAAGGCGTGATGACAGCGGGCTACCCGACCGACGCCGCGGACGACGCCGTCCAGTCCAATGTGGTCTCCGTCGGCTACGCGGGCAGCACCGGCACGCCGCCCTACGCCGCCACGGTTTCCGGCCCCGGCGGCAAGTGCCTGGACGTCGCCGGCGACGACACCGGCGGCAACGGCACCGCCGTGCAGCTGTGGGACTGCCAGGCGAACGCGGCCGACCAGCACTGGGCGCACAACGCGGACTCGTCACTGTCCACTCTGGGCCGGTGCCTCGACATCAACGGCAACGGCACCGCGAACGGCACCCAGGTCGAGCTGTGGGACTGCAACGGCGTCGGCGGCCAGAAGTGGGTGCAGCAGGCCGACGGCTCGCTGCGCAACCCCCAGTCCGGCCGCTGCCTCGACTCCCCCAACGGCGCCACCGGCAACGGGACGCGCCTGCAGATCTGGGACTGCAACGGCTCCGCGGCGCAGAAGTTCTCCGTCACCGGCGGCGGCCCGATCACCGGCCCCGGCGGCAAGTGCGTCGACGTCGCCGGCGACGACACCGGCGGCAACGGCACTGCCGTGCAGCTGTGGGACTGCCAGTCCTTCGCCGTCGACCAGCACTGGTTCCACCTCTCCGGCGGCGCGCTGCGCACGCTGGGCCGCTGCCTCGACATCAACGGCAACGGGACGGCGAACGGCACCCAAGTCGAGCTGTGGGACTGCAACGGCGTCGGCGGCCAGGGGTGGACGCAGCAGGCGGACGGGTCCCTGCGCAACCCGCAGTCCGGCCGCTGCCTCGACTCCCCCAACGGCGCCACCGGCAACGGGACGCGCCTGCAGATCTGGGACTGCAACGGCTCGGGCGCCCAGAAGTTCGCGCTGCTCTGATCCGGGCCCGAAGCGAGCCGCCGCGGTGATCCGCGGCGGCTCGCCTTATCGTCGGCGTATCGGAAAACGCATACGTGCCGGCAACACCGCCTCGCCTTGACTGGCGGGCATGACCGACACGGCGCTGGGCATCACGATCTACGGCTGCGAGCCGGACGAGGCCGCGTTGTTCCGTGAGCTGGCGCCTCGCTGCGGCGTCGTGCCGACCATCACCGGCGCCGCGCTTTCCGAAGCCACCGTCGAGCTGGCGTGCGGAAACCGGTGCGTCAGCGTCGCGCACAAGACCGCGATCACGAACGCCACCCTGGACGCTCTCAGCCGGGCCGGTGTGCGGTACCTCTCCACGCGCAGCATCGGGTTCGACCACCTCGACGTCGACTACGCGAAGAGCGTCGGCATCGAGGTCGGGAACGTCGCCTATTCGCCGGACAGCGTGGCCGACTACACCGTCATGCTGATGCTGATGGTGGCGCGGGACGTCAAAGCCCTGCTCCGGCGCGCGGACGTCTACGACTACCGGCAGCCCGACGTGCGCGGGCGGGAACTGCGCGACCTGATCGTCGGGGTCATCGGGACCGGCCGCATCGGCGTGGCGGTCATGGACCGGTTGCGCGGCTTCGGCTGCCGCGTGCTGGCCTACGACATCCGGCCGCGGAACTCCGCCGACTACACCTCGCTCGAGGAGCTGCTGCAGCTGAGCGACGTCGTCACGCTGCACACGCCGCTGACCGCGGACACCCACCACCTCCTCGACTCCCGCCGCATCGCGCAGCTCAAGCGCGGCGCGGTCGTCGTCAACACCGGCCGCGGTCCGCTCCTGGACACCCGCGCGCTGGTCGAGGCGCTGGAAAGCGGCCGGCTGGGCGGCGCGGCGCTGGACGTCCTCGAAGGGGAGGAAGGGATCTTCTACGCCGACCACCGCACCAGATCACCGGACAGCGATTTGCTGGTGCGCTTGCAAAGCATGCCCAACGTGCTGATCAGCCCGCACACCGCGTACTACACGGACCACGCGCTGAGCGACACCGTCGAAAACAGCCTCATCAACTGCCTGACCTTCGAAAGCGAGCTGCGACATGGATAAGGTGAAGGTCGGAATCATCTTCGGGGGATCCACCGAAGAGCACCCCGTTTCCGTGAAATCCGCGCAAGAGGTCGCGAAGCACCTCGACACCGGAAAGTACGAGCCGTTCTGGATCGGGATCACCCGCGCCGGCACCTGGCTGCTGTGCGACGGCCCCGCCCCCGGCTGGGAAACCGGCCGGTGCCGCCCGGCCGTGCTGTCCCCGGACCG
The DNA here is from genome assembly GCF_055633805.1 of Amycolatopsis sp. NPDC114478. Taxonomy (NCBI): domain Bacteria; kingdom Bacillati; phylum Actinomycetota; class Actinomycetes; order Pseudonocardiales; family Pseudonocardiaceae; genus Amycolatopsis; species Amycolatopsis sp. NPDC114478. Next base: position 9,418 of record NZ_JBVKDO010000047.1, on the reverse strand, counting down.
CGGCGTGCACGGCCTGCTCGTCCTGGAAGACGGGAAGTACGAGACGATCCGCCTCGACGTCGTGCTGCCGCTCCTGCACGGCCGGCTCGGGGAGGACGGTGCGACGCAGGGTTTATTGGAACTCGCCGGCGTTCCGTACGCCGGCTGTGACGTCCAGAGTTCCGCATTGTGCATGGACAAGTCCCTGACGTACCTGGCCGTGCGGAGCGCGGGGATCGCAACGCCGGAGTTCCGGACGGTCACCGCGGACGAGAAGGTCGATCCCGACCGGCTCACCTTCCCGGTGTTCGTCAAACCCGCCAGGTCGGGTTCTTCTTTCGGCGTCAGCAAAGTGACGCGCGAAGAAGAACTCGCCGGTGCGGTGGAAACCGCACGGCAATTCGACTCGAAGGTCCTGATCGAAGAAGCCGTCGCCGGCCGCGAGATCGGCTGCGCCGTGCTGGGCGACGACCCGGACCTGGTCACCGGCGAGCTGGACCGGGTCGCGCTGACCCACGGCTTCTTCAAGATCCACCAGGAAAGCAACCCGGAAAGCGGTTCCGAGAACTCGACGTTCATCGTGCCCGCCGACATCCCCGAAGAGGCGCGCTCCCTCGTCCTGGAGACGGCCAAGGCCGTGTACCGCGTCCTGGGCTGCCGGGGACTGTCCCGAGTGGACATGTTCCTGCAGGACGACGGGACCGTGGTCCTCAACGAGGTCAACACGTTGCCCGGCCTGACGTCCTACAGCCGGTACCCGCGGATGATGGCGGCCGCGGGGATCTCGCTCGGCGACGTGCTCGACCGGGTGGTGTCGCTGGCGTTGAAGGAGAACCCCCGGTGAAGGCCGATTTCGTGTACGTGGACGAGGTCGCGCCCGGCATCCGCTGGGACGCCAAGTACGCCACCTGGGACAACTTCACCGGCAAACCGGTCGACGGCTACCTGGCGAACCGAGTCGTCGGCACCACGGCGCTGGGCACGGCCCTGCGGCGGGCGCAGGAGAAGGCGGCGTCCCGCGGGTTCGGCCTGCTGCTGTGGGACGGCTACCGCCCGCAGCGCGCGGTGGACTGCTTCCTGCGCTGGTCCCGGCGGCCGGAGGACGGCCGGACGAAGCCGCGGCACTACCCGAGGCTCGACCGGGCCGAGATGTTCGAAAAGGGTTATGTGGCCACCAAGTCGGGCCACAGCCGCGGCAGCACGGTCGACCTGACGCTGTACCACGTGGACACCGGCGAGCTCGCGGCCATGGGCGGCGACCACGACCTGATGGACGCGATCTCCCACCACGGCGCGAGCGGGATCACCGAGACCGAAGCGCGGAACCGGAACGATCTCTGCTCCATCATGGAGTCGTGCGGGTTCCGGCGGTACGACCGCGAGTGGTGGCACTACACCCTGACCGACGAGCCCTACCCGGACACGTACTTTGACTTCCCCATCGGATAGCCGGGAGATCCGCCCGGTGCGGGCCGCCGACGCCCCGCGGCTGGCCGGGCTGCTGGCCCAGCTCGGGTACCCGGGCGACGCCGGCGCCGTGACCCGCCGGCTGGCCGGCATCCTCGATTCGGCCGCGCAGCAGGTGTTCGTCGCCGCCGACGGCGCCCGCATCGACGGCTACGTCGGCGTCGAGCGGCGGCCCGCCCTGCTGCACCAGGACGAACACGCCGAGATCACCGGGCTGGTCGTCGACGCGGCGGCCCGCCGGGCCGGCCTCGGCCGCACGCTCGTCCGGGCCGCCGAACAGTGGGCGGCCCGGCACGGCCTGCCCGCGATCGTGGTCCGCTCGAACGTCGTGCGCCCCGAATCCCACCCGTTCTACGAAGGTCTCGGCTACCTGCGCACGTCGACCTCGCACAGCTACTTCAAGGACCTCACCGCGGGAGGCGGGCGACGCAGATGGGCAGCCGGACCGTGACGTGGAGCCCGCCGCCGTCGCGCGGGGTCAGCGTCAACGTCCCGTCGTGGGCCTGGGTGATGCTGTGCACGATCGCCAAGCCGAGCCCGACGCCGGCGTCGTCGGTGCGGATGCGTTCCGTGCCGCGGCGGAACGGCTCGACGAGCGTCGACACCAGCTCGGGCGTCAGCGCCGCGCCGGTGTTCTCGACCGTGAGCACCACGCTGCCGGGGCGCACGCTCGTCGTGGCCCACACCGTGCCTTCCCCGGGCAGGTTGTGGACGATCGCGTTGTGCACCAGGTTCGTCGTCAGCTGCTGCAGGAGCGCGGGCGACCCGAGCGTGGGCGTCGGCTCGCCGGACGTCTCGATGGTGACGCCGCGTTCCTCCGCGAGCGGCAGCAGCGTCTCGGCGGCTTCTTCCGCCGTGAGCGACAGGTCCACGCGTTCCCGGGCGAACGACCGGCGGTCGGCCCGGCTGAGCACGAGCAGCGCCTCGGTGAGGTCGATCGCCCGGGTGTTGACCGCGTGCAGGCGGTCGACGAGCTCGCCCGTGTCGCGGGTGGGGTCCTTGCGGGCGACGTCGAGCAGCGTCCGCGTCACGGCCAGCGGGGTGCGGAGCTCGTGGGACGCGTTGGCCGCGAACCGCTGCTGCGCGGTGACGTGGGATTCGAGCTGCTCCAGCATGGTGTCGAAGGCGTCGGCGAGCTCGCGGAACTCGTCCTTGCGGCCCGGGAGCCGGATCCGGTGCGAGAGCGAGCCATCGGCGGCGAGGCGGGTGGCGTCGGTGACGCGGGTCAGCGGAGCGAGCATCCGGCCCGCCAGCACCCAGCCCCCGGCGAGGCCGAACACCAGCAGGAAGATCAGCACCGCGATCGCGGACGGCGCGAAGCCGCGGATGAGGACCCGGCCCGGCGGCGACATCACCACCGGCATGGTTTCCATGCCGAGCCGTTGGTAGTACAGCAGGAAGAGTCCCACCGCCGCGAGCAGCAGCGCCCCGGCGACCATGACGAAGCCGGCGTAGCTGAGGGTGAGCTTGAGGCGGAGGCTCAGGCCGGGCTTCCTACCCACGGTCGCCTCCCGGGGCTTCGATGCGGTAGCCGACGCCGGGCACGGTGGCGATGAGCCAGGGCTCGCCGAGCCGCTTGCGCAGGGCGGAGACGGTGATGCGGACGGCGTTGGTGAAGGGGTCGGCGTTCTCGTCCCAGGCCCGCTCGAGGAGCTCTTCGGCGCTGACGACCCCGCCTTCGGCGCCGACGAGGACCTCCAGCACGGCGAACTGCTTGCGGGTCAGCCCGACGTACCGGCCGTCGCGGTGGACCTCGCGGCGGAACGGGTCCAGCCGCAGGCCCGCGAGCTCCCGCACCGGCGGCCGGTTGTGGGCGCGCCGGCGGTCTAGCGCGCGCAGCCGCAGCACGAGCTCCCGGAGCTCGAACGGCTTGGTGAGGTAGTCGTCGGCGCCGAGCTCGAACCCGGTGACCTTGTCGTCGAGCCGGTCGGCGGCGGTGAGCATGAGGATCGGCATGCCGCTGCCGGAGGCGATGATGCGTTCGGCGATCTCGTCGCCCGAGGGGCCGGGGATGTCGCGGTCGAGGACCGCGAGCTCGTAGGCGTTGACGCTCAGCAGCTCGAGCGCGGTGTCACCGTCGCCGGCTATGTCGGCCGCGATCGCTTCCAGGCGCAGCCCGTCGCGGATCGCCTCGGCCAGGAAGGGTTCGTCCTCGACGACCAGCACACGCATGCCCCCGATGCTACGAGCGGGCCCGTATCGCCGGCTTATCGAAAACCGCATACGGGCCGGCAACGCCCCGCCGCCTCGACTGGGGGCATGGACTTCACCGCGCACGGCGCCGTCCCCCGGCCGGTGCCGGTCTTCGACGACACGACCCCGGCCGTGGTCAACCTCGACCCCGCCCTGCTCGGTGCCCTGCGCCGGGCCGCCGCGGACGCCGCGTTCGGGTTCTTCGTCAACGGCGGCTGGCGGTCCCCGGAGTACCAGGAGCACCTGTTCCGGCAGGCGGTCGCGAAGTACGGCTCGCCGGCGGAGGCCGCCCGCTGGGTGGCCACGCCCGCCACGTCGGCGCACGTTTCGGGCGACGCGGTCGACGTCTGGCCACCCGACGCCCGGGCGTGGCTGGCCGAGCACGGCGGCAGGTACGGGCTGTGCCAGGTCTACCGCAACGAGCCGTGGCACTACGAGCTGCGTCCCGAGGCCGTCGACCAGGGGTGCCCGCCGCTGTACCCCGACCCGTCGCACGATCCGCGGATGCGGCGGTGACCGCGTGTCGAGAACGCGGGACCGGCTCCGTCCCCGGCACGATCGACCACGACCGACCGCACCGGAAAGGACCGCCACCATGGCCGTCGCCGCCGACCTCGACCGCGCCGCCGACTCGAGCTGGGACTGGGTCGCCGAGCAGACCCGCGCGTACCTGGCCTCGGGCGGCACCGAGGGTCACGAATCGAACGGCGTGTACACGCTGGTGCTCGCCACGACCGGCCGCCGGACGGGCGAGCCACGCCGCAATTGCCTGATCTACGGCAGGTCCGGGGACGACTTCGTCGTCGTCGCCTCCAAAGGCGGCGCCGACGAGGCCCCGGCGTGGTTCAAGAACCTGGAGGCCGAGCCGAGCGTCGGCGTCCAGGTCGGCCCCCGCCGGTTCACCGCCCACGCCCGCGTGGCGTCGCCGGCCGAGCGGGAGGCCCTCTGGCCGCGGATGGTCGAGATCTTCCCGCTGTACGCCGAGTACGCGCGGAAGACCGAGCGCGTGATCCCGGTCGTCCTGCTCACGCCGCAGGCCTGAAGGTCGGGTCGCCCGCCAGGTTCAGCCGGCCCGCAGCACCGCCGCGCCGGTGGCCCGGTCGGCGGCGAGGTCCGTCAGCGCCCGGTCGGCGTCGGCCAAGGCGTAGGGCACGGTGCTGACGCTCAGGTGGTGCGTCCCGGCGAAGTCGAGGAACTCCCGCGCGTCGGCCCGCGTGTTCGCCGTGACGCTGCGGACCTGACGTTCCTGGAACAGGTGGCGCTGGTAGTTCAGCGGCGGGACGTCGGACAGGTGGATGCCCGCGATCGCCAGCGTGCCGCCGCGGTCGAGCGCTTCCAGCGCCGGCGGGACCAGGGTGCCGACGGGAGCGAACAGGATCGCCGAGTCCAGGGGCTCGGGCGGCGCGTCGCCGGCTGACGCGGCGCCCAGCGCCAGGGCGAGTTCCCGGGCTTCGGCGCTGCGCGTCACGACGTGGACGGTGGCCCCGCGGGCGATCGCCACCTGGGCGGTCAGGTGCGCACTGCCGCCGAAGCCGTAGATGCCCAGGCGGCCCCGGTCGGGGACCTCGGCGCGGGCGAGCGCGTGGTAGCCGATGAGCCCGGCGCAGAGGAGGGGTGCCAGCTCGTCGTCGGAGTAGCCGGCGGGCAGGGCCAGCGCGTAGGCCGCCGGGACGACCGCGAACTCGGCGTAGCCGCCGTCGGCGTCCCAGCCGGTGTACCGCGAGTCCGGGCAGAGGTTTTCCCGGCCCCGCAAGCAGAAGCGGCAGGTGCCGCAGGTGTGGCGCAGCCAGGCGATCCCCACCCGGTCGCCGATCCCGAACCCGGTGACGTCGGCGCCAAGTCCGGCGACCTCGCCGACGACCTCGTGCCCCGGCGTGACCCCGGGCCGGTGGACGGGGAGGTCGCCTTCCGCGACGTGCAGGTCAGTACGGCAGACGCCGCAGACGCGCACCCGCACGAGCAGCTCACCGGCGGCGGGCCGCGGGACCGGGACGTGGGCGGCTTCGAGGGGGTGGGAAGCCATCGGCCCGGGCCGCGTGACGCGCCAGGCGGTCATGGTGGTCGGCAGGGCCATCGGTCCTCCTCGCTCGCTGGACGCGCTCGCCCGACCAGCATGCCGGTCCTGCTGCCGCGGGGGCGAATCCACCGGCCGAGCCTGGGTCGCCCGCGAGACGAACCTGCCTCCCGCGGCAGCAGGACAAACCCACCGAGCCGGCGCCGCCCCCGAGGCGAACCAGCCCTCCCGCACCGGAGTTCACCCGCCGAAAGGCAGCGCCGTCACCGGCTCCCACGGGCCGCCCGCGTAACGCCACACCGCCAGCCCGGTCGCCGTTCCCTCGCGGGGGCCGAAATCCTCGCGCAGCACCTCGAGGGTCGCCGCCGCCGTCTCGGGACTCACCTTGTTCTGCACCGTCACGTGCGGCTTCAACGGCTGCTTGTCCTGCGGCGTCAGCCACTCCACCCACCGACTCCGCACCCGCACGTGCACCGCCACCAGTTCCGGAGACCGGACAACGAGCGCCACCCCGCGGCCCAGTGAGCGAACCCCGTCCACCGCAAGGGTGAACGGGCCCCTCGAGCCCGCAACCGCCGCGCACTCGGTGACGACTTCGTCCTCGTGAATCCCCGGCAACGCGTGGAACAACGTCACGTGCGCCCCGACGACCAGCCGCTCCGGCGGAAACCACGCCCGGCGCAAAGAATCCCACGCCGCCTGGGTCACCTCGTCCACCGTCGCCGTGAGCACCACCGGGGCGTTCACAAGCCCACGGCCGCCAGGCAGTACCGCAGCAGGCGCTCCGCCTCGCCCGGAGCCGGACGCGTCCCGGGGAGTACGTGCGTCGGGCGGTCCCGGCGGTCGTGCCAAAACCGCCCCGGCGAGACCCCCGGCTGGGTCGCCGCGAGCCAGACCGCCGTGTCGGCCCCCTCCGCCGCCGTGCGCAGCGCCGGTGCCAGCAGCCGGCGGAACGCCGGGAGCGAATCCGCGAGCCCCGGGGTGTCCGCCCACCCGGGATGCGTGCTGTGCACGGCGATCCCGTCCGCCCGCCAGCGCTCCGCCAGCAACGGCGTCAGCTCGACCTGCATCCGCTTCGTCCGCGCGTACGCCGTCGCGCCGCGGTAACGGCCGTCGAGGAACTCCGGGTCGTCGGCCGCGAGCCGCTGGGTGTACATCCCGCCGGACGACACGAAGATCACCCGCGCGTCGCGCAACGCGGGACGCAGGAGCTCGGTCAGCAGCAACGGCCCGAGCACGTGCGTCGCGAACGTGATCTCGTGCCCGTCGACGCTTTCGGTCCGCTCCGGCGGCAGCACCCCGGCGTTGTGCACCAGGACGTCCACCCGCGGCTCCCGGGCCGCGAACTCCCGCACCGAAGCGAACGAGGAGACGTCGCACCGGGCCGTCCGGACCTTGGCGTCCGGCACCGCCGCGCGCACGCGGTCGAGCGCTGAGTCGCCGCGTTCGAGGTTGCGCACCACCAGCACCACCTCCGCGCCCAGCCGGGCTAATCCGATGGCCGTGGCCTCGCCCAGGCCGGAACTCGCGCCGGTCACCAGGGCGACCCGGCCGCGCAGGGCGTCCGGCGCGGGGTCGTCCGCCGCCCACGTGCGCCGGCGCAGCGCGTAGCCGAGGCGCGAGTAGCCGAGGGCCACCGTGCGGTCGAGCAGGGTGTCGAGCAAGCCGGTTCTCCGATCAGTTCAGGACGACGATCGCCGCGTTGAGCGCGGTCGCGAACAGCGTCCACGCCAGGTACGGCAGCTGCAAGGCCGCGGCCGTCGCCGAGCGGCGGCGGAACACGAGGGCGGTCGCCGCGATCACGACGTCCAGCACCACGATCTCCACCAACGCGACGGTGTAGGCGCCCGCGGCGAAGAACAACGGCGTCCACGCCGCGTTGAGCACCAGGCCGCCCGCGTACCAGGCGAACTCGCGGCGCAGGGCCCCGGTGCGCCAGAACAGCCAGCCGGACACCGCGATCAGCACGTACAGCACTGTCCACACGGGACCGAACAGCCAGGACGGCGGCGCCCACGGCGGCTGCGCCAGTCCGGAGTAGACCGCGCGCGACCGCGTGGCGGCGAGGCTGCCGACGGCGGCGACGACGGCCACCGCCGCGACGAACCCGGCCAGGGCGAGCGGCGGAGCGGGGCGGTGCACGGTGGTCATACCGGTTCTCCTGCGGTCGGCCGGGCCGGGACACCGGAGTCGGCGCCCAGCACGTGGGCGAGGGCGTCCCGGAGCTCGGAGTGGCGGAATTCGTGGCCGGTGTCGAGCAGTCGCCGCGGGCACCCGCGCTGGTCGGCGAGCGCCAGCTCACGGGCGCCTTCCCGGCCGAGCAGCAGCCGCGGCCCGATCGACGGCACCGCGAGCGCCGCCGGGCGGTGCAGCACCCGCGCGAGGACGCGGGTGTACTCGGCGTTGCGCACCGGCTCCGGGGCGACGGCGTTGACCGGGCCGGCGAGGGCCCGGTCGGTCAGCGCCCGCAGGTAGATGTCGGTCAGGTCGTCGAGGCCGATCCACGGCGTCCACTGCCGGCCGGTCCCGAGCGGGCCGCCCAGCCCGGCCGCGAAGAGGGGGCGCTGCAGCCGCAGCACGCCGCCGCGCGGGCTGAGCACCAGGCCGGTGCGCACCCGGACGACGCGGATCCCCGCCGCGGCGGCGGGTCCGGTGGCGGCCTCCCAGTCGTCGACGACGTCGGCGAGGAAGCCGGTGCCGCGGGCGCTGTCCTCGGTGAGGACCTCGTCACCGCGTTCCGGCCCGTAAAACCCGACGGCGGACGCCGTGACGAGCACGCCGGGCCCGTCCGGGGTGCGGGCCGCCAGCTCGGCGAGCTCGCGGGTCGGGCCGATCCGGCTGTCCCGCACGGCCCGCCGGTGGCGTTCGCCGAACCGTCCGGCGACCGACGCGCCGGCGAGGTGGACCACGGCGTCGACGCCGGCGAGCAGGTCGGCGGCGGGCTCCTCGGGCTGCCAGGTTCGTTCGTCGGGGGTGCGCGCGGGCCGCCGGACCAAGCGGACCACCCGGTGCCCGCCGGTGGTGAGCAGCGCCGTCAACGACGTGCCGACCAGGCCGCTCGCGCCGGTCACCGCGACGGTCAGCGGCTCGTGCCAGTACCGCCGCTGCGCCGCCAGGTCCGCGGCCAGCTGCCGGTGGCGGTAGGCGAACATCGACCGCAGCAGCGCCGCCGGCACCGGGGTCTCCACGTGGTCGGTGACGACCGTGCGACCGGGGCCGTCGGCTTCGAACCGGTGGGTGTGCTGCCACGGCAGGACGGTCGAAAGCACCGGCGTGGCCAGGCGGTCGACGAACTGGTGCGGTGGCCGGTACGCGGCGGCCTGGTGCGCCGCGATCCACTTCGGCCCGCCGGGCAGGACCAGCTCGGCCGTCCCGTCGCGCAGGGACCCGGCCTCCGCCCCGACCCGCACCGGCTGCCACGGCGGCGCGAGCCGCGTGATCGCCCCGGGCAGGCCGTGCCAGGCGAACACCTCGTCGACGGGCGCGTCGACGACGCTGGAGAACTCGAAAACCACGCACACCTCCGATGCAGATTCGCCGCAAGCCTAGCTCGCACACCCGATTTCCGCTGATCTCGCAGTTGTCAAGCGATTCATCTTCGATGCAACGACGTGCATTCCCGGCGGACCGGTGTGACGATCGGAGTAACCCACCGAGCGGGAGGGGCCCGATGAGTTCACTCACCACGCCGACCAAGGGGTCGAGCCCGGTCGAGAAGGCGTTGGGCGACGCCGCGGACAACGCCGACCAGCGGTACCACCTGGC
>NZ_JBVKDO010000046.1:0-27386 GCF_055633805.1 Amycolatopsis sp. NPDC114478 | reverse complement strand
TCTCCGCCCAGTCCTCCACGTTCAGCACCCTCCTACCTCAGAGGGGGTCAACTTTCGGAAGACTCCTGGGGGTCAGTTTTCACGAAGCGACGACACAGCCCGTTCTGCGCGGCGGGCCTTCAGCGCTGGCGACTACTACTTCGGTGGGGCTGACTTCTCGTGGGGTACCGACAGTCAGGGCGTCCGGTGTATGTCGGTGAGTTGAGCGGCGGCGTGGGTGCCGAGGGCCTGCCGTTTCCGGCCGAGGTGCACGGCAGGGTGTCCGACACGTGGTCGGCGTCGTTCGGCATCCCCGAAGGGCTGGAACTGGCTGATGAATCTGTTCGACTGAGATACTTTGCCTGGCAACGCCAAGGTGTCCGGACAAACCGGGGGTAGCTCACACCCACTGCTCAGTCTGGGGCGACGTAGGGGCTCTCGATTGCTCTCTGCGGGGGTTGTAACGGGACGCACGTAGGCAGCGACTGGGTGAGTGCTGTAAGTTGTAGCCATTGCTCCCCACCGTCCTCCGGGACTGGTGGGGCCTTTTATTTGGAGCTCGCTGTGAGCGACCAGAGCGTATGCGTAGTCATCGACTACCAGAACATCCATCTCACAGCCCACGGCTTCTTCGCGCCGGACGAACTGCCCATCCACGAGTCGCTCGTCGAGCCTGGCCGATTCGCCGAGCGCATCGTCGCCTTGAGAGCGCAGCGGCTAGCAAGCGCGCCCATGGACCACCTGGGAGCGGGCGAAGCCGGCCGGGCCCGCGCTCGACCGCGGCTGGCAGCGGTGGGAGTTTCCGTGGCACCCCCGCACCACCGGTGCCCACACGCCGAGGGCGCGCGCGACCGACATCACGGGCGTCCGCCAGCCGGAAGTCACGCCGTACAACTCAGAGGGTTACCTGTTCGGCGCGGTGGTCCGGCACCCGGTCACGGTGAGCCCCGCATGACCCGGCCGGGGCTCGTGCCCCGGCCCCCGGTCGAGCTGACGTCCGCCGTCCGCATCCGGAACCATCCGGGCGACGCCGCCGAACTCGCCGCCCGGCTGCCGGAGTCCTTCGAGGACACTCTCGGTGTGACGATGACCGCGTGACGGTTCGGCTCCTCCGCCGAAGTCGTCGTGGTGTGACGAGGTCCAGGGAACTTGGCCGCCGGGGGCACAGCTCGGGGCTTTCGACGCACACCGGCACGCGGCCCTGGAGGCATCGGACTCGCCGCGCAGCGCAGCAGCCGAGGAAATCTCCCCGGATGCGACGCCACGAGCGCTGGGGGAAAGAGCCGTTCCGTCCGGGTAGGCAGAGAATCGGGGATCGGTGAAGACGACGTCGATCCGGGGATCCTGCGCCATCGGTCCCGCGCGCACATGAATTGGTATTGCTCTCGTGAAGCCAGTGCGACGGCGTTGGCGCCGAAGCTTCGACGGCGTCGCCGATCGTGGTCAGCCCTCGTGTTCGCGGGTGAGGATGGTGCGGGGATCGAGGGTACCGCGTGCGAGCTCCTCGGCGATCACGCTCAGCTGCAGGTTGTGGCTGCGGCTGTAGGAACGCAGGCGCTCGAACGCCTGGTCCATCGGGATGCCCGCCGCGTGGAAGAGCACGCCTTTGGCCTGTTCGATGATGACCCGGCTGTTGAGCGCGGTCTGGAGTTGCTCGGTGAGGACTTCGCCGCGGCGGATCGCTCGTTCCTGCAGGATGCCGACAGTGGCCGTGTCGGCCAGCGCGCGGGCGACGTCGAGGTCCTGCTGCCCCAGCGGTGTGACGTCGCTGCCGAAAAGGTTCAGTGCGCCGATGACCTGGCGCCGCAGCCGCAGCGGGATGGCCTGGACCGAGCGGTAACCTTCGGCGAGGGCTTCGGGAACGAACAGGGGCCAGCGGGCCTGCTCCGCGGCGAGGTCGACGGCGTGGACGGGAACGCCGGTGTGGTAGGCGTCCAAGCAGGGGCCTTGGTCGGCCTGGAGCTGCAGCAGCTCCAGCAGCCGGGTGCGTTCGTCGGAGGCGGCCACGACTTGCAGGCTGCCTCGCTGGTCGGACAGCAGCAGGCCCGCCGCGGTCGCGCCGAGCAGGGAAACGCAGTAACCGGCGAGGCGGTACAGCAGCTCGACCACGTCGTAGTCATCGACCAACGTGTCGGCCATGTCGACGAAGGCGCGGACCAACTTCTGCTCGCGAGTGGGGGCGCTCCCGGCTGGTGGGGTGTTCATCATTGTCATCTCCCCTGTTCAGGATGCCGGCTCGGCGTGGGCAGGGCCGGGGAGCCGAATCCGTAGGCGGGTGGCGGTCATTCGTCGATCACTCTCGGGTGCAGCCGCCCGGCGACCAGGTCTTCGGCGACGCCCTGGACCTGACGGCCGGCGACGAAGGCGTAACCCCGCAGTCGCGCCAGTGCCTGTTCGGCGGAGATCTTGAACTCGGCGATGATGATCCCGGTGGCTTGGTGCACCACCGTCCGGTCGCGGACGAGCTCCATGAGCCAGGCCTCGCTGATTTCGCCGTCCGGCCCACTGGCCGAGACCGCCAGCAAAGCGCTGGTGGCGATGTCGACGATCTGGAGTGCGGTGACCAGTTCGGCCTGCGAGAGCCAGCCCGGTGTCCGCCGGTACATGTCCATCGCGCCGAACCTGGCCGCTCCGCGACGGAGCGGGAACGCGAAAATGGCACCGATCTCCTTCGAACGGATCTGGGCGGCGAACACCGGCCAAGTGTGGTCAGCCCGCTGGGCCAGATCCGGTACCAATACGGGGTTGCCGGTCTCGAACGCCTCGAAACACGGGCCTTCGCCGAGACTGAACTGCAACTCTTCCAGGTACTCGACCACGGCGTCGCTGGCATAGAGACTCTGGCGGTGCTGCGTTCCCAGCATCACCGAGATCGACGCCCCGTCTACCGGAAGAAGGGACACACAGGCCTGGCAAACGCGGACAAGCGGGCTCAACACATCGTTGCCGTCGCGCAGGGACGCCAGCACCGCGGACAGCAGACGCGGCATCGAATCGGCGACGTCGTCGGGCTTGGTCACCCGTTCCAACCGCCTTCCCGCCGTAGAGAGCGACCGGGTCTTCCGGCGAACTCCAGACCTTACACACAACTCGGGCTCCGCCAGTCACCTGTCTGCGATGTCCGGCGGGGCGGTCCGCTCGATCGTCTGGCCGCCCGGGAGAACCACGACCGGCTCGGCTTGTCCGGCGTTCCAGTCCAGCAGGCGGGCGAGCTGGCCGTCCTTCGGTCCGGCTCTCCGCGCGATGGCGCCAAGGCCTGCCGTGTGCAGGTGTGGCACCTTGCTGGCGCGACGCAGCTGGTCCATCCAGAGCTGTTCGTCGCTCCAGGCTGTGTGGCCATCCGCCACCAGCCGGTGCAGTTCTTCGCCCGAACACTGCCCCGAACGGATCAGCGGCCGATTGCGTCGGTCGGGGTCGGATAGACCGCCAGTACCCGGTCCAGCCCGGTGAGGATGACGGTTCGCAGCGGCCTGCCGGTCGCGACCACCCTCAGCTGCGTGCGGTCCGCGGCGTCGTGGTGGGCGTTGAGCAGGACATGCAGGCCCGCTGAGGACAGGAAGTCCACCCCGGCCAGATCGATGACCACCTCGGCGGGCTGCTTCGCGATGGCGGCGGTGATCGCCTGGGCCAGCCGTGTCCCGGTACGCAGGTCGACCGTGCCCTCGGCGGTCACCACCTGCGCTCCGTCGAGCCGGCACACCGACACCGTGAGCTCTTCCTCCGGGCCGGCCGGTCCGCCTGGATCGGGATCGTGACGTGTCACGCGGCTTATTTTCACCCATGCATGCGACCGTGCGCACCTGGTGGCCGGGCTAAAGTTCGAGGCTGGAGGGGAGCGTCGCCCAGACCACCTTTCCGCGCGACCAGCGACGGCTGCTGCCCCACGCCCTCGAGGCATGGGCGACGATCCGCAGGCCGATTCCGGGGTCGCGCACGCCGGTTCGATCGACGAGGGTCGCCGGGGCCGGGTTCTCGTCGGCGACGGCGATGGTGAGCAGGCCCGGGCGCAGGTCGAGGTGCACGTCGGGCGATGACCTGGTGTGCTGAAGTGCGTTGTCGACGAGCTCACCCACGATCAGCATCCCGTCGTAGGTCAGTTCGGGAACGCCCCAGACCGTGGCCCGGTCCTGGAAGAATCCGCGGGCGAGCTTTGCCGCGTCCTCGGTGCGGGGAAACTTCCGCCGGGCCCATCGGCGGGTCGGGATTTCCTGGTGGCGCTCGGCGGACTCGACGTCGTCGTGCACCGCGACGAGCCGGGCGGTGCCGTGGTGGTCGAAGGCGCGCAGGTGGGCCGGCTGCCGGGTGACCAGGGCGAACGGGATGCCGGGTCAGTTCCCGATCCGGCGGGCGACCAAGGGGAAGATGGTGGCGGGGGACAGTTCGCCGATGGCCGGCCCGTCGATGTCGGCGATCAGCCCGGGCGGACCGTCAGCGGCCACCTTCAGCAGGCCGTCGCGGAGAAATCCGTTACCAGAGAGGTCGAGCTCTCCGGTAACGGTCTTCGCCGGTTGTGGCGCCGCTTCACGCTACCCGGCGACATCGTGGTGCTGCGGTCGCCTCCGCGCCAGCACGGCCCAGACGACTTTGCCCCCGGCCCAGGACCGGTTGCAGCCCCAGACATGGGCGGTCCGGGCGACCAGCCGGAGCCCGAGACCGTTCTCCTTGGGGCATTCGAGCAGCACTGCCGGCTGAGGGTTGTCGTCGGCGACCGAGACGGTGACGGTGCCGCGGCGCAGTTCCAGCCGCAGCCTCGGGTGCGACGTCGTGTGCAGGATCGCGTTCTCCACCAGTTCGGTGGCGACCAGGAGGGCGTCGCCGGCCTGCTCGCGCACGTCCCACTGCGTGCAGGTCCGTTCGACGAACGTCCGGGCGGCCGCGGAGGCGCGTGGCGACGCGGCCAGCAGCTGCACGGCCCGTCGCCGGGGCGGGCGCTCGCGTGCTCGTTCGGCCGCGGGGACGTCGGCGTGGACCGCCACGAACCGGTCCACCGTTTGCGCCACCAGCCGGGCCACGTGGTCGGCGCGGTCGGTCACCACCGCGAAGGGGATCCCCGGCCATTCGCCGATCCGCATGGCGATCACGGAGAACACGCTCATCAAGGTGTCGTCGTCGATCTCGAGACCTTGGATGTCGGCGATGACGCTCTCGGGTGCGTCCGTGGCCAGCTTGAGCACGCCGTCGCGCAACTGCCGGGAGCCGGCCAGGGTCAAGGTGCCGGTCAAGGTCGCCACGGTCGACTCCGCCCGGTACCGCGGTACCAGCTGCAGGCCGTTTTCACTGGTCATGTACTCGCCTCGATCTTGTGACGCGGCTGCGGCCGATAACGAGCCGGACGTCGTGGGGTCCGAGAGGCCGGGTTGCTCCGGCGGCGGGGATCAGCGAAGCCGCCGGTGGCTTCGAGACCGAGCGCGGCGAGCAGCGACGCGCAGTCATGGCGTCGCTCGCGGCCCAGGCGACCACCCGGCCTCGGAGATACCGCCGGTCGGCGGTGAGTCCCGTGGGACCAGCCTCTTCAGGTGGTACCGCGGCACGCCTCATCGGCTTGGGGGCAGACATGGGCATGCCGGTTCTCGGGGGCGTCGCGGTGGTCATGAGGTCCTCCGCCGGTATCGACCACTTTGGGTGGTACCGCCGGGGGCAGGGGCGGGACGCGCGCCGCAGACTGACGTGGACGTCAGCGCGGCTGATCTGCTCATCATAGTCCCGAACAGGCGACTCGGCGAAGGGAGGCAGCGGGTGCGGAACCTGAGCCGCCCGGCCGTGAACCGCGGTGCCGGGATCACCGCCGGGGCGGGCGCCGCTGTCGGCAGGCGGGGAAGCCTTGCGGATCTCCGTCCTCGGAGGACGCTCACGCAGGAGACCACTCGCTTGGCTGAGGTCTTCGCACCCCGGCCCGGCTTAGGCTGGAAGTCGCGCCCCGGACCTCGGCGCCGGAACCGGTCTTCGAGTGAGCGGGTGACGGCATGGGCACGGCCGACGGCACTGAACCAGGCGCGGACCGGAGCTGGCCCGCTCGTCACGGCGGCGGCTACCCGCGGGGCTGGCAGGTCCGGTACCGCAGCCGCCGCCCGGCGGGCGGGCCGCCGCTGTCGCAAGAACGGATCGGCACCGTCGCCGGTCCGAGCCTGCGCGACGAGCACACCGGCACGACGTGGGTCCCGATCCGGCCCTTCTGCGCGGTCTCGGGCACGCCGCTGAGGCTGGTTCGCGCGACGGACGTCCTCGACGCGTGCCCTCCGGGTGAGCCCGCCTCTGAGGACGACGAAGGACGGCCCGCCACGGTGATCGCTGACCTGCAGGAGCGGGATTCGGGTGACGGTGCAGGCGAACCTCGATGACCCGGCTCGCAGTCGCCGCTGCCGTCTCGGTCAGGCGCGGCTGGTCCGGCGCCGGTCAGTGGTGTCGCCGGGCGGTCTGCTGGATGGCGGCGTACGAGATGCGCTCCTGTTCCAGCCGGTCGGGCTCGCCGACCCGGCGACGCTCGTGGGCGAGGAGCGTAGCCCGGTCCATGACCATGGACCGGGCACCTTCGGACGAGCGGCGCACCTGTTCAGGATTGCGAAGCCGTTCTTGCCGGCCCGCCACCGGAGGGGCTGCAGCCGGGATGCCGGGTATCCGTCACCGAAGATCACGATCGCGTTCTCGATGGCAGGGAACGCCAGGTAGGTGATTTCGTTCTCCACGAAGAACACCGTGTGCTCCGCAGGCGGCGCGGCCGCCAGCTCGGACACTCGCACGGCGAGCTCGCTGAATCCGGGACCGTCGGACAAGCGGCGAAACCGGACGTAAGCGGGTTTTCCGGAAGAGGTACCGGCCGATGAAATCCGAAGATGGTCTGCTGCGGTGCTCCGGGAGCAGGCAGTCCAGCAACGCCGCCGGCATGGTGCCGAACCGTTCGATGAACTTGGTGCCGACGCCGGGTACGTCGATCTGCCGGACGTACATGTCAGGACGCGCGTACGCGCCGATCCACAAGGCGGTGTCAACGAAACGGAACCATTCATCCCGGTGGCCGGGCACTGCCATCGGCTTGGTGCACATCCAGTCGGCTATGGCGGCACTGGAGGAAGCCGCGCGCGTGAGGACGGAACTGCTGCGCCGTTTCGCAGCGACACCGCCTCGGCGATCCCCGTCCCGACCCGCCGGACCGTGGCGAACCTGCTCGACGCGTCGGCCCGACGGCGGGCCGGCCGTCAGCGACGCCTTGGCGTCCAGCGCGCCGAAGACGAAGCACGCCGGGAGCAGGAGCCGGCCGACCACGACGCCGCCGTCGCGTTGCTCACCGATGGATACCGCTCGGTCGAGGCGTTCGACGAAGCCGGGTTTTGCGACCGTGCGTTGGCCGCAGCGCGGTCAGGCACGCCGTGAAGGCCGCCCCTGGCCGGTGCTCACCCGGGTTGCAGGCCGGGAGGCGCCGCCGACGGTGGCTCGGCGATCCCGTCGGCGGCTTCGAGCCCGAGAGTCGCGAGCAGCAGCGCACAGTCGCCGGCGTCCTTCGCCGCCGATGCCACCACCCGGGCACCGTGGTAACGCTGGTCGCGGGTGAGGTCGAACGTGGTCTCCTCGAGTGGTGGGACCGCGACGCGCCTCATCGGCGCAGGGACAGGGGTGAGGAAATCGGTCCTCGAGATAGCGCAGTGGTCATCGGATCCTCCGCCGGTATCGGCCGCTTCCGGGGCACCGCCGGGGGCTGGGGCGGGACGCGCGCCGGCGGCTGACGCGGCGTCAGCGCAGCCGGACCGCCCAGCATAACCGAACGATGGCGCCCCGAACGGGGCGAAGCCGGTGCCTGATTCCGCCCGGACCACCGGCCTCGATGACCACTTCACAGATCGGCGAACCTACGCTGGACAATCCGTGCCCGTATCCCGGGGAGGTCAGCGCCCACGCCTCGGCGGAGGGCGTCCAATTCCTTGCCGATCTGTTCCGGCTCGAGCTCGGTGATCACCGAGCGCATCTCCTCGGATTGACGAGGGTGTCACGATCCACGGCAAAGTGCTCACTGTTCGCCGGCTGGTTCCCGCCCGCGTGGTTCGGCGGGGTTGCCGCGCTCCGGCCGCTGGTGGCCCCGAAGCTGCGCAAGACTGCCCAACAGGCAGGGAAGGACTACGTCATCTTCTCGTTGCTCACCGGTCCGCAGGCACCGCTGACCCCGACCGCGAACGCCCGCGCCAACCTGATCCGCTGCCTCCGGGCATTCGCGATCATCTTCTGCGGTGACTTCCCCGAAGACCCCGAAGCGTTCACCCAGGAGGAAAGCGAGACGAGAGCCGCGGGAAGTGGTACCTGCGGCAGACGCCCGGCTCGGCGAACATCACCGGGAACCTGTTGTTCCACCTGGGGTCGGACATCTCGGCCACCAGGTCGAGCACCACCTCTTCCCGGACCTGCCCGCGCGCCGCTACCCGCGGATCGTCCCGGAAGTGCGCGAGTCTGCGAACGGCACAACCTGCCGCACCACACGGGGTCCTTGTCCCGTCAGTTCGGCTCGGTGTCCGGAAGATCTTCCGCCTGGCCGTGCCTTGGGCAGCGTAGCGACAACGCGCGGCAGGGACCGCTCCGCCGTGCGCGCGTCCTGTTGTCCCCGATGGACGGCGGGGCTCCGGAGCGAAGTTCGACCCGGCAGACCGCCAGGCTTGACCGGGATCATCGCCGGGTCGTGAGGTATGGCCCGGGATCGCCGCCGGCGCGGGCGCCGTTGTCGAGCCAGCGGAGGAAACCGCTCCGGTCGCGGCGCTCGATTTCGTCGAGGTAGTCCTGCCGGCGCTGGACCAGGCGACGGCGGGCCTGTGTGTCCTGGCCCGACGAGTAGCTGATCGCCGAGGTCTGGGGCGTCGTCCTCGACCTCAGCCGCCTACGCGGCCACGGCCAACGGTGACAAGCGAACCACCCGGCTGGCGCTGCCGGCCCGGGAGGATTGCCGCGTACGCTGGGTCACCGCCCCGGACCCCGGCGAAGAGTCCCTCAACCGCAGACCGAATCGGGGTGTGCCGTGGAATCACCACTGGACGATCTGGCCGACGACTACCCGGTGGGCTGGGTACTGACCTACCGGCGCCGCCGGACGCCCGGCCCGCCGTCGGGCAGCTGCTCGGCCGGCGTGGTTCTCGGACCGCCCGTTCGGGACGCGTGCAGCGGCCTCGAATCCATCCCGCTCGCCTCGCTCGGCGACGGATCCACGGTCTGGGTCCCGGATCGGGACGTCATCGGCATTGCGCCCCGCCGGGTCCCTGCCGGCTGACTACTTTCCTCAAAGGACGTTCGCGTGCGAACCACCGGCCTGGCTGAGGACGGCGTACCCGGGCCAGAACCGGACCGCTCGAGTGGGCGGGGTGGCGCCACGAGCGGCCCACACGTGTCCGGCAGGGCGTCGCAACAGTTTGGTGAGCGTGTCTCCGGTGCCGCCGTCCGCGAGTGCGGACGTGAAGGGCCGGCAGGAGGACGGCGATGATGGCGCCGGGCTCACGTGAATCTGCACAAGCATTGGCGGATCCATCGCTTCTTTGCCGTAGTCGTTGGGAGGCAACGGTTTGGGGTTCGGCTGTTCAGCGGAGCAATGATCTGTTCGGGCTCACTAATCTCTTTGTGAGAATGTGTCTCGTCCCGGACCCCGGCGGTGCACGATTCCCCTTTGTGGAATTCCGGAGGTCGCATCATGGGTGTGCGTCTGCACTGGGTGTTCACGCACGGTAAAGTCCATCGAGACGGGCCGGTGCGACGGTGGGCGATGACGGGCGCCCGCGTGGTTCGGCGGCTCCCGCTGCCGGTTGCCGGCGGACATCCTGAGAAGAGCACGGCGTGAGCGCCGGGGAACCGCGGGACCATCAGGTACGACCGGGCGACCACGACGGCGACGAACCCGGGCTGGGCGGCGCGCTGGTCCTGACCGGTGTTCTCGCCGCCGCCAAGATCGCGGAGGTCACCGCCGGGGTCGTGCTGTCCGCGGCCGGGGTGCTGAGCGGTGCGGACATTCCGCCGGGGCGTGCGAACGCCGCGCCCGGCGGAGAGTGAGCAGGCCACCGTGGCCATCCCGCCGCCTGCCGACCACCCGCGCGGCGTCAGGATCGGAGCGGCCGACGTCGGCAGGCTCGAGGGCGCCACCCGGGAGTTCCGGGCGCTGGACTACCGGCACGGGGGCGGATCGTGCCGCGACGCCGTGCAGTTGCTGCTGCCCTATGCGGAGCTGATGTTGCTCGGTGTGGTGCCGGAAAATGTGGCGTCCCGGTTGTGTACCGCGGTCGCCGATCTGCACAACTTGTTCGGTTGGGCGAGTTTCGACGAAGGCAGGCCGGGGGTGGCGCTCGCTGCGTTCGGGCGGGCTTTGGAGCTGGCGGACATCGTCGGCGATGACGAGCTGGTGGCCAATGTCCGTTATCGGATCGGCCGGCTGCATCTGCACTACGACGCTGTCGAGGAGGCGGCGAACCAGTTCGAACGCGGGCAGGCGGCGGCGGACCGGACGAACTCCATGCTCGCCCGTGCGATTCTGTCGGCCAACCTGGCGTGGGTGCAGGCGAGGCGGGGTGCCGCGGCTGCGGCACTGGCGCTGCTCGACACGGCGAAGGACGAGTTCGCCTCCGCCGGCCCGGCCCGGCCGCCGTGGTCGGCGTTCTTCGGTGAGACGGATCTGGCGGCGATGATCGGGACCGTGCACGTCGAACTGGCCCTGAACGTAGATGTCCGCTATGGCGGTGCGGCGATCGACTCGCTCACCACCGCGGTGAACGGGTACGGGCCGGCGATGTCGCGGAGCCGGTCTTTGACGCAGATCTGGCTCGCGACCGGGTATGCGCTGGTGGGGGAGCTCGGCCGGGCCGTCCGGATCGGCGGGACGGTGATCGAGGCTGCCGCCGGAATGCGGTCGGAGCGGACGAAGCAGCGGATGTCGCCGCTCGCCGCGGCCGTCGCCCGGTATCCCGGCAACGCCGATGCGCGCGACATCGTCGACCGGATCGATCGGCTGCGCGGGTGATCGCGTCAGTTGAGTCCTGGGTCGGCGGGTACGACGCCCTGGGTCTGCGGGTCCGCCGGGGCGCACACACGGCAAAACGTGAAGAACGGCCGTTGCCCTGCACGGGATATCCTCGCAGCCGACCCGGCTAGTCGGATCAACCGGCCGTGCTGCTCGTCGATCAGCCAGCGTGCCACCACTCAGACGTCATCGCCGCTCACGAGCCTCATATGAGAGCCGGAGTGCGCACCAGCGCACTATCCGGCCGATGCTGGGCCGCGCAAAACGCCCGCGCGATGACCGACGTCGAGCGCTTCCGTCGACCATCGATATCCCACACCTCGCGCCACCGCCGCCGCGACAAGGACGCTGCCGAACCCACGGCGCCGGTAGCAGTCCTCGACCCGAACCGGACCGATCACGCCGCGCCGGTCAACGCTGCACAACCTCACGTCGAGGTTACCGACCTGCGGACTGCGCATCTGCAACACGCCCTTCAGCTTCGGCGAAGAACCCGGCTACCCGGCCACCCTGAGCGTCGAATACCCCGAGCGGCTCTCACGCGGGCTCGTGCTCGTCAAATGGTGGCTGCTGGCCCTCCCGCACTACCTCGTCCTCGCCATCCTGATCGGCGGCGGAACCGGCGCCGCGTGGGGACTCGACGACCGCAGCTGGGCCTGGGGCGGCAGCCTCGTCGGCCTGTTCGTGCTGATCGCGGCGATCGTCCTGACGTTCACCGGCCGCTATCCCCGCCCGCTGTTCGACTTCATCGTCGGCATCCAGCGCTGGGGCCTGCGGGTCGCCGTCTACGCCGCACTGATGACCGACCAGTACCCGCCGTTCCGCCTCGATGGCGGCGGCGAGGAACCCGGCGGACCCGAGCCCGTGCAGCCCACCGAGACACCGGTGCCCGCGGGCCACGCGGGTCCGTGACGAAGCGGACCGGCTTACGCCGGGGTCATCGACTTCCGCCGGGACCGTCCCGGAACAGTCCGATGTGGACGTCCATTCAGGACGCCCTGCCCGGCTCGGATCGGCGTCGGGGTCAGGTACGGACCTGGATCGCCGCCGGCCGGCGCTCCGCTGTCGGGCCGGCGGAGGAACCCGCTGCGGTCCGTCGTTCGATTCGTCGAGCGGCCCCTTCCGCTGGCCACTCGTTCCGGAGGCCCGTGGAAGAGGCCGAAAGTTCCACGACGGGTGACCAGCGACCCTTTTCCGGCGAAGGCGGACCAGCGACACTCGAAAGGATCCGACCGAGGAACGGAGCCGGGCCGTGCGCGTGCGACTTTCGCTGCCGGAAAAGGACCAACTCACCATCGGGGTAGAGGAGGAATTCGTCCTCGCCGACCCGGTGACCGGCTGGGCGGCGCTCGCGGCACCCCGAGTGCTGGAGCTGCTCGACGGCGAACCCGCGGTGATGCCGGAGTTCCTGCGCTTCCAAATCGAAACCGCCACCGGGATCCGCACCGGCCTCGACGAGATCCGGGCCGACCTGCTCGGCTTGCGCGGGCTCGTGGCGGACGCCGCCGGCCAAGCCGGCTGCCTGGTGCTGGCGTCCGGGACACCGCCGTGCGGCGACCTGCCGGGGCTGCCCGGCGTCACCGCCGAACCCCGGTACCGCGCGTTGGCCGCCCGGTACCCCGCACTCGTCCCGGCAGCGGGCACGTGCGCCTGTCACGTGCACATCGGCGTCCCCTCCCCGGCGCTCGGCGTCCGGGTCCTGGCCGGGCTGCGCCCCTGGCTCGCCCCGCTCCTCGCGATCAGCGCGAACTCGCCGTTCGCCCACGACGCGGACTCCGGGTGGGCCAGCGGGCGGTACCCGCTGTGGTCGCGCTGGCCGACCGCGAAACCCCCACTGGACTGGGCGGACCCGGCCGCCTACGCCGCGAGCGTCGACGCCGCGGTACGCCGTGGTGACGCGATGGACGCCCACGGCGTCTACTTCTACGCCCGGCTTTCGCCGAAGCACCCGACGGTCGAGATCCGGATCGCGGACGTCGGCTTGACCGCCGAAGACGCGGTGCTGCTCGCGGGCCTGGTCCGCGCCCTCGTGGTCACGATCCTCGCGGAGGCCCGGGCCGGCGTCGCAGCCCGGCCGGTCCGCACTTCGCTGGTCGTCGCGTCGCTCGCCGCTGCGGCGCGCGACGGCTACCCCGGCCACGGCGTCGACCCCTTCACCGGCGAATCCCTCCCGCAGCACCTGCTGGTCGGCCGGCTCCTGGAGTACGTCCGGCCGGCCTTGCGGGCCACCGGGGACCTCGCGACGATCGACCGGCGGCTCGCCGTAGTCCGAGCCGGGGAAACGGGCGCAGCGCGCCAGCGCGCGCTGTTCGCGGAGACAGCATCCCCGGCCGTGTTCGTGGCGAAGCTGGCATCGGCCACCCTCGCCGGGACGGGCACGTCCGGCCTCCCCGGTCCGCCTCCGGCGCAACGACCGGCCGCCGCCCGCGGCGGCTGATCCGCTCCACCGGGCGCCCGAGCCTGCCTGCGGGCCCCCGAAGGCGTCTTGAGGGGTCCCTCATCCGGGGGATTCTTCCTGGTAGGTGGCGTAACGCGCCTAGGCTGTCCGGACCGCCCCGGACCTCGGCGCGTCCGCCGTTCCATGCCCTGTGTGGAGCGCCCAGCGTACGAGGGGAAGACGATGGCGGCCGGGAACCCGAACCGCGTCGCGCCGACGGGCCAAGGTGGCCGCCGCCCGCCGCGACGGCAGATCGCGTTCAGCGTCGGGAGCTGGCGCGTCACATACACCGGAACGGATCCACGCTCGCCGCGCACCGGGATCCTTGCCGGCCGGCCCGAGTTCGGCGCCCTGGGCGTCCGTGTCCCCGTCATCGCCGACGACGGCCCCGCTGCCTCGGTGTGCTGGATCGACGACCGGGACGTCATCGCCGTGACCGCACCACCGGCAGACGAACCACCAGGTGGAGGCCGGGACCCGTGCCCGTGATGGATCGCGCACTGGTGCGGTCGGCGATGGCGGGTGACCCCACCGCGACGGACACGCTGCTGCGTCTCGGACGGCCCGCCGTGCTCACCGGGTGGACCGGACGGGCTATCCTCGGTGGTGTCCGCCCCGGACCTCGGCGGGTGCCACCCCGAAGTGGCCGAACCGGGCGGAGGGCCGCGATGATCACTGCGACACCGAGAGCGCCCGCCTCGCCGTGCGGCGAGCTCCGCCGATGACTCTCCTTGTGTGGCTCGTGCTGCCCGTCGCCACGCCGGTCGGCCTCATCCTGGCGACGCTGGCCCTGCAGCGCTGGGAGGACAGCATCCTGCCGGCGTTCTCCACCGGCGAGCGGAGGGTTCCCGCCGAACCGGGCCACCCTCTCGTGTCTCCGCGCCGATGAGGCAGCCGAAGGTGGCCCCGCGGCAGGAGCCGGACCCGTTCGCGCTCAGCCGCGAGCAACGCCGGCGTGGTGCCCGCGTGGTCGCCTCCTCGGCGGACGACGCCGACGACTGCGCCACGCTGCTCGCCATCTTGGGGCTGAACCCCGCCGACGGTCTTGCGGGGCCCGACGGCGAGACCCGGACCGTCCGGCCCGTCCCGAGCTGAACCCGCCCGGTCAGCCGGCCCAGGTCCAGGCCCGGATCTCGGGCATGTCCTCGAAGTGTTCGCGGATGTAGCCGTGGTGGCGGGCGAGCATGGCGTCGCAATGCCGCGCCAGCGCCGCGCCTCCTTCGGGCACCCGGGCGGACCTGCGCAGTGCTTCCAGGACGAGGTGGTAGCGGCTCATCCGGTTGAGCACGACCATGTCGAACGGCGTGGTGGTGCTGCCCTGCTCGGTGTAGCCGCGGACGTGGAACCGGCCGGGGCCGGGGCGGCCGTGCAGCAGCTGGTGCACCGCCCGGGGGTAGCCGTGGAAGGCGAACACGACATCGGCGCCGGCGGTGAAAAGCCGTTCGAACTTCCGGTCACCGAAGCCGTGCGGGTGGTCGCCGGGCGGGAGCAGGCCCATCAGGTCGACCACGTTGACCACCCGTACCCGCAGATACGGGACGTAGTCGCGCAGCAGCCGGGCGGCGGCCAATACCTCCAAGGTCGGCACGTCACCGGCCGCGGCGAGCACGATGTCGGGCTCCTCGTCGGCCGTTTCGGTGCCGGCCCAGTCCCATGTGGACGCTCCGGCGGCGCAGTGCGCGGCCGCTTCCTCGAGGTCGAGGTACTGCAGGTGCTCCTGCTTGTCGGCGACGATCAGGTTGACGTGGTCACGGCTGCGCAGGCAGTGCTCCGCCACTGACAGCGTGGTGTTGGCGTCCGGCGGGAACCAGACGCGCACGACCCCGGGCGCGAGCGGGATGGCGATGTCGATCAGGCCCGGCCCCTGGTGCGAGAAACCGTTGTTGTCGTTGCGCCAGCAGGTCGAGGTCAGCAGCACGTTGAGCGACGCGACCGAGCGCCGCCAGGGCAGGTCCGCGGCGTGCTGCAGCCACTTGGCGTGCTGGACCAGCATCGACGCCGACACCATCGCGAACGCTTCGTAGGTCGCGAACAGGCCGTGCCTGCCCGAAAGCAGGTAGCCCTCCAGCCACCCCTGGCACAGGTGCTCCGAGAGCACCTCCATGACCCGGCCCTCGGGTGAGACGTGGTCGTCGGTGGTGAGGATCGGTGCCTGCAGGCACCGATCGGTGGCCTCGAAGACGGCGCCGAGCCGGTTGCTTGCCGTTTCGTCCGGGCAGAACAGCCGGAACGTGCCGCCGCCGTCGGACTCCCGGGTACTGGCGCGGTAGAGGTCACGCAGCAGCTCACCGAGCGGGCGGGTGTTGCCGTGGTGCAAGATTCCGGGCGCCGGCACGGCGACGGCATACGGTGCCACAGCGGGGATGTCGAGGCGCTTCAGCAGCCGGCCGCCGTTGGCGTACGGGCCGGCGGACATCCGCTTGTCCCCCACGGGAGCGAGCGCGGCCAGCTCCGGGACGAGCCGGCCGGCGGCGTCGAACAAGCTCTCCGGGTCGTAGGACCGCAGCCACCTCTCGAGCAGCCGGAAATGTCCGGCGTCCTCGCGGACCTGCGTCAGGGGCACCTGATGCGCCCGGAACGTGCCTTCGATCGCGATGCCGTCCACGACGTCCGGCCCGGTCCAGCCCTTCGGGGTCCGCAGGACGATGGCCGGCCAGCGGACCGGCCGGAACGGCTCGGCCGAGCCGGTGCGCGCCCGCCGCTGGTTGTCCCGGATCCGGTCGTGGGCGGCGGTGAGAGCGGCGTGCAGTTCGGTGAACACGGCGGCGGGGTCGTCGCCGGACACGAGAACCGGATCCCAGCCCTGCGCGGTGAGCAACCCGAGCACGTCGGTGTCGTCGGCCCGGCCGAGCACCGTCGGGCCGGAGATCTTGTACCCGTTGAGATGCAGGATCGGCAGCACCGCGCCGTCACGCCGGGCGTTGAGGAAAGCGGGGATCTTCCAGGACGCCGCCAGCGGCCCGGTCTCCGCTTCGCCGTCCCCGACCACGCAGGCCACCACCAGATCCGGGTGGTCGAACGCGGCGCCCGCGGCGTGGGCGAGGGCGTAACCGAGCTCGCCGCCCTCGTGGATGCTGCCGGGCGTCTGAACGCCGACGTGGCTCGGCACGCCACCGGGCGTGGAGAACTGCCGCACCAGCCTCCTCAGCCCGGCGACGTCGGCCGAGACGCCGGGGTAGACCTCGCCGTAGGTGCCTTCGAG
The DNA here is from genome assembly GCF_055633805.1 of Amycolatopsis sp. NPDC114478. NCBI lineage: Bacteria > Bacillati > Actinomycetota > Actinomycetes > Pseudonocardiales > Pseudonocardiaceae > Amycolatopsis > Amycolatopsis sp. NPDC114478. The sequence continues at coordinate 10,796 of NZ_JBVKDO010000046.1, read as the reverse complement.
GTAGACGTTCGCGAGCAGAGCCGGTCCGCCGTGGCCGGGACCAGCGACGTAGACGCAGTCGACGCCGGTGTCGCGGATGAGCCGGTTGAGCAGGGTGTAGACCATCGACAGCCCCGGGCTGGTGCCCCAGTGCCCGAGCAGGCGCGGCTTGATGTCCTCCACCGAGAGGCTCTCGCGCAGCAGTGGGTTGTCCTGCAGGTAGATCTGGGCGACGGTCAGGTAGTTCGCCGCGGCCCACCACCTCAGATCCAGGTCCCGGTCGTGCTCGCTGTACGGCGAGGTCGTGGTCGTGGTGTCGGTGAGGGTCGTGGACTGCGGCATCGCCGTGGCCTTCCGGAAGCGGATCGGACCGGCCGGTCAGCCGGTCGAGCTCGTGCCGGTCACGCGCACCGCGGTCACGCCGGGCACCGCCTGCGCCAGCACGGTCGCGACATGCCGGTCGGTCTCGTCGTCGAACGCGTCCACGACCTCGACCGCGCCGTCGTGCACCTCGACGGTCCAGCGCCGCGGCCCGCCGTAGATCGACAGCTGGTGCCGGACGTCCGTCGAGATGACCGCGTCGTCCCGGGCGAGCGCCCGGACGAGGTCTCGCCGGGTGACGATGCCGACGACGTGGCCGCCGTCGACGATCGGCATGCTGCGGATGCGGTCTTCGAGCAGGACCCGCACCAGGTCGACCACGTCGGTACCGGCGCCCATCCCGACGGCCGGGGTGGTCATCACCCCGCCCACGGTCCCGGCCGGCGGCGTCGACGGGTCTTCCGGGCCGACGCCGGCGCCGTTGCGGCACCGCGCGTCGCGCGGGAACCGGTCGCGGATGAGGTCCGCTTCGGTCACCACACCGATCAGCCGGCCGTCGGCGTCGAGGACCGGGAGCGCGGTGAAGCCGTGGGCGGACAACAGGTTCGCGGCGTACTTCACCGTCATGTCCGGAGTCACCGAGACGACGGGGCTGCTCATGATGTCACGTGCTTGCATCGAAGACCTCCTTCGTCCGTCCTGACGCTAGGGGCGCGGCCGCCCGGTGCGCTGCGGCCGTTCGTCACCGATCGCGAGGTCCTCCGGCACCCGCCGCTCGGGCGGCCATCGCGAGAGTCGTCTGCCGGGCGATCTCCAGCCCCTCGCGCGCGGACACGACCAGTACCCGCACGGGCTCGTGCTCCAGGCCGACCTGCCGATCGCCTTCGACGGCCAGGCGCCGGGAATCGGTCCGGACCCCGAAGACCCCCAGCCGTCCGCAGAGTTCGGCCAGCAGGGCCGGCTGGTGTTCCGCGACGCCGCCGGTGAACACCAGTGCGTCCAGGCGGTCGAGGGACGCCACCATCGAGCCGATCTCCCGGCGCAACCGGTGCAGATAGACCTCGATCGCGGTGCGGGCGTCCGGGTCGCCGCGCTCCCGCGCGGCCAGCACGTCCCGCACGTCGCCGCCGGTGCCGGTCATCCCGGCCAGGCCGCTCCCGCGGTCGAGCGCGTCGTCGAGCCCGGCAGCGTCGGTGACGCCGGATCGCAGCAGGTACAGGAGCAGGCCGGGGTCGACGCTGCCGGAGCGGGTGGCCATCACCGCCCCCTCCAGCGGGGTGAAGCCCATCGACGTATCGACACCGTGGCCGTCGCGGACAGCGGTCACCGAAACACCGGCACCGATGTGGCAGCAGACCAGCTGCAGCTCGGCGTGGTCCCGGTCGAGCAGTTCGGCCGTGCGGCCCAGGGCAGACGCGCAGGAGAGACCGTGGAAGCCGTAGCGGCGCAGTTCGTGTTCGCGAACCCAGCTCTTCGGCAGCGCGTAGTGCGCCGCGGATTCCGGCATCAGCGCGTGGAAAGCGGTGTCGAAGCACGCGTACACCGGCCCCGGCACGATCTCCGCGACCACCGCGGCCAGTTCCAGCGACAGGGGCTGGTGCAGCGGCGCCAGCGGAGTCAAGGCGGTCAGCCGCGCGGTCTCCGCGTGGTCCAGCGGCACCGGGTCGGTACTCAGGCCGCCGTGCACGAACCGCACGCCGGCCGCGTCGATCGGGTGCCGGCGGCCCACCAGGTCGGCCAGCGGCTGCCGAGCGGAGGCAGCCGAGGCGTCGCCGACCGTGGCCCGGTCGATCTCCAGGCCGTCGTCGACGACCGACAGCTTGACGCTCGACGAGCCGGGATTCACCGTCAGCACCCGCATCAGGCACCGCCTTCCGTCCGTCCCTAGTGCCGGCAACCCCGTGAAGGCGGTATCAGCCCGCGGCAGCGTGGCTGTTCGCCTTCCCCGCCGCACCCGTGGCCGGCTCCTGACCCGGGCGGTGCGCGGCAGGCTCGGAGATACCCTTCTTGACCGATTCGAGGATCGCCATCCCCTGACCGACCAGACCGGCGGCGATCTCACCGAGACCGTCACTTCCGTTGAGGACGGTGACGTGGGCACCGCTGAGCCCCAGTGCCGCTTCGCGCACGATTTGCGGAAGCTGCTCGATGATCAGCCGGTCGAGGGCCACGCGGTCGTGGGACGCGGCGGCCGCGGCCTTGACCTCCATCGCCTCGGCATCAGCGCGAGCCATCACGCGCACCTGCTCCGCCTGAGCCTCGGCAGGCCTCACGATCTCCGCGACCAGTTGCTGCTGCCGCAGCAGAGCCTCGCGCTGAGCCAGCTCGGTTCGTGCTTGGATCACTCCGCGTTGTGCCGTCGCCTGGGCCAAGGGCCCGGCCTGGGCGGCTTCGGCCTGGGCCTTGTCCACCTCGGCCTTGTACTGGGCCTGCACCACCGACGTCTGGCGCGCGTATTCCGCCTGCCTCCGCTGCGACTCCTGCGCTGCCTCGGCCGCGGCCTGGTCGGCGCGGGCCTGGGCGATCTGGGCCTCACGCTGGATCGCGGCGTTGTGCGGCGCGGCCATCGCGGCGATGTACCCGAGCTTCATGTCGTCGATCGACTGGATCTGCAACGAGTCGATGGTCAGGCCGATCTTGGCCATTTCCGCGGCCGAACCGTCGAGCACTTCGGTGGCGAGTTTCTGCCGCTCGGTGACGATCTCCTCGACGGTCATCGAGCCGACGATCGAGCGCAGGTGCCCGGCGAAGATCCGCCCGGTGAGGATCGACATCTGCTCCTGGTCGGAGAGGAACCGCTGGCCGGCGTTGACGATGCTTTCGGTGTCGTTGCCGACCTTGAACGCGATGACTGCGCGGACGTTGAGCGTGATGGCCTGCTTCGTCACACAAGTTTCGGACACTTCGGCCTCGGCCATGCTCAGCGTCAGAAACCGCACCTTCCGGAAGAACGGCATGATGAACGCGCCGTGCCCGGTGACCACCCGGAACGGTGTTTCGCCCGCCCCGCTGGTCTTGCCACCGGAGATGAGCATCGCCTCGTCGGGCGCGGGTACTCGGTAACCGAACATCATTGTTCTCCTAGCTGTGGGTGAAGGGGACGGACCAGACGATGACGTCGACAACGCGGTGTGGGCGGCACCCGACGACCAGGACGGTCGATCCCTTCGGCAGGGGCACGTCGGAGTAGGCCCGGTAGGTTTCGGTACCTCCGCGAATTTTGACCAGAACCTCGCCCGGGCCCGCCGTTCCGCGGCTCCCGACGAGCAGCACCCCGATCCGGCCAACCGGGGACGAATCCGTGTACATCGGCACTACGACTTGCCGGCGAACGCCGTGAGTGCGTGGTCCGTGTGTGTCGTCGTGCCTGCCATCGCTTGCCTCCTGGCCACACTCGAGAACGGTGTGCCGACAACCATCCTCGTCTGTCCGCCAGCGGATCACTAGTCACCGAAGTCCTTGGACGAAGGGGATTTCGGCACGTTGGCCGGGCCGGCGCCCGGATTGGTCCGCGGTGCTGAAGTAGGCGGCCCGACGGCGTAGGTGGCGGCGAGGACTGCCGGGGGGTGGCCCGGCCGGCTTGGTGCGCACGACTCGGTAGAAGATGCGCTTGCCCACCTCGACCAGGGCGAGATAGCCCAGCACCATCCCGGCCAACGCCGCGAAGAACACGCCTGGCAACGGTGAGAAACCGAGCGTGCCGGCCAGCGGGGTGGCCGGCAGCAACGCGCCGACGGTGACGACGGCGAGGGCTCCCAGGGTCAGGGGCAGGCTGGGGTGGCTGCGGAAGAACGGGATCCGCCGGGTGCGGATGGCGAAGATCACCAGGGTCTGGGTGGCCAGCGATTCGACAAACCAGCCGGTGCGGAACTGGTCCGGGCCCGAGTGGAACACCCACAACATGACGCCGAAGGTGACGAAGTCGAACACCGAGCTGAGCGGGCCGAAGAAGACCATGAACCGGCGGATGAACCCGATGTCCCAGTGGGAGGGGCGGCGGAGCTGGTCCTCGTCGACGGTGTCGGTGGGGATGGCGAGCTGGCTGGTGTCGTAGAGCAGGTTGTTGAGCAGGATCTGCGAGGGCAGCATCGGCAGGAACGTCAGGAACAGCGACGCGCCCGCGGCGGAGAACATGTTGCCGAAGTTGCTGGACGTGCCCATCAGCACGTACTTGATGGTGTTGGCGAAGATCCGCCGCCCTTCGGTGACGCCGTCGGCGAGCACGTCGAGGTCCTTCTCCAGCAGGATCACGTCCGCGGCGTCCTTGGCGACATCGGTGGCCGAGTCCACCGAGATGCCGACGTCGGCCGCGTGCAGCGCGAGCGCGTCGTTGACACCGTCGCCGAGGAACGCCACCCCGCCGCCGCTGCGCCGCTGGACGCGCACGATACGGGCCTTGTGCTCCGGGTTCACCCGGGCGAACACCGTCGTCCGCGTGATCGCGTCGGCGAGCTGGGTGTCGTCGAGACCGTCGAGTTCGGTCCCGGTCAGCGCGGCGCCGTCGCCGAGTCCGATGTCGTGGCAGACCTTCGCGGCAACCGCGGGGTTGTCGCCGGTGACGACCTTGACCGCGATGCCCAGGTCGCCCAGCCGCCGCAGGGACCGCGCGGCGTCGTGCTTGGGCGGGTCGAGGAACACCAGGAACCCGAGCAGCGTCAGGCCCTGTTCGTCCGCGGGCGCCGGTGGCTGCCCGCCGGGGAACGGCCGCACGGCCACGGCGACGACCCGGTTGCCCGCGGCGAACTCGGCGTTCAGGGCGTGCCGCGCTTCGGGCGGGACACCGGTGCAGCGGTCCAGCACGGTCTCCGGGGCACCTTTGATCACCAAGGCGGTGTGGCCCGCCGGATCGCGGAGGACCACGGAGATCATGCGCCGCTCGTGGTCGAAGGGCAGCACGCCCAGCCTCGTGTAGCCGGCCAACGCGGACCGCTGCGCCACCGAGGCCGGCGACCCCCACAGCGCCTGGTCCAGCGGGTTGCCGCCGACCGCGGCGGTGTTCTCGGTGCAGAGAAGCCCCCAGCGCAGCACTTCGTCAGGACCGCCGCCGCCCGCCGCAACGGCCCGCATGTACTCGATGCGCCCGAGGGTGAGGGTGCCGGTCTTGTCGGTGAACAGTACGTCGACGTTGCCCAGGTCCTCGATGCACACCAGCCGCTTGACCAGCACCTTGCGCCGGCTCATCCGGCGTGACCCGGCGGCGAGGCTGGTCGACACGACCGCGGGCAGCAGTTGCGGGGTGATGCCGACAGCGATCGCGAGCGAGAACAGCAACGCGTCGAAGATCGGCTTGTGCAGCACGACATTGATCGCGAAGATCGACGTCGTCAGCGCACCGGCGACGTACACCAGCAGCATCGAGAACTTCCGCAGCCCGATCTGGAACTCGGTGTCGAGCTGGTGGGTGCCCAGGCCGGCGGCGATCGCCCCGAACCCGGTGCGGGCGCCGGTCGACACCACGACGCCGGTGGCGCTGCCGGCGTGCACGACGGTGCCCATCAGCGCGCATCCGGACAGTTCGGCCAGCGCGGTGCCCTCCAGGACGGCCGCTGTGTCCTTCTCCAGCGGTAGTGATTCCCCGGTCAGCACCGACTCGTCGCATTCCAGCCCGGTGACCGACAGCAGCCGGAGGTCGGCGGGGACGACGTCGCCGAGCTTCAGCTCGACGACGTCCCCGGGTACCAGCGCGGTCACGTCCACCTGCACGGGGTGGCCGTCCCGGATCGCCACGGTCTCGTGCAGGATCTGCGCGTGCAGGGCTTCCGCGGCCTTTTCCGCGCGGTACTCGTTGACGAACCCCAGCCCGACCGAGACCGCGACGATCACCCCGATGATCACCGCGTCACTGCGCTCGCCGACGAAGGAGGACGCGACGGCGGCGACCATCAACAGCACCAGCAACGGCGACCGCAGCTGATGCCACAGCACCGGGACCAACCGCGCCCGGTGCGATGACACCGCGTTCGGCCCGTCCCGCGCCGACCGCTCGGCGACGTCGCCGGCGGTCAGCCCGTCGATCGTGACGCCGAGCGCGTCCAGGACCGCTTCAGCAGGCAAGGCCGCAGCGTGGGCGACATCGAGGGCGGGGACGGTCGGTCGCCCGGGCGCTGAGGTGGTGCGGGTGGACATGGGCGCCTCGACCTTCCCGAAGGAGATTCGAATCGGCGAACCGGCCTGCGTGGCACACCGAAATGGCGGAGGGTGCCGGGGTCCGAGGCACAAAGAGAGTGCTGCCGGGGCAGCAACGAGGAGTTCGCGGCCGCCCAGAACCACGATCAGTATATCCCTGTCGGAGCGCAAGAACCCCACTCGCGGGACTGCAACGGCTCCGTCGGCACCCACAACTGCTCCTGCGCCAACGCGAGCTCATGGCGCAGCACGTGGCCTCCGGCGGCCACGCCGTGCACCAGGACCGACTTTCCCGCCCATACCAGTATTTCCGCGACGGCTTCGGCGCGGTTCACCTCGCGCCGCTGGTGACCGTCTTCAGTTGAGGAGTAAGAAGCCTGACTGCTCGGCCGGATCTTGATCGATCGTCTCGGCGACGGCCGGTGTGGTGAACGCCGGCGGCTGTGCTCACGTCGTTCCGGTGGACGGACCGAGGGCGCCACTGGTGGTCAGGATGAGCATGGCGGAGCCGACGGCGTCCGCCGCGGCGGACGCCTTCAGCGCTCGCTCCGCCGCGGCCGGATCGACGCGGGAGGGGATCACCCGCAGGGTCAACCGGCGGATGCTCGGTCCGATCACGACGATGGTGTGCCGGTCCAGGCCGGCGAAACCCGCCAACTCCACGAGACCGGCTTCGAGTACGAGCTTCCGGGGAGCCAGGTCCCACGTTGCCGGGTTGAAGCCGATCCGGTCCACGGGGCCCGAGTCGGCGGCGAGCGCGGTGATCAGGGCGCTGAATTCCGCCACCGGCTCCCGCGAGCGTGGCCACCAGCCGTCGTCGAAGCAGCCCTTTACCGCACCCGGCGACTTCAACCGCAGCCGCCTGCCGACGGCCGGGGAGTCGACCACGGGGCCCGCGGCACTGTTCGACACGAAGGTCATGGCCGGCGCTCCTGTCGCACCTGCGGGCCGGGGACCTCGCCGGCGGGCTCGCCAGTGGCGTTCATGACGGAATCATTCATTTCCGGACGCGCATCGCCGTGGTCGCGGCTTTTTCCGGTCCGCCGGCACAGACGCAGCCGCGAGTGAACACGCTCGCCAGCGTTGCCGAACAGAACCGCCTCGCGATCACGTCGTGCGATTCCACGGAATGGGGGCACACCGCACAGACTTCTGCCGCCCGACCGTCAATTTCCGCGACAGCGGTACCTGGTCCGACATCGATCTCCGACATGCCTGATCCTCCTTTTGCCGATGGTTGACCATGCGTGCGCGGTCCGCTGATCAGATGAGGAAATCCGGGACTGGCTCGAAATTCCGGCTTCGGTCCCGGTCGCACCGAATTCGCCGGGGTCCAGGACGACACCTCCACCTTACGCCCGTGCCGGCGGGCCGGCCGCGTCGCCCGCCGGCCGAACGGCCCCGGAAGAGAGGCCGCAGGACTCTAGGCGCAGGCCGCTGGATGGAACACGGTCACTTCATGACACAGACCCGGCACAGGGCGGACCACGAGCTCGAGCGCGCGATCACCGACGAGCTGGCCTGGACCCCCAGCGTCAACGCCGAGGAGATCGGCGTGACCGTCACCGACGGCGCGGCGACGCTGTCCGGGAACGTCGGAACCTACCCCGAATCGGAAGAAGCCCTTCGCGCCGCGACCCGCGTCCACGGCATCACCGTGACCGCGGACGAGGTCGTCGTCCGGCACGCCGCCGACGCGCCGGCGGACGACGACCTCGCCCGGGAGGCCGCGATCGTCTTCGATCGCCGCACAGTGGTCGTGCCGAAGGGATCGGTGCGGGTCGAAGTCACCGACCAGGTGATCACGTTGCGCGGCACGGTGGACTGGCAGTTCCAGCGTGAGGCCGCCCGGCACGCGATGGCCACCCTGCCGGGCGTGAGCGGGATCCGGAACCTGATCACGTTGAACACCACCTCGCTCGTCCCACCGGCCGAAACCCAAGGCCGGATCGAGGCCGCGCTGCGCCGGCACGCGGCGTCGGACGCCCCGCTCGTCGAAGTCGGGGTGACCGGAAGCCACGTCACGCTCTCGGGCACGGTCTCTTCCTCGGCCGAACGCCGAGCGGTCGAACAGACCGCCTGGTTCGCCCGAGGGGTGACCGCGGTCGACAACCAGGTGACGCTCGCAGGCTGAGGCGTCACCCTCCGGCCGGCACCCGCTCCTCCCCCCCCCCGGCGGGTGCCGGCTCCTGCTCGTAATCCCCGTCTGCTCGAACGCGCCGGGGCGGCCGGCACGACCCAGCACATCCGAGAACTCGCCGCGCGGCCGGCTACACGGTGCGCTTTCCCGGCGACACCGATCTCGCGCAACGGTTGCTGTGGCCGGTCAGCGCGACCGAAAGCCGTGGCATGGACGACGGCCGCTTCGTCCGCTTCACCGCCGATCGACTCTCAGATCGGGGAGGGTCTGCCGTTGATGGCAACTGTGTGTTGTCGAGTGTGGTTGCGACAGCCCGTCCGCCCCAGCTGTGCCCCAACGAAATTGGCGAGAGATCGTTCCAATTCCGTTCGCCGAGCGGCGAGATAGCCGCCGCCCGGCATCATTCGAATGAGAACCCATGGTCGAGCTCGGAGAATCACGAAAATCCCGATCAGGAACCGGCGCGCCTCACCGCGGCTCGTCCTCCGTCATGTGGCGGATGGACTCCCCTCCCTTGCGGTGGTCCGCTCGTCCGGACTGGGTTTCGAGCACGCTTTCGAGCTTGCGGATGGCGCCGTGGCACGCCTCGTCCACCGAGCCTGCATGGTGGGTGACCGCGACCGCCTGCCTGCCTTCGGGGCGTGCCTCGATCACGCACCGCCGGTCCACGCTGGCCGCACCGGTCGAGACTTCGTCACTCAGGTGGACTTCCAGGCGGGTGATGTGGTCGCTGAAGCGCGACAGCGTCGACTGGAGTTCGGCCTCGAGCCGCTGGATCAGTTCGTCGCTGCCGTGGACGTTCTTGTCGGTGCTGATCTGAATCTGCACGTGTTGTTCCCTTCGGAGGCCGGTCTGATTCGCCGCCGACGTTCAGCGGTTCGGTGGCGTGACGACGCCGGCCACGACGACGGCGGATCGGCTTCGGTCGGCGAGGACGCGCGGGCTACATCACTCAACCGGGCGTTGTTCCCATGAGCCTACTTGTCCGGGGCCGGGAGAGCGCCGGACGACACGCTCGTTGGCCGGCGTCGGATCTGCCACGCCGAAGCCGCCCCGGCGAACGCAGAGAGTGACCATCAGTTGGTTGAGACGCGACCGAATGCGGAGGAGAAGGTGCTCCACGAGTTCGAGAAGGACGCCGCAGCAGAGTCGATCCGCACGGCCGATGCCGTGGTCGACACCGACGAACTCACCTGGCCGCCGAGCCGGCTCCCTGGTGTGCACACCGAACTGTTCCGCAGGGGCGTTTCGTTTCGATGCCGCGCTGCGCGACGGAGTCTGGCTCGACGAGATACTTTGCAGACTGGACCAGTCGACGAAGTCGAGCAGCCGGTTCGTCCGATAGCCCGGTCGATCGGCGCGGCGTCAGACCGTCGTGACCTTGCTCTTGTCGTAAAACTTCACTTCTCCCGTGGCCGGGAAGTGGACGCCGACACAGTAAACGTGAGCGTTGCCGGAGCCGAAGCTTTTGCCTTCGTCGACAACGAAGCCCATATCTTCACGGTCGAGGACCTTCACTTGCCGCGGCCCCTGTTGTTCTTCACTCGCGAACTGCATGTCGTCTCCTGTCCAAAGGGGGCCGGGTATGGCGATAGCACACTACGTGATCCCAATGCCCCACGGAATACGGAAGAGGACGGACGTCGGTGACCGCGTACCGGCCACCGAGGCCCGCCCGGCCGGGACGGCAACCGGGTGGTGCCGAACCGTCTGGCGGGAGGAGGTGTGCTGCCCGCCCCGGCTGTGGCGGAGCCGGCGACGCCGAAACGCCCCGGGTCGACCGCCGCGTCGGCTCGGCCGCTACCGGCGAGCCCAGGGACCTTCCCCGTAAGGTCCGTGCCGGAACGGGTCGTGACACCACGGAAAGGCCGACGCGCATGACAGCCGATCAGCCGGTGAGCCAGGAGAGCGAATCCTCCGCGGAGGTCCTGTCGGCGGTTCCCTACGGACTCCGGGTCGCGGCCGCCGTCTGCTGGCGCGCGCTGGTCGTCGCGGGGGCCGTGACCGTCGTGGGCTTCCTGGCGGTCAAGCTGGCCTCCGTGGTGGTGCCCGTCGCAGTCGCCCTGTTGCTGGCCGGTCTGTTCTCGCCTGCCGTTTCCTGGCTGACGCGCAAGAAGGTCCCGCGCGGGCTCGCCACCGCGATCGTGCTCGTCGTGGGCATCGCGGTGGCCGGCGGCGTTGTCACGTTCGTGGTCATCACCGTCACCGTGGGCATGCCCGGGCTGATCGA
>NZ_JBVKDO010000045.1:0-35109 GCF_055633805.1 Amycolatopsis sp. NPDC114478 | reverse complement strand
ACGTTGATCAAGGCCGTCGAGGACTTCCTGAAGGGCCCGGAGGTCCTGCGTGACGGCGGGGTCGAGGCGATGCAGGAGATCCGCCGCATCCGCGATGCCTACCCCGAGACCAAGCGCTACAAGGCGACCGACGTCCCGGGTATCGCGTCCAACGACATCGGCATCATCAACTGCGCGCCACCGCCGAGCCGGACCCTCGTCGTCCTCCTCAAGCGGATCCTCGACCAGACCACCGGCCGCCACCGGTTCGGTCTGGGCGCGGTGCCGGCCGACGAGGCCCACTGGTGGCACACGTCGCTGTTCTCGACCGTGGTCGTCACCGACGCGAACCAGGAGGGCGTCCGCGTCCGCTCGTACGACCGCGCCAAGACCCTCGACCTGGCCAAACGCGGCATCCGGGTGGTCCAGCGGCTGCGCCGGGAGGGCGCGGCGGTGCAGGAGCGGTACCAGCGCGCCATGCCGGAGCTGACCTCGCGCGAGAACTGGAAGCGTCTCTACGGCCTCTGATCGCCCGCTCATCTGAGCAGTGACCGAAAACTCCGAAGATTCCCCTGGACGCCAGACTGCGCCACAGGCCGGGGAGGCCATAGGGTTTCGGCATGAAGGTCGGCCTGCTCACCCGGGAATACCCGCCGGAGGTCTACGGCGGCGCCGGAGTTCACGTGGAGTTCCTCGCCCGGGAGTTGCGGCCGCTGGTCGACCTCGACGTGCACTGCTGGGGCGCGGACCGCCCCGACGCCACCGGGCACACGGACCCCCACGGCTACCGCCAGCCCGCGTTCACGACCATGGACATCGCCGTGTCCATGGCGAACGCCCTCGAGGGACACGACCTCGCGCACAGCCACACCTGGTACGCGAACCTGGCCGGGCACCTGGCGAAGATGACGCACGGCATCCCGCACGTCGTCACCGCGCACTCGCTGGAGCCGCTGCGGCCGTGGAAGGCCGAGCAGCTCGGCGGCGGCTACCGCGTTTCGTCGTGGATCGAGCGCGAGGCCTACGAAGCCGCGGACGCGATCATCGCGGTCAGCGGCGGCATGCGCCGCGACGTCCTCGCCGCATACCCGGCGGTGCCGCCGGAGCGCGTGCACGTGATCCACAACGGCATCGACACCACGCTCTACCGCCCCGACCCCGGCACCGACGCGCTGGCCAAGCACGGCATCGACCCCGACCGGCCGTACGTGCTGTTCGTCGGCCGGATCACCCGCCAGAAGGGCGTCCCGCACCTGGTGCGCGCGGCCGCGTCGCTCGACCCCGGCGTCCAGCTCGTGCTGTGCGCGGGCGGTGCGGACACCCCCGAGCTCGACGCGGAGTTCCGCGGGCTGGTCGCCGACCTGGAGAAGACCCGCACCGGCGTCCGCTGGATCCCGGAGATGCTGCCGCGGAACGAGGTCGTGCAGCTGCTCACCCACGCCGCGGTGTTCGCGTGCCCGTCGGTCTACGAGCCGCTGGGCATCGTGAACCTGGAGGCGATGGCCTGCGGCACGCCGGTGGTGGCCAGCGACGTCGGCGGCATCCCGGAGGTCGTCGACGACGGCCGCACCGGGCTGCTCGTGCACTACGACGAACAGGACGTGCAAGGGTTCGAGGCGGGCCTGGCCGCCGCGCTGAACGAGGTGGTGGGCTCCCCGGACCGGGCGGCCGCGATGGGTACCGCCGGCCGCGAGCGCGCGGTCGGCGAGTTCGGCTGGAAGGCGATCGCCGAGCGGACGGTCGCCCTCTACGAAGCGTGCGGGAGGTCGTCGTGAACACTGGAGCCGACGTGCTGGGCATCGTGCTCGCGGGGGGCGAGGGCAAGCGGCTGATGCCGCTGACCGCCGACCGCGCGAAACCGGCCGTGCCCTTCGGCGGCGTGCACCGCCTCGTCGACTTCGTGCTGTCGAACATGGTGCACGGCGGATTCCGGCGGCTGTGCGTGCTGACGCAGTACAAGTCGCACTCGCTCGACCGGCACATCTCGACGACGTGGCGCCTGTCGTCGCTGACCGGCGAGTACGTGACGCCGGTGCCGGCGCAGCAGCGGCTGGGCCCGCGCTGGTACCAGGGCAGCGCCGACGCCATCCACCAGAGCCTCAACCTGGTCTACGACGAGGATCCCGAGTACATCGCGGTCTTCGGCGCGGACAACATCTACCGGATGGACCCGCGGCAGATGCTGGAGTCCCACATCTCCTCGGGCGCCGGCGTCACGGTGGCCGGGATCCGGGTGCCGCGGGCGGAGGCGAGCTCGTTCGGCGTCATCCGGACCACCGACGGCCTGATGATCGACGCGTTCATGGAGAAGCCGGACGACCCGCCGGGCCTGCCGGACTCCCCCGAGGAGTCGTACGTGTCGATGGGCAACTACATCTTCACGACGAAGGTGATGCTCGAGGCGCTGCACGCGGACGCGGAGAACGCGGCGTCGCACCACGACATGGGCCGCGACATCATCCCGGCGCTGGTGAAGTCGGGCGAGGCGGCGGTGTACGACTTCAACGGCAACGTGGTGCCCGGCGAGACCGAGCGCGACCACGGCTACTGGCGCGACGTCGGGACGATCGACAGTTACTACGACGCGCACACCGACCTGATCTCGACGCACCCGATCTTCAACCTCTACAACCGGAAGTGGCCGATCCTGGCGCACCCGGGCCAGCGGGCGGCGGCGAAGTTCGTCGAGGGCGGCTCGGCGAACCAGTCGATCGTGAGCAACGGCTGCATCATCTCGGGCGCGCAGGTGGTGGACTCGGTGCTGTCCCCGGACGTGCTGGTGGAGCAGGGCGCGGTGGTGCAGGGGTCGGTGCTGCTGGACGGGGCCCGGGTGGGCCGCGGCGCGGTGGTGCGGCGGGCGATCCTGGACAAGAACGTCGTGGTCCCACCGGGGGCGCACATCGGGGTGGACCTGGCCCGGGACCGCGGGCACTACCACGTGAGCGAAGGCGGGATCGTGGTGCTGGGCAAGGGAGAACGCGCGATCTGAGCCGCCGGGCCGCCCCGGGCGCGAGTCGCTCGCGGCGGCGGTCCTCCGTGGACTGCCGGGCTCAGGAGCGGGCGGCCGCCGACAGGCGTTCGACCACCTGGCGCGGGTCGATGCCCCAGCGCTCGGCCAGCTCGGAAATCGTGGCGCCCGCCGCGTACTCCGCGGCGATCATGCTGTTCACGACGCCTGCCACGTTCCACTCCTCGGCCACCGGTGCGAGTGCACCGGACATGCTACATGTTCCCTGCGAACGTCGAACAACGTGCCACAGGTCAGCGTGGGAAGCCCCCGCCGGCGAAGCCGCACGCGATCGCCGCCGCCAGGAACAGCGTCGCCAGCACCGCCGCCCACACCACACCCATCGCCGCGGCCAGGTACACCTGGGCCGCCGACGCCGCCGCGTACGCCACGGCCAGGCCGCGCCACGCCCACCCCTCCCGCCCCCGGTTCCGCCGAACGCTATTCACCGCCCCGTTTTGTCCGGCTCCCCCGGGGGATTGTTCGTATTGGCCCGCGCGCGCGTGGCGCTGAACACGGCGTCGAAGATCGGCGTCGGTTCCCCGTCGTCACGCTTCGGCCGCTCGTCCCCCGGACTGCGCTTTTCCTCTCCCACGCGCCCAGTTTCTGCGACGGCGGCCGATTTCGCGCGGGCAACACCGAAAATCGCCCGGCCGGGGGATCACCCGTGCGACCTCCGTTTTCGGGCGTTTTCCGCCCGGCGGGGAATAAGCGGGTGGCACACGCTGCGGATTTACCGTGAGCTCATTTCCGGCGCGCCGGGAATAACCCGGGGTACCCCGGGATTGCACCGGGCATGAAAGCAGTCGTCTACCGCCGCCACGGCGGACCCGAGGAGCTGTCGCTGTCGGAGCGGGCCGTCGCGGACCCCGGGCCCGGCGAGGTCCGCGTCCGGATCGTCGTGTCCGCGGTCAACCCCACCGACTGGAAGGCCCGGCTCGGCCGCGGCGCCGAGGCCGGGACCGAAACGCCGGACACCGTGCCCAACCAGGACGGCGCGGGCGTCGTCGACGCGGTGGGCCCGGACGTCACCGGCTTCTCCCCCGGCGACCGCGTGTGGCTGATCCTCGCCGGCACCCACGGGCCGGCAGCCGGCACCGCGCAGGAATACACGGTCCTCCCGGCCGCGCAGGTGGTCCCGCTGCCCGAAGGCGCCGGTTTTGACGAAGGCGCCGGGTTCGGCGTCCCCGGCCTGACCGCGCACCGGGCGCTGACGGTCGCCGAAGACGGGCCCGCCCGGCTCGCGCCCGGCGCCCTCGACGGCCGGACGGTGCTGGTCAGCGGCGGGGCCGGCGCGGTCGGCAACGCCACCATCCAGCTCGGCCGCTGGGCCGGCGCCACGGTGATCGCCACGGTCAGCAGCGACGAGAAGGCCGCCCTCGCCCGCGCGGCCGGCGCCCAGCACGTGCTGCGCTACCCCGATCCCGAGCTGGCCACCCGGATCCGCGAGGTCGCGCCGGACGGCGTCGACCTGGTCGTCGAGGTGGCGGCCGGGGTAAACGCGCAGCTGCACACCGAGGTGCTGCGCCCGCGCGGCACGGTCGCGGTCTACGGCAACGACCGCGGCGGGGCGACCCTCACCCTGGACTTCGGTGCGAACCTGTGGCTCAACACGCGGTACCAGTTCCTCGTGCTCTACACGGTCGGCGCGGACAAGCTGCGGGCCGCCGCGGAAGACCTCACGGCGGCGCTGGCCGATGGCGCGCTGCGACTCGGCGAGGACCGCGGGGTGCCGGTGCACCGCTTCCCCCTGGAAGAGACCGCGAAGGCGCACATCGCGTCCGAAGAGGGCGCGACCGGGAAGGTGCTGATCGACGTCACCCCGGCGGAGTGACCAGCGCCTGAAGCAGGTCCGGGAGCGTGACGCCGTCGTCGTCGCGGTGCTCGCGCCAGCGGCCGAACAGCTCGCGCACGGCGTCGAGCAACGCCGGTGACAACCCGGTGTCGGCGCAGGTTTCCGCGATTTCGGCCATCTCGCCCTCCCACCGCCACGCCCGCCGTCCGGCGGAGGCGATCCCGTCCGGCGCGCCCAGCGGGGTCGCCGGCAGCACGTCGGCGGCGAGCTCCCGCAGCTCGCCGCCGACGCCGTGGTGCTCGGCCAGCGCGTACGACTGGGCGGCGAGCGCGTAGGTGAGCTTGTTGTAGGCGGCGAAAGCGAGCTTGAGCGCCGACGCGCGGCCGACCGGGCCGGGCAGCACGACGGGCCGCAGGTGGGTGCCCTCGAACAGGCTCGCCAGCCGCGTGACGGCGGCCTCAGGGCCGGACAGGTAGAGCCGGCTGGTCCCGGCCGACCGCGGTGGCGGGCCGACGATCCCGCCGTCGGCGACGGTCGCCGTCCCGTCGAAGAGCGCTTCGACCTCCTCGGCGTGCCGCGGGCTGATGGCGTTCGCGTCGAGGTAGACGCCCTCGAACCCGGTGGCGGCCACCTCGCGGGCGACGTCGAGCGCGGCGGCGGGCGGGCAGACGCTGAGCACGACGTCGCACCCGGCCAGCGCGGCGACGTCGGGCACCTCGGTCAGCCCGGCGTCTTCGGCGCGGCGGCGAGTCGCGGGACCGCGCCCGGCCGAGACCCAGGAAACCGGGGTCCCGGCGCGGGTGAGCACGGCCCCGACGGCGGCGCCCATCGCGCCGGGGTGCAGCAGTCCGACCGGCGTCACGGCGGCTCCTTTCGCGGGAGCCTCCATGATCGCGCAGGCTGTGCTAGACGCGCAGGCCGCGGCGCAGGGCGTCGACCTCGTCGGCGAACATCCGGCGCGAGATCGCCGCCGTCTCCACCATGCCCGACCCGTGGAACGTGCCCGGGTAGTGCCGCAGCTCGGTCGCCACGCCGGCGTGCGCGAGGCGTTGCGCGTAGGCAATTCCCTCGTCCCGCAACGGGTCGAACTGGCACGTCGTGACGAACGCGGGCGGCAGCCCGGCCAGGTCCTCCGCGCGGGCCGGGGCCGCGTACGGCGAAACGCCCTCGCCGCCCGGTTCCGCGTCGAGGTAGCTGGTCCAGCTGAACACCGCGTTCGGCCGGTTCCACAGCGGCGTGTCGGTGTAGGCCCGCATCGACGGCGTGCCGAGCCGGTCGTCCAGCTCCGGGATGCCGAGGTACTGGAAGCACAGCGCCGGGCCGCCGCGGTCGCGCGCCAGCAGCGCCACCGCCGCCGACAGGCCGCCGCCCGCGCTTTCGCCGCCCACCCCGAGCCGGGCCGGGTCGATGCCCAGCTCCGCCGCCTTGGCCTCGACCCACTGCAGGGCCGCGTAGCAGTCTTCGACCGGCGCCGGGAACGGGTGCTCGGGCGCCAGCCGGTAGTCGACCGACACGATCACGACGCCGAGCTCGTCGACCAGCCGCAGCAGCGACGCGTGGAACATGTCCAGGTCACCGAGGACGAACCCGCCGCCGTGGATGTAGAGCAGGCCGGGCACCGCGCCGGTGCGGTTCGCCGGGGAGTAGACGCGCACCGGGACCTCCGGCGCGTCGGACGGCCCGGGCACGGTCGTGTCGCGGACGTCGACGGGGTTCACCGGCTCGTAGGCCGGCAGGACGTCGCCCAGCTCGCTCATCGAGGAGCGCGCGGCGACCAGGGCGTCGTAGTCGGTCAGGGTCACGCCCGGCAGCATGTCCAGCCAGGGCAGCAGCTCGGGATCGATCGCGTAGGTCATGGGACCGATCTTCGGCCGCCCGGGGCGCTCCCGGCCACCGCCACGCGGCGGGCGTTGCGGGTGCGGACCTCGCCATCCGGCGGCGGGCGCGCCTATCGTGACGGCATGAAAGGGCTGCTGCTGCGGCTGTCCGGGCTCGACGCCGACGCCGAGAACGCCGTGCGGGTGATCGGGTTCTTCGACCGCCTGATCACCGGCCGGGCCGGCCTGGACGCGCTCGTGCGCAGCACGGCCGAGCTCGCCGGCTGCCGCGTCGGCGTCCACGCGCCGGGCCAGGGGATGTCGCTGCGGGCGGACCCGGGCGGGACCGTCGCGACGCCGGGCACGGCTCCCGCCGGGGCGGCGGTTCGCCGGCTCGACGGCGGCGTCGAGGTGTGGGTGGCCCGCGACGGCGCGGCCCTGCCGCTCGACGACATGCTGCTCGAACGGTTCGCGATCGCCACCGCCGTCCTGCTGGAGCAGAACGGCGTGCCGCGGCCCGAGCTCGGCGACCCGGCGCTCGTCGAGCTGGTGCTGTCCGGCGACGCGGGCACGGCCGAGCGGTCGCGGGCCCTGCACCTGCTCGGCATCGCGCCGTCGGCCCGGCTGCGTGTGCTGGCGGGCACCGGCGTCGAGGGGCTGGTGGGGCGGTCGGCTCAGCTGGGCGGCGTGCGCGCGATCCTGGCCGAGGCGGTCCCGGACCCGTTCCCGGACGGCGGCCGGGCGGGCCTCGGACCGGAGCTGCCCGCCCTCGACGCGGCCCGCTCGTGGGCGGCCGCCCGGACGGCGCTGCGGTTCACTTCGGACACCGAGCCGGTGGTGTGGTGGGAGCGGCTGGGCAGCCTCGGCGCGCTCGGTTCGCTGCTCGGCGACCCGGCCCTGGACGACCTGCCGGACGTCCGCGCCCTCGACCGGCTCGCGGCCGAACCCCACGGCGCCGACACGCTCTCGGCGCTCGACGCGTTGTGCGCGACGGGGTCGGCTCGCAAGGCCGCGGCGGTCCTGCACCGCCACCACAGCACGATGCCGCCCCGGCTGGCCCGGGCCGAAGCCGTCCTCGGCTTCGAGGTCGACTCCCCCGCCGGCCGGTTCCGGTTGCACCTCGCGCTGATGCTGAAACGGTGGCGGGACAACAGCGCCGTCAGCTGACCGTCCCTTGTGGACGGCCGTCGGTCATCAGGTCCAGCAGCGTCCGCAGCGCGCGGCTCGGCGGCTTCGCGGCCGACGTGACGACGTTCAGCGGCCAGTCCAGGCCCGCGCCGGACAGCGGCAGCACGACGACGTCCGGATGAGCGGGCGCGGGCATGTCCGGGACGACCGCGACGCCCAGCCCGGCCGCGACGTACCCGGACACGGTGCGCAGGTCGGCGACCTCGACGGTGACGCGACGCGGCGACCCGAGCGCGTCGAAGGCGCGGTCCAGGGCGACCCGGTTGCCGAAGCCGCGCGGGGTGTCGATGAAGGACTCGCCGGCGAGGTCCGCGAGCCGCACCGCGCGGCGGCCCGCCAGCCGGTGGGTCTCCGGCAGCAGCACCACGAACGGCCGGGTGTCGACGCGCAGGACGTCGAGCCCCGCGAGGTCGGACTCGGGCAGACCCACCACCGCGACGTCGAGCCGGCCTTGGCGGACCTCTTCGGCCAGCCCCGTCGAGCCGGTGAGCGACACCGTGACGTGGATGTCCACCCGCGGGTGCCGCCGGTGGAACGCCCCGAGCAGCCCGGGCAGGTCCACCCCGCCGATCGAGGTGAGCGTGCCGATCCGCAGGCTGCCGCGCAGGCCCTCCGACGCCTCCTGGACGGTCGCGCGGGCGCGTTCGAGCGCCTCGATCGCGCTCTTCGCCTCGGGCAGGAACGCCGCGCCGGCCGCCGACAGCGCGACCCGGCGGGTGGACCGGTCGAACAGCTTGGCGCCGAGCTCGGTCTCCAGGGCGCGGACGGCGGCGGACACCGTCGACTGGACCGCGAACATCCGCTGGGCGGCCCGGGTGAAGCTCAGTTCCTCGGCCACGGCGACGAAGTACTCGAGCTGACGCGTCTCCATTCATCGATCTTAGCGATAACTGTGGCCAGGACTTTTCGTTGGACTTGCTGAGTCGGCGGGGACATCGTGGAGGTCGGAAGATCCCCGGCGTCCTGGAAGGTCCCGATGTCCGTCACCCTCGCTCCCGCCCGGCTCCGGATGAGCCACGGCTGGGGCTTTCGCGTCGTCGCGGTCGCGTTCGCGACGGCGCTCGCGTTCTCGACCGTCCCGACCCCGCTGTACGCGCTTTACCAGCAGCGGGACGGGTTTCCGGCGTTCCTCGTCACCGTCGTCTTCGCCGCGTACGCGGTCGGCGTGATGCTGAGCCTGTACCTGGCCGGGCACGTCAGCGACTGGCTCGGCCGCCGTCGCGTGCTCGTCGCGGGGCTGCTGGCCGAGGCACTCGCGGCCGCGCTGTTCCTGCTGTGGCCGGAGGTCCCCGGGCTGATCGTCTCGCGGCTGGTGAGCGGCGCCGGGATCGGGGTGGTCACGGCGACCGCCACCGCGCACCTGTCCGAGCTGCGCACGCAGGCCCGGCCCGGCCTCGCCGCGACGGTGGTCAACGCCGGCGGCCTGGCGCTGGGTCCCCTGGTCGGCGGGCTGTTCGCGCGGTTCGCGGACCAGCCGCTGCACACGCCGTTCGCGGTGTTCCTGGTGGTGCTGCTCGGGGAAGCGGTCGTGGTGAGCCTCGTGCCGGAGACCGTCGAACGCCGCGAAGAGCGTCCGGCGTACCGGCCGCAGCGGCTGTCGCTGCCGGCCGCGGCCCGGTCCGAGTTCGCCGGGGCGGCGATCGGCGCGTTCGCGGCGTTCGCGCTCAGCGGGCTGTTCATGGCCCTCGCCCCGACGCTGCTGGCGCACGAGCTGCACGAGCCGTCCCGCCTGCTCGCCGGGCTGGCGCCGTTCACGATGCTGAGCAGCGCGGCGCTCGCGCAGATCGGGCTGGCGCGCCTGCGCACGCGGTCCCAGCTGCGGGCAGGGTACGCGCTGATGGGCGCCGGTCTGGTGTTGCTGGCCTTCGCGGGATCGTTGCCGCTGTTCTTCGCCGCGAGCGCGCTCGCCGGGGCGGGATTCGGGCTGGGGTTCCGCGCGGCGGTCGGCACGGTAGCGGCCCTGGCCGACGACCTCACCCGGGGCGAGGTCTTGGCAGCGTTGTTCCTGGCTGCGTACGCGGGCTTGGTGCTACCGGTGCTGCTGATCGGGCTGGCGATGCTGGTGGCGCCCGGGTCGGTGGTGCTGGCCGGGTTCGCGGTGCTGGAGCTGGGTTTGCTCGGCTGGTCGGCCCGCCGCACCCTTGGGCGCGCGTAGCTGCGGTGCGGGTTCGGGGCGGCCGCTTTGTTCGGGTCGCCGGTGCCGTGGGCATCGCACCGGCGGCGCATTGCGGCCGGCTGTGCCCAGCCATTCGGCCGCGCTCGTCGCTTCCGCGGGCATCGCGCCGACAGCCGCCTCGCGACCGGCTCTGGCCAGCCGATCCGCTCCGCCCGCCTCTCCCGCGGCCATCGCACCGGCAGCCGACCCCGCTCGGCCGATCGGCTCCGCCCGCCCCTTCTCCGGGCATAGAGTCGGCGGATGACCGCTGCAGCCGCGCCGCCGATCGTCACCGGGGTGGATGGGTCGGCCGAATCCCTGGACGCCGTCCGGTGGGCCGCGCGGACCGCCTGTCTGCGGGACGCGCCCCTGGAGATCGTGCACGCCCTCGATGTCCCCGCGCTGCTCGCCGGCGGCGTCGTGCCGCCACCGGAGGAAATGGTCGACGCGCTGCGGGCCCGGGGGCGGCGGGCGCTGCGGACCGCGCGGGAACTCGCTGCTGCGCAAGGCGTCGCGGACGCCGTCACCCGGCTCGACCCCGACCGCGCCGCCCAGGCCCTGATCGGGGCGTCGCGTGCTGCTTCCCTGCTCGTCGTCGGCTCCGCCGGGCACGGCAGGCTGACCAGCCTGCTCGCCGGCTCCGTCGCCGCCGCGCTCGGGACGCACGCCCGCTGCGACACCGTCGTCGTCCGTGGGGACAGCTGGGACGAGCCCGGCGCGGGTGACCGTCCCGTGGTCACCGGGATCGACGGCAGCGAAGCCGGTACGCGGGTGCTCGCGGCGGCCGTCGCCGAAGCGCGCGCCCGCCGCGCTCCCCTGGTCGTCCTGCACGCCTGGGCGGACACCCCGCCGCCGCGGCCGGACCCGCGGTGCGTCGACGACGCCGGGCAGCGGCTGCTCGGCGAGCGGCTCCACGACCACGACACCGGCGACGTGGCCGTCGAGCAGGTCGTCGTGCACGCCCACCCGCGGCGCGAGCTGGTCGAGCGCAGCGGGGCCGCCCAGCTGGTCGTCGTCGGGGACCGCGGCCGCGGCGGCTTCCCCGGGCTGCTGCTCGGCTCGACCGGCCAGGCGCTGCTGCACCACGCGGCGTGCCCGGTGCTGCTCGTCCGCACCGCCCGGTGAGCGGAACCGCGACTGAAGCGGCCCGCGGCAGGATGGCGGGGACCGGAAGCGAGGGACAGATGAAGACAGTGGTGCTCGCCGCGACGCTGATCACGGCGTTGGCGGCCCCGGCCCAGGCCCAGGCGGCGACCGTCAAACAGGTCACGAACACCTGCCGCGCCGGCGACTTCGCCGGGACGTTCACCCTGCGCTACGAGACCTCCGGCGGCTACCACCGCCCGCTCGGCTCGATCACGACCTCCGGGCCGTACATCGGGGACTCGGGCACGCAGACGCTGCGGATCTCCTACACCGACGGGCTCGGCACGCACGCGGTCTACACCCGGACCGGCCCGGCGACGAACGGCACGCAGAGCCTGCCGTCGGGGCTCGCGATCCCGGCGACGGCGCGGGGCACGGCGGCCACGAAGTTCGACAACGGCACGACGTCCTGCACGGCGACGGTGCCGATCACGTAGCCCGCGGGGTCAGCGCGAACCCCGCCGGCTCGAGGGCGGCCCGGAAGATCGCCCGCGCCGAGGCCGCCCGGTCCCAGCGGACCGTGAACGCGACAAACTCATATGGCACCGCCGGCGAGGCGCGCTGGGTGGCGGCGCAGGAACATTCCGGCGAGAACATCGGTGACACGCCTCTTTCGTCGAACTCAAGGAGCCCGGCCCAGCGGCCGATCAGGGCACGTTGAACCGGGCCCATTTCCTCGCCGGAAAACCCTTACCAGGCAGCGAATCACGCGTTTCGCCGCCGCTCTCCCGGACAACCGGGGGCCACGTCCGCCTCCGCCCGCACCGGCCGCGTTCGTCGACAGTTCCCCGACGCCACTTTTCCTTCCTGTCGACGTATCTCGCGCCCCCTGGTTCGCTCCTGTACGCCTGAGCGCGGACGTGTCCGCGGCGGAGGGGCGGGGATGGTCGGGAACACCACCGGCGGGGTGGAACTCGGAGTGCTGGGACCGTTCGAGGTCCGGATCGGCGGCGCCCCGCGGGACGTCGGCGGCCCGCGTCTGCGGACCCTGCTGGCACTGCTGGCGGCGGAGGCGGGCCGCGTCGTGAGCGTGCACGCGCTCGGGCACGCGCTGTGGGGCGAGCGGCTGCCCGAGCACGCGGACCGCACGGTCCGGACGTACCTTTCGCGGCTGCGCGGCTCCGTGGACCCGCGGCTGATCCTGACGCGCCCGCCGGGGTACGTGCTGCACGTCGTGCCGGAGGCCCTCGACTCGGCGCGGTTCGAGCAGTTCGCCGCCGAGGGCCGCCGCGCGCTCGCGGCCGGCGACGCCGGCATCGCGCAGAAGCACCTCGGTGCCGCTTTGGCGCTGTGGCGCGGGAACGCGTACGAGGAGTTCGACGACGTCGAAACCCTGAAGGCCGAAGGGATGCGGCTGGACCGGTTGCGCCACAACGCCGTCCAGGACCGGATCGACGCCGATCTCGCGACCGGCGAGGACACCGGGCTGATCGCCGAGCTGGAGGCGCTGACGACCGCCTTCCCCGGCCACGAACGGCTGTGGGCGCAGCTGATGACGGCGCTCTACCGCGCCGGCCGCCAGGGTGACGCGCTGGAGGCGTTCCGCCGGGCCCGGCACGGGTTGATCACCGCGTCCGGGGTGGAGCCGTCGCCGGTGCTGGCGCAGGTGCACCGGCGGGTCCTCGCCCACGACCCGGGGCTGCTCGCGGTCCGGGCCGGGACCGTGGCGACCGTCCCGGACGACGCGCTGGCCGCCGGGGAGCACGCCCTGCTGGAGGACGGCGACCTGCGCACCAGCCGCGAGCACTTCGAGACCGCCTACCGCCGCGCCGAGCAGGCCGGGGACGCCGGCGCGCTCGCCCGCGCGGTACTCGGCCTCGGCGGGGTGTGGGTGCACGAGCACCGGACGGCCGCCGCGTCGGAACTGCTGCTCGCGCGTCTGCGGTACGCGCTGGAGGAGGTCGATCCGGCGTCGATGCTCGCCCTCCGGCTGCGGACCCGGCTCGCCGGCGAAGAAGACTACCAGGGCGTGACGCACGACCGGATCCTGGCCGCCGTCGAGCAGACGCGGCGGACCGGCGACCCGGTCGCGCACGCCGAGGCGCTGAGCGTGGCCCACCACTGCCTGCTCGGCCCCGGCCACACGGCCCGGCGGCACGCGCTGGCCACCGAGCTGCTCGGGGTGAGCGGCCGGTCGGGGCGGCGCACCGACCTCGTGATGGGGGTGCTGTGGGACACCGTCGACCTCTTCCTGGCCGGCGACCCGCACGCGCAACGGCGGCTCGGCGAGCTCGACGACCTGCTGGCGGCGCGCAAGCACCTGGCCGCGGGGTTCGTCGCGGACGCGCTGAAGGTCATGCTCGCCATCCGGGCCGGCCGGTTCCGCGAGGCCGAGCAGGGCGCGCAGGCGTGCGCGGAGCAGGGCCAGGCGGCGGGCGACCTGGACGCGCTCGGCTGGTACGGCGCGCAGCTGGTGGCGATCCGGTGGTTCCAGGGCCGGCTCGGCGAGCTGGTGCCGGTGCTGGACGGGCTGATGCACTCCCCCACGCTCAGCGCGATCGACAATTCGTACTACGCGGCGCTGGCGGTGGCGGCGGCCGCGGCGGGCGACCGCCGGACGGCGGCGGGCGCGCTGGCCCGCCTGTGCGGCGACGACCTGGGTGCGTTGCCGCGGTCGAGCACGTGGCTGATTTCGTTGTGCGGGGCGGTGGAAACCGCTTACCTGCTGGAGGACACGGAAACGGCGACGCGGGTGTCCGAGCTGCTGCGCCCGTTCGGCCACCTGCCGGCGATGGCGAGCCTGGCGATCGCGTGCTTCGGGTCGATCCACTACCCGCTGGGCACGGCGGCCCTGACGACGGGCGACCTGGACCGCGCGGTGGCGCACCTGCGCGCGGCGGTGCAGCACAACCTGGCGCTGGCGCACTGGCCGGCGGTGGTGTTTTCCCGGCGCCGCCACGCCGAGGCGCTGGTCCGGCGCGGCGGGCCGGGGGACGCGGTGGCGGCGGAGCAGGAGCTGGCGGCGGCCGACGAGGAGTCCCGCACCTTCGGCGACCAGGGCCGGTGAGCACGCCGTTCCCGGCGGTGTGAATTCCTCGCGGAAATCACGCTTTCGTGGTTATCGGTCCCGCGCCCGGGAATGCGCTGGCTTCCGGCCACCGGTTCCGCCCCGGGAACCACCGGCGCCGACGAAGGGGAACCACGCGTGTTCCGTCACACGAAGCTGCTGCAGTTCGAAGCCAAGCCCGAAAAGCCCGACGCCGTCTACGCCCACAAGCTGCAGGAACTGATCGGCGGCGCCTACGGCGAAATGACCGTCACCATGCAGTACCTGTTCCAGGGCTGGAACTGCCGCATCGAAGGCAAGTACAAGGACCTCATCATGGACACCGCGACCGAGGAGATCGGGCATGTGGAAATGCTCGCCACGATGGTCGCCCGCCTGCTGGAAGGGGCTCCCGCCACCGCCACCGCCGAAGCGGTGAAAGACCCGGTGATGGCCGCGATGATCGGCGGGATGGACCCGCAGCAGGCGATCGTCGCCGGCGGCGGCGCCCTGCCCGCCGACAGCAACGGCACGCCGTGGAACGGCAAGTACATCGTCGCCTCGGGCAACCTGCTCGCCGACTTCCGCGCCAACGCCGCCGCCGAAGCCCAGGGCCGGCTGCAGACCGCGCGGCTGTACAACATGACCGACGACCCCGGCGTCAAGGCGATGCTGAAGTTCAACCTGGCCCGCGACACCGTGCACCAGAAGCAGTGGCTGGCCGCCATCGAAGAGCTGAAGGCCGACGGGCTCGAAGAGGAAATCGCCCCCAACGCCCTCCTCGACGAGGAAGACCAGACCCACAACCACACGATCTGGCACCTGTCCGACGGCCCCGACGGCGCCAAGGGCAGCAGCTGGACCACCGACGCGGGCATCGAGTACCTGATGGACCCCGAGCCCCTCGGCGGCCCCGGCACCGCACCGAAGCCCGACCCGGCGCTCTACGGCACGTACGCTCCGCTGCAGGACGCCAAGGGCACCGCGAAGGGCAAAGCCAAGGCGGTCAAGAAGAAGCTGACATGACCGGGAGCCCGGCGCGTCCCCGGGGCGCGCCGGGCCCTTCCCTTCTCCGGCACGGCCCGGGTGAGCGGGCTGCTCGAAGCGATGGCCGCGCGGTCGGCGGCATCGACCCGGCCGGGCCGGCCGCGCTCGCGCAAGCGAATGTGGCGACGCAGGAACGGCCGGCCATCCGTCTCGCCGAAGCGGGCCACGGCGATGACGGCGGGCAGGCGGCGCAGTCCGCCGGTACTTTCGTCGGGTCAGTGGACGGGGTTCCACCCGTCGCCGCCGGCGAGGTAGTGCTGCGCGGTGAACGTCGCGGCCTGCGCGGCGGTCAGCTGCGGCCGGTCGGTCCCGGTGCCCGCGCCCGGCCCGGTGTTGCGGTACTCGGATAACCGGGCGTCCTTCCACGAAAAGCCGGACATGTCGGTCCACGGCGTGGCCTTGATCGCCGCCGGCAGGGCCGTCTCGCGGACGACAACCTGCGCGATGGCGTCGACGTCGCCGCTCGGGTGCCACGGCCGGCCCAGGTAGAAGCTCGCGTTCGCCGCAGTGCTGACCACCTTGCTGCCGATGATCAGGAAGCCGTACGGGTTGCTCCGGCGGGTGCTGGCCGCGGTCAGGTAGCCGTTCGGGTTCGAACCGCGGTCGAGCGCGGTGATCGTCGCCCGGTCGAACACGGCGGTGGCGCGGCCGAAGAGGAAGTCGACGTCGCCGCTGATCGCGCAGTTCCGGTAGTACTGGCGGCCGACCGTGCCGGTCGCCGCCGTGTCGGCGTAGAGCGTGTCCTGGTGGCCGAGGAACGTGACGTTGTCGAACACCATCCGGTCGCCGGTGGTCTTCACCGCGACGGCCTGGGTCGCGGTGATCTCCGGGTGGGCCGTGCGGTCGAACGAGTTGCGGAAGGTCAGCGCGCTCGCGGTGAAGCCGTTCGCGGCGATCGTCGCGGTCGCGCTGCCCGACGTGCCGTACGTCGAGCCGTCGGGTTTCTTGGTGCCGCTGGCGTTGTCGTAGTCGACGACGACGTCGGCGGCCTTGCCGGTGGTGCCGCGCAGGGTGATCCCGGTCTTGGCCGCGGGGACGGTGAGCACCTCGCGGTAGGTGCCGGGCTTGACCGAGACGGTGCCGCCGGCGGAGACGGCGTCGATCCCGGCCTGGACGGTCGTGTAGTTCCCGGAGCCGTCCTCGGCCACGACGAAGTTCGCCGCGGCGGGTGGGGCCGGCGTCGCCCCGGTCAGGACCGAGGCGAGGAGCAAAGTCGTGAACATGGCACCTCCACGGGGAGACGCCGGGGTGCCGGACGGCGGCCGGCACCCCGGTCGCTTACTGGTAGGTGATGTTTGCGGTGGTGTACAGGCAGTTCGCCGAGTCCGGCCCGCTGCCGATCTTCGTCGGCTCGCCGCTGGTGACGCCCTGGTACTTCTGGCAGGGCTCGATCTTGCGGCTCGAGTCGCCGACGATGGTGATCCGGGTCAGCTTCGCGGTGTCGCCGTAGTTGGTGTTGATGCCGACGAGTGCCTTGCCCGGCGCGGTGGCGGTGACGTTGTCCACGACGACGTTGCGCTTGTACTGCGTCTTGCAGTTGCCGCAGGAGCGGTACAGCTTGCCGAAGTCGTCGACCTGGAAGTTCCGGATGTACATCGTGCCGGGACCGTTGTGCTGGAACACCTTGTCCGACGCCTTGCGCGCGCCGCCGCCGTCGATGGTCATCGTCTGCGACGCCGACGTGCCCTTGAACGTCGCCGCGTCCTCGCCGACGTCCTCCCACCAGACGTTGAGCAGCGTGCAGGTGCCGAGGCAGTGCACGCCGTCGGCGGCCGGGTTGCCGAGGACGACGTTCTTCAGCGTGGTGCCGTTCGCCAGCTCGAAGATCGGGCGCTGGTTCTCGTCCTGGCCGCCGGTGCCGAGTTCGCCGGTGCCGTAGAACCGCTTGAGGCCGCCGTCGTAGGTGCCACTGGTGACCTTGATGGTCGCGCCGACGGGCACGCTCGTGCTCGGGTTCGGCCAGGACGCGGCTCCGGCGGCGGTCGCGCCGGCGCCGACGGCCGCCGAGAGCGCGAGGGCGGCGACGACCGCGCCCCGGAGCGCCCGGGAAATCGGGGACATGCTCATCACTCCTTGGTTCTTCCCGTCCGGGAAATGGTCCTCCTGAGTGCTGAAAGCGCTTTCTCAGTTTCGGGTCGGGCGCTTCCCCGTGTCAATGCCGCCCACCGCAGGGGTTCCGCTGTCCCCCGGCCGGTCGCCGAAGCCGACGATTTTCAGAAAACGGGACCGGCACCGGCCAGCACGCGCGCCGGGACGGACCACGTCGGGTCGAGCCGGTCCACCAGCGTCGGTGTCCAGCCCACGTCCGGCCCCAGATCGGGGTCGTTCGCCGCGTTGTACTCCGCGAGCAGGTCCACCGGGCGCGGCCACGCCGCACCGGAGGAAACCAGCGTCCCGGTCGCGTGGAACACCGTCCCCTTCCAATAGTGGACCAGCGATCCCAAGGGCACCGAAGCCGGGATCCGGAAGAAGTTGTTCTCCGCGTAGATCCGCGATTCGACGCCGACGCCGAGCGAATACGTGTACGCCGCCGCGTCCCGCACCACGTACAGGTTGTCGTACACGTGCACCTGCCCGTACCGCACCCTCGGCGCGCGCTGCCCGATGTCGGCGAACAGGTTGTGGTGCACCGTCACGCGCAGCTTGCCCACGTCGTACGTCGGCTTGTCGGTGTTGCCGATCAGCATCGTCTTGTCGTGGTCGTGCAGGCGGTTGTCCGACACCGTCACGAGGTCCGAGCCGTTGACGATGTCCAGCAGTCCGTCGTGGACTTCGAACTTCCGCCCGAAGTACGTGGGCTGCGAGGTGTTCCCGCCGTCGCTGAGCTCGTTGTGGTCGACCCACACGTGCGTCGCCCCGACGAGGTCGACGTTGTCGTACTCGGAGTTCCAGTTGCCGTCGGCGCCGTCGAGCGGGTCCCACTGGGGGAAGCAGTCGTGCGCGTCGGCGAACCGCAGGTTCCGCAGGATCACGTTGTCCCCGGTGACGCGCAGGGTCAGCCCGTGCAGGGTGGCGCCGCCGAGGCCGTAGACCGTCGTGTTCGGGCCGACGTCGAGCACGACCTGCGCGGCCTGGTTGGCCTGCGACCGCGCCCGCGCCTCTTCGAGGGGGCCCGACGGCTCGACCTTGCCCCAGGTCGCCGGGTCGTACGCCGCCAGGTACGCGGGCAGGCTGTAGCCCGGATCCGCGAAGTCGTCGCACGTCCGGGGCCGGTCGGCGGCGTCGACGTTGCCCTCGATCGTGCCGCGGACGTAGACGATCTTCGGCGCGCCCGGGTGCGCCGCCAGCGCGGCGGCCAGCTCGGAGCGCTTGGACACCGTGTGGACGTCGCCGGGTGCGGCGGCCGCTCCTCCGGTCGTCCCCGCGCCCCAGCCGTCGTGCGCGCCGAGCACCTCGCGGCCCGGGTCGTGGCCGTGGGCGGCCGCCGGCCCGGCGGTGAGCGTGAGTCCGAGCAGGGCGAGGCACCCCGCGAAAGCCTTCCAGCGCATGTCGGCTCCTTCTACTGGGCCGCCCGGGCCGCGAGCTCGGCCAGCCGGGCGGGATCCGGGTCGCCGTCGAGGACGACGACGTGGTGGGTCAGCGTCAGTTCTCCGCCCGGTTCCAGCAGCCACGGCCGGTGGTAGGTGGCGGCGAAGCTGACCACCGGGAACGGCTCGGCGCGGACGTACCAGGCGGTCGGGAAACCGGGGTTCGCCGGGCTGTCGGCGAACAGCAGCGTCGAGGTCCGCAGGCTTTCGTCGTGGCGGCCGGTGAACGCGAGCCACGGCGCGCGGTGCCCCATCGCGTCGACGGCCGGCCGGCCGTCGGACGTCCGGACCGTGCCGCCGACGAACGAGCGCGGGCCGCGCCAGAACAGGCCGCCGTACCCGGCGGTTTCGCGGCCCTCGGTGACCGGGCTCCCCCAGCGCAGCTCGCGGCCGCTGGTGTTGCGCAGGCGGCTCGACCACGTGAGGGTCCAGCTGTCCGCCGAGACGTCGCCGAAGTGCAGCGTCCGGTGCTCGGTCAGCCACCGCCGGCCCGCCGCCGTGCTCCAGGCCAGCTCGTGCCGCAGTTCGCAGTGCCCGGCCGCGCACACGATGCTCTCCCAGCGGACGTGGCCGACGGTGCCGTTGTTGTCGAGCGGCGTGTACCCGCGGCCGCGCACGTAGGTCCGGCCGCCCCAGAAGTTCTCGCCCGACAGGTGGGCCATGGTGAACTGCAGGCCGTTGTGCCAGGTGTGGTCGTGCGGCCGGACCGCGGTCACGGTCTCGCCCGCGGTGGTCCGCAGCGGGTGCAGGTACGGCTTCGGGGAGTCCCCGGCCGGCGTCGGCGGCGTCACGACGTACTCCGCCAGGACGACGTCGCCGAGGCGGACGCGCACCGCGCCGTCGTCGTCCTCGGCCAGCGCCAGTGTCCCGTTCCCCACCGCCGCGCGGCTCACGCCGGGTCCCCGGTTTCTGCGAGCAGCTCCGCGACCGGCACCGGGCGGCCGGTGTCCAGGGACCGGTTCGCGGCCAGGCCGGTGAGCAGGGCCTGCAGCCCGGCGTCGTGGTCGGCGGCGCAGCCGAGCTCGTCCGGTTCGGCGTCGCCGAGGAGTTCGGCGAGCATCCGCTCGTCCCCGCCGCCGTGCCCGTCGCCGAGCACCCCGTCGAACACCACTTCCGCCGGCTCCCAGTGCCGTTGCACGGTCAGCCGGGCGCGTCCCGGCTCCGGCGCCGGGGCGGCGTCCTTCGCGAACTCGTTCTCCCGGACGTCCAGTTCCAGGCGTCCTTCGCTGCCGGAGAACGCGACGCGGTAGCCCTCCCGCGGCGAATACGCGTGCAGGTGGTAGTTCAGGACCACCCCGCCGCGGTGCCGGACGAGCACCGACACGTCGTCTTCGATCGTGACGCCGGGCGCGAACACGTTCTGGTTCCGGTCGTAGCCGTCCTCGTGCTCCGCGTCGCGGTAGAGCGCGCGCAGCTTGGGCGAGGCTCCGAGGTCCAGCGCGAACCGACCGTCGGTGTGCCGGTGGCCGTTCCTGTCGCCGTAGAAGAACAAGCGGCCGAAAGCGAACACCGTCTCCGGGTCGCTGCCGAGCCACCAGTTGACGAGGTCGAAGTGGTGCCCGGACTTGTGCACGAGCAGCCCGCCGGAGTTCGCCTTGGCGCGGTGCCAGCGGCGGAAGTAGTCGGCGCCGTGCGCGGTGTCGAGCAGCCAGCTGAACTCGACCGAGCCGACCTCCCCGATCGCGCCCGCCGCGAGCAGCTCGCGCACGCGCCGGTGCACCGGGTTGTACCGGTAGTTGAAGGCGACCCGCACCGAGCGTCCGGTCTCGCGGCGGGCCGCCAGGATGCGCCGCGCGCCGTCGACGTCGGTGGTCATCGGCTTTTCGGTGACGACGTCGCAGCCCGCGTGCAACGCCGCGACGACGTAGTCCGCGTGCGTGTGGTCCGGCGTGCACACCACGACGACGTCGACGCGTTCTTTCGCCAGCATGGCGGGGAAGTCGTCCGGCCGGTAGCCGGGCACCGCCGTGCCGAGCCAGCCGTTGTGGACGCGCATGCGGGTCTCGTTGGGGTCGCAGAAGGCCGCGAGCTCGGCCCGCGGCGAGCCGGCCAGGGCCCGCGCGAACAGCTGGGCGCGAGAACCCAGCCCGACGATCGCGTACCGGCGCGTCACCATCACGTCTCCTCTCGGGCGGGGGTCCAGGGCAGGGCGAGCTCGGAGAAGAGCGCGAGCCGCTCGGCCGCGGCGTCGACCGCCCGGTCGACGCCCGGCACGACGAACCGGCGCTCCGGCCCGGTGCCGACGGCCCGGGCGTGCGGCAGCCGCCGCGGCTCGGGCGCGTCGCGGACGGCCTCGACCAACGCGGTGAACGCGCGGGTGGCGGCCAGCGGGGCGAGCAGCGGCACGCCGTCGCGGAGGTGGCCGACGAGGTTTCCCAGCAGGTCTTCGGGCGGTCCCACCGGCACCGGCTCGCCGCCGATGAGGACGACGTCGGTCTTGTAGTGCCACCGGATCCGGCCTTCGGTGCCGTGGACCAGCACATAGGGCTCGTGGTCGGCTTCGGCGGCGAGCGTCCCGGCGGCGACGACGTCCGGTGCGCCGGCGAAGCAGAGGCGAGCGCACGCTGTGTCGTCCGCCTCGATGTCGCGCGCGCGGTACAGCTCGACGGTGGTCCGCTCGGGCAGCGCGCCGGCCGCGCCGTCGAGCAGCAAGGCGGTCGCGACGGCGTGGGCGAACGGGTTCGTCAGGGCACCGTCCACGACCGCGTGCCCGTCCAGCCGGCGACGGCCCGCCCACGCGGTGCGCGCGAAGTAGCGGTCACGCCGGATCCACGCGCCCGCCGCGGCGATCCCGGTGACCGTCCCGATCGCCCCGCGGGCCAGCGCGGCCCGGATCACCGGCACCGCGGGCGAGCCGAAGCTCTGGAACCCGACCTGGCAGGCGCGGCCGCGAGCCCGCTCGGTCAGCTCGTCGAACGCCGCCAGGTCGAGCACCGGCGGCTTCTCCACGAGCACGTGGCAGCCCGCGGCGAGCGCGAGGCGGGCCAGGGGCAGGTGGGTGTGCGGCGGGGTGGCGATCACGGCGATGTCCGCCGGCACGCGGGCCAGCAGCTCGGCCGGGTCGTGGGTGAACACCGGGACCAGCTCGGCGGCCGCGTCCGGCGGTTCGCGGACGTCGCACGCGCCGGCGAGGACGATCTCGCCCCGGTCGTGCAGCGCCCGGGCCCGGCGCAAGTGCGTGCGCGCGTAGCCGGCCGTGCCGAAGACGACGACCCTGGCGGTCATCGGCGGCCACCCGTCGCCACCGCGGCCAGGGCCAACGGTCCGGCCACGACCAGCGCGAGGATCGGCAGCATCCACACGAGCACCACCGCGAGCGCGGCCGCCCCGGCCAGGAGCAAGGCTTTCCCCGGTGCCGCCACGGTTTCGCGCGCGGCCGTCACGGCGGCCCGGCGCCAGGACGGTTCCCCGGTCGCCACGACTTCGCACGTCCGCACCGCGACGACGACAGCCGCCGCGGCCAGCACCCACAACGCCGGCCCGAGCGCCCCGGCTCCCGGCACCGACCGCACGACTTCGAGGTCCACCGCGAAGAGCACCACCGCGGCGAGGCACCCGAGGGCGAAGACCGAGCCACCCCGGGCCGCCCGGCGGAAGTCCGCCCAGTACGTCGTCCACAGTGGACCTCCGATGCCGTGCCGCGTCCGGTCCAGGGCCCGGCAGCCCGCCGCGAACGCCGGCGCCGCGCTCACCACCGGCACCGACGCGAGTGCGACGAGCAGGCCGGTCAGCAGGCAGTCCGAGAAGTCCTCCAGCCCGGTCCGCCACTGGGTCGTTCGCATCGTCGTCACCCCTTCAGGCCGCTGGTGCTGACGCCTTCGACCAGCAGGCGCTGGAAGGCGAGGAAGAACAGGACGATCGGCACGAGCGCGAGCGCCGACATGGCGAACATCGCGCCGAAGTTCGACTCGCTGCTGGTGTCGACGAACAGGCGCAGGCCCAGCGGCACGGTGAACTTCTCCGTGTCGTTCAGGTAGACCATCTGCGTGAAGAAGTCGTTCCACGTCCAGATGAACGTGAAGATCGACGTCGTGACGAGCGCCGGTTTCGACAGCGGCAGCACGACGTGCCAGAAGGTCCGGTAGACCGAGCAGCCGTCGATGGTGGCGGCTTCGTCGAGCTCGCGCGGGATCCCGCGCATGAACTGCACGATGAGAAACACGAAGAACGCCTCGGTGGCCAGCAGCTTCGGCAGGATCAGCGGGACGAACGTGTTGACCAGGCCGGCCTGCTGGAAGATCACGTACTGCGGGATGAGCGTGACGTGGTAGGGCAGCATCAGCGTCGTGATCATGAACGCGAACAGCGCGCCGCGGAACCGGAACTTCAGCCGCGCGAAGGCGAACGCGGCCAGCGAGCACGACAGGATGTTCGCGAGCACCGACAGCCCGGCGACGAGCACGGAGTTGAGGAAGAAGCGACCGAACCCGACGTCCGCCGCGCCTTCCCAGCCCTTCGGGTAGCCGTCGAAGACGAACCGCGTGGGCAGCAGTGAGAGCCGCGAGAGGATCTCGTCCGGCGGCTTGACCGACGCGAACGCCAGCCACACCAGCGGGTAGAGCACCACGGCGACGATCACCAGGCACAGCACGTGCCACCCGAACGAGCGGGCCGTGCGCGGCAGCGCGGTCATGAGCGCTCCCCGGCGTCGTCGTAGAACACCCACAGCTTCGCCGTCCGGAAGACGATCGCCGTGACGATCGCGATCACCGCCAGCAGTACCCACGCCATCGCGGACGCGTAGCCCATGTGGAAGTCCTGGAACCCGACCTCGTACAGGTAGAGCGTGTAGAACAGGTCGGCGTCGGCCGGGCCGCCGCGGCCGCCGCCGATCACGAACGCCGGGGTGAACGCCTGGAACGCGTGGATGGCCTCCATCACCAGGTTGAAGAAGATCACCGGCGAGAGCATCGGCAGCGTGATGTGCCGGAACCGGCGGACCGCGCCGGCGCCGTCGATCGCGGCCGCCTCGTGCAGCTCCGCCGGGATCTGCTTGAGCCCGGCCAGGAAGATCACCATCGGCGCGCCGAACTGCCAGACCCCGAGCAGCACGATCGAGGCGAGGCTGAACCGCGGGTCGTCGACCCAGCTGGGGGTGTGCCAGCCGAGGGAGGCCAGGACCTCGTTCACCGGGCCGCCGCCCATGAACAGCGCCCGCCACACCAGCGCCGCCGCGACGCTCGCGCCGAGCAGCGACGGCGCGTAGAAGGCGGCGCGGTAAAACCCGCCTCCGCCGCGGCGGGTGTTGAGCAGCATGGCCACCAGCAGCGACACCGTGAGCTTCAGCGGCACCGAGACCAGGACGTAGATCACGGTGACCTTCACCGACTGCAGGTAGCGGTCGTCGTCGGTGAACATGTGCGCGAAGTTGCCGAAGCCGACCCACTTCGGCGAGGTGAACAGGTCGTAGTCGGTGAAGGACAGGTAGAGCGAGACGACCATCGGGCCGACGGTCAGCGCCACCGCGCCGAGCAGCCAGGGGGTCAGGAACGCGAAGGCCTCCGGCTGGGTGCGGCGGCGGCTGGCCCGCCGGACGCGCGCGGCCACCTCCGTGGCGACCGGCGGGTCCGGGGTGCGCACGGTCGTCATCGGCTAGCCCAGCGCCTTCTCGGCTTCGGACATGAACCGGTTCACCGCGTCGTCGATGCCCAGCCGGCCGAACGCGACCTCTTCGTAGGTGCGCTGCAGCAGCTTCTGGATCGAGCCGGCGCCCTTGGGCGGGACCGGCGGCGCGGCCCCGAGCTTCGGCTCGAGCGCGGCTTCGTAGTCGTAGAGCGTCTTGTCGGCGCCCTTCGCGGACGTCGCGAGCTGGGCGCGGACCTTGAGGTTGGGCGCGAGGCCGCGGTCGGTGCCGACGATCTGGCCCACTTCGGGGTCGTTGACCAGGAAGTCGACGAGCTTCGCGGCCGCCTCCTGCTGCTGGCTGCGCGCGGACACCGACAGGAACATCGACGGCCGCCGGTACTGCCCGAGGTCGCCACCCGCGGCGGCCGGGTACGGCGCCACGTTCAGCGGCTTGCCGTTCGCCTTCCGGTAGGCGGGCAGGAGGTTGTCGTAGGCGAACTCGGAGCTCGTCAGCTTCTTGCCGAGCGGCGACTGCTCGGGCGAGGTGTTGTAGGACGCCGTGACGTCGGCCGGGGACGCGCCCTTGCTGTCCCGGAACTCGCCCGCGAGCTGCCAGTAGCGGCGGAGGTCGTCGGCGGCGAAGCCGAGCTTGCCCTCCGGGGTGTAGAACTGCTTGCCCTGCTGGCGCAGCCAGATCTCCAGGGTGGTGTCGAGGATACCGAAGTCGGTCGTGCCGCGGGCACCGCCGGCGGCGCTCACCTTCCGCGTCGCGTCGGCGTACTGGTCCCAGGTGAGGCCCTTCGCCGGGTCCGCGCCCACCGCGGTGAACGCGGCCGGGTCGTAGAGCATCGCCGGGGTGTTCTGCGCCCACGGCACGGCGTACCGCTTGCCCTGGTAAACGCCGGTCGCGGCCAGCTCGGGGTTGATGTCGGCCAGCGAGACCGCCTTCCCCGCGCCCTGGTTCAGGTCCGCCAGCACGCCCCGGCCGCCGTACTCGGCGAGGTAGCGCGTGTCGACGTTGAGGACGTCCGGCGGCTTCCCGCCCGCCGTCTGCGTCGCCAGCTTCTCCCAGTAGGCCGCGTACGCCGAGAACGACGTCTGCACCTTGATCTTCGGGTTCTTCTGCTGGAACAGCTCGACGGCCTTCTTGGTCAGGCTCGCCCGGCCGTCACTCCCCCACCAGACGAAGGTGATCGTCACGTCGCCGCCGCCACCGGAGTCCGAGCCGCACGCGGCCACCCCGGTCAGCAGCAGCGGCACCACCGCGGCCAGCGCGACGAGGGTCCGCCGCTGTCTTGTCCGACGCATCGAGGTCTCCGTTCTCAGCCGGTCAGCACTTTTCTGAAAACGTTGTCAACGCGCTCACGGTAGGCAGTGCGCGCGGTACGTGTCAACGGGCAAAACGGCACAATAACCCTTGTGCAGCAACGCTTTTCCCGCAAAATAGGCAGCTTGAGAAAGCGCTTACAGCAACCGTGTGGACGCGGGAGCTGCCAGCGCGGGACACACCGGGATCCGCTACCCGGTGCGTTCGGCACCCGGGCGGACGGCGTTCGCCCACGGGACGCCGATTTCGGAGAACAGCGCGAGCCGGTCCGCCGCGACGGCGACCTCCTCGCCGATCCCCCGGACCACCGGGTGCCGGCTCCCGCCCTCACCCGCCGTGCGGATCCAGCCCGCCGGGATCCGCGCCGGCGAGGGCGCGTCCCGCACCGCCTCCACCACCGACGCGAACGCGCGGGTGGCCGGCAGCGGCGCGAGCAGCAGCACCCCCGCCGGGTCGCGGTGGTGGGCGACCAGGTTGCGCAGCAAGTCCACCGGTTCGCCCAGGTGGACGCGCTCGTCGTCCAGCTCCAGCCGGTGGCTCTTGTACCAGAACTTCGCGCGCCCCTTCTTGCCGTGCACCGCGACGTAGGGCTCGTGGTCCTGCTCGGCGCACAGCGAGGCGGCGACGACGATCTCGGGACCGCGGTCGAAGCGGATGCGCAGGCACGCCGTGTCGTCGGCTTCGATGTCCCGGGTGCCGTACAGCTCCAGGGCGATCTCCGCCGGGTCGCGCCCGCCGACCCCGCCGACGAGCAGCGCGGTGGCGACCGCGTGGGAGAACGGGTTGGTCAGCGCGCCGTCGACGACGGCTTCGCCGTCCAGCCACCGGCGGCCCGCCCAGGGGTTGCGGCGGTAGTAGGCGTCGGTGCGGATCCAGGCCCCGGCCGCGCCGACGCCGGCGATCTCGCCGAGCCGGCCCGCCGCGATCGCCGCCCGCAGCACCGGCAGCGCCGGGGACCCGAAGCTCTGGAACCCGGTCTGGCACGCCGATCCGTTCTCCGCGGCCAGCCGGGACAGCGTCCGGAACCCGGCGAGGTCGAGCACCGGCGGGGTTTCCAGCAGCAGGTCGCCGCCCGCCCGCAGGACCGCGCCGCCGACCCGGACGTGCGCGTGCGGCGGCGTCGCGACCACGGTGATGTCGGGACGGCAGCGGCGGAGCAGGTCGTCGACTCCGACGTGCGCGGTGCCGCCCTCGGGCAGAAGGGCGATCGCGGCGGCCGACGGCACCCGGATGTCGGCCATGCCGGCGAACCGGACGAGCCCTTCGTCGTGCAGGATGCGCGCGCGGTGCAGGTAGCTGAACGCGTAGCCGGACGTGCCGACCACGGCCAGCTTTGGCGGGTCCGCGACGGTGCGGCGCCTGCTCCCCGACATGGGTCTCCGATCGGCGCGGCCGGGTCCGGCCGGGCGGGAACTGACGAATGGGCAGTTCGGGAGAAACTTCCGGTGGTCACGGTAGGGCGTTCGCGACAAGTGTGTCAATATCCGGGACACGCCCCTCGAATTCGTCGAAAACCGGGTACTCCGAACGGCGGTGGCCGGTTCGAGTAAGCGCTTACTCGAACCGGCCGTGCGCTCAGATCCGGCCGGTGCCCGCCCCCGCGGTCACCGTGGCCTTGACCGTCGAAGTCGGCTCCAGCGTGAAGGAATACGGCGCGGTCGTCATGCTCCCGGTGCGGGTGATCTTGTTCGTGCAGCCGCCGAAGGAGTTGCCCGACTCGTTCAGGTAGCCGTCGACATCGCTGTCACCGGTCGTTTCCAGGCACACCTTCGTCGATTCGAAGACGTTGTTCTGGGCGAGGAACTGCGCGTTCATCCGCGAATGCACGGCGGAATCGGCGACCGAGTGGAAATAGTTGTCGTAGGCGTGCCCGGTGCCGAACCGCAGGCTGGGCAGCCGCGAGTTGACGTTCTCGAACCAGTTGTGGCTGTAGGTGACGTGCAGCTTGCCGGTGTCTTCGGCCGCGTTGCTGTCGCTGTGCCCGACGAGGGAGACCTTGTAGTGGTCGTGGAACTTGTTCCACGACACCGTGATCCCGTCGGCGCCGTGGGTGATGTCGAGCAGGCCGTCGTAGTAGTCCTTGCCGTGGTCGAGGTCCGACGAGAGGTCGTTGTGGTCGATCCACACGCGGGTCGCGCCGCGCTGGATCTGGATCGCGTCGGTGCCGACGGCCTTCGAGATGGCCAGGTTGCGGATGATCACGTTCGACGACTTGTCCACGGCGAGCCCGCCGCCGGTGAAGCCGGACGCGGATCCGACGCCGAGGATCGTCTTGTTCGACCCGATCTTCACCAGTGTCTTGCTCGCCAGCGTGATCTTCCCGCTCACCCGCACGGTGCGGGCCGTGGAATCGGCGACGGCGCTGGTGAACGCCGACGCCGTCGTGACGGTGACGGTCTCACCTCCCGCACCGCCGGTCGTGCCGGCGCCGAAGCCGATCGGCGAGTTCTCATAAGCGTGCGCGACCCCGGTGGGGAGGGCGACGGCCATAGCGGCGGCGACGGCGGCGGTTCCGAAAACGCGCAGGGACTTCCTGGTCATCAGGCACCTCGAAAGGGGGTGGGGACCCGCGCCCCGGGAGCGGGGAACACGGCGGAACCTCCGTTCTACGATTTGCAGCAAAACCCGGTCAACGATTTGCAGGGTTTTCATCGCAAGCCCAGCCGAATGGCCCTGCGGTGGCCGGATCCCCGCTGCCGCAAGGCGATCCGTTGTTGACAACGCTGCCGGGCGTTTCCATGATGTGGCAAGAGCCTGCCGAGGAGTAGCCGTGAGCGTGACCATTCACGACGTCGCCCGCCGGGCCAACGTGTCGATCTCGACCGTGTCGCGCGCGTTCACGTCCCCGGACCTGGTCCGCCACCAGACCCGCAGCCGCGTGCTGGCGGCGGCGAGCGAACTCGGCTACCACGCCGTCGGCGCGCCCCAGCCGGTCGCGCGCACCGGGCACATCGGGATCGTGGTCTCGGACCTCGGCAACCCGTTCTTCACCGGCGTGCTCGACGGCATCCAGGCCCGCGCGCGCCAGGACGACGTCGCCGTGCTGTTCGCCAGCAGCGACCAGGACCCGGCGACCGAGCAGAACCTGGTCCGCCGGATGGCCCGGCAGGTCGACGGCGTGGTGCTGGGCAGCCCGAGCATGACCGACGACCAGCTGCGCGCGCTCGCCGGCCAGACGACGCTGGTGCTGCTCAACCGCGAAGTGCCCGGCATTCCGTCGATCGTGATGGACGCGGCGGACGGGATGCGGCAGGCGATCGAGCACCTGGCCGCCCTGGGGCACCGCCGCTGCGCCTACCTCGGCGGGCCCCGCGCGTCGTGGGCGAACCGCGCCCGCCGCCAGGGTCTCGCGGAAGCGGCCGAGCGCCACGGCACGGAGGTCGTCGAGTTCGGCCCGTTCCCGCCGGTCTTCGAGGGCGGCCTGCAGGGCGCGGACCTCGCCCTGGCCGCGGACGTGACGGCGATCGTCGCCTACAACGACCTGGTCGCCTTCGGGGCGCTCGCGCGGCTGAACGCCCGCGGTGTCCCGGTCCCGGACGAGATCAGCCTGGTCGGCTTCGACGACCTCGTGTTCGCGGCGATCTCGGCACCCCCGCTGACGACGATCGCGATGCCGACGGAGGCGGCGGGCCGCGCGGCGGTCACGATCCTGCTCGACCTCCTGGACGGCGAGGCGGACGAGCGCGCGAACCAGGTGCTCGACACGTACCTGATCGTCCGCGCGACCACGGCCCCGCCGGCGGCCTAGCCCTCGAGGACGTGCCGCTCCAGGAACGGGTTGCGGAACTTCCCCGCCGGGTCCAGTTTCCCGGCCAACGCCTGGAAATCCGCCAGCCGCGGGTACTCCGCGGTGACCGCGTGGAAGAGCTTTCCCCAGTGCGGCCGGGCCCCGAACGGCGCCAGGCGCTCTTCCAGCACCGGGAGCACCGCCTCGACGTCGGCCTGCCGCGGCTGCCACGTGAAGTGCAGCGCCACGCGGTCGCCGCCGTGGCACGGGCTCAGCCACAGCTCGTCACCCGCGATCGCGCGGATCTCCGACACCAGCAGCACCGGCGCCAGCAGCTCGCCGAGCTCGCGGACCGCCCCGATGGCGGCCACGGCGTCTTCGTAGGGCACGAAGTACTCCGACTGCAGCTCGTCCCCGACGCTCGGGGTGAACGCCAGCGCGAAGTGCGGCACCCGCTCGTGCCACGGGCCCGGCACCCCGAGCTGCGGCGTGCAGTTGTCCGCCGGGATGCCGGCCGCGTGCGCCGGGTGGCGGGGGCCGTCGGCCGGGACCGCGCCGAACAGGCCGGACCGCGCGGTGAACGCGTCCACGCGGCTCTTGACCCACACCTGGTCGATCGTGTCGTTCACCCAGTTCGTGAACAGGCTGACGCTGTAGCCGGCGTCCTCGATCTCGTCGAAGTGCCGGTAAGCGGCCTCCCACGGCAGGCCGTCGAAGACGTCCTGCCGCACGTCGAACGCGGGCTCGACGTCCAGCGTGATCCGCGTGACGACGCCCAGCGCGCCGAGGCCGACGACCAGCCCCGGGAACTCGGCGTGGGCGCGGGTGAACGTCCGCAGCTCGCCGTTCGCGGTGACCAGCTCGACCGCCGACACGGCCGAGGCGAGGCCCGGCTGCCGTCTCCCGGAGCCGTGGGTGCCGGTCGCGACGCTGCCGGCCACCGTGATGTGCGGGAGCGACGCGAGGTTGGGCAGCGCGAACCCCGCCGCGTGCAGCTGTTCGGCGAAGTCGCCGTAGCGGGCGGACCCGCCAACCGTCACTGTCCCGTCGCCGATCTCCGCCGGGACGTCGAGCGCGCGCAGGTCCAGCAGGACACCGCCGGGTGTGTCCGCGATGTCGTTGAAGCAGTGCCGGCTGCCCAGCGCCTTGACGCGCGACGCGCCGGCGACGGCCGCCCGCACCTCGTCGACCGTGCGCGGGGCCACGACCGCGTCCGCGGTGTAGGCGTGGTTGCCCGCCCAGTTCGACTCGCCCAATGTCCCTCCACAGTGCCGGATCCACGGTGCCGGATCCCCGCGTCCGACCCTACGCGGCCGCCTCCCGCCAGAAGTCGCGCATCCACTCCGGCGGCACCGGGCTGTCCGCGCCGACCTGGGTCAGCAGCACCGCGACCGTGCCGGTCGAGGGGACGATGTGGGCGGTCGTGCCGGTGCCGCCGACCCAGCCGTAGCGGCCGGGGACCGTCCCACGGCTCGACGGCGGCGACGTCCACCGCGCCGCCCATCCCCCAGCCCTGGCCTTCGAGGAACAGCGCGCCGATCTCGCGCTGCGCCGCGGTGGTGTGGTCGGTGGTCAGCGCGCGGACGGACTCGGGGCTGAGCACGCGCCGGCCGTCCGGGGCGGCGCCGGAAGCGAGGAGCATCCGGCCGAAGGCCACCCAGTCCCCCGCCGTCCCGGCCAGGCCGCCGCTGCCGAGCGGCAACGCCGGCATCGTGCTCCACTGGCCGTCCGGCGGATCGGCGACGACGAGCCCGTCGGCGGTCTTCTTGTAGAAGGTTGTGAACCGGTCGCGCCGGTCCGGGCCGACGACGAACCCGGTGTCCGCCATGCCCAGCGGCCCGAAGATCCGCTCCTCGAGCAGCTCCGGCAGCGACCGGCCGGACGCGCGGGCGGCGAGCACGCCCTGGATCGTCGAACACGTGTCGTACAGCCACGCCTCCCCCGGCTGGAAGGCGAGCGGCACCTCGGCCAGCCGCGCCAGCCAGACGTCCGGTGGTGGGAAGCTCTGCACTTCGCGGCCGTCGCCCTGCACGGCGAACAGCGCTTGCACCGCGGGGAGCGTGAAGTCCGAGGCGAAGCCCCAGCCGGCCTGGCCGGTGAGGACGTCGAACACGGTGATCGGCCGCCGCGCCGGGACGACGTCGTCGACCGGGCTCGACGGCGTGCGTACCACCTTCGGGTCCGCCAGCTCGGGAAGCCACCGGGCGATCGGGTCGGCGAAGGCCAGCGTGCCGTCGTCGACCAGGGTGAGGACCGCGGCGGCGGTGATCGGCTTGGTGATCGAGGCGATCCGGAACAGCGAGTCCGCAGTCATCGGGCGGCTGCCTCCGACGTCGGCCGAGCCGACCGCCACGGCTTCGCGGTCTCCGCCCCGGTCGATGACGGCCACCGCACCGGGCAGCGAGCCGGCGTCGACGTGGCGTTGCAGGGTTTCGCGCAGGCTCACGATCCTCCCCGGGTCCGTGGCCGCACGATAGTCAGCGGGCGGGGATGATCGCCTGGTGGGTGCCGCCGAGGCCGTGCGGGCTGAGCAGCCGGCCCATCCGCTTCGGCATCCGCAGGGTGATCGCCCGGTCCAGCACCCGGGCCCCCGGGGCCACCGCCGCGAGCCGCTGCTCGTAGGCCGTGCAGCCGGCCGGTTCCCGCAGCCACGCCGACACCACCAGGTTGCCCTCACCCACCACCGCGGCCGAGAGCCGGGTCTCGGGCAGCTGCGCGATCGCGGTGCCGGCGCGGTCCAGGTCGGCGGCCGCCAGGTCGAGGCGGTAGCCCGCGATCACCGGCCAGCCCGCCGGGACGTGCGCGAGGTCGCAGCGGAAGTCCAGCTCGTGGTTGCGCAGCATCCGCGCCAGCGTGCGGCGCACCGCGGACTCGCTCATCCGGCAGTCGCGGGCCAGCTCGGCGTAGCTGCGCCGGCCGTCCTCGCCGAGGGACTCGACCAGCGCGCGCACGTCCCGGTCGTCCCACTGCTGCGGGACGACCAGCCGGGCCTGCACCGCCGTCTCGTCGAGCACCGCCCGCTGTTCCGGGGCCAGCGCGTTCACCAGCCAGCCGCTGCCCTCGCGGTACACGCGCGTCGCGACGGCGAACCGGACCTCGCGCACCCCGGGCAGCCCGCCGATCCGGCCGGTCACCAAGCCGTCCAGCGCGTCGAGGTCGCGCGCGGCCAGCGAGAGGAACAGCGAGAACCGGCTGGTCGTGCGCTCGACGCTGAACACCGACGGCCAGCCGCACAGCTCGCGGGTCAGCTCGGTCAGCGCGTCCGGGCGGCAGGCCAGGTCGACGTAGCCGACCGTGGTCGTCGGGGCCGTGGCGTACGCGGTGAGCCACGCCAGCCCGGCCGCCTGCAGCCGGTCCCAGCGGCGCGCGGCTGTGGTCGCGTCGGTGCCGACGGCGGCGGCGATCCGCGTCCACGGCGCCCGCGGGTCGCGCTGCAGCGCCTCGACCAGCGCGAGGTCCGACCCGGTCAGCCGCGCCGGTTCCGGCTGGGCCGCCGTGGGAACGGGCATGGCGCATTGTGCCCCGATCATGATCACCTGCCAAGGGGCCGCCGGGCGTACCGGCGGCCCCGCCGTCCTACTGCCGCCGCAGCCGCGGCACCACGACCGCTCCGGCCACCAGCACCAGCACGCCGCCGAGCACAAACGGCAGCAGGGGCAGCCCGCCGGAGTCCGCGGCCGGCACCGCCCGCTCGCGGCCGCCGTAGCCGCCGCCCGCGCCGTCGCGGTCGTAGGCCGAGCCCGGCAGCTTGTCCGCGTACCGCTGGTGCAGCTGAGCGCGGTAGTCGGCGAGTGCCAGCTTGGTGCCCGCGGCGAGGCCGGTGACCGAGCCGTCGAGCACCGTCACGGCGTCCCCGCGTACCGCGTACCACGCGTTGACCTGCGGTTCGTGCAACAGGTATCCGCCAGCTGCGGCGGCGGCGTACTTCTGTTCGTAGTCACCGGAAGCGACGTTGACTACGGTCCAGGCCGCGCCCTGCCGCTCGGCCCAGACCGTCGCCGTCGTGCCGTCGCCGGTGCGCGCCGGCACAGCGACGTACGCCAGCGCGGCCGGGACGTCCGAAGTCCCGGAGACGAACCCCGCCGTCGGCTCGTAGACCGGGACCTGCGTGCGCGGGTCGGCGTTCGCGCCGGTCGCCGCGGCGGCCGCGTGGGCGTCGGGGAACTTCGTCTCCGCCAGCCGGTCGAGGGTCTGCTTGCCGCCGGTGACCTGCCCGATCGCGGCGGTGTCGGCCGCGCTCGGGGTGCCGGCGGGCCCGGTCGCCGCGCCGGCGGCACCGGCCGTGGTGAACATCGCGGCGCCGGCCAGCACGGCCGCGCCCATCGCGTTCTTCA
Organism: Amycolatopsis sp. NPDC114478; assembly: GCF_055633805.1. NCBI lineage: Bacteria > Bacillati > Actinomycetota > Actinomycetes > Pseudonocardiales > Pseudonocardiaceae > Amycolatopsis > Amycolatopsis sp. NPDC114478. Next base: position 1,509 of record NZ_JBVKDO010000045.1, on the reverse strand, counting down.
GCATGCTCATCCCTCGATCCCGTACAGCGTGTGCGTCCACTGGAACTGGGTGTTCGAGCGGTAGGTGTCGTAGTTCATCGAGTTGTAGCGGCTGTTGCTCGGCCACGGGTCCCCGTATTCGACGCGGGTGACGCCATTGGCGTTGTCGTACCCGTAGAGGACGTGCATGTGCCCGCCGCCGGAGCGCCAGCCGATGCGGGTGCCGATCGGCTGTCCCGCGTCGATCTGGTTCTCGATGGTGGTGAAGGAAAGGACCTGCCCGTTCGAGTTGTACGACCCGACGTTCGGGAAACCGAGCCAGCGGAACACCCGCTGCTGGTCGGACAGGTAACCCTGGTTGTTGGCGCAGTCGCTGCCCGACTCGTTGTGGGCGACCTGGCAGAACCGGGTCTGGGAAAGCGAATAGCCCCAGTAGTCGGCGATGGTGTTGCCGCTGGCGTCCCAGCACCACTGGTCCTTCTGCTGGGCCTGCATGGAGATGCCGAGATCGGTTCGCGCGGCGGCCGCGGTGGCCGGTGCCTGCAGTGCGGCGACGGCCACCGCGGCCGAAATCGCCGCGAGTCCACGTAGGACTCCCGAAGTGGTTTTCACGAAGTGGTCCTCCAGCCGGTGAGGATTCGACCTGGTGGCAGGGAATACTCCGCGCACCACGGTGCGCCCGGTACCTACTAAGGGAGGATCACGTTGGGAGGGAACGGGTTCCGGCGGATCCCGGCATTTCCCGGGTGCCGGATTCCGGCATCGGCTCCGGCCCGCCGGGCGGATTCCGGCGGGCCGGGACGCCGGAGTCAGCTCACGGTCGTCGTACCGAGGGTGGCGTCCTGGCCCGGCGGGTCGAGCGTCAGCGCGACGTCGAACTCGCCGAGGCTGCTGTCGGTGACGACGTGGGTGGTCGCCGCGGCGTCGACGCTGCTGGTCGCCTCCCCGGCCGGAGTGCCGGCGGGGACGGTGAAGTCGACCTGCCCCCGGGCGGTGAACTTGAGGCTGCCTTCGGCCGGGACGGGCGCCTCCGGGATGGGCAGCTCGATCGGGATGGCGACCGACTGGCCGGCGATCGCGACGTTCACCAGGGACTTGATGGTGCCCGAGACCTTCGTGGCGCCGACGAGGCGCAGGCCGTCGCCGGCCGCCTGCCCGGCGTCGACGTCGAGGCTGAACGGCACCGAAACCGGGGTCCCCGCCGTGGCGGTCGCGGGGATGTCCGCCTTGACCACGACGGTGACCTGCTGGTCGCCGATCAGCGGGAAGCCGCCCTTGTAGGTGAGCGTTTTCCCGGCCGCCGCGGCCGGTCCCGCGGAAACCACGGCCACCGCGCACGCCAGCAGCGCGGCGAGCCCGATTCCCCGGAACCGCTTTTTCCGCACGAGGGTTTCCGTCATTTCTGTCCTTTCGTCGTCGAACGGCGCTTCGGATGCTAAGGGATGTCTCGTAACTCGTGTTGTGGTTGGTGGGGCTGGTGTTGCCGGTCAGTTGGCGAGGAGGATGTTGTGCAGGTGCGCGATGCCGGAC
>NZ_JBVKDO010000044.1:0-37232 GCF_055633805.1 Amycolatopsis sp. NPDC114478 | reverse complement strand
AGACAGCTCCACTTCACATCCGGAGGCCTTCACCTGTCTGCGCGACAGGCCGCCACCGGTCACCTCAACTCGGGACAACGTCCCTGGACATCACAACTAGCTGAGCAGGCACACGTGCTGCTACGGCAGAGCGGTGATCTCCGTCAGATGATGAGAACACGCCCGCTCATCGGCATGACAGGATGTTCTGCATACGTGAGCTGGTTAGCAGGGATGGCGACCATGACCACGCATGATGATCTGGCGCGTCGCATCCCTAAGCCGCAGCGTTCCTCGGCGGGACCAGTGGACTGGGCGGCTCTGGAACGCGGATCGGCACAGGATTGCCCAGTGACTACAAGTGGCTGGTCGGGCACTATGGACCTGGGGTGTTCGATGATTTCTTGCACGTCCTGCAGCCGACGGCCGGTCACGAGGCGATCCGCCTCGAACACTGCATCGAACGAGTGAACCGGACGCTCGATTGCCTTCGCGGCGGGGGCGAAGAGATTCCGTTCAGCAACGATGAGCTCCTGCCGGCTGTATTGAGTGACAACGGTGACACGGTCTACTGGCGAAGGTGGCCGCGCGACGATCCCGAGCCGCCTGACCGCCCGTCGAACCCAACTGGACACAGCACTAGCGCGGGTGCCGGCTGCCGTCCGCACGGGCTTTCGCGGCGATGGCCTGGAGGGCGGCGAGGTGCCCGGCCAGGGTGTCGCGGCCGCTGTCGGTCAGGTTGAGCCAAGTGCGCGGCCTCTTGCCCACGTAACCCTTGCGCACGTCGACGTAGTCGTTCTTCGAAAGCGTGGAGATCTGTTTGGACAGTGCGGAATCGGAGAGCTGCACCGCGTCTCGCACGAACCCGAACTCCGCCCACTCGGCGGCGGAGAGCAGCGCCACGATGGCCAGTCTCGTCGGGTCCAGCAGGAGCTGGTCGAGTTCGGCCACTGCTCAGTCCTTGTCTTGCCGGCGAAGCAGCCACAGCTGGAACCTGGGGCCGAGGAAGATGATGTAGAGCCCGGCCAGCGCGCCGTACCAGATCGCGCCGTGCGGGATGTGGAGCAGCGGGACGGCAACGGCCGCGGCGATCGCCAGGCCGATGACGGGCACGACGCGCCAGATGGCGGGAGGCAGGGTCCGGCTCGACACCGCGACCGGCCGGCCGAGCAGGCTGCCGCCGATCCTGGTGCGCAGGAGGACGGCCAGCAGCAGCGCGGCGGCCAGCACGACCCAGGTCAGCCAGGGCCTCGTCACGGGAAGCAGGTCGGTGGCCACGATGTAGCCGAACACGACCAGGCCGGCGACGATCGGAATCCACCGCGCACCGAGCGCGGACACGGCCACCCGCTCCCGGCTCTCGCGGGCCGTGCGCAGTGCCGCTGCCGCTTCTTCTGGCGTCGGCTCGTTCACCGGTTCGCTCATTGCTGCCACCCCTTCGCGGCGCATAACCCTTTAGGCAAGTAATTGCCCAAGGGGAAAGCTACCAGGCACTTTCCTCTGAGGCAAGTACTTGCCTCAGGGGGGTGGAAGTGCCCCCTCTGGGGTGGCCAACGCCTCACCCACCCCGGCGAACCTAACTGGACACCGCATTAGTAGTGCTTTTCTCGTCAACGGGACGTGGCTCGGCGCGCTGACTCGGCCGCGTATGGGGGTGTCCTTGGTGCTGGCCACGGTGTTCCTCAGTGCGGCGGCAGGCGTGGTGGGCAGCATGATCGCCAAGGTCATCGACCGATAACTTTGGCAGGTCTGAGCGCCCAATTCGGATCGATGTGGGCGTTCGCTACGAAAAAGCCGTGACCGGGACGATCGTCAGGCCGTCGGTGTCGACGATGTACTCGAATTCGTCGCGGTCGGTGTTGCGGGGCCAGCAGCCATTCGGGTTCGACCAGTGCGCCTGCGGCGTAGGTGCGGGCGACGTCGCGGGAATCCGTCCACGACCAGTTGCGGCGGCGGTCGGCGACGGGTCCGCGGTAGAGCTGTTGTGCGGCCGTGGGGCGGGGAACTCGGTGTCCGTCCTCGGAGTAGCCGGCCCCGGTGAACAGCTGCCGCTAGCGGCAGCAGGTTGAACCGCCGTTCGACGGCATTGCGGCCGCGGTAGTCAACCGCGTCGAAGGCCGGTGGGCGTCCGCCGCGGGAACCGCGGCGTTTGCGATGCCCGACCTGATCGGCGGGCTCGGGGATCACGGCGGTGATGCCGCGCTCGCGCAGATGCCCGCGGATCGCGCGTGAGGAGTAGGCCTTGTCGCCGGACGCATCGACCCCGGCTAATCCGGAGGTCGAATTCTGGTCCTAAAAGGACCACAAGCGGTCTGCTGCCGAGCGGTGAACCTCTTGCCGCGCCGACGATGGTCGTCGGTCGAACTGTGCTGGTGCGAGGAGGGGACAGCCTCTTCAGCTGATCTGCGCTTTCCCGGAGTGGGTGAGCCACCTTGGCGCCTTCTGGCAGCGGCTTTCTCGCGTGTGGTGCGCTTCCTCGGCGTTTGGGCCGCCTGGGCGGAGGTGGACATCGTGCTCGGTGCATCGCGGCTGGCGCGCGGGTTCTTGCCGAAAGGCGTGGACGCCGAGGACCTGCTGATCGCGATCAAAACGGCCGCCGGCGGCGGCGCGTACGTCTCGGCGATGGTCGCCGAGATGATCGTCGAGGACCATGCTGACTGGGTGATGACCGCGGGCGAGGTCGAGCCGTCGCCGCGCGACGAGCAGGTGATGCGGCTGTTGGCGGCGGGGAGCGGGACGTCGACATCGCGCTGATCTTCGACATCGGCGTCCGGACGGAGCTGGGCTACCTCGACCGGATCCGCGACAAGACAGGTGAGCGGCGGCGACCAGACCTGGTCAAGACGGCCATCCGACGCGGGCTTCCCGACGCGCTTCGGCCTCGACGATTACGGTCAGGTAGAACGGCCCAGCGGCTGTCCGGAGCGCGTTCAACCCGTCGATCCAGCTGTTGACCTCAGTTGCCGAGACGCACCTGCGGCCCCCAGCGCACGCGGCGGATGACGGTGTCGGATGCTTTTCAGCCCTTGGCCAACCCCTCGAGCAGTGCCGCTGAGAACTCCTTCGGCTTCTCGATGTGCGGGCTGTGCCCGGTGTCGGCGATGACCACCTCGCGGTAGTCGCCGCCCGCCGCGGCGTAGCGGTCGAGGACGGCTCTGGTCTGGGTGACCATCGGCTGCGCGGGATGGGTGGCCTCGCCCGGCCAGCCGGGCACCGCGCCGAGCCGGCCGAGGTGGGCGAGGTCGAACATGGAGGTGTCGGACACGATCTGGTCGTCGGATCCCCGCACCCAGAGGATCGGGGGCTTGCGCTCGATCGCGTCGAGGTCGTCGAGGCGGAAATGGCCGGGCGCCATGGTGTTGAGCACGCCACGGGTGCCCGGCGCGACGCCCGGCCACGCGTCGGTCGTGGTGAAGTCGCCGGGGTAGTGATCGTCGCCGACCCGGGTGGTGAGCATCGACTCGACGAGGTCGTCGAGGCGCGCGGGGTGGAACGGCGGCTTGACGTAGAAGGCCAGCAGCACCTGTCGCGGGGAGAACGGCGACTCGTCCGAGGTGTCGCCGTCCTTGAGCCGGGCGACGAAGTCCGGGTTGCCGCCACCGCCACCCGAGCCGGCACCCGCCGCGTCGACCAGCTCGCCGTCCGCGCCCTTGGTGCCGCCGAAGCCGTAGGGCGAGACGGGGTTGACCAGTGTCACGGTGCGCGCGAGCGCGGGGTGCTCGCGCAGCAGCTGCAGGACCACGCCGCCGCCCATGCTCCAGCCGACCAGGTGCGCGGCGCCGACGTCCAGCGCGGCCAGCGTGGCGGCCACGTCGTCGGCGTAGTCGCGCACGCCCCGCGTCGCGTCCACCGGCAACGGATCGGTGCCGCCGAATCCGCGCAGGTCCACCGCGATCGGGCGGTACCGCCGCGGCAGGTCGAGCATCGGCTCCTGCCAGAAGGCCGAGGACGAGACGTTGCCGTGGACGAACACGACCGGTTCGCCGTGCTCCCGGCCGGCCACCTCCAGCACGCGTGTGGTCAGCCGCTCGGTCGGCACCTTGGCCGAAGTGATTCCGTCGAGGAGTGTGGTCACTGTCGTCCCTTTCACGCCAGCCAGCTCGTCACCTGGGACATCGACGCCGACGCCCAGCCCAGCTGCAAGTGGTTCACCGAACCGACCAGCGCGGTCGCGGCGAGGTGGCCGATGCCCGTGCTGTCCAACGCGCTGGCCACGAACACGATCCCGTCGCTCGGGCCCCGGTTCTCGTTGAACACGCCGACGATGCTCGGCGAGCCGCCGGCCAGCAGGTACACCGAGACGCTTGCCGGGGTGCCGGCGGACTGGATGGCGGAGATCATCGACCCGGCGTCGATCGCGGCCTGGATGCCCGTCCCGTCGGTGTAGTAGCCCTGGCCGCCGTAGTAGGTCGTGTACCAGTCCTGCTGCGAGCCGTCCACGCCGAACGCGCTGTCGAAGCGGGCCAGCATCTGCCGCTGCCCGGGGTAGGTGTCCCAGCCGGCGGTGGGGGTGATCGACAGTTCCGGGTGGTAGGTGTACGCGCCGTAGCAGGTCATCCTGGTGTGCGGGCTCGGCGCGTTGATGTTGACGCCGCACTCCGGCCAGATCGACAGGTCGTGCGCGTATCCGTGCGCGAAGGGGTAGTCGTAGCCACCGTTCGGGCCGCCGAGGGTGATCAGCTTGCGCACGTCGCCGGCGTAGGCCCGTCCCCACGGGGGCTTCACCGAGGACACGTACATCCGGGTGGACAGCTCGCCCTTGCTCCAGCCGACCAGATCGACCTGAGGCACACCCAGCCGTGACTTGATCAGCGCGATCGCGTCACCGACCTGCTGTGCCTGCTGGCGGTTTTCGCCCTGCTTGTGCGCGAAGCCGATGGCGAACACCCGGTACCCGCGCGAGCTGAGGTACTGCATCAGCCCGGTCGACGGGCACGTCGCCGAACCGCACCCGAAGCCGCCGGACTCGTTCGGATTGGCCCAGGCCCGGTCGGGATTGTCGTTGGCGCCGTGGACCAGCAGCACCGGCGTGGCTTTCGCGCCGGTCGACCACCCGGGGGCGGAGTACAGCAGGAACCGCGACGAGGACGGCTGCGCCACCCCGCCGAAGAAGGTCAGCCGCTGCCCGTCCTGGTTGCCCCGCCCGTCCGGCGGATACTGCTCATCGGCGAATCCCGGTGTGGTGTCGCGGTAGCGCTCCACCCTGTCCCACCCGTTGGCGACGGTGCCGAACGTCGCCTCGTTGGTCAGATAGGCGGGAGCGGCCGCGGCAACCGGCGGCGCCGGCGCGGCGACCTCCACACCGACGACGATGGCGGCAGCGGCCACCAGACTGAGCAGGCGCACGACGGGCTCCTCACGACACCGGGGGAACTCCGCAACTATCGGCCACCGGACGAGCCGGGGCAATGTGCGCCGGCCACGCCCCGCGCGCCTCGGACGTGGTCGTGGGCACCATATCGAGGGGTGCGGTCACGGGTCGCCGAAGGTGCTCGGTCCAGGGTGCCTCGGGTGAGGGGCGGCCGCCGCGTCGACGCCATCACGTCAGCGGCCGCGACCGCCACACCGCTCGAGGTCATGGCGCGCGCACTGGAGGTCGTCGGACACTACGTGTTCGCGAGAAGCGACGCGGCGTATCGGACCTGAGCGCCCGCCACGCTCTCGACGAGGTACGGGCGGCGACCCTGCGCTGATGCCCCGAGGTGCGGATGTTGTCGCGAGGGGCCGTGGCCCAGCGCATGGCCTGGTGCAGGGTGGTGATGAGCTTCTCGTCGTCGGCGTAGGTTGGTTCTTCGCCCATCGGCAGCCAGATCTCCGCGGCCGGGTGGTCGCCGTTGAGGTGGGACACCAGCATCCTGCTGCGAAAGGGAATGGCCGGCCGGCCGGGGTCGTGGAGGCCGACCCGGTCGGCGACCACAGCAACGTCAGCTGGGTGCCGATGCTTCCGCACGACCGCGGCGGTGTAGAGGACACCGTTGAGCCGGCAGTTGCCGCCGCCGTGCAGTTGGTGCAGCACAGGAACCGGATACTCGGGTGGCCCCTCGACTCCGGCCGGCACCGGATGGCGGGCGCATGGGCGGCGTGGGTTTGCGGCACTCGATCCCAAGCGCTGCTGGGCGCTCGGCGTCCGCGGCGGTGACCGGCCAGGCGCTCATGGCTTCTTCGTCTCGATGGCGAGGTTGAACTCTTTGACGGTGTAGCCGGCGTAGCGGTCGGCGGGTCGGGCGTGGGCCCGCAACGCTGCCAGTTGCGCGGCCGAGCGGTTGTCCTGAGCGGCTTCGTCGACCTGAGCCTTCACGGCGAAGTACCGCAGCCGACCGTCGTCGAGCTGCGCTTGCATCTCGCGTGCGTGGGTGGCCTCGGGTTCACCCCGCTCGATCATCTTCGCGATGACGTTCCGGACGTATTCCGGATGGCCCTGCTGGTATCCGCCATTGGCGCCCAGGTCGGCCGAAGGGCCTTTTGCCTCGACGATCACGTATTTGCCGTCGGCGTCCTGGTAGATCTGGTCGAAGTGGTCGGCGCCCCGGTCGGGCACGTCCACGCGCCGCAGCGGCCGAGCCTCGAACTCCGGCTGTTTGAGCCCGTCGAGCACGGCGTGGTCCGCGGCGATGTCGCCCAGCTTGTTGTTCCAGTGGTTGCTCTGCACGTCGTTGAACCCGGCCTGGTCGAATTTGTCCAGCGGGGTCGAGAAGCTGCTGTTCGGGTTGTGAATACCTTTGAGTTCTTTGTTCGCCTCATCCAGATACGACCAGATGTGGGGCCGCCCGGCGGCGAGCAGGTCGGCGTTCTCGAGCAGTTCCGCGGGCGCGCTGTCGCGCCCGCCGGTCCGCCGGCTGCCGTCCTTGTATTCGGACTTGACGTTGTCGCTCTTGGTTTTGGGCTCGTGAATCTCGAAGTCGCCGTCTTCGTTCCGGCGGAGCACGGGCAGTTCGACGCCGTCGTGCGTCGCGTCGGTCCGCTTGCGGCTGATGATCCGGTCGTTCCCCTCGCCCTGGTTCCAGTACTGGGCAAGCAGCTTCTTGGAGCCTTCGTCGTGCCGGTTGAGCCGCTCGAGGAGGTCGTCGTGAACTTTCTTACGGGCCTGTGTTTCTTCGTCACCCCGGGCGCGTGCGTCGTCGGGGTCGAGATCGTGCTTGCGGGTGCCGTCCGTGCCGGCGGCGAACCCGTCATCGCTCGCGCGGTGGGTCGAGCCGTCGGGGTGGTGGGTGTTCCACTCGCCGTCCGGGGGGATGCGGGGGCGCATCTTGCCGTCGGGGCCGATTTCGTAGTCGGTGGAGAAGACGCGGCCGTGGGAGTCGGTCCAGGCCGGTTTGGTCGGGGCCATGACTTCGGTGTCGAGTTCATGGGAGAGCCGGTGTGCGAAGTCGTTGGAACCGGCGTCGCAGCCGATCAGGCGGATCGGGCGGCCGTCGTAGTCGGCGTTGCGGCGGAGGATGTCGGCGAACTCCTCGGGCGTGTAGAGCCGGTCGCCGATCCGGGCGTGGCCGTCCGCCGTCACGTGCACGTCGACGGTGTAGCGGCCGTGCGGGTCGGGCTTCACGAGGTGCGCCAGGTCGCTCATCTTCGGATCTTCACCGTGGTACGAGGTACCCGACTGCGTGTGTTCGGAGTACTGCGTGTTGACCTCGTCCGGGGTCAGTGGCCCGGGGTCGTCGTGGGGTGGGGCACCGCCGTCCGGGTCGTGGTGGCCGGCGCTGTCGTGCGGGCCGTTTTCGTGCGGGCCGTGCCCCGACATGCTGGTGTCGGGGCCGTGCGTGCCGGGGCCGAAGCCGCGGGCCCCCGGTTCGGGGGTGTCCGGCGTGCGCGGACGTCGGGCGTCGCCGCCCGGGCTCGGGCGCCCTTCGGTCAGGTCACCGCCGGCGCGGGGACGGCCGGGGGCGTCGACGTGCGGGCTGTGCGTGCCGGCGCGACCCGGGGTGCCGGTCCAGCCAGCACCGCCGCCGGCGCGCGGCGAACCGCCGCCGAGCCCACCGCCACCGCCCGGCATGCCGCCGCCCGTCATCGGGCTGCCACCCTGCGGCGGGATACCGGACGCGGCGCCGTCCCCGCCGCGCGGCGACGGGAAGGTGCCGGGCTCGCCGGCCGGCGGGGCGGCCGGCGCGGTGCCGCTGGCGGTGGTGGCACCGTCGGTCCGCGGCGGTACGGCGCTGCTCGGGGTGTCGCCGCCGGCGTGCGAGCCGGGGGCGTCGGGCCGCGCGGAGGGCTGCGCCGGGCTGCCGCCATCGGCGTGGCTCGGCGAACCGGTGTGCGTGGGCGCCGGACCGCCGTTGCCCGAGTGGGTCGGTGCCGGACTGGATTCCGCGGCGGGCGGAGGCGTGTTGTCACCCGAGCGCACCGCCGATGGGCTGCTGCTGGGCGAACCACCACTATCACGGGCCGACGGCGAGCTGCCCCCGTCTCCCGGGTGCGACGGCGCAGAGTCCTCGCCGTGCGCGGACGGCGAGGGGCTGCTGCCTTCCGCGTGGGACAGGGAATTGTCGCCGGCGCCGGTCGGCGACGGGCTGGCATCGCCGGAGGGGGAACGCGTGCTGTCCCCGGCGCCGGTATGCGGCGTGCTGTCGCCCGAGCGCACCGCCGAGGGGCTGCTGCCGGGCGAACCACCGCCATCACGGGCCGAGGGCGAACTGTCCCCGTCTCCCGGGTGCGACGGTGCACCGTCCTCGCCGTGCGCGGACGGCGAGCCATCGCCGTCCCGGCCCGAGCCGCGCCGGGAGCCGGAGCCGGTCGTCATCGGGTCGGAGCTCGGCGAGCCCGAACCGGCGTGGCCGGGATCGCCCGAGGCGGTGGACGACGGTTCGCCGTCCCCGCTGTGCGAACCGTCGCCGCCGGAGGAACCCTCGCCATGGGCGCGCGCGTGGACTCCGCCCCCTTCCTCCTTGGGGATCTTGTGGACGAACCCGCCCTCCTTGACGTGCAACCCGTCCAGACCGCTGACCTTGCCCAGCACCTTGCCGAACACCTTCGCGATCTTCTCGAAGACGTCGACCAGCTTCGACAGCAGCGGCGAGACCTTGCGGATCGTGTCGGTCAGCTTCTTGAGCAGGTCACCGATCTTCTTGCCCCACTTGGCGATCGCCGCCGAAGCCTGGGCCACCACCACCGGCGTGCCGAACCCGAGGGAGAAGACCTCCTCCATCACCCACGCGATCAGCTTCCCCACCAAGTCCGCGATCAGCTGCCGCACCGTCTCGCGGACGAACGACACGACCTGACCCATGATCATCGTGACCGTGCTGATCGCACCGGCCACCGTCGCCGCGCCCGAAAGCGCCTCGGAATGCTCCGCCGCGAACTTGCGGTAGGCGTCCGCACCCGCGCCCGTCCAGCCGGTGGTGCCGTTCTTGACCGCGTTGTCGAAGTCGGTCTTGCGTTCCCCCAACGCTTTCGAGACGTTGCCCCAGGTGTCGGCGTAGGACTGGATCACCGGCGGGTTGCCCGCCACCGAATCCAGCATGTCCTTCAGCGGCTGGACGTGTTCCATCAGGAACGACGCCACCGACGACATCAGGTACCCGAACGGGTCGACCGCCGCCCCGGCGATCTCCCCGGCCAGGGACAGCATCCCCAGTCCGCCGGAGACCCAGTCGCCGTCCTTGATGCCGTTGAACGCGTCCATCGACGACTGGGCGATGCCGATGCCGCCCGCCCAGCCGTAACCACTGTTGCCCGCCGTCAGCGGACCCGGTCCGTTCGGGTCCTTCTCGGCGTCCGCGACCAGCGGGTTCCCCTCCGGCATCATGCACCACCCGCCGGACGGCTGTGACCACTAGCGCGGCCGCGGTGCACCGACCCCATGTGCTTCCCCTCACCACGCGGACTCCCACCGTCGTTACCGACGGCCCTCATGGTGACGGACGACGACCGTTCCGGGTTCCCTATCACGCCGGGTTACGCCGATCAGACCACCGGCGGCGCCATTCGGCGGCTGCCCAGCGCCGGCCTCACCGGCTCGTCCGCCGCCGCGGTGCCGCCGCAGTGAAGTCGGCCGTCAGCGTGGCCGCCGACACCTGGGAGCGTCCGAACGGCTGCGAATCCGTACGTTGACGTGCCATGATCCCGGCATGCCGGTCGAGGAGCGCAGCGCGTCAAGGGATTCCGATCGGCCGAAGACGTCGCCCGGTGGCAGGGTTGTCGCGCTGCGTATGGTTCTGTGCTGGCTGGGCGTGGTGGTGCTCGGCGCCGGGACGGGTCTGGGGTTCGTCAGTGCCAGCACGCTCGCGAGCGCGGCGGGGCTGGTGCTCGGCCTGCTGCTCGCCGCGGTGGCCGCGAGCGCGGTCATCATCGTCTCCGGGCGTGTGTGGCTGATGTTCCCGGTGTTCCTGGTCACTTGCCTGTACATCGTGTGCTCGGCCTTCACGTCCGTGGGATATGTGGCCGCGCACGGCACGAGGTACAGCGCGACCGCGGTCTCCTCCGAATGCCGGAAGGTCAAGGGCGGTTCCGCCTGCACGGCGCGGTTGCGCCGCCCGGACGGCACCACGCTGGACGATGCGGTGCCCGTGGGTGAACGGATGTCCGCCGGCCAGACCGTCGACGTGGTCGAAGACCCAGCCGGCATCGTGGCCACGCACCCGGCGGACGAGATGGACCCGGATGCGCTGCCGGTCGACACAATCCTCCTCGGCGCGGCGGCCGCCCTGCTCGCGGGATTGTTCGGGCTGGCCGCGGTGCTCGGTGCCCGGCGGCCGGTGCCAAGATCCGCGACCGGCCGGAAGGGCCGCGGCACCAAGGCATCCCCACGATCGTGACGAGTTCTTCGTCCGCCGGCGCGGTCACGCAGTTGGACGAGCCCAGCGCAGCCGCCCTTCAGGACCAGAATTCGACCTCCGGATTCGCTGGGGTCGGTGCGTCGGGCAACGGCTCGGGGCATCCCTTCCCCGCTGATCGTCCCAGGCGGGGAAATGCCGAGTTGATCAGTGAGGGCGAAGATGTCGGTGAAGCTGACGTGGCCGGCATCGACGACGGTCAGCCACCGCTTCCAGCCGGTGAGGTGTGACCACGTCTCCGGCCAGGTCCGGTCCGGGCCGGTGGGCGTGTGCTGGGCTCGCGCCCGACCATGAGGAAGGGGCGATTCAGCCCGGACGCCGGTGTCGGCGACCAGAACTGGCCGTCGAGGTTGACCCCGGCCAGGACCCGCCGGTCGGCGAGCAGGGCCTGCATGGCTGCGTTGCCTCCGGCGGTCAGCTGGGCCTTCGCACCGCCTTCGGCCGAGCCGAGCCGGCGGAGCACGGCGTGTTCGGCGGCGCGCAGTGCGGACTCGGCGGAAGCCAGGTCCCGCACGGTGCCGGCTTCGGGCGCGCCGGTGAGCGTCGCGACGACGCGCAGGACGTCGCGGGCGGACCGCAGGATCGCGTCGGCCGGCCGCGGGGCGTGCCAGCGGGGCGACCCGGCGTGAACGTCGTCGGTCACGGCCGGCTCCCATCGTCGGTTGCTCTGTTCGGCCGATTGTGACCGCGGACCCGGCGAATGCCCTCCCCGATGGGGGTCGTCACCGCCCGCCCGGTGCGGCAGGGTGGGGCGAGGAGAGGAGGCGCCGATGCCCGACGCGACCTTCACCCTGCCCGGAGCCGTGACGGCCTACCGCTGGGACCCCGCGGGAGCGCCGGTCGGCGTCCTGCAGCTGACCCACGGGATGGGCGAGCACGTCCGGTGCTACGACCGGGGTGGCGCGCGCGTTCGCCGAGCGCGGGTTCGTCGTCTACGGCCAGGACCACCGCGGTCACGGCGCCTCTATGGCGGCCGCGCCGGGTGACCTCGGGCCGGACGGGTGGGCGGCGCTGGTCGCCGACATCGGAGCCCTCACGTCGCGGATCCGCGACGAGCAGCCGGGACTGCCGGTCGTGGTGCTCGCGCACAGCATGGGCTCGTTCGCCGCGCAGCAGTACCTGCTCGACCACTCCGCGGACGTGGAGGCGGTGATCCTCACCGGCACGGCGGCGCTCGACGTCCTGGAGCCGGCCCTGGACCTCGACCAGCCGCTGGACCTGGCGATGTTCAACGCGCCGTTCCAGCCGCAGCGAACGGACTACGACTGGCTCAGCCGCGACGAGTCCGAAGTGGACGCATACGTCGCCGATCCGTTGTGTGGCTTCGGTATCGACACCCCCAACACCAAAGCCATGTTCGAGGGTGCCCGGCGGCTCGCCGACCCGGCGCAGGTCGTGCGGATGCGTCCGGACCTGCCGATGTATCTGGCTGTCGGTGACCAGGACCCGGTGAACGGCAACCTCGCGCTGTTCGACGTCCTGGTGCAGCGGTACCGGGACGCGGGGATCAAGGACCTGACAGTGCGGGTGTACCCCGGCGCCCGGCACGAGATCCTCAACGAGACGAACCGTGCCGAGGTCACCGGCGAAATGCTGACGTGGGTGCAAAAAGCCCTCGGCAGGCACGGCTAGCGGTACAGGTCCGCGTGCCGGGCGCGCAGCTTGTACTTGAGGATCTTGCCGCCGACGGTTTCGGGGAGTGCTTCGGCGAGGACGATCGCTTTCGGGGTCTCGTAGCCCGCGAGGCGTTCGCGGCAGTACGAGATCAGCTCGGCCTCAACGGGTTCGGTGCCCGGCCGCGGGACGACGACGGCCGTGACCGCCTCGCCCCAGTGCTCGTGCGGCAGGCCGATCACCGCTGCGCGCAGGACCGCCGGGTGTTCGTGCAGCACCGCTTCGACGCGCATGCTGGAGACGTTCTCGCCGCCGGTCTTCACGATGTCCTTGTAGCGGTCGACCATGACGCGCAAGCCGTCGTCGTCCACCACCGCCGAGTCGCCGGAGTGGAACCACCCGTCGCGGAAGGCTTCCCGGGTCGCGGCCGCGTCACGGTAGTAGCCCGCGGTCATCACCGGTGACCGGTAGACCGCTTCACCCGGCGTGCCGCGGACCGGCTCGCCGAGCTCGTCGACGACGTCCGAGGCGAGCAGGCCGCTCGGCACGCCGACGTAGTTCATCGCGGGCGCCGTGCGGGCGTGCACCTCGGGCCACGCGCTCGGCCAGAACCGGTGGCAGGCGATGGCTTCGGTCTGGCCGAAGATCCCGACCGCGACGAACCCCGGCGCGGTCCGGGCTTCGAGCCGCCGCATGAGTGCGGGGGACAGGGCGCCCCAGCCGTAGACGAGCGCCGTCAGCGAAGTCAGGTCCAGGTCCGGGTCCGCGTCGAACTCGTCGGCCAGCGCGGCCACGAACTGCGGCGAGCCGGCCCAGACCGCGGTGGCGCCGGACCGGGCGAGCGCCGCGGCGACCGGGCCGGGAGCGGGACGGCGGCCGAGCGTGAGCGTGCCGCCGGCGAAGAACGTCGAGTACGTGAACAGCGCGTCGCCGACGTGGTAGATCATCGGCAGGAACGTGCAGACCCGCAGGTCGGCCTCGTGGCGCAGGCCGCGCGTGAGCGAGAGCGCGAAGTTGAGCCCGGCCAGGTGGACGTAGCTGTGCGACAGCATCACGCCCTTCGGCAGCGCGGTGGTGCCGGAAGTGAACAGCAGCTGGAAGATGTCGTCGCCGTGGATCTCGACGTCCGGCTCGGACGTCGGCTGCCCGTCGAGGAACTCGCCGAACGCGGGGCTGCCCGCCACCGGGCCGCCGCCGACCGTGATGGTGGCGCCGACGCGCAGGTCCGCGACACCTTCCAGCCGTGGCCAGAGTTCCGCGTCGACGATCGCCAGCCGTGGCTCGGTCAGGCGGACGAGGTGGGCGAGGACGTCGGGGGCGAGGCCCGGGTTCAGCGGGACGGCGACCATGCCCGCCTTGGCGATCCCGATCTTGGCCAGGAACGCCTCGACGGTGTTCTCGCAGAACAGCAGCACGCGGTCGCCGGGAGCCAGGCCCGTCGCGGCCAGTGCGTGGGCGAGCTGGTTGGCGGCCTCGTCGGCCTGCCGGTAGGTGACCGTCGCGAATCGCTCTTCACCATGGGCGCCGTCGGCCGAGGCGAGCGCGACCTGGTCCGGGCGGCTCCAGGTGAGGCGTTCGAAGACGTCGCCGATCGACGTCCGTTCCCAGCGGTGCACGGCGCGGCGGCCGCGCAGCGTCTCGACGTCGACCAGGGTTGCGGTGTGCTCGGTCGCGGTCATACCGATGCTCCTTCGCCGTCGATCCCGCCGACCAGCATGCCGTGACCCAGGTCACCGACGCAAGAAGATAGTTATTCGCCATTCACTGACGTCGTCGGTGCCCGCGAGACTCCCAGACAGGCGTGCGCCATCTCGTCCAGCAGTTCGGCGAGCCGCTCGGGCGCGAGTCCGCTGCGGAAGAAGAGGGTGGACTGCACTGCGCCGATCGCCGCGTGCACGGCCAGCCGCAGCTCGCCGTCGGCGAGCTCGGGCCGCAGCGGGGCGAGCACGTGGACCCAGTCCTCGATGTAGTGCCGCTGCAACCTCCGCAGCCGTCGCCGCTCGTCTTCGGGGAGGTTGTGGATCTCGCGGTGGTAGACCGCGAGCACGGTGCGGTCTTCGATGGCGACCTGGACGTGGTCCCGGATCAGGCCGGACAGGGCGGTCCGGTCGTCCGGTCCGGCCGCGAGGATCGCCGCGGCCCCGTCCTGCAGGCGGCCCATCACGCGGTCGAGCAGCGCGACCAGGATGGCGTCCTTGTTCTCGAAGTGCCGGTAGACGCCGGAGCCCACGATGCCGGCCTCCGCCCCGATGTCGGCCATGCCGATCGCGTGGAACCCCCGCCGGGCGGTGAGCTCGGCGGCGGCGGTCAGGATCCGCTCCCGCCGTTCGGGGTCGCGCTTGCGGCGCGTGGCCGGAGAGGGTGCCGTCATCTTGTCATCCTCGCAGACGGGCGCTACGGTGCGCTATTAGTGAATAGTAAATCACTAAGGAGCGTCGGTGTGGACGTGCTCGAGAGCGATGAGACCCGTGACCTCCGGGCCGCGGTGGCCGCCATCGCGGCCCCCTTCGGCGGCCGCTACTACGTCGAGCACGCCCGCGAAGGCCGGGAATGCACCGAGCTGTGGCACGCGCTGGGCGACGCGGGGTTCATCGGCGTCAACATCCCCGAGGAGTACGGCGGGGGCGGCCGCGGCCTGGCCGAACTGACCATCGTCATCGAGGAAAGCGCGGCGCAGGGCGCGCCGATCCTGCTCCTGCTGGTCACCGAAGCGATTTCAGCCGAGGTGCTCACCGAGTTCGGGACGCCGGAGCAGCGCAAGGAGTGGCTCCCGGGCCTGGCGAGCGGCCGTCAGAAGGTCGTCTTCGCCATCACCGAGCCCGACGCCGGTTCCAACACCCACAAACTGGCCACCACCGGCCGCCGCGACGGCGACGAGTGGGTGGTCGACGGCGAGAAGTACTACATCTCCGGCGTCGACACCGCGGACGCGCTGCTGCTCGTGGCCCGCACCGGACGCGATCCCGACGGCACGGCCCGGCTCTCGCTGTTCCTGGTGCCGGTGGACGCGCCCGGCCTCACGGTGACGCCGCTGCCGGTCGACGTCATGCTCCCGGAGAAGCAGTTCACCCTGCGCTTCGACGGCGTGCGGCTGCCCGCGACGGCACTGGTCGGCGACGAAGGCGCGGGGTTCCGGCAGGTCTTCCACGGCCTCAACCCCGAACGCATCACCGGCGCCGCGCTCTGCGTCGGCATCGCGCGCTACGCCCTCGACGTCGCGAGCCGGTACGCGAAGGACCGCACGGTGTGGGACCGGCCGATCGGCGCGCACCAAGGGGTCGCCCACAGCCTCGCCAAGGCGAAGATCGAAACCGAGCTGGCCGCCCTGATGACGCACCGCGCGGCCGCCCTGCACGACCGCGGGCTGCCCGCGGGCGAGGCGTCGAACATGGCCAAGTACGCCGCCGCGGAGGCCGCGCTGGCCGCCGTCGACGCCGCGATCCAGACCCACGGCGGCAACGGCGTCTCGGCGGACTTCGGGCTGCTGCCGTACTGGGGGCTGGCCCGGTTGCTCCGGATCGCCCCGGTAAACCGCGAAATGATCCTCAACTTCGTCGCGCAGCACAGCCTCGGGCTGCCCCGGTCCTATTAGGAGGACTGATGACGGACCACAACCTCGTCCACCGAGTCAACGTCGGCGACGCGCTGACCCGCGTCGCGTTCGCCCGGCCGGAAACCCCGGCTGTCGTCGACGGCGACCGCCGCTGGACCTACGGCGAGTTCGACGCGTGGGTCAACCGGCTCGCCCACGGCCTCACCGACCGCGGCTACACCACCGGTGACGTGCTCGCCCTCGCCTCGGCCAACAGCGCCGAGTTCCTCGCCGTCTACTACGCCTGCGCGAAGCTCGGGCTCGTCTGCGTCCCGATCAACCTGGGCTGGCGCGGCGACGAAGTCGCCTACGTGCTCGGCCATTCGAAGGCCCGCGGCATCGTCGTGGAGCGCCAGCTCGCCGACGCCATCGGGACCGCGGTGGCGCAGGTACCCGCGGTGGCCGACGTGATCCTCGCGCCCGGCACCGGCGGGGAGGCCGCGGGGCTGGACTTCGACGACGTGCTCTCCGACAACACGACGACGCCAGAGGTGGTTGTCGAGGACCGCGCCCCACTGTCCTATTTGTACACATCCGGGACCACCGCGGCGCCGAAGGGTGTCGTCGGGACGCACCTGGCGATCCACCTGGAGTCGATGTCGGCCGCGCTCGACTCCGGCTGGTCCGCCGCGGACCGGTTCATCGCGATGATGCCGATGTTCCACACCGCGCAGCTGAACGCCTTCTGCACGCCCGCGGTCGTCGTCGGCGCGACGATCTTCGTCCACCGCGGGTTCGATCCGGAGCGGTTCCTGGCCACGATCGAACGCGAGCGGATCACCCAGGTCTTCGGCCTGCCGATGATGTACCGCGCGGCCCTCGAGCACCCGTCCTTCGCCGGCCGCGACCTCTCCTCGTTGCGGCGCGCGGTCTACGCGATGGCGCCGATGCCCGAAGCGCAGATCAAGGCGTGCCTCGACGGGTTCCGCTGCGACTTCGCGCTGCTGTTCGGCCAGACCGAGATGAGCCCGATCACGACGTTGTTCCGGCCCGAGCACCAGCTTTCGCACGTCGGCGCGGTCGGCACGCCGCTGACCGGCGTCCAGGTCGGGATCATGGACCCGGACGGGAGCCTGCTGCCGCGAGGCGAGCAGGGCGAGATCGTCTACCGGGCGCCGTCGACGATGCAGGAGTACTTGCGCAACCCCGAGGCGACGGCGGAAGCCTTCCGACACGGCTGGTTCCACTCCGGTGACGTCGGGTGGTTCGGGCCGGACGGGGTGCTGTGGTTCGCCGACCGGTACAAGGACGTCATCAAGACCGGCGGCGAGAACGTCGCCTCGATCGAGGTCGAGCGCGCGGTCTACGACGCCGAGCCGAACGTCGCCGAGGTCGTCGTGGTCGGACTGCCCCACGAGCGGTGGACCGAGGCCATCACGGCGGTGGTCGTGCCGAAGCCGGGGGAGCGGATCGACGCCGACGACCTGCGGCTCCGGCTGAAGGACCGGCTCGACGGCTACAAAGTCCCCAAGGCCGTGATCGTCGCCGACGAGCTGCCGCGCACGTCGACGGGGAAGATCCAGAAGAACCTGGTCCGGGAGCGGCACGCCGGGCACTACGGGGGAACCGCATGACCGTCCTCAAGTCCCTGCTCGACGTCTCCGCCGAGAGCTACGCGACCAACCGCAAAGCGCAACTGGAAGCCCTGGACCGGCTGGAGGAGCAGCTGGAGCTGGCCATCGGAGGTGGTGGCGAGCGCTACGTCCAGCGGCACCGCGACCGCGGGAAGCTCCCGGTCCGCGAACGGCTCGAGCTGCTGCTCGACCCGGACAGCCCCTTCCTCGAGCTCTCCGCGCTCGCCGCGTGGGGCACCGACTTCACGGTCGGCGCCTCGGTGCTCACCGGCATCGGCGTGGTGTCCGATGTGGAGTGTGTGGTCATCGGCCACGACCCGACCGTCCGCGGCGGGGCGATGAACCCGTACTCACTGCGGAAGACGTTGCGCGCGTTGGAGATCGCGCGCGTCAACCGGCTCCCGGTGATCAACCTCGTCGAGTCCGGCGGGGCCGACCTGCCCACGCAGGCCGACCTGTTCGTGCCCGCCGGGCGGATCTTCCACGAGCTGACCGAGCTGTCCTCGATGGGCGTCCCGACGCTGGCGATCGTCTTCGGCAACTCGACGGCGGGCGGCGCGTACGTGCCCGGCATGTGCGACTACGCGGTGCTGGTCGACCGCCAGGCCAAGGTGTTCCTCGGCGGTCCGCCGCTCGTCAAGATGGCCACCGGGGAGGAGGCCGACGACGAGTCCCTCGGCGGCGCGGACATGCATTCCCGCGTCTCGGGCCTCTCGGACTACTTCGCGGTGGACGAGCTCGACGCGATCCGGCTGGGCCGGCGGGTCATCTCCCGGATCAACTGGCGCAAGCTCGGCCCGGCTCCCCGCCGGAACCCCGAGCCGCCGCGCTACGACCCCGAGGAGATCCTCGGCATCGTGCCGCCGGACACCAAGGTGCCCTTCGACCCGCGCGAGATCCTCGCCCGCACCGTCGACGGCTCCGACTTCGACGAGTACAAGCCGCTCTACGGCACCTCGCTGGTCACCGGCTGGGCGAGCATCCACGGGTATCCGGTCGGCGTGCTCGCCAACCACCGCGGCGTGCTATTCAGCGAGGAGGCCAAGAAGGCCAGCGAGTTCATCCTGCTCGCCAACCAGACCGACGTCCCGCTGGTGTTCCTGCAGAACACGACCGGCTACATGGTCGGCACGCAGTACGAGCAGGGCGGGATCATCAAGGACGGCGCCAAGATGATCAACGCCGTCACCAACAGCACGGTGCCGCACCTGACCGTCAACATGGCGTCTTCGTTCGGCGCGGGCAACTACGGCATGTCCGGCCGGGCCTACGACCCGCGGCTGATGTTCGCGTGGCCGGGCGCGAAGCTCGCGGTGATGGGCGCGGCCCAGCTCGCCGGGGTGATGTCGATCGTCGGACGCGCTTCGGCGGCCTCGCAGGGCCGTGAGTTCGACGAAGAAGCCGACCGGAAGCGCACGGCGGCGATCGAGAGCCAGATCGAAAGCGAGTCGCACGCCTTCGCCGTCACCGCACGGCTCTACGACGACGGCATCGTCGACCCCCGCGACACCCGCGACGTGCTGGGCATGTCGCTGTCCGCCGTCCACTCCAACCGCGTCGAGGGCCGGCGTGGCTTCGGCGTCTTCCGGATGTGAGGCCGATGATCACGAAACTGCTGGTCGCCAACCGCGGGGAGATCGCCGCGCGGGTCATGCGCACCGCGCACGACCTCGGCATCGCCACCGTCGCCGTGTACTCCGACCCGGACGCGGGAGCGCCCTTCGCCCGGCTCGCCGACGAGGCCGTCCGGCTGCCCGGTTCATCCCCGGCCGAGACGTACCTCCGCGGCGATCTCGTCATCGCCGCCGCGCGGGCCACCGGCGCCGACGCCGTCCACCCCGGGTACGGGTTTCTGTCGGAGAACGCAGGATTCGCCCGCAACTGCGCCGCGGCCGGGCTGACGTTCGTCGGCCCTCCTCCGGAGGCCATCGCCTCGATGGGGTCGAAGATCGAAGCCAAGGCCCTGATGGACGCCGCCGGGGTCCCGGTCCTGCCGGGGGCGACCGTCACCGACGACACCGACCTCGCCGCGGTGGCCGCGTCCATCGGCTTCCCGGTGCTGGTGAAGGCCGCGTTCGGCGGCGGCGGCCGGGGCATGCGCGTCGTCCACGACTCCGCCGCGCTCGCCGAGGCCGTCGAGGGTGCCCGCCGCGAAGCCGCGTCCGCCTTCGGCGACGGAACGGTGTTCCTCGAACGGTTCGTCGTCGACCCGCGGCACGTCGAGGTCCAGATCCTCGGGGATACGCACGGCGAAGTGGTGCACCTGTTCGAGCGCGAGTGCTCGATCCAGCGCCGCTACCAGAAGATCGTCGAGGAATGCCCGTCCCCGGCGGTCGACGACGCCCTGCGCGCCGAGCTCGGCGCCGCGGCCGTCGCCGCCGGGAAGGCGATCGGCTACACCGGTGCCGGCACCGTCGAGTTCGTCCTGGACGCGGACGGCCGGTTCTTCTTCCTGGAGGTCAACACGCGCCTGCAGGTCGAGCACCCGGTGACCGAGCTGGTCACCGGCCTGGACCTGGTCGAACTGCAGCTGCGCGTCGCCGAGGGGGAGCCGCTGCCACCCGAGGTCACCGGGGCGCGGATCGACGGGCACGCGATCGAGGTCCGGCTCTACGCCGAGGACGTCCCGGCCGGCTTCCTGCCCGCCACCGGGACGCTGCACCGGTTCCGCGTCCCCGGGCTGCGCGGCGTCCGGGTCGACTCCGGGGTCGTCGACGGCTCGGTGGTCGGCCCGCACTACGACCCGATGCTCGCCAAGGTGATCGCCCACGGCCGCACCCGCCGCGAAGCCGCCCGGACCCTGGCCCGCGCGTTGCGGCACGCCGAACTCCACGGCGTGACCACGAACCGTGACCTCCTCGTCGGCATTCTGGGCGAGCCGGAGTTCCTGGCCGGCCACACGGACACGGGATACCTGACCCGGCACGACCCCGTCGCCCTCGGCGCGTCCGAAGGTGGCGGAGCCCGGCAGGCGGCCGCGGCGGCGCTGGCCCGCCAGGCCCGCCACCGCCGGGACGCGCGGGTGGTGCCCGAGATGCCCTCCGGCTGGCGCAACGTCGGCGGGGTCCCGCAACGGGTCGCCTACCTCGGCTGCGGCGAAACCCTGGACGTCGCCTACTCGGTCCGCCGGACCGGTCTCCGGCTCACGGTCAACGGCACGCCGCTCGGCGAGTCGGTGCGGCTGATCTCCGCCGATCCCGACCTCGTCGAGCTGGAGATCGACGGCGTCCACCGCGCTTACCGGGTGCACACCCGCGCCGGAACGTCCTATGTGGACGGACCGGACGGAGCGGCGGCGCTGGCCGAAGTCCCGCGCTTCGCCGACCCGGACGCCGCCGCGGCCGCCGGGTCGCTGCTCGCCGCGATGCCCGGCGCCGTGGTGCGGGTCCTCGTCGACGCGGGGGACCGCGTCGTGGCCGGGCAGGCGCTGGTGGTCCTGGAGGCGATGAAGATGGAGCACACCGTCGTCGCGCCGATCGACGGCTCGGTCGCCGAACTGCGGGTGCGCCAAGGCGACCAGGTCGACACCGGCCAGGTGCTGGCGGTGGTGGAGGAGTGATTTCCTACGATGTCCGCAACGGGGTCGCCTGGCTGACGATCGACCGTCCCGAAGCGCGCAACGCACTGTCCAAAGAGGTCCGGAACGGCCTGTGGGCGGGCACCCGGCGGTTCGTCGCCGACGAGTCGGCCGCGGTGCTCGTGCTGACCGGGGCCGGCGACCAGGCGTTCTGCGCCGGCGGTGACCTCAAGGAGATGGCCGAGACGGCTCTCGAAGTCCCGCCGCCGGACTTCCTGCCGCAGTTCGGCCGGAACATCGACGTGCCGAAGCCCACGATCGCCGCCGTGAACGGCGTCGCCTACGCCGGTGGGTTCCTGCTGGCCCAGCAGTGCGACCTCGTCGTCGCGGCCGAGCACGCGCGGTTCGCGGTGACCGAGGTGAAGGTGGGCCGGGGCGCGCCGTGGGCGGCCCCGCTGTCCTGGCTGGTGCCACCGCGGATCGCCATGGAGATCCTGCTGACCGGCGACCCGGTCGACGCGCACCGGGCGCGGGAGGTCGGGCTGGTCAACGACGTCGTCCCGGCGGCCGAGCTGCGGTCCCGGACGCAGGCGCTCGCCGAGCGCATCGCGGCCAACGCGCCGCTCTCGGTACGCGCGGCCAAGCGGACCGCTTACCTGTCCCGCGCCGACGTCTTTGAGTGCGCCGAGGAGATCTGGGCCCCGGTGTACCGCTCGCGGGACGCGCAGGAAGGCCCGGCGGCGTTTCGCGAGAAGCGCCGGCCCGTGTGGGAAGGACGCTGACATGGCCGTCTCCCTGGACGCGCTCCTCGACGACCTGCTGGCCGAAGCCGCCGACGTCGAAGCGATGATCGGCTCGCTGGACGACGGCGGGATCGCCCGGCCCACGCCCGCGGCCGGGTGGACCATCCGGGACCAGGTCACCCATCTCGCGTTCTTCGACGAAGCCGCGACGCGAGCCGCCGTCGACCCCGAGGGTTTCCGGCGGGCGGCGTCGGCGCTGATGGCCGGCGGCCTGGACTTCCCCGACCGCGTCGCCGCGCAGCACGCGGGGCTGACCGCGGACGAGGCCCGGGCGTGGTTCACGCGGGCCCGTGCCGCGTTCGTCACGGCGTTCCGCGGGCGCGATCCGCGTGCCCGGCTGCCGTGGTACGGCCCCGACATGAGCGTGGCCTCCTCGGTCACCGCGCGGATCATGGAAACCTGGGCGCACGGCCAGGACATCGCCGACGCCCTCGGCGTGCGGCGCGCACCCACCGACCGGTTGCGGCACATCGCCCACCTCGGCGTCTCGACGACCGCGTTCAGCTTCCGGCTCAACGGCCGCGCGGTGCCGACGGCGCCGATCCGCGTGGAGCTGCGTGCACCCTCCGGTCCACTGTGGACCTGGGGTGACGCGGACGCCGCCGACCGCGTCGAAGGCACGGCGCTCGACTTCTGCCTGGCGGTCACCCAGCGCCGCCACGTCGACGACACCGGGCTCGTCGTGACCGGACCGGTGGCCCACGAGTGGATCGGGATCGCGCAGGCCTTCGCCGGAGCACCCGGGCCCGGCCGCCAACGGAGCCACGCATGAGCCGCCCGGTCCGGATCGCGAACTGTTCCGGCTTCTACGGCGACCGCTTCGCCGCGGCGAGGGAGATGGTCGAGGGCGGCCCGATCGACGTCCTCACCGGCGACTACCTCGCCGAGCTGACCATGCTGATCCTCTGGAAAGCCCGGCGGAAGGACCCGTCCGCGGGCTACGCCAAGACGTTCCTCACCCAGCTCGAGGAGGTGCTGGGCATCTGCCTGGACCGGGGCATCCGGATCGTCTCCAACGCCGGCGGCCTGAACCCGCCGGGGCTGGCGGCCGAGATCGGCGCACTCGCCGAACGGCTGGGCCTGCACCCGAAGATCGCCCACGTGGACGGCGACGACCTCGTCGACCGGCTCGGGGAGCTGCAGGCGGCCGGACACGACCTGACCCACCTCGACACCGGGCGCAAGCTCGCCGAGGCCGGGGTGACCCCGGTGACCGCCAACGCCTACCTCGGCGGCTGGGGCATCGCCGAAGCGCTGGCGGCCGAGGCCGACGTCGTCGTCACCGGCCGCGTCACCGACGCGTCGCTGGTGGCCGGCCCGGCGGCCTGGTGGCACGGCTGGGCGCCCACGGACTTCGACGCGATCGCGGGCGCGATGGCCGCGGGGCACGTGATCGAGTGCGGCCCGCAGGCCACCGGCGGCAACTACGCCTTCTTCGAAGAGATCACCGACCGCCGCTACCCGGGCTTCCCGATCGCCGAGGTCGCGGCCGACGGCTCGAGCGTGATCACCAAGCACGACGACACCGGCGGCCTGGTCTCGGTCGGCACGGTCACCGCGCAGCTGCTGTACGAGATCGCCGAACCGGCCTACGCCGGACCCGACGCGGTCGCGCACTTCGACACCGTCCGGCTCGACCAGGCCGGCTCCGACCGGGTGCGGATCAGCGGTACCCGCGGCAGCCCGCCGAGCGACCGGCTCAAGGTCGCCCTGAACCACGACGGCGGCTACCGGAACACGATGACCCTGGTGCTCACCGGCACCCGGATCGAGGAGAAGGCCGCGTGGGCCGAGCAGCAGCTGTTCGAGCTGCTGGGTGGCAAGGAGCAGTTCGCCGAGGTCGACGTGACGCTGCTGCGGTTCGACCATCCGGACGCGCCCGTGAACGCCGAAGCCACCGCCCACCTGCGGGTCACGGTCAAGGACCCGGACAAGGCCAAGGTGGGCCGGCGTTTCTCGAACACGACGATGGAGCTGGCGCTCGGCGGCTACCCGGGGTTCCACACGACGACCCCGCCGTCCGCGGAGAGTGGATTCGGCGTCTACTGGCCGACCCTGGTTCCGGCAACCGAGGTCGAGCACCGCGTGACCCTGCCCGACGGCACCCGGCGGGTGATCCCGCACCCGCCGTCCGGGCCAGGGCCGATCTCGACGCACTCCGTCGCGGCCGAACCCCGGGTGTTCGAGGGCCCGACCCGCCGGGTGCCGCTGGGCGAGGTGGCCGGCGCCCGGTCCGGCGACAAGGGCGGCAACGCCAACATCGGGCTCTGGACCCGGACCGACGAGGAGTACGACTGGCTCCGGCACCACCTCGACGAAGACCGGTTCCGGGCGCTGCTGCCCGAAGCGGCCGCCCTCGAAGTCCGGCGCTTCGAACTGCCGAACCTGCGCGCGCTCAACTTCGTGGTGGTCGGGCTCCTCGGTGCGGGCGTCGCGGCGTCGGTCCGTCCGGATCCGCAGGCCAAGGGGCTCGGTGAATACCTGCGCAGTCGTGCGGTCGACGTGCCGGAGGACCTCCTCCGCCGGTGTCGGCGATCGCCTCGTCGGGCATGCCCTGGTGGACGAATCGCCAGTCGGTGACGACACACTGGTCGCGTGCTCGGCCCGGATCGATCCGCGCAAGGCGCAGCCGGCGAGCGGCTGCTGCGGCCTGGTGCCGTGCCGCCGGAGCGCGGCGCTGATCGGTTCGCCGAGCAGCCCTCGAAGTCCGGCCGGATTGACGAGCTTCTTGTTCAGCTGATCGGATCCGCGCTGTCGCCCGCGAGAAGCAGCTGGGAGACTTGGGTGAAGGACCAGCCCGCCCCGGTTGGCGCCAGGACCCACACGACGTCGAATCGGTTGTCCGGCCAGCTCTTGGGCGGCGCGGGATCGATCGTCCCGACCGCCGTGGCCAGCGCGGGGATTTCTTCGTGTTGCCAGCTGATCAAGGTGACGCCGCCGCGGCGGGCGACTTCCGCCGCCAACGCAGCCTCGCCCCCTTTGGCGAAGGTGGTGGTGACCGGGAGGCCGAGCCGGGCCGCGAGGGGGCCGACGGTTTCGCGGGGACGCTGGCCTTCTCCGCCGCTGC
This sequence comes from Amycolatopsis sp. NPDC114478, assembly GCF_055633805.1. Taxonomy (NCBI): domain Bacteria; kingdom Bacillati; phylum Actinomycetota; class Actinomycetes; order Pseudonocardiales; family Pseudonocardiaceae; genus Amycolatopsis; species Amycolatopsis sp. NPDC114478. The sequence goes on along the minus strand of NZ_JBVKDO010000044.1, from coordinate 12,317 downwards.
CGCCGGCGGCGTAGATCGCCGTGGGACGGGCGAGACCGCGACGGACGCTGCCGACGCCGGGGGCGAACAGTTCCACCAGTGCGCCCGCACGGGTCCAGCCGCCGACCGTCAGGGAATGCGGGTCGGCGTTGCCGTCGGCGTCGATGCCTCGTGGTGCGCCGGAGCCTGCCGGCTTCTCGGCGTGCCTGATGATCATGATCAGGGCGCCGCTCGCCGGTGCGGGCGGTAGCGCGGCGGGTTGGACCTGCTGAGTGTTACCGCAGCCGCCGGCCAGCAAAGCCGTCGATCCGGCGGCGGCGCCGAGCAGTGTCCGCCGCGACAGTGGACGGGTTCCCATCGCGCTCTCTTCTTTTTGCACAACGAAGAATGTAACAGGTGATACACTGACGCTCGTGGCGGAGAGATCGGGCAAGTGGCAGGTGCTGGTGGTGCGGGTGCCGGCGGCGCCGTCGCGGCATCGGGTCGCGGTGTGGCGGGAGCTGCGCCGGATCGGGGCTCTGTCGCTCGGCCAGGGCACCTGGACGGTGCCGGACGTGGCCGGGTTCGCCGAGGGCCTGCACCGGGTGGTCGCCCTCGCCGAGCGCGGCGACGGTGAGGTGGTGGTGCTCGACGCGGCCGGGCGCAGCGAGCGCGACGGCGCGCGGCTGGAGGAGCTGTTCACCGCCGATCGCGAGGACGAATGGCGCGAGTTCCTGGCCGATTGCGGCAAGTTCGACGCCGAGATCGACAAGGAGATCCGCGTCGAGAAGTTCACCATGGCCGAACTGGAAGAGGAGGAGCAGAGCCTGGAGCGGCTGCGCCGCTGGCATCGGGAGCTGAAGGTCCGCGACGTGTTCGGCGCTCCGTCGGCGGCCGAGGCCGAGGTCCAGCTCAAACACTGCGCCGACCGGCTCGCCGAGTACACCGAGCTGGTTTTCCAAGCCCTGCACCAGATGTGAGCCGAGAGTCGACATGAACGCCGATACCCAGCTGTTCCTCTTGATCAACGATTTCGTGCGGACGACCCCGTGGCTGCACGCGATCGTCTCCACCTACGCCACCTACGGTCTGGTGCTGTTCGCCGCCTTGCTGCTGGCCGGGTGGTGGTCGGCACGCCGTCAAGCGAACCCGGTCCGGGTGGCGGCGGCACTGTGGGCGCCGCTGGGCATGCTGCTCGCACTGGGCGTCAACCAGCCGCTCTCCGCGCTCGTGGGAGAACCCCGCCCGTACACGACGCTGCCGAACATCGTCGTTCTCGCGCAGCGCAGCCTCGATCCGTCGTTCCCGAGCGATCACGCGGTGATGGCCGGCGCGGTCGCCGCCGGGCTGTTCCTGGTCGATCGGCGACTCGGTGTGCTCGCGGCTCTCGCCGCGGCGGTGATGGCCTTCTCGCGGGTGTACATCGCCGCGCACTACCCCCAGGACGTGGTAGCCGGGCTCGTGGTGGGTGCCGCGGTCAGCCTGGCCGGGTTCTGGCTGGTCCGCCGGGTGCTGGTGTGGCTGGTCGAACGGGGCGAGCGCACCCCGCTGCGGCCGGTGCTGACCAGCGCACCACGTCCGGTCGTCCCGGTGTCGGGCTGACATGACCGCCGCACCGGAGCTGCCGGGGGTGCTGGGAAGCCTGGCGCCGCTGCTGGACCACTACGGCTACCTGGCGGTCGCCGGGCTCATCATGCTGGAGGACTTCGGTGTCCCGGCACCCGGTGAGACGGTGCTGATCGCCGCCGCGGTCTACGCCGGCGCGGGCCATCTCGACATCGCCGCCGTCGTCGTGGTCGCGATCGCCGCGGCGATCGCCGGCGACAACATCGGGTACGCGATCGGCCGGTTCGGTGGCCGCCGGCTGGTGCTGCGGTTCGGCCGCTACGTCTTCCTGACCGAACGACGCCTCGACACGGCAGAGCGGTTCTTCACCCGCCACGGCGGGAAGATCGTCGTGGTCGCCCGGTTTGTCGAGGGCCTGCGCCAGGCCAACGGGATCATCGCCGGTGTCACCGGGATGCCGTGGCGGCGGTTCCTCGCGTTCAACGCGATCGGGGCCGCGCTGTGGGTCGGTGCCTGGGCCGCGCTGGGCGATCTCGCCGGCACCCACATCACCGTCATCTACGAGCAGATCCACCGCTACCAGCTCTACGTCCTGATCGCGGTCGCGGTGGGGCTGGCCGCGCTCGTCATCCGGCACCTGCTGCGGCGCCGGCGTACCGGAGAGGAGCCGCGCGGGTGAGCACCGAGTCTTCCGAGCACACCACGGCCGGGTCGGCCGCCGCGCTGCGGCCGTTGTACGCGGCGGGGTTCGTGACGGCGTTCGGCGCGCACAGCATCGCCGCCAGCCTCGGCGCGTACACCCACGGCGAACACGCCTCGCTGCTCACCCTCGGCCTGCTGCTCGCCATGTACGACGGCGCCGAGGTGATCCTGAAACCGGTGTTCGGGTCGCTGGCCGACCGGATCGGGCCCCGGCCGGTGCTGCTGGGCGGGCTGCTCGCGTTCACCGTCGCGTCCGCCGCGTTCGTCCTCGCCGGGAACCCGGCCGCGGTGGGACTGGCCCGGCTGGGCCAGGGCGCGGCCGCGGCGGCGTTCTCCCCGGCCGCCGGCGTGCTCGTCGCCCGGTTGTCCCCGGCGAAACGGCAGGGACGCGCCTTCGGGGGCTACGGTGCGTGGAAGAGCGTCGGCTACACCGCCGGCCCGCTGCTCGGCGGAGTCCTGATCACCCTCGGCGGGTTCCCGCTGTTGTTCGGCACCCTCGCCGTGCTCGCGCTGGCCGTCACCGGCTGGGCCGCGGTGGTCGTACCCCCGGCGCCCCCGCTGCCGCGCACGCGCCAGACCGTGCTGGATCTGGCCCGCCGCCTGACCTCGCCGGCCTTCCTGCGTCCAACCGCGACGCTCGCCGCCACGACCGCGGCGCTGGCGGTCGGGGTGGGATTCTTGCCGGTGACGGGCGCCGCCTCCGGCCTGACCCCGCTGGTGACCGGCGCGGCCGTTTCGCTGCTGGCGCTCTGCTCGGCGCTGGTGCAGCCGTGGTCCGGACGAGCCCGCGACGCCGGGCGGCTGCGCGACGGGATCGGCATGGCCGGCGGGCTTGCCCTTGCCGCCGCCGGGATGGCGCTGGCCGCCGTGCTACCCGGGGTCGCCGGCGTACTCGTGGCAGCGGTGGCCATCGGCGCGGGGGTGGGGCTGGCGACGCCGCTCGGGTTCGCCCACCTCGCCGCCGTCACCCCGCAAGAACGGCTCGGGCAGACCATGGGCGCCGCCGAGGTCGGCCGGGAACTCGGCGACGCCGGCGGCCCGCTGCTGGTCGGCGCGGTCGCCTCGGCAGCCACCCTCGGCGCCGGGTTCCTCGGCCTGGCCGCCCTCCTCGCGGCTGCAGCGGTGGCCGTGCTCGGCGCGCGGACCGCAGGAAACGGGGCACGCGCATGACCGGCACCCGACCGCGATGTACTTCAACACCTGGTGTTATGCCCAGAAGGCGTTGCGGTGTCTGAAAACCGCTGTCGAGGAGCGGGCCGCCGACGAGTGGTGGCTGCTGTACAGAGCCAGGCGCTCCACCTGGAATTGCGGGCACGTAGCGATGTCCTCGTGGTCGCCGACTACGTGCACAACACCGACGTCGACGCCGCCGGCGGCCAGGCCTGGCGCTCGACGCCGGAGCATCCCTTCCGGCTCACGGTCGTCGGTGACCGGGTCCGGTCGGCATTCCGGGTGAGCAGCCCAGCGTCGACTGTTCTGCGCTTCACCCCGCCCCACCGCTGACCGGCCCGGGATCCGGCCGGCGCAGTCCGGCCAGGGTGACGCTCGCCAAACGGCCGGCGGCGGCGCGGGAGGGCAGGGTGCCGGCCGCGGTCAGGGCGTGGAGGCAGTAGCTCGCCAGCTCGTCGGCGGAGACGTCCTCCCGGACGTCGCCGGTTTTCGCCGCTTCTGTGATCAGGTCGCGGAACAGCGCGTGCAAGTGGTGCTGGGCCTGCGTGACGTGCTCGCCGCGGTGCAGCAGCGCCGCCGGTTCGGTGCCGTGGTGGTGCTGGGCGCGCTCGTGCTGGATCTTCGCGTACGCGTTCAGCACCTTCTCGAGGCGTTCACCTGCCGTGCCGTCCTGATCGCGGATCTCGGTGAGCTGGGCCAAGTGGGCGCGGACGTGGCGCTCATGCCAGGCGGCCAGGATCGCCTCGACGTCCGGGAAGTACTTGTACAGCGTCGCCCGGCCGATCCCCGTCTTCGCGGCGATCTGCGCCATCTTCACGCCGGTCAGGCCGTGCTCGGCGACCAGCTCGGCCGTGGCGTCCAGGGTCGCGTCGCGCACCGCCTCCCGGTGCGCCTCGATGGTGTCGTTCCACAGCTTCGGCACGCGCTGAGCATACACAACGACGCCTCCGAGACAGAGTGAATTGACAGCGACAGTCTGTCTCGATAAAACTGGGCTGATGAACGCCTCAGCGAGCTACTCCCGTTCCCACCGCCCGGGCGGTCCCGACGACCTGTACCGCACCCCGCCGCCGTGGGATATCGGACGGCCTCAAGGCGCATTCCGGGCTCTCGCCGACGCGGGTGCGCTCCGCGGCCGGGTCCTCGACTGCGGGTGCGGGACCGGGGAACACGTGCTGATGTGCGCGGGCCTGGGCCTGGACGCCACCGGAGTCGATCTGGCGTCCGCGGCTCTGCACCGTGGCGAAGAGAAGGCGCGCGAGCGAGGGCGAACCGCGCGGTTCCGTCACCACGACGCCCGTGAACTGGACGAACTCGGCGAGTCGTTCGACACCGTCCTCGACTGCGGCGTGTTCCACAGCTTCGATGCCGACGATCGCGCCGCCTACGTCCGGGGCCTGCGAGCCGTGCTGAACGCCGGCGGCCGCTACTTCATGCTGTGTTTCAGCGACCGCCAGCCGGCCGGCGACTGGCCTTGGGTGCACCGCGTGACGCAGGCGGACATCACCGCCGCGTTCGCCGACGGGTGGCGCGTCGACTCGATCGTGCCGGCGACCATCGAGATCACCACCGACCCGGACGGCATCCGCGCGTGGCTCGCCGCCGTGACGAGGATCTGAAACCATGCCGGTCGCCGAAGCACTCATCGAAACCCCGCGCGCCGAGCGATTCCTCACCCAGCTGTGCCGCCACGCCGAAGCCATGGGCGGGAAGGCGCGGCACCTGCACCGCGGGGATGGACAAGCGCGTCCCGACGTGGTCGACGTCGAGTACGGCGGGAACGAAGGGAAAATCGCCTTCAGCTGGGGTGATTGCGTCCTGGAGTCCACAACGGACACACTGACGGTGCGCGTCGAAGCCGATGACGCGGACCAGCTGGCGGGGCTCCAGCGCATTCTCACCGCGGACCTGGAAAGGTTCGGCCGGCGCGACGGGTTGACGGTGAGCTGGCAAGGTGGCGAGTTTGCCGACGTGACCGTTCACGAGAAGGGGAGCCGGTCGCGCGCCACCGTGATCGCGCTCGCGGTGGCTGTCGTGTTGGCCATCACCGCACACGTGGTGGTCGGCGCTGCCGCGGTGGCGGCGTGGCGCTGGACGAGCGTGGCCGCCGATGTCCTGCTCGCGCTGGTGATCCTCAAGATCGTCGTCACGGTCCTGCTGGCCCGACGCCGAATCCGGGGACGTGGTGCCGCACATTTCCGGCGGTTCGGGCGATGACCAGGGTCTTCCGGTCGCCGGTCAGCGTCCCGACAGCAGGCAGGCCGCCGTGGCGAGGCGTGCAACCATTGGGCTCGGTTTGAACCGGCCTCGGCCGTGTGTGTACTTCGGCTGCGCTCATCCACCCAGCCGTGCCTGGCTCGCCGAATGCAGTGGTGCGGGTATTCCGCTTACGCTGCCTGTCTGCCGTCATCGGTAGCCGATCGTGGCTCGGTCATCAGCCGCGCCGGCGCCGTGCACGGGTCGAGGCGGCGCAGCTGCGCGAACTCGGGGCCGATCTCGGAACCGATCTGCTGCTGCGCGGAAGTGAGACCGTCCTTGGCTGAGGATGAACAGGGCGGCACCCCTCGGGGAGTAGCGGCGAGATGGGGCCGGGTCCCCCGACGGGACCCGGCCCCGGCTCGCCGTGGGTCAGTGGGCGGCGCTGGTGTTGACCTCGCCGTTGACACCCTTGGGGAAGAACCCGCCGGAGGTGGCGGCCTTGTTGGTCAGGTACACGATGTTGAGAACTTGGCCGGGGGAGCGGCTGTAGGCGATGCCGTTGGCGTCGGTGGGGACGATGTTGGCGTTGCCGTGGCTGTCGATGACGCCTTGGTCGTCGTCGGTGGGGCCGTCGAGGCTGTCGCGGGCGTCCGACAGCTTGACCGTCGCTTTGGCGTCGCCGCGCTGGTAGAGGGCGCTGCGGATGTTGCCGGCGTGGTAGGCCTCGACGGCAAGGATCCCGGCGGCCGCTTCGAGGTAGGTCTTGTTGGTGATCAGCGGGGCGGCGCCCTTGTAGGCGGTGACGCCGACGTCTTCGAACAGGAACGCGGCGAGCAGGAAGTTCTCCTCGCAGGCGAAGGCGTCGAAGCTGTGGCCGGGTTTGACGAGCCCGGCGGCCTGGGCGGCGGCGGTGAAGCTGGACTGCAGGTCGATGGCGGGCCTGCTGACCGCGGCTGATCCGAGTGCGGAGCGCAGGAACTGGACGTGGGCCTTCTCGTCGCCCGCGATCTCCTGGGCGTACTGGCGCGCGGCCCTGGTCTCGAACCGGACGGCGCGGCCGCCGGTGACGCCGCCGCGGGTGCCGGTGCCGGTGGTCATCGAGTCGGCGAGGCCCTTGCCGGTGACGGCGTGCAGGTAGAACTCGGCTTCGAGGTATTCGAGGTTGAGGGCGAAGTTCAAGACCGCTCCGTCGCTCACCCCGCTTGGCGCGGCCTCGGCGGTGGGCCGCACGGTCGCGGCGGACGCGGTCCCGGTGGCGAGGCCGCCGAGGGCTCCGGCGCCGACGACGCCGAGGCCGGTCATGCCGGCGGCTTTGAGGAAGCGGCGGCGGTCCTGGTCGTTCTCGGCGCTCCGGTTGATCATCGAGGCGGCATAGCGTTTGCCGAACACGTGCTCTCCTTCCCGCTCGCGCGCAATCTGAGCACGAGCGTGTCCCGTGCACCGGCATGGCCTCCCGGGCGCGCGGGATGGATCCGTCGTTGACCTCTCCTGTTCGGGGCCGGAGGGCCGGCGGACAGGTCGGATTCCGGATCGGGTGAGCGAGGTGGTCAGCGGCGGCAGGTGGTGTCCACTCTGTCCGGCCCGTGCCCGAAGAACCCCTGCAGCTGCGCAAAAGTGGCGAAGCGTACCCGTTACTGAACGGTAGAAACGCCACGAAGGAAAGAAAAAAAGATCGCGCGCGCCCCCAATCCGGTGACGATCTCGCGGCGAAAGCCCACTGACGGGTGAACTTCGCACGTGAAGGGAGGTGAGATGGATGAATACTTCCCAGTTCGACACCGTGCCGGCCGACGAATGCTCGGTGCTGGCGCGGGTCCTCGTGGTCGCGGGCACGCTTGTCGGGTTCGGTGTCCTGGCGGTGCTGTTGTCGGGCACCGCGAACGCGTCCGAAAGGTCGCCTGACCAGCCGGATCGGCCAGGTCTGCTCTTCGTGGCCGGCAAGCCGCTGCAGAACGCGGTCAAGCCGGCCGGCCCGGTGCTGCGATCGGTGACCGACGTCGTGCACACGGTGTCCTCGCAAGTGGCGCCGGCGGTCACGCCGGTGATCGCTCTGGTGGAGCCGGTGCTGTCGGTGGTGCGTCCGGTGACCGAGCCGGTCGTCCACGTAGTGGGCGCCGATCCCGCGGTGAAGGCCGTCGCCGGAACGATGGTGACGGCTCCGCGGGACGACGTCCAGCCTGCTCCGGTTGACCAGAGGCAAGCATCGACACCAGCGGTGACGTCAAGTCACCTCGAGTCCGATGTGGCCGCTGTGCCGGAACAGTCGCGCGCAGAGCGATCGCCGAACCCGGGCACGGTCGTCGACCGTGACGCCGCCAGCCGGATGTCCGGATCGGAGGGTGGCGGCAGCACACCGCCCGCGCCCGCGCCCGCCGCACCCGCGGCGAGCGGTGCCGTGTCGGCGAGTTCGGCCGGGCAGCACGGCGGCGAGTCCGGCGTGACCGAGCCCGGTTCGGGTATGCCGGGCACCGAGCGCACCTGGCGAGCCCCGCCGGGTGGGCATGCGCCGTTGTACTGGCTGGTCTTCTACGGAAACGACCATCCGAGCTGACGAACCCTTTCCACCTCCGGAAATCCACAAAGGACAGATGGGCAAGGAAAGGGAAGTCATGCACAAGTACGTACGACGCGGCCTGACCGCCGCGTTCATCTCCGGCGGGTTCGTCCTGCTGGGATCAGCGGTGGCCAGTGCGGACACCGGGAACTCGGGCCCGCTCGGCGGGCTCGGCAACACCCTGCACTCCGTGGTCTCCGGCGTTTCGGCCGGTGGCAACGGCGGGGACTCGGGTTCCGGCGGGAACGCGAGCAGCAGCAACAACGCTGTGAGCGGGAACTCCGGTAACTCGGGCAACTCCGGGTCGACCGGGCACAACAGCGCCTACGGCGTCTGTGTCCTGGCCCGGTGCAGCACGTCGGTGTCCTCGGGCAACTCCGGGAACACGGGCGCGACCGGCTCGACCGGGAACGCCTCGAACACCAGCAGCACCACCGGCGGCAACTCCGGGAACGCCGGCAACGGCGGCTCCGGGACGTCGGCGGCGTCGGGCCGGAACACCGCGGACTCGCGGGGCGCCCGCGGCGTCCTCGGCTCGGTGACCGGCGCCGCGAAGGGCGGCAACGGCGGCAACTCCGGCGACGCCGGAAACGCCACCAGCGGCAACTCCGCGGTGACGGGGAGCTCAGGCAATTCCGGGAACTCCGGTTCCACCGGTGGCAACAGCGCCTACGGGCTGTGCCTGCTGGCGCAGTGCACCACCAGCGTGTCCTCGGGTGACTCCGGGAACACCGGCGCCACCGGTTCGACCGGCGACGCGACCAACTGGAGCGCCACCGGCGGCGGGAACTCCGGCAACGCGGGCAACGGTGGTGACGCCACCACGATCGCGTCCGGTGAGAACTCCGCCGCGAACAACGGTGGGCCCGGCTGGGGCTGGAACCGGCACGACCAAGGCGGCACCACGGGCGTCCTGGGCTCGGTCACCGGCACCGCGAAAGGCGGCAACGGAGGCAACTCCGGCGACGCCGGCAACGCGAACAGCCACAACACGGCGGTGACCGGAAAGTCCGGCAACTCGGGCGACTCCGGCGCCACCGGCGGCAACAGCGCCATCGTGTGGACCGTGGGCGGCCGGAACAACGGCCGCGGGAACCACGGCGGCTGGAACCACGACTGTGGCTGTGACAACGGTGGCTGGAACCACGAGAACGGCACGAAGTCGGCCACCACGGTGACCTCGGGCAACTCGGGTGGCACCGGCGCCACCGGTCCGACCGGTAACGCGGGCAACACCAGCACCACCACCGGCGGGAACTCCGGTTGGGCGGGCAACGGTGGCGACGCCACCGTCGTGAGCACCGGCCGGAACTCCGTCTCGAACAACGGTGGGCGCAGCTGGGGCTGGAACCGGCACGAGCAGGGCGGCCGCACCGGCGTCCTGGGTGTCGTGACCGGCGCCGCCAAGGGCGGTAACGGTGGCAACTCCGGCGACGCCGGGAACGCCACCAGCAAGAACAACGCCGTGAGCGGCAAGTCCGGCAACTCGGGCGACTCGGGCTCGACCGGCGGCAACACCGCCGTCTCCTCGACCCGCGGGCACGAGCAGCAGGGCCGCCACCACGGTGGCCGGCAGCACGAGGGCATGAAGTCGGCCACCACGGTGACCTCGGGCAACTCGGGTGACACGGGCGCCACCGGCTGGACCGGCGACGCGTGGAACCACAGCACCACCACCGGTGGGAACTCCGGCTGGGCTGGCAACGGCGGCGACGCCGGCGTCCTCGCCTCGGGCTGGAACACCGCCGCGCACGCCCCGCACACCGTCTGACGGTTCGCGGGAGAACGAGGAGCGGGGTACCGGAGAAATCCGGTGCCCCGCTTTCTTCGTATCGGACCGGGCAGAGCCGTCACCCGGACAGCGACCGAGCCACGGCTTGTCCGGCGTCGCTCAGCTCAGCGTGGCGTCCTGAGTTGTCGTGGCAGCCACCCTCGGCGGGCTCGCGCTCGCGCGAGGTGTGCGGGTCGTGGTCGTCCGCCGAGTGCACGCGACGGCGGAATGTGCTCACGTGTTCTCCTTCTCCTCACAGGGTCATCGGACGTGATCCGGATGGTGAGTGGATCACCAGGAGTTCGGAGGGGCCGGCCGTGGCTGACGGTGACCGGGCCTTCACACTGGTGTCAGCTGACCGTGAGGGTTGCGACCGACGGTGTGGTCGGCTGCAGCGATCCGGTGGCGGGCTCGACGGTCACCGCGACACCGTCGACGCCCGCGGGGAGCGCGGTCTCGAGGGTGCCGTCGGGCCCGAGCAGTCCCGCCGACCGTGGCGCGCTCGGCCCGGTCAGCCACACCTCGTAGGCGTGGCCGGCGTCCAGCCGTGGGAGCGCCTGCGCGGCGACGAGGACTTGGCCCAGCCGGCGGGAAGCCGTGGCCGAGACCGAGCCGCCATTGGCCGCGGCGGTGCGCACGGTGGTCGCGTCCGGCGCGGAGGTCACCGCGCCGCCTTCGGCCACCGGTACCGGACGGCCGGAGACCGACTGGTCCAGCCCGATGCTGATCCCGCCGGTGAGCACGGCGGCCGCCGCGGCGACGGACGCGATCCCGATCAGCGCGCGCTTGCGCCACGGAGCGCGACGGGCCGGGACGGCGGGCTCGGTGGTGACGCGGGGCGGCAGCTGCCGCGTCTGGGCGATCTCGGCGAGCACCCGCCCGCGGAAGCTTCCGTCCGGAACGGCGGCGGCCGCGGCACCCAGAAGGGCAGCGGTCTCCTGAAAGCCGGCGACTTCCTCGGCGCAGACCGGGCATTCACCCAGGTGCCGGGTGAACGCGGCGCGTTCGAGGTCGTCGACCGCGTCGAGGGCGTACGCGCCGGCGAGGATGTGGGCGTCGGCGGTGGTCATCGGTGCACTCCCAGAGCGTCGCGCAGGCGGATCAGGCCGTCCCGCATGCGGGTCTTGACGGTGCCGATCGCGACACCGAGTTCGTCGGAGACTTCCCGGCAGGTGTAGCCCTGAAAGTAGGCGAGCAGGATCGACTCCCGCTGGAGCTCGGTCAGGACCGCCAAGGCAGCGCGGACCTCCGCGCGGTCGAGGTGGTCCAGCGTCGCCTCGGTGACGTCGTCGTAGGGACGGCGCAGGTCCAGCCGCTCGGCCCGGTCTTCCCGGTTGACGCACGCCTGCTCGGACCGGACCCGGTCGATGGCGCGGCGGTGCGCGATGGTCAGCGCCCAGGTCTGCACACGCCCGCGTCCGGCGTCGAACGTCGCCGCCTTGCGCCAGATCTCGAGCAGGACCTCCTGGGTGACCTCCTCGGCGTGCGCGCGCGAGCGCAGCACCTGGAGCACGGTGCCGAAGATCGGCCCGGCCAGCCGGTCGTAGAGCGCGGCGAAGGCCTGCTCGTCGCCTAGGGCGGAGCGGGCGAGCAGCTGCTCGGGTGTGGTCTCCGGTTCCGGCACCGATGCGATGCCGGTGCGGAGCGCGACTGCGCGGGCGGTCATGGCACCTGTCCTTCCCGGCGGGCGCCGAGTCACGTGCCGCGGTCGGCGGCGGTCACGAGGAGTTCGTCCCGGCCGGCCCGTGCGGATTGGTGCTGTGACGAGAAACCCGGCCGGTCACCCATGAGGACGAGCGGAAACCCGATGTCCACAGTGGATCGGGCAAGCCGCGCGCCGGGTCCCGGCCCGCCTGGCTCAAGCGCGGATGGAGTCAGGAGGCGCCGATCAAGACGGAGCTCGCCAACGTCCACAAGGGAAAGGTCCGGGTCGCGGGAGTCGCGTGGGCCCAGCACACCGGCATCGAGAGGGGCGAAGTCACCGCCGCCTGAGAAAACATTCGCGAACGACCAATCCGGTTCGCGTGAGGCCGCGAATCACCAGCAGTCAGAGAGTTTCCCGCAAGGGATCAGCCGCTTTCATTAACCACATGGAGTGATTTTCGTGCGTAACCTTCGTATTGCCGGTATCGGTCTGACCGCGGCCGCCGCGCTGACCCTGACCGCGTGTGGCAGCAGCAACACCGCTTCCTCGGGCAGCTCCAGCGCCCCGGCCCCGTCGTCGTCGATGGCCGCGCCGTCGTCTTCCGCCGACTCCGCCGCGTCCAACGGCGTGACGACCAACGCCGACGTCTTCGGCCCGGCCTGTTCGCAGCTGCCGCAGGGTTCCGCGCCCGGTTCGCTGGACTCGATGGGCCCGCAGCCGGTCGCTTCGGCCGCGTCGACGAACCCGCTGCT
>NZ_JBVKDO010000043.1:0-40911 GCF_055633805.1 Amycolatopsis sp. NPDC114478 | reverse complement strand
CGCCCGGTCCCATTCCGAACCCGGAAGCTAAGCCTGACAGCGCCGATGGTACTGCAACCGAAGGGTTGTGGGAGAGTAGGACACCGCCGAACTTTCTTTGGGGAAGGGCCTGGGCCCGGTTGAGACGCGAGTCTTCCGGCCCAGGCCCTTTTTCATGCCTACGGCCAACTTCCCGCCGGCACGAACGGTCGCGCGAAGCCGGCGGGCCTCGATGGCGCCACCGATCGGAACTCCAGTCGCAGTGACCGGTCCGTTCGCTGTGCACCTGGCCTTACATCAGGGCCGCCAGACTGAGGCGCCACCGGCGCGAGCGGACCGTTCGCGCCGTGGCAAGCCGAAGGGAAACCGGCCGTGCGAAGGCCGCTGGCCCGCCGGCAGCCAACGGCCGACCCGCCTCGGCGCAGTGCGAGCGACTCGCCTCGATGCAGTGGAGCGACTCGCCTCGGGCGCAGTGTGAGCGACTCGCGTCGGCGCAGTGCGAAGTGATCCGCTTCGGCGCGGTGCAAGCGACTCGCGTCGGCGCAGTACGGAGCGACCCGCTTGGGCACGAGTGCAAGCGACCCGCGTCGGCGCAGTGCGGAGAGCCTCGCCTCGGCGAGAGCGAGCGGCCCACCCCTACCGCGCACGCCCGGCACCAAGAGCGGCCCGCAGCGCGAACGGAACCGTTCGCGCTCACCTCGCCCGCGCGAACGCCCCACTCACTCCCCGCGCCAGGGCGAATGGACCGTTCGTGCCCACCTCGCCCGCGAGCGGTCCACTCACTCCCCACTCCAGGCACGAAAAAGGGCCGGAGCTCCAACCGAGCCCCGGCCCTCCCGCCGACCAAACGACCAACCAGCCAGCGGCTACTTCACCGCCGACCCGGCCTGCCAATCAGCCCAAGACTTCGTCCAGTCGCCGTACAGGTCCCACACCGGCAGCTGCGGCCCGCCCGAGTTGGTCACCTCCACGACGTCCCCCAGGCCCATGTTCTGGAAGAACCACTGGGCATTCGCCCCGTTGAGGTTGATGCAGCCGTGGGACACGTTCGAACTTCCCTGCTGCCCCACGCTGTTCGGGTTCTCGTGGACGAACTCGCCGTCGTTGGAGATCCGCTCCGACCACTTCTCGTTGGACCGGTACGCCTTCGGGTCCGGTGGGCAGACCCCGTACGTGCACGAGTCCATCGTGTAGTTGGCCTGCTTGTCCGAAATGACGTGCGCGCCCAGGTGGGTGGGCGTCGCGTCCTTGCCCATCGAGATCGGCATCGACTTGACCATCGCGCCGTTGTGGAAGATCTGCATCTGCTCGGTGTTCCCGTCCGCCTTCGCGATCCAGGAGTCGTGGACCTTGTACGTCTCCGTGCGGTCCTCCGCGCCGAACACCCCGCCGCCGAAGTCGACGCCGTAGATCTTCGCCGTCACCTTCAGCGTCGTGCCGGCCTTCCAGTACTCCTTCGGCCGGTAGTGGACGTTCGAGTCGTCGATCCAGTACCAGCTGCCCTCCTGCTTCGGCGTCGACTCGACCGTCAGGGCCTTCTCCACCGCCGCCTTGTTCTTGACGGCGATCTTGCCGAAGCTGAACACGATCGGCTGGCCGACGCCGACGCCCGTGCTCGCCACCGCGGACGGCGCCGGGATCAGGTTGGCGTTCGCCTGCTTCTTCGGCGCGATCGTGCTGATCTGGTTGTCCTGCTCGACCGCCTTGCCGTCGGCGCCCTGGGCGTGCGCGACGATCTTGTACGTCGCGCCGTAGCCGAGCGGCTCGGTCGAGGTCCAGCTGGCTCCGTCGGCCGCGAGGTTGCCGCCGACCTTCGTCCCCTTCGCGGTGTTGGTCACCGTGACGTCGAGGAGCTTCCCGTTGGCCACCTTGACGACGATGGGGGTCGCCGGGTTCACTCCCGCGCCGCCCGCGGGTTCGAACGACACGGCGACCGGGTTCGCCGCCGCCGACGCGGAACCGGACACGGGCGCCCCGCCGCCGGGTGAGCCGCCGTCGTCACCGGACGAGCAAGCGGAAGCCAGCAGTGCTCCGGCGAGGATTCCGGCCACCGAAAGTAAAATCTTCTTGGGGGGCATATTATCTCTTTTTGGGAATTGGGGTCGGCGGGCATTCGTCGTTCAAAACTACGCGATAGCGATGACGTTCTTCCCGGCGGATCGGTGCATCGGCGTGACGCGAATCACGTGACGACGAGGCCTGGAGCCCCGTACAGTCCCGGCCCGCTCACCGAGATCCCGTCGAGGAACTCGCGGGCGGCCGAGTACGCCTCATCCGCCAGTGCTTCGGTGTGCCCGAAATCGAGCGGGTTCACACGTACCGGTGCCGGCCCCGGCAGGTACACCACCGGCACCGAGCCCGCCGCCACCGGCGCTTCCAGCACCGCCTGGTTCCGCATGCTGATCATCGCGGTGAACATCATCACCTCGGCGAACGTCCGCGGCGCCTCCGGCAGCTTCCCCGGGAACGCGCAGTCGAGCACCACCAGCGACTTCGCGCCCATCGCCAGCGCTTGGCGCATCGGCACGTTCGCGACGAGCCCGCCGTCGTACAGCAACCGCCCGTCGTGCTCCACCGGCGGGAAGATCCCCGGGATCGCGCAGCTGGCCAGCAGCGGCTCGAGCAGCCGCCCGGACCGGATCAGCAGCGGCTCGGCCGTGTCGACCTGCGTCGTGACGACGCCGAGCGGCAGCGCCAGGTCCTCGAACCGGGTGCCGGCGCCGAGGTGGTCGGCGATGATCCCGGTCAGGCCGCTGTTGGGGAACAGGTGCGTCTTGCTCTGCGTCAGCGTCCGGACGCGGCTCAGCACGCCGCCGGGGAACGCCTCGGCGCGCGTCATGTGCGCCCAGATGTCGTGCAGGCGCGGCAACGGGTCGCCGCCAGGTAGGGCGAGCACCGCCGCGTTGAGCGAGCCGACCGACGTGCCCGTCACCAGATCGGGTGACAGCCCGGCCTCGGCGAGCGCGCGCAGCATGCCGACCTGCATGGCGCCGAGGCTGCCGCCCCCGCCGAGGACGAACCCGATCGGCCGGGGAAGATCCGCGAGACTCATACCGCCGAATGTAGTAAGCCCGACTTTCGCAGGTCGTGCGGGTCGTGAAGACGGCGTTAGCCTGCTGGGCGTGGCCGAGCTGGAGCTGCGCCATCTCAGGGCCGTCCGCGCCGTCGCGGACGGCGGCAGCGTGAGCCGTGCCGCGACCGTCCTGGGCGTCAGCCAGCCCGCGCTCACCGCGCAGCTCAAGCGGATCGAGCGGATCCTCGGCGGCGACCTGTTCGTGCGCGGGCCCAGCGGCGTCCGCCCGACGGAGCTCGGCCGGTTCGTGCTCGCCCGCGCCGACGCGCTGCTGTCGGACATGCAGGCGCTCGTCGCTTCCGCGCGGCGCCACGGCGAAAGCGGGCCGGAGACGCTGCGGATCGGGTACGTGCCGCTGCTCATCATCGGCCGGTTCATCGAGGAGCTGGGGGAGCGGGAGCTCGACGTCCAGACGTACGCAGAACCGGCGTCGCTGACGCTGCTGAAGCTGCTCTCGACCGGCCGGGTCGACGTCGCGCTGCTCGAACGGTTCGACGGCACCGAAGCACACCACTTCGCCGGCCTGACCGTCCGGACGCTGGCCACCGAGCCGATCTTCGTCGGCATCGCCGAGGGACACCCGGCGATCCGCGACGGCGTCGTCGACCTCGCCGACCTGGCCGGCTGCGACTGGATCCTCCCGCCCCCGCACGAAAACTGCGTGCGCGTGCGGTTCCTGCAGGCGTGCGCGGCGGCCGGGTTCAGCCCGCGCGTGCGGCACTTCACGTCGGAGGCGGGCACCGCGGGGACGCTCATCGCGCAGGGCGCGGTCTGCCTCGCGCAGGCGGCGTCGGCGCCACCGCCGGGGCTGGTCGCGCTGCCCCTGCGCGGCGACCCGCTGTGGACGACGCTGCTGTTCGCGACGCGCGAGGACGACGCGCGGACGCCGACCACCGACGAGGTGTTCCGGTGCGCGAAAGCCGCGCACACCGCGTCGCGGCAACGGAATCCGCACTTCGCGCGGTGGTGCGGGCTCGCGCCCGCTCGATAGGCGGCACAACGCCGGTGTTGTCCCCGCTGGGATTACGAGTCCCCACCTGTTGCCGACGAGGAGCAACGAATGCACTTCAGACGAGCAATGGCGCGCTGGGCCGCGAGCGGCCTGACCATCGCGCGGTTCCTCGGCTACGGCACGAGCGTCAGCCAGAACACCTTCTGCGACTACTCGCGCGGCTACCAGGTGCTCGGGCTGCGGCCGGGCACGGTGACCGGCGCGCTCAGCCTGGCGTCGGTGCAGACGGAGATCGGCGCGCGCCGCCCGATCGAGACGGGCATCTACTGGACCGCCGGCGGCGGCCAGGCTTCGGCTGCGTCTTCGCCCGCCGATGACGTCGTCGCGGCGGTCCGGGCGGCGCAGCCCCAGCTTTCGGCGTTCTACGGCCAGCTCGACCGGCGGGCGGGCGTGGCGCGCGCCGGGACGCCGGGTGCGGCGCCGGCGACGTTCGCGTACTACGCGGTGCGGACGGCCGCCTCGACGTGCCGTCAGGCGACGGTGTGGGTGGCGCGCGCGGCGGACGGCTGGACCGCGACCACCTTCACGACGGGCACCGAGGAGCTGACGTACCCGGCGCAGGCGGGCGGTGACCTGGTGTTCACCGAGCCGCAGGTCAACGCGTGGTACCGGGTGCGCGGCGGCCGCGTGCCGGCGCTCAACGACCCGGGTCGGCGAGTGCGTGCCGGTGGCGGCGTACCAGCGGCTGGTGCACGGGCTGTACGGCGACAAGCTGCCCGGCTCGGCTTACCGGGCGCAGGGCAAGCTCGGTGGCTACGACTTGGCCGCGGCGCCGGTTTCGGCGCCGGGTAAGGGAACCTGGCCGCTCGTCGCCGGTGGGGCGCTGCCGGCGCTCGGCTGGGCCACCGGCAAGGCGGCGCGCGCCCGCCGTCGACGCCGGGAGGGTGCGGCCCGGGTCGCACCCTCAGGGAGTCACGGGACTCGCTCGGGTTCGCGGTCCGAAGCCGCCGATACCTTCCGCTTCTTCAAGCGCAGCAAGAAGAACACCGCTACCGCGGCGAGCACGCCCACCACGATCAAGCCGCCCGTGTTCAGCGCGCCTTCGATCCGCTTCGCCGCCTCGCCCAACGCCGCGCCGATGCTGATGTGGACCAGTGACCAGCAGAACGCGCCCGCCGCCGCGGCGGGCAGGAACCTGCGGAACGGCAGCCCCGAGGTGCCCGCCGCCGCCGGGGTCAGCGTGCGGATCACCGGCAGGAACCGGGCGAAGAACACCGCCCACGCGCCCCGGCGTTCCAGCACCGACGTCGCCTTGTCCCAGGCGTCGAGGCCGTACTTGCGGATCAGCTTCGTCTCGCGCAGCCGTGGCCCGAAACGGCGGCCGATCGCGTAGCCGAGCGCGTCGCCCGCGGTCGCGCAGAGCGTCACGACCAGCCAGAGCACCACGAACCGGGCGACGGTGTTCGCCGTCGTCGCGGCGATCAGCAGGCCGGATTCGCCCGGCGCCAGGAAACCCAGCCCGATCGTGCACTCGGCGAACACCAGGCCGCCGGTCGCCGCGACGAGGCCCGGTTCCGGGAGTCCTTGCAACCAGCTGAGGAGGTCCGAAACCAGGGCCATGCCACCCACTTTACCGATCCTTTAAGGACCATGGGGTGACGTGCGTCACCGCGCCAGCAGCGACGCCGCTTCCTGCGCGGCCGGGCCTTCGGCGGCCAGGTGGGCCAGGTTCTCCGGGAGGACTTCGCCGCGGTGCGCCTTGGTCTGGGCGTAGAGCCGTCCCGCGCGGTAGGACGACCGCACCAACGGACCCGCCATCACACCCGCGAAACCCATCGCCTCCGCAGCCTTCGAATGCTCGACGAACTCCTCCGGCTTCACCCACCGATCCACCGGATGATGCCGAGCAGAAGGACGCAAATACTGCGTGATCGTCAAGATCTCACACCCCGCGTCGACCAGATCCTGCATCGCCGGAGCCACCTCATCCGGCGTCTCACCCATCCCCAGGATCAGGTTCGACTTCGTCACCAACCCGGCCTCACGCGCCTTCGTGATGACCTCCAGCGACCGCGCGTACCGGAAACCAGGACGGATCCGCTTGAAGATCCGCGGCACCGTCTCCACGTTGTGGGCAAGGACCTCCGGCCGCGACCCGAACACCTCAGCCAGCTGCGCCGGATCCGCGTTGAAGTCCGGGATCAGCAACTCAACACCCGTGCCGGGGTTCAGCGCGTGGATCTGCCGGACCGTCTCGGCATACAGCCAAGCGCCGCCATCCTCAAGGTCATCACGGGCCACGCCGGTGACCGTCGAATACCGCAACCCCATCGCCTGCACGGACTCCGCCACCTTCCGCGGCTCAGTCCGATCCAGAGCGGCGGGCTTACCGGTGTCGATCTGACAGAAGTCACACCGCCGCGTGCATTGGTCCCCACCGATCAAGAACGTGGCTTCGCGGTCTTCCCAGCACTCGTAGATGTTGGGACACCCGGCCTCTTCGCACACCGTGTGCAGACCCTCGCGACGCACGAGACCTTTGAGTTCGGTGAACTCCGGTCCCATCCGCACCCGCGTCTTGATCCACGACGGCTTCTTCTCGATCGGCGTCTCACTGTTGCGAACCTCGAGACGCAGCAGCTTCCGGCCTTCAGGCGCAGCACTCACGTCCCCAACCGTACGCCCGTCCGGGCTACGCGGGGTCGGGGGTGACGCCGGTCAAGCCCGCCGTCAGCTCCCACAGTGCCGACCCCAGCGACTCGCTGCGCGCCGCGGCCACCGTCGGCACGCGAGCCGGGTATCCGCGCAGGTTGCCGAGGCCGCGGGGGCCGAAGTAGCTGCCGCCTTCGACGCCGTCCGCCGTCGCCGCGTACAGCTGCGGGAGGGCGCCGACGCGGGTGTTCTGGGCGAACAGCAGCTCGCCGGCGCGGTGGCCGCCGGCGATCAGCGAGCGCACCACCGGGTTCGAATACGAGCGAGCCATGCCGCTGCCGAGACCCGTCGCGGTGTAGCCCGGGTGAGCGGCGACGCTGATCACGTCGGAGCCGGCCGCGCGCAGGCGGCGGTCCAGCTCGAGCGCGAACACCTGGTCGGCGAGCTTCGACTGCCCGTACGCGGCGGCCGCGTTGTAGCGGCGGTGGTCGCCGTTCGGGTCGTCGAGGTGGATGCGGGCGCCGACGGCGGCCAGGCTCGACAGCGTGACGACCCGGCCGCGCAGGGCGGGCATCAGCAGCCACGTCAGCGCCGCGTGGCCGAGGTAGTTGGTGCCGAACTGCAGCTCGAAGCCGTCGGCGGTGCGGCCGCGGGCGGTCGCCATCACACCGGCGTTGTTGACCAGGATGTCCAGGGCGTCACCGGTCAGCTCCCGGGTCGACGCGGCGGCCGCGCGCACCGAGGCGAGCTCGCTCAGGTCCAGTGGGATGAGCTCGGGCTCGGCGCCCGCGGCGGCCGTCTTGACGATGTCCAGTGCCTTCGCCCCGCGTTCGGCGGAGCGGCAGGCGAGGAGCACGCGAGCCCCCTTGCTCGCGAGCACCTCGGCGGTGCGCAGCCCGAGCCCCGAGTTCGCCCCGGTGACCAGCACGGTCCGGCCGGTCTGGTCGGGGATGTCGGCGTCGGTCCAGCGCTCCGTCATGCGCTCACTAAACCCTGTTCACGCCGAGGGCGCGAGCAGACGCCGCAGGTGTCCCATGACGGGACGGCGGCGGGCGGGCTCTTCACGGCTCGTGCGCAGCAGCGCCTCGAGCGCGTAACCCACCTTGGCGATCTCTTCACCCGGCTCGCGCGGGTCGGCCAGTCCGGCCGTGACGGCGAGCATCCGCAGCTCGCCTTCGTGCATGCGGCGCAGCGACGCGTGCCGCTCGTAAGCCCCGTCGAGCACCGCGCGCAGCGTCTCGTGCTCGTCGACGGCGGAGCGCCACGCACGCGTGACGGCGTCGACGTGGTCGCCGAGGCCGTCGGCGTCGTCCGGGTCGGTGACCTCGGCGCGCAGGCGGCCGCTCAGCGTCCGCGTCCACTGGTACTGCAGCGCCAGCAGGACGTTCTCCTCGGTGCCGAAGTGCTCTTCGGCGCCGGGGACCTCCTCCAGCGGCAGCGGCGCGGCCGGGTTGCGGCCCGCCAGGCGGACGGTGGCTTCGAGGATTTCCTGGCGTCGGTAGAAGTCTGTCCAGCTCATGGTGTGGCTCCCCTTCCGTGGCCCGGGTCATACCGCGGGTCTGCGGCATACTCCCGGTACGGACCTGACGACGCGAACATACCATGAGTACGGAGAGATCCTCCGGGCGTAAGGTTGTGAAGGTGGCGACAATGAGGTCCAGACGACTCGACTACTCCGAGTCGACGCGGTCGGCGCTGGTCGACAGCGCGGTGGAACTGTTCACGAAACGCGGTTACGCGGGTACCTCGCTGGACGAGATCGCCAAACGCGCCCGCGTCACGAAAGGCGCGCTGTACCACCACTTCAGCGGCAAGCAGGCGCTCTTCGAAGCCGCGTTCGACCAGGTCGAAAGCCTCGTCTACGACCGCCTGGACAAGATCATGACCGGCGAGGGCTCCCCGTGGGAACGCGCCCTCGGCGGCCTCAACGCGTTCATCCGCGCCTGCCTCGACCCCGCTTACCAGCGGATCGCCATCCACGAGGCGCCGGTCGTCATGGGCTGGGAACGCTGGCGCGAAGCCGAGGAGCGGTGCAGCTTCGGGCTCGTGCGGTCCGGCCTGCAGTCGCTGATCGACGCGGGCGAGGTCGAACCCGTGCCGGTCGAGGTGACCGCGCGGCTGCTGTTCGGCGCGCTGTCGAGCGCGGCAACCGAAATCGCCAGTTCGCCGGACCCGAAGAAGGTCGGCGCCGAGATCGAGGACGTCATCGTCCGCATGCTGGTACGGCTGCGGCGCACGGAGCCCGACGTCTCTATAGGCTGACTTTCGTGGACTTGAGGATCTTCACCGAGCCCCAGCAGGGGGCCAGCTACGACGACCTGCTGCGCGTCGCCAAGGCGACCGAAGCCGCCGGCTACGACGCCTTCTTCCGCAGCGACCACTACCTGAAGATGGGCGCGGCCGACGGCCTGCCCGGCCCGACCGACGCCTGGATCACCCTCGCCGGCCTGGCTCGCGAGACCAGCCGGATCCGGCTCGGCACGCTCGTCACCGCGGCGACGTTCCGGCACCCGGGCCCGCTGGCCATCTCGGTCGCCCAGGTCGACCAGATGTCCGGCGGCCGCGTCGAGTTCGGCCTCGGCTCCGGCTGGTACGACGCCGAGCACGAGGCGTACGGCCTCACGCTGCCGCCGCTGAAGGAGCGCTTCGACCGCTACGCCGAACAGCTCGAGATCATCACCGGGCTGTGGAAGACGCCGGTCGGCTCGACGTTCTCGTTCAAGGGCGAGTACTACTCGCTGTCGGACTCGCCGGCCCTGCCGAAGCCCGCCCAGTCGCCGGCGCCGCCGGTGATCGTCGGCGGCCAGGGCAAGAAGCGCACCCCGCAGCTGGCGGCCAGGTTCGCGGACGAGTTCAACCTGCCGTTCGTCGACGCCGAGGCGGCGGCCGCGCAGTTCGCGCGCGTCGACGCAGCGGCCGCGGAGATCGGCCGCGACCCCAAGGAGATCCTGCGGTCGGTGGCGCTGACCATCGCCGTCGGCCGCTCCGAAGATGAGGTCGCGCGCCGGGCGTCGGCGGTCGGCCGCGATGTCACCGAGCTGCGGGCGAACGGCCTGGCCGGGACGCCCGCCGAGGTCGTCCACCGGATCGGGCAGTGGCGGGAGAAGACCGGGATCACCCGGATCTACCTGCAGCTGCTGGACCTGTCGGACCTGGACCAGATCGAACTGGTCGCTTCCGAGGTCGCGCCGCAGCTGGACTGAACGCGGACCGGGCGCCTCCCGCGGGAGGCGCCCGTTTCCGTCAGTTCTGCAGGGCGAAGGTGACGCCCGCCGCCTTCGGGGCCTCCGGGCGCGGGAGCCAGCGGTCCTCGCTCACCGGGAGCTCGCCTTCCAGCGCCGCCAAAACCGCGTCGCGGGCCAAGGGCAAGACCGCTTCCACGCTCACGTCCCGCTGCAGCTCGTACGACAGCGACGTCACGCCCGCGTCGCGGATGCCGCACGGCACGATCGTGTCGAACGCCGACAGGTCCGCGTTGCAGTTCAGCTCGAAGCCGTGCATCGTCACGCCGCGCTGGACGCGGATGCCGATCGCCGCGATCTTGCGCTCGATGCCGCGGTCGTCGGCCGGGATCCAGACGCCGCTGCGGCCCTCCACCCGGCCGCTGTGCACGCCCAGCTGGTCGCACACGTGGATCAGCGCTTCCTCCAGCCGCCGCACGTAGTGGACGACGTCGATCGGGTCGCCGAGCTTCACGATCGGGTAGCCGACCAGCTGGCCCGGGCCGTGCCAGGTGATCTTGCCGCCGCGGTCGACGTCGATCACCGGGGTGCCGTCGGCCGGGCGGTCGGCCGGCTCGGTGCGCTTGCCCGCGGTGTACACCGACGGGTGCTGCAGCAGGAACATCGTGTCCGGCGCGGTGCCGTCGGCGCGCTCGGTGAGCCGGGTCCGCTGGAGCTCCCAGGCTTCGGTGTAGTCGATCGTGCCGAGCTCCCGGACGTCGACGGGCTCGGTGCTGGCGCGGCAAGTGGTGCGGGAAGAACTCACTCGTCGAGGCTACGCCCGTCACCCGGGGGAAGCAGCCGCAAGGCGCACGCTGAGAGCAGCCCGACACCGGTCACCGCGAGCACTGCGCCGATCGTGTCGGTGACCCAGTGCACGCCGAGCACGACGCGGCAGGCGGCGGACAGCACGACGGCGACCGCGACGGCTGCCGCCACCCGGCGGACCACCCGCGGCCACACCCACGCGCACAGCAGGAGCAGCACGAACCCGGTGCTCGCCACCGACACCACGTGCCCGCTCGGGTAGCTCAGGTCCGGGTAGTCGCGCGGGCGCTCCCGCAGGAAGATCGGCTTGAACACCAGGCTCGTCAGCCGGCACAGCAGCAGCACCACGGCGAGCCGCACGCACAACCCGAAGTGCTGCCGGCGGCGCAGCGCCAGCGCCAGCAGCGCGGCTCCCAGGACGAAGGGGAGCACCGGCCCGAGGACGTCGCTGCCGATCTGCGCGACCCGGCCCAGTGGCTCCGCGTACACGCCGCGCAGCGCGTTCGCGACTTCGACGTCGAGGGTCAGCGGCTGCCGCGCCACGCTCAGCCCGAGCAGGACGAACGCGGCGAAGAACACTCCGCCGACGACCAGCCAGCGCTGCAGCGGGACGCTCATGCCGCTGCCAGCGCGCGGTCGAGCGTCGGGTGCCGGAACGCGTAGCCGGACCGTTCCAGCGCGGCCGGGACGGCCCGCTGCCCGAACAACGCCATCTCTTCGCCGGCCTGGCCGAGCACGGCCTTGAGCGCGACGCCCGGCACCCACCACGGCGCCGGGCGGTGCAGCGCGCGGCCGACCGCGCGGGTGAACTCGGCGTTGGTCACCGGCTCCGGCCCGGTCAGGTTCACCGGCCCGGACAGGTCGTTCGCCAGGACGTGGGCGATGGCGCCGACCTCGTCGTCGAGGGAGATCCACGGCATGTACTGGCGGCCGTCGCCGAGCCGCCCGCCCAGGCCCAGCCGGAAGAGCGGCCGCAGCGTGCCGTAGAGGCCGCCCTTCGCCGAAAGCACCAGCCCGGTCCGGATGTGCACGACCCGCGCGTCACCCGCCGGCGCCGTCGCGGCTTCCCAGGCTTCGCAGAGTTCGGCGAGGAACCCGCGCCCGCGCGGAGCCGATTCGTCCACTGTGGACTCGTGGGTGTGGCCGTAGTAGCCGACGGCGGAAGCGTTGACCAGCACGCCGACCCCGTGTTCGGCGACGGCTTCGGCGAGCACCTCGGTCGGCTCGACCCGGCTGTCGGTGAGCTGCTGCTTGCGCATCGCGCTCCACCGCCCGGGGAACAACGGCTTCCCGCCCAGGTTCACGACGGCGTCCACGCCCTCGAACGCGCCGTCGGCGATGGTCCCCGACGGCGGGTCCCAGCGGAATTCCCCGCCACCGCGCGCTTCCCGGCGCACCAGACGGCGGACTTCGTGCCCGTC
The DNA here is from genome assembly GCF_055633805.1 of Amycolatopsis sp. NPDC114478. Taxonomy (NCBI): domain Bacteria; kingdom Bacillati; phylum Actinomycetota; class Actinomycetes; order Pseudonocardiales; family Pseudonocardiaceae; genus Amycolatopsis; species Amycolatopsis sp. NPDC114478. Next base: position 28,845 of record NZ_JBVKDO010000043.1, on the reverse strand, counting down.
GCCCAGCAGGCGCTCGCCCAGCGCCGACCCGATCAAGCCGCTCGCTCCGGCGATGAGTACTCGCATGCTCCGATCGTTGCGCATCCGCTGCGCGACCGCACTCCCGGACACGGCGAAGGCCGCCACGGAAAGTCCGTGGCGGCCTTCGTCAGTGGTGCCTTCAGAGGCCGAGTTCGCCCTCGAAGTTGCCCTCTTCCAGGCGCTGCTTGATCGTCGTCAGGAAGCGGCCCGCGTCGGCCCCGTCCACCAGGCGGTGGTCGTAGGTCAGCGGCAGGTACGCCATCGACCGGACGGCGATCGTGTCGTTGCCGTCGGCGTCCGCGACCACGACCGGGCGCTTGACGACCGCGCCGGTGCCGAGGATGCCCGACTGCGGCTGCACGATGATCGGCGTGTCGAACAGCGCGCCGACGCTGCCGATGTTCGTGATCGAGAACGTGCCGCCCGACAGCTCGTCCGGCTTGATCTGGCCCGAGCGCGCGCGGCCCGCCAGGTCGGCGATCCGGTGCGCGAGACCGGCCAGGCTCAGCTCGCCCGCGTCGTGGATCACGACCGAGAGCAGCCCGCGCTCGGTGTCCACCGCGATGCCCAGGTGCACGGCGCCGTGGTAGGTGATCTCCTTCGTGTCCTCGTTGTAGGACGCGTTGACGTTCGGGTGCTGCTTGAGCGCCTCGACCGTGGCCTTCGCGAAGAACGGCAGGAACGTCAGGTTGACGCCCTCGCGCTCCTTGAAGGCCGCCTTCGCGCGCTGGCGCAGCTTGGCGATCTTCGTGACGTCGACCTCCTGGACCTGCGTGAGCTGCGCGGCGATCTGCAGCGACTCGCGGGTCTTGGTGGCCGTGATCTGGCGGATCCGGCTGGCCTTCTGGACCGTGCCGCGCAGCGCGGCGAGCTCCGGCGACACCGGGGCCGCGGGACGCGCGGCCGGCGCCGACGGGGCGGCAGCGGCGGCCGGAGCGGCAGCGGCGGGAGCCGGGGCAGCCGCCTTCTGCTTCTCCTCGGCCGCGGCCAGGACGTCCTGCTTGCGGATCCGGCCGCCGACGCCGCTGCCGGACAGCGACGCGAGGTCGATGCCGTGCTCGGTCGCCAGCTTGCGGACCAGCGGCGTGACGTACGGGCCGTCCGCCGAACCGTCCTTCGCCGCGGCGGCCGGGGCCGCCTCGGCCGCCTTCGCCGCGGGCGCGGCCTGCGGCTCGGGCTTCGGTTCCGGCTTGGGCTCGGGCTTGGACTCCTGAACCGGCTCGGGCTTCGGCTCCGGCTTGGGTTCCGGCTTCGGCTCGGGCTTCGACTCGGCCTTCGGCGCCGCGTTCGCGTCACCGATGACCGCCAGGACGCCGCCGACCTCGACGGTCTCGTCCTCGCCCGCGCGGATCTCCAGCACCGTGCCGGCGACCGGCGACGGCACCTCGGTGTCGACCTTGTCGGTGGAGATCTCGAGCAGCGGCTCGTCGACCTCGACCGAGTCGCCGACCGCCTTCAGCCAGCGCGTGACGGTGCCTTCGGTGACGCTCTCGCCCAGCTCGGGCAGCTTCACCTCGGTGCCTTCGCCACCGGCGGCCGGCGCGGTGTCCGGCTTGCTCGGCGCGCTGTCGGCGACCTGCGGCTCGGACTGCGCCGGCTCGGACGGCTGCTCGGGCTCGGGCTCCGGCTCGGACTTCTGCTCTTCCTGCGCGGGGGCGGAGGACTCGGGCGCGCCGCCGGAACCGTCGTCGATCACGGCCAGCTCGGCGCCGACCTCGACCGTCTCGTCCTCGGCGGCGCTGATCTTCACGACCGTGCCCGCGACGGGAGAGGGGACCTCGGTGTCGACCTTGTCGGTCGAGATCTCGAGCAACGGCTCGTCGACCTCGACGGTGTCGCCCTCCTGCTTAAGCCACCGGGTGACGGTGCCTTCGGTGACGCTCTCCCCGAGCTCCGGCAATGTGACGGAGTAGGCCATCGTTCGCTGACTCCTCTTCCAAGTTCTGCGTGGTCTGGATTCTGCTGGTGGGACGTCAGCTGTGCACGTGCAGCGGCTTCCCCGCGAGGGCGAGGAACGCTTCACCGAGGGCCTCGGTCTGGGTGGGGTGGGCGTGGATGAGCGGCGCGACGTCCTCGGGGAACGCCTCCCAGCTGTAGATCAGCTGCGCTTCGCCGATCAGCTCGCCGACGCGGTCGCCGACCATGTGGACGCCCACGACCGGGCCGTCCGGGGCCTTGACCAGCTTGACCCCGCCGGAGGTCTTGAGGATCTGGCTCTTGCCGTTGCCGCCGAGGTCGTAGGTGAACGTCGTGACGTCGGCGCCGTACTTGTCCTTCGCCTGCGACTCGGTCAGCCCGACCGACGCGACCTCCGGGTGCGAGTAGGTGACCCGCGGGATGCCGCTCTCGTCGATGACGCGCGGGTTCTGCCCGGCGATCTCCTCGGCGACGAAGATGCCCTGCTGGAAGCCGCGGTGCGCGAGCTGCAGGCCCGGGACGATGTCGCCGACGGCGTAGACGTTCGGCAGGTTCGTGCGCAGCCGCTCGTCGGTGAGGACGAAGCCGCGCTCGATCTTGACGCCGGCCTCCTCGTAGCCGTGGCCCGCCGAGTTCGGCCCGCGGCCGACGGCGACCAGCAGCAGGTCGGCCTCGATCGTCTCGCCGGACTCCAGCGAGACGCTCACGCCGTTCTCGTCCTGCTTCGCGCCGGTGAACTTCACGCCGGTCTTGAAGGCGATCTTGCGGCGGCGGAAGGCGCGCTCGAGCTGCTTGGACGCGAACTCGTCCTCGTTCGGGACCAGCCGCGGCAGCGCCTCGACGATGGTGACGTCGACGCCGAAGGAGGCCCAGACGCTGGCGAACTCGACGCCGATCACACCGCCACCGAGCACCACGACCTTCTTGGGGACGTAGTCCAGGGCGAGGGCCTGCTCGCTGGCGATGACGCGCCCGCCCAGCTCCAGGCCGGGCAGCGTGCGCGAGTACGAACCGGTGGCGAGGATGACGTTCTTGCCGGTGTAGCGGGTGCCGTCCACCTCGACGGTCGTGCCGCCGACGAACGTGCCGCTGCCCTCGACCAGGTTCACCTTGTGCGCCTTGGCCAGGCCCTGCAGGCCCTTGTACAGCCGGGCGACGATGCCGTCCTTGTACTTGTTGACCCCGGCGATGTCGATGCCTTCGAAGGCGGCCTTGACGCCGACGGCTTCGGCGTCGCGGGTCTCGTCGGCGACCTCGGCGGCGTGGAGCAGGGCCTTGGTCGGGATGCAGCCCCGGTGGAGGCAGGTCCCGCCCAGCTTGTCCTTCTCGATCAGCGTGACGGAAAGGCCCAGCTCGGCCGCGCGGAAAGCCGCGGCGTAGCCGCCCGATCCGCCTCCCAGGATCACGAGGTCGGCGGAGGTGTCGGTCACTTGTATAACTCCTCGGCAAGCAGTGGGGTGGTGCTCTGTCGCCGCGTCCGCCCGGTATAACCGCGCGCGCGACATCCGCCATCTTGTCACTACGCCGGACGGGGCTGCGACCTAGCCGGGTGTGCGACGCCGACCACACGTGGACATCGGGATAATGAGTGGGGTAGGTCTCGGGAGGAGAGGTGGTCGTGGTGGGGCTCTTCGACTCGCTGCGCAGGCGGGCCAAGGGTGGTCAACGGGCCGGTACGCTGCGGAAAGCCAATTCCGAGGACACCCGGCACCTGGAGGAGTGGGTGGCCTCCCGCCGGGGTGTCGAGGCCTTCGTCGAACCGAAGACGAACGTCACCGAGACCACTGTGGTGTTGATCGCCCACGACGGCGAGTGGACCCGGCGCCGCATCGGCAGCCTGGAGGCCGCCCAGCAGTTCGGCCACCGCCGGTCGATCCCGGTCTACGAGGTCGCGCGGGTCGGCTACCCGAAGCGGATGCGGGAGTACACCGAGCGCAAGAAGCGCGGCCAGGTCTAGAGCTCGATCCGGCCGACGACCTCGCCGTTGAAGGTCTGGCCGGTCGGTTTGAAGCCAAGCTTGAGGTAGAACTCCTCCGGCCCGCCCTCGGCCGGGATCCAGAGCACCGTTGCGCTCGTGTTGGCCCGCCGGCGGGCCTCCTCCAGGACCGTCTCCACGGCGAACCGGCCGTAGCCGCGGCCCTGCACGCCCGCGCCGACGTTGAGCCGCCAGATCCCGCAGCGGAAGAAGTCCAGCTCGGCACCCGGGTCGAAGGCACCCATCACGAACGCGACCGGCTCGCCGTCGTCCAGGACCAGCCGTGGCCAGGCGACCGCGGGCTGCGTGTACGCCTCGGCCAGCGAAACCGCGACCGGCGCGACGAACTTCCGCTGGTGCGGCTCGACGGCCAGCTGGCACGCGGCGGCGACGTTGGCCGGGGTGATCGTCTCCGCGCTGAGGGTGGTCACCGGGCCCAACCTAGCCTGCCTGGGCGAGCAGTGCGGCGTGCTTGACCAGCGCCGCGCGGAACGACGGGTGGACCGTCGTGCCGAGCACCGGGTCCACCTCGACCACGTGCCCCGTCGACAGCAGCAGCACCGCCGGTTCGGAAAGCACCACGACGCCGCCTTCGACGCGCAACTCCGCCGTGCCCAGTAGCCGGGGGAAGACCACGTCGGCGGGCAGGCCGTCGCAGGTGCGGAGGAACTCGCGGTGGTCGGGTGGCAGTTCGACGCCCAGCCGCAGCTCGGCCGACCGGATCGCCGCCTCCGACGCCGGGGGCGGCGCGGTTCCGGTCTCGCGCAGCCGCATGATCGAGGCGATCAGCTCCGGCCAGGTCCCGAGGTCCGGCGGGTACCGCTCGTGCAGCGCCGCGACCAGCGCACCCGCGCACGCCGGCGCCCAGTCGCGCAGGCCGAGCGGGTCCGCGCCCGCCACCAGCGCCGGGGCCAGCGCCCGCGTCGCCGCCAGCGACGCGACGTCCGGCCGCGGCCCGGCCAGCTCGGCCCACCGGGCGAGGTCACCGTCGGCGAGGGCGCCGCGGACGCGATCCGGGCGCGTGGGCGCGACGTGCTTGACCACCTCCGCGACCGGACCCGGCGGGAGCACACCCTCCAGATCGGACACCGGACGGCGCAGCGACACCGCGTGCGCGCGCTCCTCGGCGTCGAGGTCCAGCGGGGACAACCCCTCGGCCCACGCCGGACGTCCACCCCGTGCCTCGAACAGCATCGCCCACGCGCGGGCCCGCACCGGGTCGGGCGCCAACGCCGTCACCGGGCGTTCCGCGCGGGCCAGCCACTGCTCGACCAGCCGGTCGGCCTCGTCGAGCGCGCCGGTGACGGCGAGCAGCAAGGCGGCGTACCCGACCTGGTCGTCCACAGTGGACGAAGCGGCGGTCAGGACGTCCCTGACCGCCGCTTCGAGGTATTCGCCGGGCTCCACTCGGCGACCCTAACCGAGGGCCTGCTTCGTCCCCGGGTGGACCTTCGCCGGCTCCGCCTGCTTGTCGAAGATCAGCCTGGTGATCACACCGAAGGGGGCTCCCGCCGCGGCGGGAGCCCCCTTCGGAAAAGCGCGTCAGCCGTTGGCGGCGATGTCCGCCAGGACCGCGGCGATCGTCCGCACCGGGACGCCCGTGCCGCCCTTGCCGGTGTAGCCCCACGGCGAACCGGTGTTGAACGAGGGGCCCGCGATGTCGATGTGGACCCAGTCGAGGCCGTCGGCGACGAACTCGCGCAGGAAGATGCCGGCGGCGAGCATGCCGCCCCAGCGGTGGCCCGTCACGTTGGCCAGGTCGGCCAGGCGCGAGTCGAGGTCGGCGCGCAGCTCCTCCGGCAGCGGCATCGCCCAGCCGTTCTCGCCGGTCGCCTGCATGATCGCGGCGACGCGGTCGCGGAAGTCGTCCGAGCCCATGACGCCGGCGGTGCGGTTGCCGAGCGCGACGACCTGGGCGCCGGTCAGCGTCGAGGTCTCGATCAGGTAGTCCGGGTTCTCCTCGGCCGCGCGGACCATCGCGTCGACCAGGACGAGCCGGCCTTCGGCGTCGGTGTTGAGGACCTCGACGGTCTTGCCGCCGTACATCGTCAGCACGTCACCCGGGCGGTACGACGTCCCGGACGGCAGGTTCTCCGCCAGCGGGATGTGCGCGACGACCTCGAGCGGGTACTTCAGCTTGGCGGCCAGGACGACCGAGGCGAGCACGCCGGCCGCGCCGGACATGTCCGAGGTCATGTGGTCCATGTTCGCGGCGGGCTTGAGCGAGATGCCGCCCGAGTCGAACGTGATGCCCTTGCCGACGAGGGCGACCTTCTTGGCGGCCTTGGCCGGCTTGTAGCCGATGCGCACCAGGCGCGGCTGGCGGGACGAGCCGCCGCCGACGCCGAGGATGCCGCCGAAACCCTTGCGCTTCAACGCCTTCTCGTCGAGGACCTCGAACTCGAGGCCGTTGTCCTCGGCCAGCTTCTTCGCGCGGTCGGCGAAGGAGGCCGGGTAGAGGTCGTTCGGCGGGGTGTTGATCAGGTCGCGGGCGGTGAGGACGGCCTCGGCGATGCTGGTCGCGGCCTTCAGCGTCGCCTTGTGCTCGCGGGCGGTGCCGTCGGCCGGGCTCGCGAAGTCGACCTTCGCGACGGGTGCGTCACCCTTCTCCGAGCGGTAGGCGGTGAAGACGTAGGAGCCGAGGACGGTGCCCTCGACGGCGGCCTGCAGGTCGAGTTCCGACAGCGTCACGAACGCGCGGTCGGTGCCGGCCAGCGCGCGGCCGGCGGCACCGGCGGCGCGGCGGACCTGCTCGGGGGTGACCCCGTCGCCGGCCTTGCCCAGGCCGACGGCCAGGACGACGCCGGCCGCCAGCTTGCCCAGCGTCGGGATCTTGACGACCTCTTCGGCCTTGCCGCTCGCGCCGAGGGTGGCGAGCAGGCCGGCGAGCCGGCCGTCGAAGGCGGCGTCGACGGCGGCGGCGCCGTCGGCGAGAAGCGGGCCGTCCTCGCCGGCCAGGGTGCCGATGACGACCACGTCGGCGCGCGTCTTGGCCAGTGCCTCCCCGGTGTTGTCGGACAGGGCGAGCTTAGGCACGGTCACTTCTGGCTCCTCGCGCGTTCGCGGTGGTACCGGGCGCCGGCCCGGTCGGGATCGTGAGCCATGCTAATGACGACGGAAGCAGGGGTGAACAGAGGGCGAGGAGGGGCCGCGTGCGGCTGGGCGGTGGGCTGCTGGTGGCGCTGGCGGCCGGAGCGGCGGGCGCGGGCTGGTGGCTGCTCGCCGGGCTGGTGCTCGCGGCGATCGCCGCGGGCGTGTCGGCGCGGGTGCCGGAACCGGCGGATGCCCTGGTGGACCGGGTCGTCGTGGCCGTGGCGCGGCTGGCGGAGGTGACGGTCTACGCGGTCGCGTTCGGCGCTTACGTCTTCCCCTCGCACCGCGAGGCAGTGGCCGCGGCGTTCGTCGTCGTGGTCACCGGCGTGGGGTTCACCGGGTTCGAGATCCCGACGATCGTCGTACGGATCGCCGGCGCGCTCCTGCTGCTGTCGGGTCTCGTGCTCGTCGCGTTGTGCGTCGCCGTGACACCGGTGGCGACGGCGGGCGGCGGTCCGCAGCCGCCCGACTTCGCGGGCGTGCTGGTCGCCGCGGTGGTCTTCCTCCCGTTCCTGCGGCCGGGTCGGCGGGAGAACGCCGGCCGGCGCGTCCTGCTGCTCGGCGCGGTCGCGGTGCTCGTCGCCTTCGCCGCGCTCTACCAGCTCGGCCCGGTCCGGCTCGGGCTTTCCCCGACGTCGCTGCGGGATCTGCTGTCCGCTGCCGACGCCGACGCGCTGCAGCCGCTGCTCACCGCCGTCGCCGTGGTCGCGACCGTGGTGCCCGCGCTCGCCGCCGGCGGCGACGTCCGGACGCGGACCGGGACGCCCGGGCTCGTGGCCCGCCTCGCCGCCGTGCTCGCCGCGTACCTGCTGCCGGTGTGGCCGGTCCTCGTCGCCGCCGGCCTGGCGACCGTGATCGAGCTGCTACTGGGCGTACGCGCGCGCAGGTACAGTGGGTCGCGTGAGTGATCGACGCTGGCGGCCGGGGGAGACCGTGGTCGAGCGGTTCCACCGCCCCGACGGCTCGATCGGCCAGGTCCACCCGCTGCGCGTCCTCGACGACGACGGCCGCGTGCTGCGCGCGTGGCTCCCGGCGGGCACGCCCATCATCGGCAGCCGGCTCGCCGACGGCCGCCTGATGCGGGACGCCCCGCTGGACCAGCGGTTCCGCATCCCGCGGGTGCCGGTGCCGGACTTCTGGCACGGTGCGTCGACGCTGCGCCGGATCCCCGAAGACGAGTGGTCGTCGGTCTGGTGGTTCTTCGACCTCGAAGGCCGGTTCAAGAACTGGTACGTCAACCTCGAAATCCCGCTGGGCCGCACCGCCGGCGCGGTCGACCGGATCGACGGCGTGCTCGACGTCGTCGTCGAGCGCGACGGCACGTGGCGCTGGGACGACGAGGACGAGGCCGAGGCCGCCATCGAGGTCGGGCGCCTGACGCTCGAGCAGTTCGACCGGCTGCGCGCGGAAGGTGAGCGGATCGGCGCGCTGGCCGACCGCGGCGCCTACCCGTTCGACGGGACGGACACCGACTTCCGCCCGGACGAGGGCTGGCCGGCGCCCGAGCTCAGCCCGCGGTCAGGAGAAGGATCAGCGCCAGCACCGCGTTGACGACCGCGAGGATGACGACCGACTTCGTCGGGATCACCGCCGGGAACACCTTCTTGCCGTGGACGCTCCGCCACCACACGACGCCGAAGACGCCGGCGACGAGGCCGAGGAAGCCGCCGAAGCCGCTGCTGAGGACGGCCCAGCCGACCATGCCGAGCAGGCCGACGCCGAAGGTCAGCAGCACCGCGGTGACGAACGTCTTGACGTCGGCCCCGCCGGTCTTGGGCCGGGGCACCGGCTCCGTGGAGTGGTAGGTCACGGTGTCATCCTAGAGCCGTCACGCTCCGGGCGCGGGGGACCCGGAACAGTGGGACATCCGACTAACGCGCCTCCGACCAAGCGGTATCGTCTAGCCATGACGACCACGACGCAGTTCGCCCATGTCCCGCACCCGAGTCCTGCGAGCGCGGACCGTGTCGCGGAGGTACTCGAGAAGCCCGGTTTCGGGCTGTACTTCACCGACCACATGGTGACCGTCAAGTGGTCGAAGACCGAGGGCTGGCACGACGCCCAGGTCGGCCCCTACGCCCCGTTCACCCTCGACCCGGCGACGTCGGTGCTGCACTACGGCCAGGCCATCTTCGAGGGTCTCAAGGCCTACCGCCAGCCGGACGGCTCGATCGCGTCGTTCCGCCCGGACGCCAACGCGGCGCGGTTCCGGCAGTCGGCCGAGCGGCTCGCCATGCCGCAGCTGCCGGAGGAGGTCTTCGTCGAGTCGCTGCGGGAGCTCATCGCCGTCGACGGCCGGTGGGTGCCCACCCGCCAGGGTGACTCGCTCTACCTGCGGCCGTTCATGATCTCGACGTCCACCGGGCTCGGCGTCAACAGCCCGGCCGCCGACTACGTGTACACGGTCATCGCGTCCCCGGCGGGCTCGTACTTCTCCGGCGGCGTGAAGCCGGTGAGCGTCTGGCTGTCGACGGAGTACGTGCGCGCGGCCCCCGGCGGCACCGGCGCGGCGAAGTGCGCCGGCAACTACGCGGCGTCGTTCGTCGCGCAGGCGCAGGCCGTCGAAAAGGGCTGCGACCAGGTGGTCTGGCTCGACGCCGTCGAGCGGCGCTGGGTCGAGGAGATGGGCGGGATGAACCTGTTCTTCGTCTTCGGCTCCGGCGAGAACGCCCGGGTGGTCACCCCCGAGCTGACCGGCTCGCTGCTGCCCGGCGTGACGCGCAAGTCGTTGCTGCAGCTGGCTTCCCGGCTCGGGTACAAGGTCGAGGAGCGCCGGATCTCCACCGACGAGTGGGAGAAGGCGGCGGCCTCGGGTGAGCTGACCGAGACGTTCGCCTGCGGCACGGCGGCGGTGATCACGCCGGTCGGGCACGTCAAGCACACAGGTGGCGAGTTCACCATCGCCGACGGGCAGCCGGGTGCGCTGACGATGAAGCTGCGCGAGGAGCTCACCGGTATCCAGGAAGGCACCCACCCGGACGTCGACCACTGGATGGTCCCGCTCGGCTGAGCGGCTTCGCGAAGAGGCCCCCGCGTTCCCGCGGGGGCCTCTTTCCGTCGGGTCAGGTGGCGGTGGCCGGGATGACCGGGCCGGAGACGCCGGCCTGCTCGTGGGTCGCGGTCTCGGCCAGGACGCGGGCGGCCATCATCAGCAGCGGCAACGCCGTCACCGCGCCAGTGCCTTCGCCCAGGCGGACGTCCAGCTCCAGCAGCGGGCCCAGGTCCAGGTGCTCCAGCGCGAGCGAGTGGGCCGGTTCGGCCGTCCGCTGCCCGGCGACCCACCAGCGGCGCGCGCCCGGCGCGAGGTCTTCGGCGACGAGCGCCGCCGCGCACGCGACGAGCCCGTCGAGCACCACCGGCGTCCGGCGGGCCGCGGCCTGCGCCAGGAACCCGGCCATCGCCGCGATGTCCGCGCCCGCCGTCGTGCGCAGCAGGGCGATCGGGTCGGCGAGGACCGCGCGGGCCCGGCGCAGCGCGTCGCGCACCGCGGCGGCCTTGCGCATCCAGGCGTCGTCGTCGATGCCGGAGCCGCGGCCGACCACCGCGACCGGCTCACTGCCGGTCAGCGCGGCCACCAGCACCGACGCCGGCGTGCTGTTGCCGATCCCGAGGTCGCCGGGGATGAGCAGGTCGGCGCCGCCGTCGACCTCCGCGTCGGCGATCGCGATCCCGGCGCGGACGGCCTTCTGCACCTCGTCGGCGCTCAGGGCGTCCTCGACATCGATGGAGCCGGAGCCGCGGCGGACCTTGAACTCGCCGATCGAGCGGGTCGCGGGCGCTTCGGTGTCCACGGCCATGTCGACCACGCGGACGCTCGCGCCCGCGGCGGCGGCCAGCACGTTGATCGCGGCCCCGCCGGTCAGCATGGTGCCGAGCAGCTGCCCGGTGACCTCGGCGGGGTAGGCGGAAACGCCCTTCGCGGCGATCCCGTGGTCGCCGGCGAACACGATCACGCGCGGGCGGGTGAACGGCCGCGGCGGCGACTGGCCCTGGCAGGCCGCGATCCAGACGCCCAGCTCTTCGAGCCGGCCGAGCGACCCGGCCGGCTTGACCAGCTTGTCGTGCAGGGCGATCGCGTCGGACCGGGCGTGGTCGTCGGGCGGGGTGATCTCGGGGAACTCGATGCTGTCCGGCTCCACACCAGGCCCTTTCTCGTGCACGGCAACGCTGGGGCCAACCTACCGGCAGCGCGGCAGCCCCCGGCGGCGGCCGCCGTTCGGCCGGCGTCCGCCGGCCGCCCCGGTAGTCTCGCGGCTCGTGGAGACGACGGCGGCCGCGGTGGTGCTGGCCAGCGGCGCGGGCACCCGCGTCGGCGCGAAGCTGAACAAGGTCTACCTGCCCCTGGCCGGGCGGCGGGTGGTCGCCTGGTCGCTCGACGCCTTCCGGCGCGTCCCCGGCATCGGCGTGCTGGTGCTGGTGATCCGGCCGCAGGACCGCGAACTCGCCGACGAGGTGGCCGGCGACGGCGTCGAGATCGTGCACGGCGGGGACACGCGCCAGGCGTCCGAGCTCAACGCCCTGCGCCACCTCGCCCCGCGCATAAGAGGCGGCCGGGTCGACGCCGTGCTGCTGCACGACGCGGCCCGGCCGCTGGTCCACTCCGAGCTGATCGGCGCGGTGTTGGCCCGGACACGCGAGGACGGGGGGGCTGTGCCGGGCCTGGCCGCCGACGACGTCGTCGGAGTGGATGCCGGGCACCTGGTCGCCCAGGTGCCCGGCGCGATCCGAGTCCAGACGCCTCAGGGCTTCCGGGCCGGACCGCTGCTCGAGGCCTACGAACAGGCCGAGCGCGAGGGCTTCGTGGGTACGGACACTTCGTCCTGCATGGAGCGGTTCTCCTCCCTGCCGATCCGCTGGGTCCCGGGTGCTCCCGAGAACCTCAAGATCACCTACCCCCACGACCTGGTGGTCGCGGAGCGGCTGCTCGCCCGCTGACTAGGCGCACGCGGGCGGGCCGCCACCGTCGTTCCCTTCGGTCTCCGTGGTGCCCGTCGGCCGGATCGTCACGTCGTGGCGCAGCTCCGGCGGGATGTGGCACTCCGGCTGTGGCCGCAGTGCCTGCAGCGGCGCGCCCGGGGTGCCGGGCTCCGCGAGGGTGAGCACCGCCCGCAGCGTCCAGACCGGGGTGGCGTGGTATTGCCACGTGACCACCTTCGGGCTGAACACGTCGGTGCCCGGGAACAAGGGCACGCGGTAGGCGCTCGCCCGGTGCTCGTCCCGCAGGACGATGACGTCCGCGCAGGTCGGCCACCGGTGCACGGCCGCGTAGATCTCCGGGGCCTCGCGGCCGCCGAACAGGTGCAGCACCCACTTGCGGCGCCGGAGCTCCTCGAGGAGTTCCTCGAGGCCCTGGCCGCTGGAGCCGTTGTGCGCTGTGGGCGGGGACACACTTTCGAGGGTAACTTGCGTACTAGAGCGCAGTCCAGCACGTGTACTAGTACACCTGGGTGGTTCTGAACAGGTCTTTGTGGGAGACACCCCGGCGTGCTAGAACACTTGTGCGTGTTGTCCTTGTGAGGAGCCGCCTTGCCCACCCTCGACCGTCCTGAGCCGCCGTACCTGCAGATCGCGGGCCGCATCCGTGACGACATCCTGTCCGGCCGGCTGCAGGAGGGCGACGCGGTGCCGTCCGCCCGCGAGATCGCGCGCACGTGGGCCGTCGCCATGGCGACGGCCACCAAGGTGCTGGCCACGCTCCGCTCGCAGGGGCTCGTGCGCCCGGTGCGCGGCGTCGGCACGGTCGTCGACCGCGGCGGCCTGCACCGCACGGCCCGCGACCGCAGCGCCGCTTCGGTGCGCACGGGCCGGATCTACCCGCCCGGCCACTTCGCGGTGATCCGCTCGGCCGGCCTCGAGCCGGCGTCCGAGCGCGCCGCGGCCGCACTGGGCCTGGAGGAGGGTGCCCCGGCGATCCGGCGGCGCCGTACCACCTACGGGCCGGATTCGCGGCCGCTGTCGACGTCGACGTCGTGGTTCGACGGCGTGCTGTCGGCGAAGGCGCCGGCGCTGCTGGTGCCGGAGCGGATCGTCGAAGGCACGTCGGTGCACGCGGCCACGCGCCTGGGCACGAGCATCGCGACGACGCAGGAACGGCACGCGGCGGGCCGCGCGGGCGAGGAGGAGGCGGCCGAGCTGGAGCTGCCGGCCGGGTCGCCGGTGCTGCTCGGCCGGAGCACCTTCCTGGCGGCCGACGGGACGGTCGTCGAGTACGGTGAATCCGCCGCCTTGCCGGACCACTGGATTTTCTACGAGTACACGACTGAGGACGGCGAATGAAGCACATCCACGCGGGCAAGGTCCGTGACCTGTACGAACTCGACGGCGGGGACATCCTGCTCGTCGCGTCCGACCGGGTTTCGGTCTACGACGTCTCGCTGCCGACGCCGATCCCGGACAAGGGCGCGCTGCTCAACCAGCTGTCCGCGTGGTGGTTCGAGCGGATGGCCGGCGTCGTCCCGAACCACGTGGTGTCGACGACGGACGTGCCGGCGGAGTTCGCCGGCCGCGCGACGCGCTGCAAGCCGCTGAAGATGGTCCAGGTCGAGTGCATCGCGCGCGGCTACCTGGCCGGCCTGGGCCTGCGCGAGTACCAACGCGACGGCAAGATCTCCGGCGTCGCGCTGCCGCCGGGCCTGGTCGAGGGCGACAAGCTGCCGGAGCCGATCTTCACGCCGACGACGAAGATCTCCGACACCGGCCACGACGAGTTCATGACCTTCGACGAGGTCCTGAACGAGATCGGCGAAGACACCGCGAAGCGGCTTCGCGAGCTGACGCTGGAGATCTACACGAAGGGCGCCGAACACGCGGCCGCCCAAGGCGTCATCATCGCCGACACGAAGCTCGAGTTCGGCTTCGACGCCGAAGGCACGCTGACCCTCGGCGACGAGGTCCTGACGTCGGACTCGTCGCGGTTCTGGCCGGCCGACGAGTGGGAGCCGGGCCGTCCGCAGCACGCGTTCGACAAGCAGTTCGTCCGCGACTGGTCGCTGACGACCGGCTGGGACAAGACCCCGCCCGGGCCGGAGATCCCCGCGGAGATCGTCGAGCAGACGCGGCAGCGCTACACGGAGGTCTACGAGCGGATCACCGGGAAGACCTGGGTCCGTGGGTGATTACGACCCGTACAAGCTGATCGACGAAGTCGAGACGCTGCTGGTTTCGCACGGCCTCGCGCCGTCGCGGGTCCCCGGGCGAGGAGGCGACCGGCTGGCGGGGGCCAGCCGCCTCCTGCGCGGGTTCGGGCTGCAGCCCCGGCTGGCCCCGGAGGACGCGTTCGAGTTCGACGTGCCGTTCCAGGGCCGGATCAACCAGGACTAGGGGCTCTTGGTCAGGCTCGCGTCACGCTCGACGACGTCGCCGAGGACGTCGTCGATGGCCGTCATGAGGTCGGCGTCGAGCTTCTTGCCGGCGGCCTTGACGTTCTCGTGCACCTGCTCCGGGCGCGAGGCCCCGATGATCGCCGAGGCGACGTTCGGGTTCTGCAGCACCCACGCGACGGCGAGCTGCGCGAGGGAGAGGTCCGCCTGCTCGGCGAGCGGTTCCAGCTCGGCGACGCGCTTGAGGACGGTCTCGTCGAGGAAGCGCGCGACCATGTTGGCGCCGCCCTTCTCGTCGGTGGCCCGCGAGCCGGCGGGGTAGTCCTGGCCGGGCTTGTACTTGCCGGTCAGCACGCCCTGCGCGATCGGCGACCAGACGATCTGGCTGAGGCCTTCCCGCTCCGAGGTGGGGATGACCTGGTCCTCGATGACGCGCCAGAGCATGTTGTACTGCGGCTGGTTGGAGACGAAGGGGATCTTCAGCTCCCGGGCGAGGGCGGCCCCGCGCGAGATCTGCTCGGCGGTCCATTCGGAGACGCCGACGTAGAGCACCTTGCCCTGGCGGACGAGGTCGGCGAAGGCGAGCATGGTCTCTTCGAGCGGAACGGTCCGGTCGAACCGGTGCGCCTGGTAGAGGTCGACGTAGTCGGTGCCGAGCCGCTGCAGGGACGCGTTCGCCGACTCCATGATGTGCTTGCGGGACAGGCCCTTGTCGTTGGGGCCCTTGGGACCGGTGGGCCAGAAGACCTTGGTGAAGATCTCCAGGCTTTCCCGCCGCTGGCCCTTGAGGCCACGGCCGAGGACCGATTCGGCGGCGGTGTTGGCGTAGACATCGGCGGTGTCGAAGGTGGTGATGCCGGCCTCGAGGGCGGCCTTGATGCAGGCGTGCGCCTGGTCCTCCTCGACCTGGGAACCGTGGGTGAGCCAGTTCCCGTACGAGATCTCACTGACGTTGAGGCCACTGCGGCCGAGACGACGAAACTCCATGGGGCTCAGCCTAGGCGGTAATCGTTTGCTTTGCTAACGACCCTGGAGTGACTCCAGCTTCATCCGGCGGTCGCCGACGCCGAGCCGTACCGCGTGCGGAACTCAAGGGGCGGATACGCCGCCGGTGGCGCGTACCGGGCGAGCCCGGCGGTGTGCAGCGGTCGGGTTGCCGGAGGCCGGCCCGCTCAGCGAGAAGGGCGCGGCGTCCGGCTACCCGACATCGGTCCGGGTTGCCGAAGCGAGCCCGGACAGAAAGAAGCCGGGTGGAGGCTTGCTCCACCCGGCTTCTCGAAACCAGCTCAGTTGGGGATCGGATCCCCGGCCTTCAGCCGCGGCTTGGGCACCCGCAACCGCCGGATCTGGGACGCCCGCACGAACGCGTACCACCCGATCGACCGGCCGCTCACCGCTTCCTTCGGGAACTTCTCCCGCGCCAGCTTCGCGATCTTGCGGCCGTTCACGAAGCCCTCGATCGCCATCACCAGCAGCATCGCCGTGCACAGCAGCGTGATGTACGACTGGACCTTGGGCAGCGGCACCAGCAGCGCCAGGAACACCAGGATCGCCAGCGGCATGAACAGGCCCAGCAGGTTGCGCCGGCTGTCGACCAGGTCGCGGACGTACCTCTTGACCGGCCCGCGGTCGCGCGGCAGGAGGGCGCTGTCGTCGCCGCGCATCATCGCGTCGCGGCGGGCCTTTGCCGCCGCGCGGCGGTCTTCCTTCGTCTGCGGGTTCGACTTGCGCAGTTCCTTGTTGCGCTTCATCGCCTCGCGCATGGTGGTCGGCGGGGGCGCCACCGGGCCGCGCCGCTTCGCCTCCGCGTCACGCCGCTTCGGCGTAGCCTTGCCCTTACCGGGCGTGAACGACTTGCCGCCGATGTCGACGGCTTCGGTCGTCTCCGCCTCTTCGGCGGCGGTGTCTGTGGTGCTTCGGCGCAGGAACCTCACCTCACCAGGGTATTGCAGGCGTCACGCCGCCGTTCACCAGGTCGATCCATGTGCGACGATGGTGGGGGAACAGATCGGACGCACCGCGTGTTGAAGACGTCAGCACGAGGAGTATCCGCAGCGAGTTCGAACTTAGAGGGAGTGCCATGACGACCGCTGAGCACGCCGGCGCGACGCAGGCCGAGACCGCCGAGGAGACCCACGGCGTCACGTTGACCGACGCCGCGGCTTCCAAGGCGAAGGCCCTGCTCGAGCAGGAGGGCCGCGACGACATGCACCTGCGCATCGCCGTCCAGCCCGGTGGCTGCGCGGGCCTGCGCTACCAGCTGTTCTTCGACGAGCGCACGCTCGACGGCGACCTGTTCCGCGACTTCGACGGCCTCAAGGTCGCCGTGGACCGGATGAGCGCGCCGTACGTGTCGGAAGCCGTCATCGACTTCGTGGACACGATCGAGAAGCAGGGCTTCACGATCGACAACCCGAACGCCACCGGCTCCTGCGCCTGCGGCGACTCGTTCCACTGAGTCGTCCGCGAGAAGATCCACAGCACGCGAGAAGGCCCCGTCTCCCGGAAGGGAGGCGGGGCCTTCTTCGTCTCTGCGGACTACACGTACGCGTCGAGCTCGGCCACCTGGGCGTGGCACGCCTCGTCGACCTCCCACGGCTCGGCCGTGACGCGGGGCAGCGGCAGGCTCTCGGCCTGCAGCGTCGCCGGGATGAGCGCGCAGTCGGCGATCAGCTCGGACAGGGTCTCGGGTTCGGTGACGGCGTTCACGATTCGTAACGCTATTGATCCGCTCTCGACTGGAGAAGGAGTACCAGCCGGTAGTGTCGGCTGGGCACGCGCGAACTACCCGGTTGGGTCATGACCCGGGGGTAACTTCGCGCCTTTTGTCGTGAGGTCGAGCACAAAGGAGCAGCCGGTGGCAGACAGGGCCAGGATCGCGGTGTCCGGCAGTATCGCAACCGACCACCTCATGCATTTCCCGGGCAGGTTCGCGGAGCAGCTGGTCGCCGAGCAGCTGCACCGGGTCTCGCTGAGCTTCCTCGCCGACGACCTCGTGGTCCGGCGCGGCGGCATCGGCGCGAACATCGCCTTCGGCCTCGGGGTGCTCGGCGTGCAGCCGGTGCTCGTGGGCGCCGTCGGCGCCGACTTCGCGGACTACCGCTCCTGGCTGGAGCGCCACGGCGTCGACACGTCCGGCGTGCACGTGTCGGAGGTCGCGCACACCGCGCGGTTCGTCTGCACGACCGACGAGGACCTCTGCCAGATCGCGACGTTCTACGCCGGCGCGATGGCCGAGTCCCGCAACATCGAGCTGCAGCCGATCGCCGAGCGCGCCGGCGACCTCAGCCTGGTGCTGATCAGCCCGGACGACCCCGAGGGCATGGTCCGCCACGCCGAGGAGTGCCGCCAGCGCGGGTACGCGTTCGCCGTCGACCCGTCGCAGCAGCTGGCCCGGATGACCGGCGAGCAGGCGCGCGCGTTCGTCGCCGGCGCGAAGTACCTGTTCAGCAACGACTACGAGTGGGAGCTGCTGCTCCAGAAGACCGGCTGGACCGAGGCCGACGTCCTCGACCAGGTCGGCCTGCGGATCACGACGCTGGGGGAGAAGGGCGTCGAGATCGTCGGCAAGGACGGCGTGGCCCTGCAGATCGGCGCGGTCCCCGAGCGCGCGAAGGCCGACCCGACGGGCGTCGGCGACGGCTTCCGCGCGGGCTTCCTGGCCGGTCTCGACGGCGGCCTGAACGTCGAGCGCGCGGCCCAGCTCGGCTCGCTGATCGCGGTGCTGGTCCTGGAGACGGTCGGCACGCAGGAGTGGACGTTCGACCGCGCCGAAGCCCTGGCCCGCATCGGCGAGGCTTTCGGCCCGGAGGCGGCCGAGGAGATCTCGGCGGTCCTGCCCGCCGCCTGAGCCCGGACACGACGAAGGCCCCGCACCAAAACCGGTGCGGGGCCTTCGTCACACGAGCGTCAGAGCTTCACCGGGTACACCGGCTCGGGGACCTCGGGCTTGATCCGGTGCTCGACGAAGATGCCGTGCCACAGCATGAACACGATCAGCGCCCACAGCTGGCGGCTGCGGTCCAGCTGGCCCGCCTTGTGCTCCTCCAGCAGCGCCAGGATCGCCTTCTTGTCCAGCAGCTCGTCGGTCCGGGAATCGTTGATGATCCCCTTGGCCCAGTCGTACATCTCGTTGCGCAGCCACAGCCGGATCGGCACCGGGAAGCCGAGCTTGCGGCGGTTGAGCACGTGCGCGGGGATGATCTTCGCCAGCGCCTGGCGCAGCGCGTACTTCGTGGTGCCGTGGGCCAGCTTCTGGTCCAGCGGGATCGACGCGGCGACCTTGAACACCTCGGCGTCCAGGAACGGCACCCGCAGCTCGAGCGAGTTAGCCATGGTGACCTTGTCGGCCTTGACCAGGATGTCGCCGCGCAGCCACGTGTAGAGGTCGACGTGCTGCATGCGGGCGACCGGGTCCCAGCCGCGCGAGACGTCGTACCAGGGCGCCGTGACGTCCTTGAAGCCCACGCCTTCCTGGTAGCTCTTCAGGACGTTGCGCAGCTGGTCGTCGCGGAAGTTGCGGGCGTTGCCGTAGTAGCGGTCCTCCAGCGGCAGCGCGCCGCGGCGCAGCAGGTCCTTGCCGCGGGTGCCCTCGGGGATCTTGGTCGAGACCTTGCCGATGAGCTTGCGCATGCCGCCGGGGATCTTCTCGAACGGCGCCAGCGAAATCGGCTCGTTGTAGATCGTGTAGCCGCCGAACAGCTCGTCCGCGCCCTCACCCGAGAGCACCGCCTTGACGTGCTTGCGGGCCTCGCGGGCGATGAACCACAGCGGGACCAGCGCGGGGTCGGCCACCGGGTCGTCGAGGTACCAGACGATGAGCGGCAGGACCTCCATCATCTCGTCCGCGGTGACCGTGCGGACCACGTGCTTCACGCCGATCGCGGCGGCCGACTCGGCGGCGACGTCGACCTCGGAGTAGCCCTCGCGCTCGAACCCGGTGGTGAAGGCGATCAGGTTCGGGTTGTGTTCCTTGGCCAGCGTGGCGGTGGCCGTCGAGTCGATGCCGCCCGACAGGAACGCGCCGACGGTGACGTCGGGGTCGGAGATCATGTGCTTGCCGACCGAGTCGCGCATCACATCGGCGATCCGCTCGTACAGCGCCTCCGCCTCGGCCGGCCCGTTGACCGGCTTGGTCGCGAACTGCGGGTGGAAGTAGCGGGTGAACTCCACCTCACCACCGGGGGCCACCTCGAACGAGGTGCCGGACTCGACGCGGCGGATCGCGGTGTGCAGCGACTCGGGCTCGGGCACGTACTGCAGGACCAGGTAGTGCTGGAGGGCCTTGCGGTCCAGCTCCTGGGCGACGCCGAGGGTGTCCGACAGCTCGAGCAGGCTCTTCTTCTCGCTGGAGAACGCCACGCCACCGGGGCCGGCCGAGTAGAACAGCGGCTTGATCCCGAACGGGTCGCGGGCGCCGAAGACCTTCTTCTCCTGGGAGTCCCAGATCATGAAGGCGAACATGCCGCGCAGGCGCTTGACCCAGTCGGCGCCCAGGTAGTGGAAGCCGGCGACGATGGCCTCGCCGTCGCCCTCGGTCTCGAACTTCGCCCCGTGCCGCTCGGCCAGCTCGGCGCGCAGCTCCAGGTAGTTGTAGATCTCGCCGTTGAAGTTCATCGTGTACCGGCCGGGCGCCTCCGGCGGGCCCCAGACCAGCGGCTGGTGGGCGTGCTCGACGTCGATGAAGGCGAGCCGGTTGAAGCCGTAGACGACCTCGGCGTCGGCCCAGGTGTCCTGCTCGTCGGGGCCGCGGTGGCGCTGGCAGCGCATGGCCGCGCCGACGGCTTCACGCGCGTTCGCCGCGCCGGTCTCGGTCGCGCAGATCAGTCCAAGCAGGCCGCACACGGGTACTCACACACCTTCGGAGTTCTCACCGGGCTGGGGAAGGCCCCAGTATGCCGGGGCCGCCGTGGCGCGTAACACGCGCGTCGATGGTTACCCCTTGGTCAGCGGGACCGGCCAACTCGGCTAGAGTCCGGCTGTCACAAAGATCTGTCGTAGGAGGCTCTGGGTGAAAGGGCGAGGCGCAGTGGGACAACCCAAGCGCACCCTGGGGAAGCGGACCGTGCGCGTCGCCGCGCTGGCCGTGCTGGTCGCGCTGACCGCGACGGGCTGCTCCGGCGACGAGATCCTGCGGTTCGGCTGGCCGGTGGGCGTCACGCACCAGGCCGACCAGATGCGCACGCTGTGGACCTGGACCGTGGTGGCCGCGCTGATCGTCGGCGCCATCGTGTGGGCCCTGATCTTCTGGACCGCGGCGTTCCACCGCAAGAAGAAGACCGTCGACGGCGAGCCGGAGGAGCTGCCCCGGCAGTTCCAGTACAACATCCCGCTCGAGCTGTTCACGGTCGTCGTCCCGACGATCATGGTCTGCGTCCTGTTCTTCTTCACCGCGACGACGGAGTCGAAGGTCCTGGACAAGGTCCCGAACCCGGACGTCAAGGTCCAGGTCGTGGCCTTCCAGTGGAACTGGGAGTTCAAGTACGAGGACGCCAACGCGGCGAAGCCCGACGGCAGCGGCCAGGTCAGCACGGTCGGCTCGTCCGGCGAAATCCCGCTGTTGGTGCTCCCGGTCGGCAAGGTCATCCAGTACGACCTCATCTCCACCGACGTGATCCACTCCTTCTGGGTGCCGGAGTTCCACTTCAAGCGGGACGTCATGCCGAACCCGGACAAGAACAACCAGGACAGCTCCTTCCAGAACACGATCGACCGCGAAGGCTCCTTCGTCGGCCGGTGCGCGGAGCTGTGCGGCACCTACCACTCGGTGATGAACTTCGAGGTCCGCGCGCTGTCGCCGGACAAGTACGACCAGTACATCCAGCTGCGCAAGCAGGTGAACCCGGCCACCGGCCAGACGTTCACCGCGTCCGAAGCGCTGGCGAAGATGAACTGCGGCGTGCTGTGCACCCCGCACGCGGTGACCACCCAGCCGTTCAACACCGACCGCACGGCGCGGACCGCGTCCAACTGACGGCGTCGTCACACAGGGAGTAGGAAAGACCCATGAAGGTCGAAGCCCGCATCTTCTTCATCGTGGCGATCTTCGCCGTGTTCATGGCGGCCGTGTACTGGGTGTGGACCGCGCTGGCCGCCACCCACGGGGCCGAGCCGGTCGGCATCGTGGCCCTGTTCCTCACCGGTGGCCTCGCGTTCCTCGCGGGCAGCTACATGCAGTTCGTCGCCCGCCGCATCGAACCGCGCCCGGAGGACCGCGAGGACGCCGAGATCAGCGACGGTGCCGGCGAGCTGGGCTTCTTCAGCCCGGGCAGCTACTGGCCGGTCGGCATGGCCGCCACGGCGGCCCTCGCCGCGCTGGGCCTGGCGTTCTTCCACATCTGGCTGCTCGTCATCGCGCTGGTCGCGCTGCTCATCACGATCGGCGGGCTGGTGTTCGAGTACCACACGGGTCCGTCGCACGACTGACCTGCGGTTCTTTCTTCGACTGGCCGCGGCGCTGAGGACTCAGCGCCGCGGCCAGTACTGCGAGCATCCCCAGTGCCTCCGGCCAGGTCGGGCGGTGGCCGTAGAAGGCGATGTCCACCAGCACCGCGACCACCGGGTAGAGGTAGGACAGCAGCGCCACCGTCGTGGTCGGCAGCTTGCCGATGCTCGCGTACATCAGCACGTACATCAGGGCCGTGTGGACGGTGCCCAGCAGCACGAGCCAGAGCAGTCCCCGCGTGGTCGTCGGTAGCGGCGTGATCAGCAGCACGGGGGCCAGCACGAGCGCGCCCACCGTCGTCTGGACGGCCGCGAGCAGATGCGGGCGGATGTGCTTCAGCTGCTTCGCGACGAAGGACGCGCCGGCGTAGAGCACGGCCGCGCCGAGCGCCAGCCCGATGCCCGCGAGCTGCACGGGCTTGCCGTCCTCGCCGTGCGCGGAGAGCGAGATCAGGGCGACCCCGCCGAACGCGATCGCGGCCCGGACCAGGTGGCTCTTCGCCACCTTCTCGCCGAGGAACGCCGCCGCCAGGCCGACCAGGATGAGCGGCTGCGTGTGGTAGACGACGGTGCTGACCGAGATCGACGACAGCGCGTAGGACGCGAACAGCAGCACCCAGTTGCCGACCAGGAACAGCCCGCCGAGGACGGCCAGCCCGAGGTCGCGCCTCGAGGGCCGCCAGGACGGCAGCCAGCCGCGGGCGAAGCACCAGATCACCAGCAGTGTCCCGCCGACGAGGCAGCGGGCGAAGGCGACAGCGGGAGCGGCCGCGCCGCTTTCGAGGACGACGGCGCCGATCGTGCCGGACATCGCCATCGCCGCGGACCACTGGAGCAGCGGGCGGGTTTCGGAGTTCGTCATGGCGTCCAGGTTCGTCCGCTTGCTTGGGCGCAACCAGTGTCAGAGATGACAACGGCCGCAAAACTTGTGACATGCTGGCCGCCATGGACGTCAACCGGGTCGCGGTGGTGCTGGCCGACCACGTTTCGCCGTTCGAGCTGGGGGTCGCGTGCGAGGTCTTCGGCACGGACCGGACCGCCGACGGCATCGAGGGCTGGGAGTTCGGGGTCTGCTCGCCGGCGGGCGCGCCGGTGGCCAGCTGGTCGGGCTTCGGGCTCTCGGGGCTCCAGGACCTGGACTTCGCGGCGTCGGCCGACCTGCTGATCGTGCCGACGTGCGCACCCCGGACGGCACCACCGCCGGCCGAAGTGCTGGACGTCCTGCGGGACGCGGCAGCGCGGGGCGCGTGGGTGGCGGGGTTCTGCGCGGGGGTGTTCACGCTGGGCTACGCGGGCCTGCTGGACGGCCGCCGCTGCACGGTCCACTGGGTGTACGAAGCGGAGTTCCGCGCCCGCTTCCCGGCGGCGTCGGTGGACACCCAGGCGCTGTACGCCGACGACGGCGGGATCTCGACGAGTGCGGGCACGGTGGCGGCGGTGGACCTGTGCCTGCACCTGGTGCGCCGGCTGCGCGGCGTCACGGCGGCGACGACGCTGGCGCGCCGGATGGTGGCGGCGCCGTTCCGGGCCGGGGGACAGGCTCAGTTCGTCCAGGCGCCGGTCCCGTCGGCCCCGGACGACTCCGTGGTGGCCGAAGCCCTGGAGTGGGTGGAGCGGCGGCTGGACCAGCCGTTCACGGTGGCTGAGCTGGCTCGGCGAAGCGGGCTGGGGGAGCGGACGTTCCTGCGCCGCTTCTCGGCCGCGACGGGGACGACCCCGCACCGGTGGCTGACCGAGCGGCGGCTGGACCGGGCCCAGGCGCTGCTGGAGGAGGGCCGGCTGTCGGTGGAGGACATCGCGGTGGCGTGCGGGTACGCGTCGGCGGCCGCGCTGCGGCACCAGTTCACCCGGTTGCGGGGAACGAGCCCGACCTCCTACCGGACGGCTTTCCGCGGCTGAAGCGCCCTGACCTCAGGCGAAGGCGATCCAGCGGTCCAGCAGTGCCGCCGCGGCCCCGGAATCGATGGCCTCGGCCGCCTTGGCCAGCCCGCCGCGCAGATCGTCCTCCAGCGAGCCCGAGAACCCGGTGAACGCCGCCAACGCGGCGGCCGCGTTGATCAGGACCGCGTCCCGCACCGGACCCGGCTTGCCGCCGACCAGCTCACGGACCACCTGGGCGTTCGAAGCCGCGTCGCCGCCGCGCAGGTCCTCCGCCGTGGCCCGGGGCACGCCCACGGACATCGGATCGAAGGTCGTCTTCGTCACGGTTCCGCCCGAGACCACCCACACCGACGAGGTCGTCGTCGTGGTGATCTCGTCCAGGCCGTCGTCGCCGCGGACCACCAGCGCCGTCGTGCCGCGGCGGGCGAACACCTCCGCCAGCACGTGCGTCTTGTCCTCGTACGCGCAGCCGATCAGCGCGCTGCCCGGCTGGGCCGGGTTCGTCAGCGGGCCCAGCAGGTTGAACGTCGTCGGGATGCCCAGCTCGCCGCGGACCGGGCCCGCGTGCCGCAGCGCCGGGTGGAACGCCGACGCCAGGAAGAACCCCACGCCGACCTCGGTGAGACTGCGCTGGACGTCTTCCGGCGGCAGCGAGATCGTGACGCCGAGCGCCTCCAGCACGTCCGCCGCGCCCGACTTCGACGACGCGCTGCGGTTGCCGTGCTTGGCCACCGGGGCGCCGGCCGCCGCCGTGACGATCGTCGCCATCGTCGAGATGTTGACCGAGTTCGAGCCGTCGCCGCCGGTGCCGACGATGTCGACGGCCGGGCGGTCCAGCTCGACGCGCTTGGCGTGCGCCAGCATCGTGGCCGCCATCCCGGCGATCTCCGACGGCGTCTCGCCCTTCGCGCGCAGCGCCACCGCGAACCCGGCGATCCGGGCCGGGCTCGCCGCCCCGCTCATGATCTGGTCCATCGCCCACGCCGTGTCCTCTTCGGACAGGTCGACGCGCGCGACGAGCTGCTTGAGCAGCGGCGGCCAGGTGCGGGGGACCGGGGTGGTCACCGGGCTCAGCCGTTCACGACGGGGACCCGTCGCAGCACGTCGGCGACGGTCTCCGCGGCGGTCAGCGGGTCCAGCGGGTGCACCAGCACGGCGTCCGCCTGCGACCACGTCGCCAGCCAGCGGTCGTCCTTGCGCCGCACCGCGATCACGATCGGGGGGCACTCGGCGATTTCGCTCTTCAGCTGGCGGCAGAGGCCGATGCCGCCGGTCGGCTGCGCCTCGCCGTCGAGGATCGCCAGGTCGACGTTCCCCGCGTCCACCTCGGACAGCACGTCCGCGATGCCGGCGGCCTCGACGTAGTCCACGCGCGCCAGGTCGGCGGCGGGCCGCCGGCCGACCGCGTTCACGATCGCCTCGCGCACCTCCGCCTTGTGGCTGAACACCAGGACCCGCATCGACCGCTCGCCCATGTTGGACACGCCTCCATCTCGTCACCGCAGAACTCCCCGATCGTATCGGCCGAGACGGACATCACGCGGGCGCCTCCGGCTGGAGCGCGTCCCAGCCCAGCGCGTCACCGCCCAGCCGCTGCGCCAGACCCGCCATCCGCGACCGTTCCTGGGCGCAGTGCAGGGCGTCGAGGACCTGGACGCGCACCGCGAGCACCCGCGCGAGGTCGCCGTCCGCGGACTGTTCTCGCAGCTCATAGCCGTCCTGGGCGAGGATCGACGCCGCTTCGGCGAGCCGGTCCGGCGGCAGGAGCAGGTGGTGCCGCAGGACGGCCGGTGCCGTGCTGACCCAGGCGGGTGAACCGGCGAGGACGGCCGAGTCCGCGACGACCGGGTCGAAGGCTTCGGCGACGATCTCCAAGCCGGGCGCATCGGGGGTCAGACCAGCGGTTTCCCGCTTTTTGACCAGGTCAAGCAGCCGGTCGAGCAAACCCATGAGTAGCTCTCACCTTCCCGGGCATCCGGTGTGATCGGTTACGCAGACGGCTCGCCGTGGACCCACCCGGCGGAGCGGTGGTGCGAGAGGACATAATGCGACGCGTGACAACGGCAGCTCCCACCATCAGTCAGCGGGTCCACTCGCTGAACCGGCCGAACATGGTCAGTGTCGGCACCATCGTGTGGCTTTCCAGCGAGCTGATGTTCTTCGCCGGACTGTTCGCGATGTTCTTCACCGTCAAGGCGCAGAACTCGTCCGGCCAGTGGCCGCCGCCGCTGCACGGCGAGGAGTTCCACCTCAACGTGGCGTACGCGATCCCGTTCACGGTGATCCTCGTGCTGTCCTCGCTGACCTGCCAGTTCGGCGTGTTCGCGGCCGAGCGCGGCGATGTCTACGGCCTGCGCCGCTGGTACATCATCACGTTGATCATGGGCGCGATCTTCGTCGCCGGCCAGGCCAACGAGTACCACAACCTGGTCGACGAGGGGATGACGATCCCGTCCGGCCCGTTCGGCACGGTGTTCTTCCTCGCCACCGGCTTCCACGGCCTGCACGTCATCGGCGGGCTCATCGCCTTCGTGTACCTGCTCATCCGCACGAAACTGAGCAAGTTCACGCCCGCCCAGGCCACGTCGGCGATCGTCGTGTCCTACTACTGGCACTTCGTCGACATCGTGTGGGTCGGCCTCTTCGGTGTGATCTACCTCCTTCCGTAGGTCGCACAGCCGCCACCACCTTCACCATCGGCCTGAACTGACAGCAAGGGTTGCCGCAAGATGACCACCAGCACCAAGTCCTCAGCGCCGAAGCGTGCTTCTCAGCTGAGGCGCAATTCGGCAGAGCGCCGCTACCGCGCGCGGTCGAAGCTGCGGAGGCGGTTCGCCGGCCTGCTCGCGCTCGGCATCGCGCTGGTGGGCGCCGGCGCCCTGTACGCCGTGTTCGCCCCGGAGCCGCAGACCGCGCAGGCCCAGGGCACGCCGGCGCAGCTGCGTCTCGGCGAGCAGGTCTACAACAACACCTGCATCGCCTGCCACGGCGCGAACCTCGAGGGCGTGAAGGACCGCGGGCCGAGCCTGATCGGCATCGGTGACGCCGCGGTGTACTTCCAGACTTCTTCGGGCCGGATGCCCGCCGCGCGCCAGGAGGCGCAGATCGAGCGGAAGCCGCCGAAGCTGACCGAGGCCGAGATCGACGCGGTCGGCGCCTACATCCAGGCGCACGGCGGCGGCGTCCAGCGTCCGGCCGAGAAGGGCGCGGCCCTGCGCGGCTCCGACCCGGCCCGCGGTGGCGAGCTGTTCCGCCTCAACTGCGCGTCGTGCCACAACTTCACCGGCCGCGGTGGTGCCCTGTCGGCGGGCAAGTACGCGCCGAACCTGGACCCGGCCAGCGAAGAGCAGATCTACACGGCCATGCTCACCGGCCCGCAGAACATGCCGAAGTTCTCCGACCGGCAGCTGTCGCCGGAGGAGAAGAAGGACATCGTCGCCTACGTGAAGTCGGTGTCGGACGGCAACAACAACCCGGGTGGTAACGGCCTCGGCGGGGTCGGCCCCGCTTCGGAGGGCGTCATCGCCTTCATCGTCGGGATCGCCGCGCTGATCGGCGTGACGTTGTGGATTGGATCGAAGGCATGAGTGCCGAGGGGCCGAAGCCGCCGTCGGAGGCGGAGCTGGCTGAGATGGACCGCGACCAGCTGGTCAAGCTGGGTGGCGAGCTCGACGGGGTCGAGATCGTCGAGTACCCGACCCCGTGGCCCGTGGAGGGCACCCGCGCGGAGAAGCGGGCCGAGCGCCTGGTCGCGTTCTGGTTCGGGCTGTCCGCCCTGGCCGGGATCGGGTTCGTCGTCTCGCTCATCTGGTGGCCGTGGCAGTACCAGGCGCCGGACAACGAGACCGCCCACTTCTGGTACAGCCTCTACACCCCGATGCTCGGCATCACGCTCGGCCTGGCCATCCTCGGCCTGGGCATCGGCGTGATCCTGTACACGAAGAAGTTCGTGCCCGCCGAGGTCGCGGTGCAGCAGCGCAGCGACAACCAGGGCGAGGGGTCGGCCGAGGTCGACCGCGCGACGCTCCTCGCGCACCTGGCCGACGCCGGGAGCCGCAGCACCATCGCCCGCCGGTCGCTGATCAAGCGCTCGGCGATCGCCGGGGCCGGCGCGCTCGGCCTCGCGGCCGCGGCGCTGCCGCTGGCGTCCTTCATCAAGAACCCGTGGAAGAACAGCGAGTCGCGCGACTCGCTGTGGCACACGGGCTGGCAGCCGAACTTCCCGGGCGAGAAGGTCTACCTGCGCCGCAACACCGGCAAGCCGCTGGAAGCGGGCGAAGAGGTCAGCCTGGTCAAGGCCGAGGACCTCGACGCCGGCGCGATGGAGACGGTCTTCCCGTACCGCGACTCCGAGAAGGGCAAGCCGGAGCTGCTGGCCGCCGCGCTGACCCGGGTGGACAACCCGGTCATGCTGATCCGCCTGCGCCCGACCGACTCCGCCAAGGTGGTCAAGCGGGCCGGCCAGGAGGACTTCAACTTCGGCGACCTGTACGCGTACACGAAGATCTGCAGCCACGTCGGCTGCCCGACCTCCCTGTACGAGCAGCGGACCAACCGCATCCTGTGCCCGTGCCACCAGTCGCAGTTCGACGCCCTCCACTACGCCAAGCCGATCTTCGGCCCGGCGACCCGTCCGCTGGCCCAGCTACCGATCACGGTGGACGAAGAGGGATACTTGATCGCGCGAGGCGACTTCATCGAGGCCATCGGTCCGGCCTTTTGGGAGCGTAAGTCATGAGTTCACTCACCACGCCGACCAAGGGGTCGAGCCCGGTCGAGAAGGCGTTGGGCGACGCCGCGGACAACGCCGACCAGCGGTACCACCTGGCCAAGGGCCTGCGGCACCAGATGAACAAGGTGTTCCCGACCCACTGGTCGTTCCTGCTGGGCGAGATCGCGCTCTACAGCTTCATCATCCTGCTGCTGACCGGCGTCTACCTGACGTTGTTCTTCGACCCCTCGATGCAGGAGGTCGTCTACCACGGCAGCTTCAAGAACATGCAGGGCCTGGAGATGTCGCAGGCCTTCCGCACCACCCTGGACCTCTCCTTCGACGTCCGTGGTGGGTTGTTCATGCGGCAGCTGCACCACTGGGCGGCGCTGATCTTCGTGGCGTCGATGGCCGTGCACATGCTGCGGATCTTCTTCACCGGCGCGTTCCGGCGCCCGCGTGAGGCGAACTGGGTGATCGGCGGG
>NZ_JBVKDO010000042.1:23582-41956 GCF_055633805.1 Amycolatopsis sp. NPDC114478 | reverse complement strand
CTCCGGCCGCGACGCTGTGATCACCTGCACCACACCAACATGATCAACTACCGGCCCGGCCGCTCCGACACCGGGTTACGAGACATCCCTTAGGCCTGACGTGACTTCGGTCCCTGGCTAGCGCGGCCGCTTTTCGAGGAACGACAGCACCTTTTCCCACAGTTCGTTGAACAGCTCTTCGGCGCCCCGCAGGAGCCGGTCGGCCGAGCCGGGCCTGCTGTAGTCGTCGAACACCAACACGGGGCTGGTCGAATCCGCGTCCCACTTCGCCGTGATGGACCCGTTGACGCCACTACCGGTGATGCGGGGCCATGCGAAGGCCATGGTCAACTTGCCGGACCACAGGGAATCGCCTTCACGCAGTACCAGCTCGCAGACCGGGTTGCCGTGCTGCTCCACGAGCACCTGGGCGGCCGTGTCCGTAACCCGTACCCGGCAGTTGAACCCGTAATCGACGAGCTGTGTCACCTCACTCCGGAAGAACTCGCCTACCTGGGCGAGCGTCGTATCGAGTACTTCTTGCTGGTTGAAGCTGAGTGGCGCGTTCTTCGGCTTGCGCACCTGCAGCGTCTTTTCGATCACCTTGCTGACTTCGAGAGGCTCCCGCTGTTCGCCGCGCGCTGTCGCGACTTTCTCGGCGACGACTTCGGCGAGTT
Source organism: Amycolatopsis sp. NPDC114478 (assembly GCF_055633805.1). Classification (NCBI taxonomy): domain Bacteria; kingdom Bacillati; phylum Actinomycetota; class Actinomycetes; order Pseudonocardiales; family Pseudonocardiaceae; genus Amycolatopsis; species Amycolatopsis sp. NPDC114478. The sequence continues at coordinate 41,300 of NZ_JBVKDO010000042.1, read as the reverse complement.
GCCGTGGGGTGTAATCCGCGGCTCGCAAGTAGACGACGGCCGGGCTCAGGAGTTCGGGCGGTACGCGGACATCGTCCATCATGACCGGCAGGATGTAGCCGTCTCCGCGTTCGACGCCGGCGGTCATGGCCGTGTAGAGCTCGTCCATCGGGTAGGGGCCGGCGAGGTACTCCTGCGAAAGGAACGGAACCACAAATCGGGCCATCACGCCGCCGTAGACCTTGCGTAGTTGCGGGATGACGTTGGTGCCCCACAGCTGCGCGGTTTCGTTCCGATCGTAGAAGACACGCACGCCGAGTGCTTCGCACTGGCGAACGACCTGCTCGACATAGCCCCGCTGGGCGCCCGAAAAGGAGACCGCGACGTCGTATTCGTGCGGATCCACCATCACCCCACCTTAGCCGGGAACCTCAGTTGTCTTCACCGAATCTCCACCGGACCCGCCCGGGAAGTCCACGACGACCCGGCATCATCGGACCCGATGAACTGGTTGCGGGAATTCGAAGCGGAAGCCGAACGCCGTCGCGGCCGGGCGGACCCGCCCTGGGGGCGCGGGGCCCGGCTCCACCCCGACGTCGCGAAAAGCGTGCAGCGCTTCCAAGTCGGGGAGGCCGGGGACGGTGCCAACCTCATCGCGAAAGCCGGTGACGGCGACTACCTCGCCGCCGTCAAGCTCTTCGTCGCCGAGGAACAGAACCACGCGCGGATGCTCGCCGCGCTCCTGAACGCCGCCGGGGTTTCGACAATCGAACGGCACTGGTCCGACACCGTGTTCGTCCGGCTGCGGCGGGCCCTCTGGCTGCGGCTGGAGCTGATGGTGCTGCTCGTCGCCGAGGTCGTCGCGCTGCGGTACTACCGCGCCCTGCGCGATGGCAGCCGCGATCCGCTCGTCACGCAGGTCGCGGCCCGGATCCTCGCCGACGAGGAGCGGCACGTGCCCTTCCACTGCCACCGCCTGCGGATCGGGTTCGCCGGCCTCCCGAAACCCGTGCGCGCCGCGGTGTTCGGGGCCTGGCGGGTGTTGCTGATCGGCGTCGCGATCACCGTCGCGGTCGATCATGGGCCCGCGTTGCACCAGCTCGGCGTCGGACGGCTCGTCTTCGCCGCCGACGTGCTCACCGCCTTCGAAGCCGCCCTTGCGCGGATCCGGGGTGAGGAGCCGAAACCGAAACCGCACTACGTTCCGAAGCGGGCGAGGCCGCGCGGACTCGTCTAAAGCAACCGCGCCAGTTCTGTCAGCGACGCCGTGATCCGCTCCGGCGTCACCCCTCGCGCGCGCTGGTGCAGGTACAGCTCCGGGGCGAGCGGCGCCAGCAGGACGTCGGCCAGGACGTCCGGGTCGGGCGCGGCCGCCGCCAGCACCTTGACGTGCGCGCGCCAGAAGCCGTACGCCCCCGTCGTGAAGCGGGAGTGGCCGACCTCCGTGCCCAGCACCAGGGGCGCGTGCCGCTCCAGCAGCTCCACCATCGCCGCGTAGAACGCCGCCAGCCGCTCGGCCGGCGGCGCGCCCGGGCCCAGTGGCGGGTCGCCGCGCAGCAGGGACTCCTGCAGCCGGCGTTCGTGCTCGTCCAGGAGCGCGACGGCGATGGACGCGCGGTCCGGGTAACGGCGGTAGAGCGTCCCCCGGCCGACGCCGGCCGCGCGTGCGATGTCTTCCATCGTCACGTCCGCCGCGCCGCGGGCGGTGAACAGCTCCTCCGCCGCCTCGAGGATCTTCGCGCGGTTGCGGGCCGCGTCGGCGCGTTCGGGCATGGCGGCAGCCTAGGGAATAAGCGGACGCGGCGTCCAGTTGACGTCAAGTGGACACCGCGTCCACTTGAGGAGGAACCGTGACCCACTTGCTGCACCTCGACTCCAGCGCCCGCCGCACGTCGTTCTCGCGCGAGCTGACCGCGCGCTACGCCGCCGGCTGGCCGGGCACCCGGACCTACCGCGACCTCGCCGCCGACCCGGTCCCGGTGATCGGCGAGGCGTGGACCGAGATCTGCGACGCCCTGCTCACCGCGGGGATCACCGACCCGGCGCACTACGCCGACGTCGTCGAGACGCCCTCGCACAAGCAGGCCTGGGCGATCGTCGAACCCCTGCTGGCGGAACTGCTGGAGGCTGACGTCGTCCTGATCGGCGCGCCGATGTACAACTTCTCGATCCCGGCGGCGCTCAAGACCTGGATCGACCAGGTGACGTTCCCGCGGATGTCCCTGCGCGGCAAGGCGTTCGTCATCGCCGGCGCCCGTGGCGGGACGTACGCGCCGGGCACGCCGAGAGCGCCGTTCGACCACCACGAGCGCTACCTGCGCGACTTCATCGCCGGGCACTACGACGTCGACGACGTCCGGTTCGTGCACGCCGAGCTGACCAACGCCCTCGTCGACCCGCACCTGGCGGCGCGCGAAGAAGAGCGGGTCGCGTCGCGCGAAGCGGCGCTGAAGGCGCTCTGATGGGCTGGGTGACGCTCGTCTTCGCCGGGCTCGTCGAGATCGCCTGGTCGCAGAGCATCAAACCGACGGAGAACTTCACGCGGCCGTGGCCGACGCTCCTGTGCTTCGTGCTCGGCGCCGCGGCCGTCTACCTGCTGTCGCGCGCGATGGACACCGTCCCGGTGGGCACCGCCTACGCGGTGTTCACCGGGATCGGCGCCGTCGGCGCGATCGTGCTCGGCGTCGTCGTGAGCGAGGACCCGCTCAGCGTCGGCCGGGTGGCCGCGCTGGCCCTGATCGTCGGCGGCGTCGTGCTCGCCCGCGTCACTTCGTGAGCTGCTCCCACAGGAACTCGAAGACCAGCGCCCACTTGAACGCCAGCTGCTCGTTGTCCGCCGCGGCCCCGTGGCCGCCTTCGATGTTCTCGTGGTAGCGGACGTCGTGCCCCTGCTCACGCATGCGCGCCACCATCTTGCGGGCGTGAGCGGGGTGCACGCGGTCGTCGCGCGTCGACGTCACGAAGAGCGAAGGCGGGTACGAGCGTCCACTGTGGACGTTCTGGTACGGCGAGTACTTCGAGATGTACTCCCATTCCGCGCCTTCGTCGGGGTCGCCGTACTCGGCCATCCACGACGCGCCGGCCAGCAGCAGGTGGTAGCGGCGCATGTCCAGCAGCGGCACCTGGCTGACGATCGCGCCGAACCGGTCCGGGTAGCGCGTCAGCATGACGCCCATCAGCAGGCCGCCGTTGCTGCCGCCCTGGATGCCGAGCTTGTCCGGCGTCGTGATGCCGCGTTCGACGAGGTCCGTGGCCACCGAAGCGAAGTCCTCGTACACGCGGTGGCGCTCGGCCTTGATCGCCTGCGTGTGCCAGCTCGGCCCGTACTCGCCGCCGCCGCGGATGTTCGCGACGACGTACGTGCCGCCGCGCGCGAGCCAGCCGCGGCCGATCATGCCGCTGTAGGACGGCGTCAGCGAGACTTCGAAGCCGCCGTAGCCGGTCAGCAGCGTCGGGCCGCCTTCGGCGTCGGACGGCCGGACGACGAAGTACGGGATCTTCGTGCCGTCCTCCGACGTCGCGAAGTACTGCGCGACGCTCATCCTCGAAGCGTCGAAGAACGCCGGAGCCTGCTTCAGGACTTCGACCTCTTCGCCGACGTGGCCGTAGCTCAGCGTCGACGGCTGGAGGAAGCCGCTGGAGTCGATCAGGTACTCGTCGCTGACGTCTGGGTCGGTGTCGAAGATGTCCGCGCTGCCGAACTCCGGGCCGCCGGACAGCGGCTCGTCGGTCCAGCCGTCCGGGCCCGGCGTCAGGGTGCGCAGCTCGGTGCGGACGTCGCGCAGCGTCCCGAGCAGCAGGTGGTTGCGCGTCCAGGCCCAGTAGTCGAGCGAGGTGTGGTCGTCGGGCGTGAAGAGCGTCGTGAAGGTGCGCTCGCCGCCCATGAAGTCGTCGAACCGGATGGCGATCAGCGACCCCGCCGGGTGCTCGGTGCCGTCGACGGTCCACGCCGTGCGCGGCCGGACCAGCAGCCACTCGCGGTGGACCGACGCGCTCGCGTCGTCGGGGACGTCGATCTTGAGCAGCGCTTCCGGCGTGCGCAAGTACAGCTCGGAGCGGTAGAAGTCGATCGCGCGGCTGACGAAGTCGCGCTCGAAGCCCTCGGTCGGGTCGTGGGACGCGCCGATCGAGACGTCGTCCGGCTTGCCCTCGTAGACCGTGACGGCTTCTTCGAGAGGCGTGCCGCGGCGCCACTCCTTGGCCAGCCGCGGGTAGCCGGAGCTGGTCAGCGTGCCTTCGCCGAAGTCGGTGCCGATGTAGACGCGGTCCTCGTCGATCCAGCCGATCCGCGTCTTGGCCTCCGGCACGGTGAAGCCGCCCTCGACGAACTCGTGCGCGTCGAGGTCGAACTCGCGCACGACCGTCGCGTCCGCGCCGCCGCGGGACAGCTCGACCAGGCCGCGCCGGTAGTCCGGCCGCAGCACGGTCGCGCCCTGCCAGACCCAGTTTTCGCCCTCGGCCTCGGCCAACGCGTCGACGTCGATCAGCAGCTCCCACTCGGGTTCGGCCCGGCGGTAGGACTCCAGCGTCGTCCGCCGCCACAGGCCGCGCGGGTGGCTCGCGTCCTGCCAGAAGTTGTAGAAGAACTCGCCGCGGCGGCGGACGTACGGGATCCGGTCGTCGGCGTCGAGCACCTCGCGCAGCTCGTCACGCAGCTCGGCGAAGCGCGCGCCGCGGGTCAGCTCGGCCAGCGTCTCGTCGTTGCGGGCGCGCACCCAGCCGAGCGCGTCGTCGCCGGTCACGTCTTCCAGCCACAGGTACGGATCCTCGACACTCATGCCGTTCAGTTTCGCCCGCTCGAGGCCCTGGTGGCCACCGGGACGTGTTTTCGTTTCGTGATCCTTCCCTCTCCGGGGGTCCGTATGCTGGTGCCACCGAGCAGGGGGAGAACGTGAACGACGACGGAGTGTTCGGTTTTCCCGCGCCGCCGGCCGGGGACCGGTCACCGGAACCCGCGTGGGCCCCGGAGCCCAACCCCTGGGCGCCGAACTGGGCCGCCGCGCCGCCCGTCCCGATCGCTCCGCCGCGCAGCCGGCTCTGGGGTGCCGTCGCCGGGGTCCTCGTCGTCGTGCTGGCGATCTCGCTGATCGCGGCCACCATCCCGCACCGCGTCGACGGGCACGCGTACGTCGCCCAAGGCGTCGACACGGGCCGCGCGTACAGCGGTGGTTCGGACGGCAAGCCCGCGAAACCGGTGCCGGAGCTGGCGCGCAACCCGCTGCTCTCGACCGGCATCACGCCCGGCCCCGCGACGTGCGCGCTACCCGACCTCGGCCGGGCGCCCGCGCAGCTCAAGGCCTACTACGGCGCGCTCGTCGACTGCCTGGAGCAGTCGTGGCGCCTTGCACTGGAGAAGGCGAACGAGCCGACGCTGACCGCCACGGTCTCGGTGACGCTGCCCGAGCACAGCGCGTGCGGCGCGGCGCCGACGGAGAACGAAGCCGTCGCCTACTACTGCGGCGGCGACACCGCGATCTACGCCCCGACCGACTGGATGCTGTCGGACGCCGGGCTCAACAAGGCCCGCCACATCGCGACGATCGCCCATGAGTACGGCCACCACGTGCAGCGCGAGAGCGGCATCCTGGCCGCGGCGGCGGACAAGATGACCTCGCCGAACGAGGACACCGCGGCCGACAAGGAGGTCGTCCGGCGCATCGAGCTGCAGGCGAACTGCTTCGGCGCGCTGTTCCTGGCCGCGGTCGCGGGCACGGGCTCGGTCAGCCGGTCGCTGGCGAACGCCGCCGTCGCCGACTACGGCCGCGCCAACGACAGCGACACGCACGGCTCGCGCGAGCACCAGCTGACGTGGGCGAAAGCCGGCTACGACGGCAAGAACACCAAGGCGTGCGACACGTGGAGCGCCGCGCCCGCCGACATCAGCTGACGGTCCAGGCCGGGTCGCGGCCGAGCAGCGCGAGGAACCGGTCGAGCTCGCTCGCGTCCGGTGCCGTGCCGAGGCTGTGGGCGAAGGAGCCGTTCTTCTCGCGGCCCTCGTCCGGGATCCGTTCGGCCAGCTGCAGGGCGGCGTGCACGGCGTCGGCGTCGGGCTCGTAGGGCAGGCCGAGCGTGCGGGCCAGGTCCCAGCCGTGCGCGACGGTGTCGACGAGGTGCATGTGCGCGGCGATCGTGCCGGGGAACGTGCCGAAGTGGTTGATCGTGAGCTGCCGCTCCAGCACGGCGTCGTCGGCGAAGGCTTCGAGGAAGTCGTCGACGGACGCCTGGTAGGCGGCGCGGGCGTCGTCGCCGAGGTCGCCGGCGTCCCAGTCCGGGGCCGAGCCTTCGCGGGCCGCGGTCGCGAAGGCGTGGTTCTCGCTGACCTGGTGGCGGAGCAGGTCTTCCAGGATCCAGCCGGCGCACGGGGTCGGGCGCCGGAGGTCTTCCGGCTGGGCGGTGGCGACGATCTTGTCGAGGACGAGCAGGGTGCGGCGGTCGAGTTCGCGGAGATCCATGCTTCGCACGCTAGGCGGGGGAGCGGACCACGAGAAGTGCCAAATCCGCGCCTGTTCCGGTGTGCCAATCTGGGGTGATGGACGTCCACATCGACCTGACCGGCACGCGCGGGCACCGCGACGCGATCTACCGGCAGCTGCGCGCGGCGATCCTGGACGGCCGGATCCGGCCCGGTGAGGCGCTGCCGCCGACGCGGGAGCTGGCGCAGCGGCTGGCGGTCTCCCGGACGACCGTCAGCGCGGCCTACGACCGGCTCACCGCCGAGGGGTTCCTTGCCGGGCGCGTCGGCGCGGGCACGTTCGTCACGGGTTCTTCCTTGACGCGCCCCGCGCCGTCCTCGGTGTCGGGTGTCCGGCCGCTGCCGGAGTGGGACGCGGTGCCGGCGCCGCCCGCGCCGTTCGCGCCGGCCCCGGAGTTCGACTTCCGGCCCGGCGTCCCGGACCTCACGCGGTTCCCGTTCGACACGTGGCGCCGGCTCGTCACGCAGCGGCTGCGTGCGGGCCAGGCCGACTTGATGACCTACGGCGACCCGCAGGGACTCGGTTCCTTGCGCACGGAGATCGCGCGGCACATCGGGGTGTCGCGGGACGTCCGGGCGACCGCGGCGCAGGTCGTCGTCACCGCGGGTGCCCAGCAGACGACGGACCTGGTCGGACGGGTGCTGCTGCGTCCGGGTGACGTGGCCGCCGTCGAGGACCCCGGCTACCCGCCGCCGCGGCTGGTGCTGGCCGCGCGAGGCGTGCGTGTGGCGCCGGTGCCGGTGGACGGTCACGGGATCGTCGTCAGCGCGATCCCGGACGAGGCGCGGCTGGTCTACGTGACGCCGTCGCACCAGTACCCGCTGGGGTTGTCGATGTCGCTGGAGCGCCGGCTCGAGCTGCTGGACTGGGCCGAGCGGCACGACGCCGTGCTCGTCGAGGACGACTACGACACGGAGTTCCGCTACACCGGACGGCCCCTGGAACCGTTGCACAGCTTGGATTCCCGCGGCCGGGTCGTGTACGTCGGGTCGTTTTCGAAGGTGCTGTCGCCGGCGCTGCGGCTGGGGTTCCTCGTCGCGCCGCCGTCGCTCGTACCGGCGCTGGTGAAGGCCCGGTACCTCACGGACTGGCACGCGCCGAACGTCGAGCAGGCGGCGCTGGCGGCGTTCATGGCCGAGGGCGGCTTCGCCCGGCACGTCCGGCGGATGCGGAAGGTCTACCGCGAGCGGCACGAGCTGCTGTCGTCGCTTCTTCCGGGCTTCGGCTTCTTGACGCCGTTGCCGTCTTCGGCCGGGCTGCACGTGAGCGCGGTTTCCTCGTCGGATCTGTCGTCTTTGGTGCGTCGCGCCCGCCGGCACGGCGTCCGGCTCTACTCGCTGGGGGACTTCGCGGTGGGCGAGCGGCGGCACGGGCTCGTGTTCGGTTACGGTGCGGTCGCGACGGAGCGGATCGGGCCCGGACTGGCCCGGCTGCGTGAGCTGGCGGACGGGGGAGCGGCGTGACCGACGACGTGATGGTGGCGATCGACGCCGGTCTCCGGCAGCACATCGGCGGCGACCGCGAGGGCGCGTACGCGACGTTCACGGCGTTGTGGGCGTCGATCGGCCCGGACGGCGACCCGCTGCACCGCGTCGCGCTGGCGCACCACATGGCCGACGTCTGCGACGACCCGGCGGAGGAGCTGGAGTGGGACCTGCGCGCGCTGGCGGCGGCGGACTCGCTGACCGACTCGCGGGCCCAGGAGTACCACTCGTCGCTGGCCGTGCGCGGGTTCTACCCGTCGTTGCACCTCAACCTGGGTGAGGACTACCGCAAACTGGGTGACCTGACGGCGGCGCGCGAGCAGCTGGAACTGGCCCGAGCCCGCCTCGACGCCCTGTGCGACGACGACTACGCGGCCGGAATCCGCTCGGCACTGGACGGCCTGGCCGAACGCCTCGGCTGAATCGTTTTCAATACCACGAAAACGCCCCGTTTGCCGGACTTTCGCCCAGGTCCCGGCACCCTTACCCTGTGGTGATCCAGCTCACCGACGGGAAGGATCGCCATGCGGATTGCGGATCTGCTGCGCAAGAAGGGGTCGGCGGTCGCAACGGTCACCCCGGAGACCACGGTGACCGCGCTGCTGACCGGCCTGGCCGAACAGAACGTGGGCGCGATGGTGGTCGTGGCCCCGGACGGATCGATAGCGGGGATCGTCTCGGAACGCGACGTGGTCCGCCGCCTGAACGACCGCGGCCCGGGCCTGTTGGACGGACCGGTGTCGGAGATCATGACGAAGCTGGTGGCGAGCTGCTCCCCGGACGACTCGGTGGACCAGCTGTCGGTCCTGATGACGGAGCGCCGAATCCGGCACGTGCCCGTGCTGGCCGACGGGCGGCTGGCCGGGATCGTGTCCATCGGGGACGTGGTGAAGAACCGGATGGAGGAGTTGGAGAAGAGCCAGGAACAGCTGGAGGCCTACATCTCACAAGGCTGACCGGAACAGCCTTCCGAAGACGGCGAGGAGAAAGCCGGGTAGACCAGTCACGGCAGGTCTGCCCGGCCCGCTCTTCCCCTGACTTTCGCCGCGATTCGAGATGTGCGAGCCGGATGAGCTCGAACGCCACTCGCGCAGCCGTCACGCCGCGAGTGGAGCGCGGGGCTGCGGATCGCGTTCACGTGGCACGCTTGCCTTCGCAGATGGCCGAGGTTGTACTCGCGGCCGGTTTTGTCGGTCCCCGGTGCGACTCTGACGAGGTGTACCAGCACCTGGATCCCGGGCCGGCCCCAGCCGGAACTCGCTTTGCGCAGCGCACTACAGGAAGTGGTGGCGCTTGAAACTGCGCGGGATTGCGCGCCGTGATCGCGACACCGATGCTGAACTGACCGAGTTGGGCTGGCTCGTCGTGAGGGTGTGGGAACACGAAGATCCGCTGGAAGCGGCGGAACGGATCGGGTTGCTCGAGCGCAACCGGAAGGCATCGACGGCCGTTCAATCGGACGTCTTGGTCGAACGGCCGAAGCGCTGACGGCGATCACTCGCGCCAGCCGGACAGCTCCACACCCTTGGCCACATCCACTCGGTACGACAGCTTCACCTCACCCGTCTGCCCCGGTGCGAGCGTCAGCTTCCACGTCAACTCACCCAGCTCCGACGTCTCCACCGGCTCCGGCGAAGTCTTCACGTCCTTCACAGTGATCCCGTCGTCCCGAGAAACCGGCGCCTGATCCAGCACCGTCACCACAGCTTCCCGAGGCCCGTGGTTGCCCACGGAAATCTTGTACTCAGCCTCACGCCGCCGCTGCCCCGACAACGTCGCCTTCGAAGCCGTCCGCCGGACCAGTTCGCGCTCGACGCGGATCCGATCGTCCGCCCCCAACGCCAGCTCCAGCTCCTCCCCAGGAGCCCAAGCCTCCAAAGACGTAGTCCCGACGAACTCAGCGTCATGGAACACCGAAGCCCGCCCAGGCCGCAAAGCGAGCGAAGACGTATTGACGACCGTAGCCCGCAGATACGCCTCCTCGGCCAACACCGGCGCGGTGACGTACCCGAGCGAAGCCGTGAGATCCAATTGAGCCAACGTGGTCCGATGGCCGGAAGCCCCCGACGGCACCGCCACTGGACGCGAAGGCCGGTACGTCACCGCCGTCGTCCCCTGCTCCACCGAAGCCAGCTTCGGCGCCATAGCCGGAGCTGCAGCGGCAGCGGCGAAGCGCATCCGCGCCCCATCGGGAACACCGCCGCCCGACCCGCCGTACGCCGCCGCCGGAGCGGGCGGGACAGGGTGGACGCGGTCCAGGAACCACGGCGACAACTCCGGTACCACCACGGAAACCGCCGGCCGCGCGGTCGACAAAGCGAGTTCGCACTCCGGCCAGTCCTCACCCGTGTACTGGCTGACCAGCCCGTACGACATCACCGTGACGTCCGTGCCGCGAACCCGGACGTCGTACCCCGGCTCCCAGCTCGCGCCCGGGACCACATAGGACAGTTCCAGCTCGGCCGATCCGGAAGTGTCCGAGATCTCCAGCTCCACCACCACCGACGTACTGTCCTCTTCGGACTGCGCGCTGTGGGACTCGATCCGCCGATCCAAAGCAGCGAGGTCCTCGCGCAGCCGGGTGATCCGATCGGACAACACCCGCCGCGCCTTCAACGCCGACGCCAGCCTCGAACTCAAAGCGTCGGTCACCTCGGTGACGCGCGACGGCTCGGCGGTCCCGGCCGCCAGCGCCTTCGCGAAGCTGCCGCCGCTGCGCTTCGCGAGCGAAGTCAGCAGATCCACCTTCATCGCTTCGGCCGCTTCGTCGTCCACGACGCCGTCGAGCGTCGCCTGGTCCGCGCGTCGCTGCTCCACCAAAGCCCGCAACGCGGCGTCGGCCGGCGAAGCGTGCCGCTCGGTGCGGACGTCGACGCCCGTGATCAGTGCGGGACCGGTCCCGGTGACGCGCACCGAAGCCGGGTCGAGCGACAGGGGGAGCCCGGCGAACGTCAGGCGCGGCCCGGCGTCGAGCGGGGCCTTGCCCCGGCGGGTGATCCGGGCCTGCTGCGGGTAGACGGTCACGGCGGCGATCGGTGCTTCCACGGTCGGCATGCCCCCGACGTTAGTCTCTTGACACTCCCGAGGCCGGAGCGGAAGTCTCGACAGTCGTCCGCTTCGCCCGGCTTGGGGGTTTGAGTGAAAGCCGCACGAACCGCAGTCCTGCTCTTCGCACTGGCGACCCTGCCGCTGACCGCGGTGCCCGCCGAGGCCGCCCCGCCCGGCCCGGTCTTCACCGGCGGCCAGGCCCAGCCGGTGTTCGACCCCGCCGACGTCGTCCGCGAAGACGTCTGGGTCACCGCGCCGGTCGACAGCGACCACGACGGCCAGGACGACCTCGTGCACGCCCAGGTCGTCCGCCCGCGCGCGACGCAGCAGGGGCTGAAGGTCCCCGTCATCTACCAGGCCAGCCCGTACTACGCCGGCGGCAACGACGTCGCGAACCACGACGTCGACGTCGAGCTCTACGCGCCCGGGTACGCGCGCGGCCCCGAAGGCCCGCGCGTCGCCGCGCACGGCGTCGGCCCGGCCACCCCGATCACCTGGCGCTACCAGGACTACTTCACCGCCCGCGGGTTCGCCGTCGTCTACGGCGAGTCGCTCGGCACCGGCCTCTCCACCGGCTGCCCGACGACCGGCGACGTCAACGAGACGATCGGCGCGCGCTCGGTCGTCGACTGGCTCAACGGCCGCACGGCCGCGAAAGACGCGAACGGCGCCCCGGCGAAGGCCGACTGGAGCACCGGCAAGACCGGCATGATGGGCGTCTCCTACAACGGGACGCTGCCGAACGCCGTCGCGAGCACCGGCGTCGAGGGCCTCGAGACGATCGTGCCGATCGCCGCGATCTCCAGCTGGTACCAGTACTACCGCAACGCCGGCGCCGTCGTCGCGGCCGGCGGGTACCAGGGCGAGGACGCCGACGTGCTCGCCGAGTACGTCTACACCCGCGCCGACCGGCAGGTCTGCCGCCCGGTGATCGACGGCCTGACCCGCGACCAGGACCGCGTGACCGGCGACTACACGCCGTTCTGGGACGTCCGCAACTACCGCAACGACGTCGCCAAAGTGCACGCGTCGGTGCTCGCGGTGCACGGCCTCAACGACTGGAACGTCAAGACCGACCAGGTCGCGGAGTGGTACGAAGCGCTGAAGGCGCACGGCGTCGAGCACAAGATCTGGCTGCACCAGTCCGGCCACGCCGACCCGTACTCGCTGCGGCGTGACGTCTGGCTCGCGACGCTGAACAAGTGGATGTCGCACTACCTCTACGGCATCGACAACGGCATCCAGAACGAGCCGAAGGCGACGATCCAGCGCGAGGACCTGTCCTGGGCCGACGAGGCCGACTGGCCGGCGCCGGGCACCGCCGACGTCCGCGTCTACCCGTGGCCGGGCGGCCGCTCGAAGGGCGCCATCGACACCCGCAACCCGGTCCCGGGCACGGCGGCCGTCGAGACGCTCGCGGACGACTCGTCGAAGACGATCGAGCAGCTCGCCGGCCTCGCTTCGTCCGGCAACCGGCTGCTGTACGCGACTTCGGCGGCGAAGCAGTCTGTACGCCTCTCCGGCACCGCGCGCGCCGACCTGGCGCTGGCGTTCGACCGGCCCGCGGCGAACGTCTCGGCGATCCTGCTCGACCGCGCTCCCGACGGCACGTCCCACATCATCAGCCGCGGCTGGACCGACCCGCAGAACCGCACGTCGCCGGCTCGCACCGAGCCGATCAGCCCGGGGCAGACCTACCGGATCGGCGTCGAGCTGATGCCGAAGGACTACATCCTCGCGGCGGGTCACCGGCTGGAGTTCCTGCTGGCTTCGAGCGACCACGACTACACGCTGCGGCCGAAGCCGGGCGCGGGGCTGGCACTCGACCTGACCAGGACGTCGGTGACGCTGCCGGTGACGGGCGGCAAGCCGGCGCTGCGAGCCGCGTTCGGCTGATGCTGCCGGAACACCTGGACGCCGATGTCCGCACGTTGTGGGAGTACCACGACCTGCGGCACGAACCGCGGCGTTCCGACGTCGGGATCGGGCTGGGCAGCCGCGATCCCGGCGTCGCCGTGCACACCGCCGAGCTGTTCCACGCCGGACGCTTCCCGCTCGTCGTATTCACCGGCGCCAACGCGCCGACGACGGTGGAGCGTTTCCCCCGCGGCGAAGCGGTCCACTACCGCGAAATCGCGCTGGAGCTGGGCGTGCCGGACGACGTGATCCTGGTCGAACCGGCGGCCCGCAACACCGGCGACAACATCGCGTTCACCCGCCGCCTGCTCGCCGGCCGCGAGATCGCGTCGGTGACCCTCGTGACGCGGCCGTACCAGCAGCGTCGCGCGTATGCGACGGCGAAGCGGCTCTGGCCCGGCATCGACGTCGTGTGCGCGTCGAAGGCGGTGTCGTTCGAGGACCACGTCACCGGGGAAGAGGACGTCGAGCGCGTGGTCAGCATGCTCGTCGGCGAGACGCAGCGGATCATCGAGTACGCGGCGCGCGGCTTCGCGATCCCACAGCCCGTCCCGGCCGGCGTCGAGCGGGCGTTCGGCAGGCTGGCCGCGGCCGGCTTCACCCAGCGGCTGTTGCCGCCTCGACCGCCGAACCCACCTTGGAAAGCCTGCGCGCCCAGCTGACCGGAACCGTCCACCCCGGCTACGACGTCGCCCGCTCGGTCTGGGACGGGCAGATCGACCGCCGCCGCGCTGCGCGAAGGCCGATGTCCATCGTCCGAGTCAGTCCGCGATGCCCGCCCGGTAGGCGAAGGCGACCGCCTGCGCGCGGTCGCGCAACCCGGCCTTGGTGAACAGGTGGTTCACGTGGGTCTTCACGGTCGCCTCGCTCACCACGAGCGTGCGCGCGATCTCCGTGTTCGACAGGCCCGCCGCGATCAGCCGCAGCACCTCGATCTCGCGGGCGGTCAGGCCTTCGACCTCCTTGACCCGCCGGGGCGAGCTGCGGGTGGCGGCCTCGACCAGCCGCCGCTGCAGTTCGCCGTCCACTGTGGACTGTCCGGCGGCGGCCGAGCGCAACGCCCGCGCGATCGCTTCGGCGTCGGCGTCCTTGGTGAGAAAACCGCGGGCGCCGGCACGCAAGGCGGCCAGCAGCGACTCGTCGTCGGCGTACGTGGTCAGGACGACGACCTCGGTGCCCGGGTGCTCCGCGCGGATCCGTTCGGTGGTCTCGACGCCGTCGCAGCGCGGCATCCGCAGGTCGACCAGGACGACATCGGGGTGGTGCGCGGCGACGAGGTCGAGCGCGGCCAGGCCGTCGGCGGCGGCGCCGACCACCTCGACGCCGGGCAGCAGCCCGAGCAGGGTGACCAGGCCTTCCCGGACCACCGCCTGGTCGTCGGCCAGCACGACGCGCAGCGTCACGCCGGCACCGTCAGGTGAATCCGCCATCCGTCCTCCCCCGGCCCGCTGTCCAGGCGCCCGTCGAGCAGTGCGACCCGCTCGTTCATCCCGCGCAAACCGTAGCCTGCGGCCGGTGCGTCGGGCGGCCGCCTGCCCTGCCGGTCGGCCACGGTCAGCTCGACCGACCCGTCGGTGTACCCCAACGTGACGTCGACGTCGGCCTTCGCCGCGTGCTTGCGCGTGTTGGCCAGCGCTTCCTGCACCGCGCGGACCAGCGCGGTGCCGACCGCGGCGTCGAGTTCGCGCGGTTCGCCCTCGACCTTGAGGTCCGCGCGTGCCCCGCTGTCGAGCCGGTAGGCGGCCAGCAGGTCGGCGATCGCGCGTTCGACGGGAACGGCGTCCTCGCGCAGCGCGGCCACGGCCTTGCGGGCCTCGGCGAGGCCGTCCGACGCGAGCTTCTGCGCCCGTTCGATCTGCGCGACGGCGTCCGGGCTGGCTCCGTCGCGCACCAGCATGAGCCGGGCGCCCTGCAGGTTCAGGGACAGCCCGGCCAGCGAGTGCGCGAGCACGTCGTGCAGCTCGCGGGCGATGCGGGCGCGTTCGGCGAGGGCGGCCGCGCGGGCGTGCTCCTCGGTGGCCGTCTGCGCGCGGGCCAATGCCAGCTCGGTCTGTTCGATGCGGGCGATCCGGGTCCGCCGGTTCAGGCCGAGCAGCACGATCACGGCGAGGACCGTGTACGTCGCCAATGCGCCGTCCCAGGCATCGTGCAGGGACGCCCACCCGGTGATCGCCCCCAGGTCGAACGCGGTGGCGAGCAAGATCGGCACGGTCGAATACCGGAGCACGACGAAGAACGTGGTGCTGAACATCGTCACCGACGCCCAGCTGTTCGGCACCAGCGCCCAGAGCGTGCCGGCGCAGAGGATCACGGCCAGGAGCAGCGCCGGCGGCAGCCGTCGGCCGCCGACGTCGTACAGCCACAGCAGGGGGATCGACAAGGCCAGGGTGGTCCCGATCAGGATCCAGGCGAGTGTGTTCGCCCGGGGCATCGCAGCGAACATCGGGACCGCGATCAACGCCCAGCGCAGGTAGGCCTGTCCCTGGGGAAACCGGTCGAACCGGGCCAGTCCGGGCGTCATCTTCGAAGGTCCTCCGCGGGTGCTTGTACGGAAAATGTACCGACGGAGGCTTCCCTTCGTGGGGTCAAGCTGTCTCGTTTGTCAGGAGGTAAGCCCCATGTCCAGGTTGCGACGGCTCGCCGTGTTCGCCGCCGCCGCGGCGCTGCCCGCGCTCGGCCTCACCCTCGCCGGCCAGGCGCCCGCGTCGGCCGCGCCGAACTTCCAAGTGCCGTTCAAGTGCGGGGTCACCGTCACCGCGGCGACGTTCAGCGGCCACAGCCCCGAGTACTCGGTCGACTTCCAGAAGTCGGGCATCACGGGCATGCCGGTGCTCGCCGCGGCCTCCGGCACGGTGACCCGGGTCGCCGACGAAGGCAGCACGAGCTACGGCAAGTGGGTCGAGGTGGACCACGGCAGCGGCTGGCGCACCCGGTACGCGCACCTCTCGGCCCAGGAGGTCTCGGTCGGGCAGACGGTCGGCCTCGGCAAGGAGCTCGGCAAGGCGGGCGCGACCGGCGGCGTCACCGGCCCGCACCTGCACTTCGAAGAGCGGCTCGACGGCGTGGTGCAGAAGGCGAAGCTGAACGGCGTCGCCGTGCCGTACTACGGCCACACGGACTTCACGAGCAAGAACAGCTGCGGCGGCAACCCGTACTCCGCCGAAGAGGTCTGCGGCGACGGCTTCTCCGTGGTCGACCAGCAGGCGCTGGCGAACTCGTCGGGCACGGCGTACCTGCTGTACAACTCCTCGACCAAGGCGAACTGCGTGACGACGCTGAAGGCGACGTCGCTCGGCACGGCGAGCCCGGTCTCGGCGTTCCTTGAGGTCCAGGGCGCGGCGCGGGTGACCGATTCCGGCAGCTTCACCTACTACGCCGGGCCGGTGAAGAAGACCGCTGCGGCCACCTGCGTCAAGTGGGGCGGCTCGGTGGGCAGCAACACCTACGAAAGCGGTTTCGAGCACTGCGGCTGAGGCCGGACCGGTCGGTGGGGCCGGGCAGCATAGCCCGCCCCACCGACAAAAACCCGCCGCCCGGACGCCGCCCACCCGGTTCCGTCCACATCGGCCCCGGCCATCCACAGATTCGCCGCCACCGCCCCATCCCACCCCGTCCTGCCCCACGCTGGAGGCATGACCACTTCCACCCCGGCCGGCACCCCGCCGGTCGACCTCCGAAGCCCCGCGCAGCTGCTGGCCGCGCTCCCGTACCTGATCGGGTTCCGGCCCGCGAACTCCGTCGTCCTCATCGGCCGCCGGGCCGACCGGGTAGGCCTGGTCCTGCGCGGCGACCTCCCGCGCCCGGGAGAACGGACCCAGCAGGCCCGCGCGTTGGCGGCGAGGTACGTCCTGGCGCCACCCACGGCCGTGACGCTGGCGCTGATCGGCGGCGAGCGAAGACCCGGCGGCTCGCCACCGTACGCGGACTTCGCCGCCGAACTGGCGGCGGCGCTGGACGAGCTCGGCATCCCGGTGCTGCACACGTTGTGGGCCGCGGACATCGCCGAGGGAGCGCCCTGGAGCTGTTACGCGGATCCAGCCTGCGCCGGCGAGCTCCCGGACCCGAGGGCAACGGTGACGGCAGCATGGGCGACGGAAGCCGGCTGGGTGGCGTTCGACAGCCGAGACGAGCTGGCGGCGCTGCTGGCACCCCGTTCCCCGGAGGCATTGGCCCGCCGGACCGCGGCGTTGTCCAGGATGTCGTCGTTGCCCTGGCCGGAGTCGACGTGCGTTCCGGAGGCAGCCTCGGTGATCCGAGCGGCCTTCGAGCGCCAACGCCGCGGCTCAGGCCCGCCGACGGACGAGCAGGCTGTCTTGCTGGCGAGCGCGTTGACGCTCCCGGAGATCCGCGACGCGTGCTTGAGCATGGCGGCCCCACCCCACACCCCGGCAGCCCGCGAGGCAGAGCTGCTGTGGTTGATGCTGGTCCAGGAACTCCCAGCGCCAGAGCGCGCCGAAGCGGCAACGCTGCTGGGCTACGCGGCTTTCATGCGCGGCGACGGGACGTTCGCGGGCATGGCACTGGAGAACGCCCTGGAGGCGAACCCGAACCACGTGCTGGCGGGGCTGTTGAGAACCGTCCTGCAGCGAGGGATGCCCCCGAAGGAGTTGCTGGGGCTGGCGTTGTCGGCGGACCCGTCAGGCCTGGCGGGGTTCGGGTTGGAGCCACCGGACTTCGAGGGAGCAGGTGCGGGCTTGCCGGCGAGTGTCGCTTGTGGACATCCCGCGGTGGATAAGGCATGAGCGGCTCTGGAGGTCGTGGGGTGGCTGCCGTCCAGCCCCGACCCGGCGACCCCCGCCGCGAGCGCCCCTCCGAGA
>NZ_JBVKDO010000042.1:0-23572 GCF_055633805.1 Amycolatopsis sp. NPDC114478 | reverse complement strand
AATCCCGGGGGGGGAAAGGGGGGAGGGGTTTGTGGGGGTTGTGTCTTGCTTCCCGCGCCCCCACGACCCGGCGACCTCAGCTGCGAGCGCCCTGCCGAGCCTGGGTGAACTCCCAAGCGTCCCGCACGATCCCGGCCAGCTCGGTCCGCTCCGGCTTCCACCCCAAGTCCTCACGAGCCCGGTCGCTGGCCGCCACGAGCACCGGCGCACGCCTGACCGCCGCAAGCCCGCGGCGGTCAGGTCCGAGCACAGCCGCCATCCAGCCACAGCCGCGAACTCAACTTCGCGCGGCCGTCGAGCCCGGGTCCGAGCGCAGCCGATTCCCGCCGGCCGCAAGCCCCGCGGCTGGCCGACCTCAGCTGCGAGCGCCCTGCCGAGACTGGGTGAACTGCCAAGCGTCCCGCACGATCCCGGTCAGCTCGGTCCGCTCCGGCTTCCACCCCAAGTCCTCACGAGCCCGGTCACTGGCCGCCACGAGCACCGACGGATCACCCGCCCGTCGCGGCGCCACCGCCGCCGGGATCGGGTGGCCCGTGACCTCACGGCAAGCCTCGATCACCTGCAGAACGGAGAACCCCGTGCCGTTGCCCAAGTTGTAGATGCGGTGCGCACCCGCCGTCGCGCTCTTCAGGGCCAGTAGGTGCGCGTCCGCGAGGTCCACCACGTGGATGTAGTCGCGGACCGCCGTGTGGTCCGGCGTCGGGTAGTCGTCGCCGAAGATCTGGATCTTTTCGCGGTCGCCCGTGGCGACCTGGAGGACGAGAGGGATGAGATGGGTTTCCGTGGTGTGGCGCTCCCCGAACGCGCCGTAAGCGCCCGCGACGTTGAAGTACCGCAGGCTCACCGCGGCCAGGCCGTGCGCGCCGGCGAAGCTGGTGATCGCGTGGTCGATCGCGAGCTTCGTGGCGCCGTAGGTGTTGGTCGGCCGGGCCGGGGCGGACTCCGGGATCGGCGACTGCTCCGGCTCGCCGTAGGTCGCCGCCGTCGAGGAGAACACCAGGCGCGGCGTGCCGTGCTCGCGCATGGCCTCGAGCAGCCGCAGCGACGTGACGACGTTGCCTTCCCAGTACTTCGCCGGCTCCGTCATCGACTCGCCGACCAGCGACTTGGCCGCGAAGTGCAGCACGCCGTCGAAGCCCTCGCGCAGCAGGCTGCCCGCCACCTCGGCGGCGTCGCCCTCGACGAACCGCGCGTCCGGGTGGACGGCGTCGGCGTGGCCGGTGGACAGGTCGTCGACGACCGTGACCTGGTGCCCGGCCTCGATCAGCCGGGCGGCGCAGACACTGCCGACGTACCCGGCTCCGCCCGTCACGACCAGCTTCAGGGCGTTGCTCTGCTCCGACACATCCAGGCCTTCCTGCCGAGGTTGATGACTGTCCTCGCCAGTCTTCCCCCTCGGCAGCGTGCGGGTCCGCCCGGGGCCTCAGACCTCGTCGCGACCGGCGCCGCGCGACGGCACCGCGGTGAACATCCGCGGCCGCCGGTAGCCGGCCTTCTCGTACGCCGCTTCGACGGCCGCCTTGACCCCGTCCAGGTCGGCGTCACGCACCAGCGCGATCGCCGAACCGCCGAAGCCGCCACCGGTCATCCGGGAGCCGAGGGCGCCGGCCTCCCGCGCCGAGTCGACCGCGAGGTCCAGCTCGGCCGTGGAGATCCGGTAGTCGTCGCGCATGCTGACGTGCGAAGCGTCCAGGTACGGGCCGATGTCGGCCAGCCGGCCGGCCCGCAGCAGCTCCACCGTGTCGAGCACCCGCTGGTTCTCGGTGACGACGTGCCGGACGAGCGGCACCAGGTCCTCGGGCAGCCGGTCGAGAGCCGCGGAAAGCCCCTCGACGGTGATGTCGCGCAGCGCCGTCACCTCGAGCAGCTCCGCGGCGCGCTCGGTGCCGCGGCGACGTTCGCCGTACCCGCCCTCGGCGTGCGAGTGCTTGGTGCGGGTGTCCATGATCAGCACCTGCAGCCCGGCGTCGGCCAGGCCGAAGGGCACCTGCTCCTGCTCGCCGGAGCGCACGTCGAGGAACAGGACGTGGGACTCGGTGCAGCAGAGGGACGCCGTCTGGTCGAGCAGGCCGGTGGGCGCGCCGACGAAGTCGTTTTCGGAGCGCTGGACCCACCGCGCCACCTGGGGCCGCGTCGGGACGCGCTCGCCGGGCACGCCGAGCTCCAGCCCGGCCAGGCCGAGCAACGCCAGCGACACCGCGCACTCGAGCGCGTGAGAGGAGGACAGCCCCGCTCCCGACGGCACGTCCCCGGCGACGACCAGGTCGGCGCCGGCCGTGAAGCCCTGGTCGCGCATGACCCAGGCGACCCCGGCCGGGTACGCGGCCCACCCCTCGACGGCGCCCGGCGCCAGGTCGGCGATCTTGAGCTCGCCGGAGCGCTGGAGCTGGCCGTCGTCGCCCAGGGTGGCCACGGACAGCACGCCGTCCTCGCGGGGCGCCGCCGCCGCGGCCAGGCGGTGCGGCAGGGCGAACGGCAGCACGAAGCCGTCGTTGTAGTCGGTGTGCTCGCCGATCAGGTTGACGCGCCCGGGCGCGGACCACACGCCGGCGGGCGCGACTCCGTGGACCGTGCGGAACGCCGCCACGGCCTCCGAAGCGGGGCTCACCTGGCCTGCGCCAGGACTGCGTGCAGCGCGGAGCTGGCGACCTGGGCGGTGTTGTCGCCGCCGGTGACCTCGACGGTGCCGCCGTTGGCCTTGCCGATGGTGACCGTGCCGCCCGGCACGATGCCGACGGACTTGAGCTCGGTCATCAGCGACTCGTCCAGCTGGACGTGCTCGGCGATGCGCCGGATCTCGACGCGGCCGCCGCCGGTGCGGGCGAACTCGTCCAGGCGGACGAGGTCGGCCTCCGCGGGCGGGGCCGGGTCGCCGTCGCCCAGCTTGTCCAGGCCGGGGATCGGGTTGCCGTAGGGGGAGGTGGTCGGGTGGTCGAGCAGCTTGACCAGCTTGCGCTCGACGGCCTCGCTCATCACGTGCTCCCACCGGCACGCCTCGTTGTGCACGTGCTCCCACTCGAGCCCGATGACGTCGACGAGGAGGCGCTCGGCCAGGCGGTGCTTGCGCATGACGGCGATGGCCAGCTCGCGGCCGTGGTCGGTCAGCTGGAGGTGCCGGTCGTCGGCGACCACGACGAGGCCGTCGCGCTCCATCCGGGCGACGGTCTGGCTCACGGTCGGTCCGCTCTGCTGCAGGCGCTCGGCGATGCGGGCGCGCAGCGGAACGACACCTTCTTCTTCGAGCTCGTAGATAGTACGCAAGTACATCTCGGTGGTGTCGATGAGATCGTTCACGCTGTCCCCTTCGTCCGCGTTGCTCATCGTAGTCGTTGACCCCGACAGCGGCGGCGGGCCTTGGGGATAACAACTCGCCGGTGACGGATATGTCCGCACCCCGGCGCGGCCGGGCGGGCGGCCGCTGGAAGATGGGAGGCATGCGTCCGCTGATCAGCACCACCGACCTCGCCGCCGCGCTGGCCGGCCCGGCCGGGGACCGGCCCGTGGTCCTCGACGTCCGCTGGCGGCTCGCCGGCCCGCCCGGCGCCGATTCCCACCGCGAGGGCCACGTGCCCGGCGCGGTCTTCACCGACCTCGACCGCGTGCTCGCGGGCGAGCCGGGCGAGGGTGGCCGGCACCCGCTGCCCGACCCGGCCGACCTGCAGCGCGACCTGCGCGCGGCCGGCGTCCGGACGGGCGCGCCGGTGGTGGTCTACGACGACGCCGACGGCTCGGTGGCCGCGCGGGCGTGGTGGCTGCTGCGCTGGGCCGGTCATGACGAGGTCGCGGTGCTCGACGGTGGTTACGCTGCGTGGACAGCCGACGGTCTCCCGGTGAGCAAGGAGCAGCCGCGGCCCGAGCCGGGGGACATCACGGTCCGGCCGGGCGGCCTGCCGGTGCTCGACGCGGACGAGGCCGCGGCCCTGGCCCGCGACGGCCTGCTCCTGGACGCGCGCGCGAACCCCCGCTACACGGGCGAGACCGAGCCGGTCGACCCGCGCGCGGGCCACATCCCGGGCGCGGTGAACGCCCCGTTCGCAGGCCACACGACCGACGACGGCCACTGGCGCGCGCCCGAGGAGCTGGCCGCCAGGTTCGCGGACCTGGGCCTGCGCCCTGGCGAGCCGGTCGGCGCGTACTGCGGTTCGGGGGTGACGGCGAGTTCGGTGGTCCTCGCCCTGGAGCTGGCAGGCCACCCGGGCGCGGGGCTGTACGCGGGCTCGTGGTCCCACTGGTCCCGCGACCCACAGCGCCCAGCGGCGACGGGCGACCTCCCGGGCTGAGGACCCGCGAACCGACCGAGCCGTCGCCGACCGGCGGGCGGCCGCCCGCCGGTGGGCCGCCTTCGCCGTGGGTGGGCTACCCCGTGCCCGGCACTTCCGGTCCACGCGTTCCCCCGATCGGCACTAGAGTCGAGCGCATGTCGCCGGCCGTCGTTTGGGACTCCGCCCTTCTCGGTTATGACCTGGGTGGGGACCACCCGTTCAACCCCGTCCGGCTGGAGCTCACCGTCCGGCTGGCCACCGAACTCGGCGTGCTCGACGACGTCCCGCTCCTCATCCCCACCGGGGCCGGCGACGAGGAGCTCCTCCGGGTTCACGCTCCCGAATACATCGCCGCCGTGCGGGAGGCGCCGCTCGTCGGGTGGGATGTCGGGCACGGGCTCGGGACCGCCGACAACCCCGTCTTCTCCGACATGCACGACGCCTCCGCCCTCGTCGTCGGCTCGACGCTGCTCGCCGCCCGGAAGATCGCCGAAGGCGAGGCCACCCGGGCCGTCAACATCGCCGGCGGGCTGCACCACGCCATGCGCGACCAGGCTTCCGGCTTCTGCGTCTACAACGACTGCGCCGTCGCCATCTCGTGGCTGCTCGACCACGGCTTCGAGCGCATCGCCTACATCGACACCGACGTCCACCACGGCGACGGCGTCCAGGCCGCCTTCTACGACGACCCCCGCGTCCTCACCATCTCGATGCACCAGCACCCCTTCACGCTCTGGCCGGGCACCGGCTACTCCGCCGAGACCGGCCGCGGGAAGGCCGACGGCACCGCGGTCAACGTCCCGCTGCCGCCGCGCACCCGCGATCCCGGGTGGCTGCGCGCCTTCAACGCCGTCGTTCCCTCACTCCTCGCCGACTTCGAGCCGCAGCTGCTGTTCACCCAGTGCGGCGTCGACTCGCACGAGGAAGACCCCCTGGCCGACCTGTCCCTGTCCGTCGACGGGCACCGCACCATCTACGCCACCCTCCGCGACCTCGCCGAGACGTACGCGGGCGGCAAGTGGATCGCCGTCGGCGGGGGCGGCTACCAGCTGATCCGCGTCGTCCCGCGGTCGTGGACGCACCTGATCGCCACCGTCCTCGACCGGGACGTCGCCCCGGCGACGCCGCTGCCGCCCGGCTGGGTCTCCACCGTCACCAAGGCCGCGCCGAACGCCGAGCTGCCGCAGGCGATGACCGACGACCGCGAGACCGAGTTCAAGCCGTGGGGCGACGGCGAGGACGACCCGGTGGACGTCGCCGTCCGGGACACCCGCCGCGCCGTCTTCCCCCTGCACGGCCTCGACCCGGACGACCCCAGGGACTGACGATGGCCGGCCGGGATCCTTTCGACTACCCCCGCGACTGGGAGGCCGACGTCGTGCTGTCCGACGGCGGCACCGTCCACCTGCGACCGATCGTCCCCACCGACGCCGACGGCCTGGTCGCCTTCCACGGCAAGCTTTCCGAGCGCACGCGGTACTTCCGCTACTTCGGCGCCTACCCGCGCATTCCCGAGAAGGACCTGAAGCGCTTCTCGACGGTCGATCACCACGACCGCGTCGCGTTCGCCGCCTTCCTCGGCGACGACATCGTCGCGGTCGGCCGGTACGAACGGCTCGACCACGGCCCGTCGGCGGAGGTCGCCTTCGTCGTCAGCGACGCGCACCAGGGCCGCGGGCTCGGCTCGATCCTGCTGGAGCACCTCGCCGCGGCCGCCTCCGAGTGCGGGCTGCGCCGGTTCGTCGCCGAGGTGCTCGCCGAGAACGCCGCCATGGTGCGGGTCTTCCGCGACGCCGGCTACCAGGTCAGCCGCGAGATCGAGGAAGGCGTGCTGCACCTGGAGTTCGACATCGACCCGACCGAGGAGTCCCTCGCGGTCGCCCGCTCCCGGGAGCAGGCCGCCGAGGCGCGCAGCGTGCACAACCTGCTGCACCCGACGTCGGTCGCGGTGATCGGCGCGTCCGCCGAGCCGGGCAAGGTCGGGCACGTCGCCTTCGCGAACCTCCTGGCCGCCGCGTTCACCGGCACCGTCTACCCGGTCAACCCGGAGCACCGCTCGGTCCGGGGCGTCCGCGCGTACCCGTCGGTGCTGGACATCCCGGACCCGGTCGACCTGGCCGTCGTGGCGGTGCCCGCCGAGTCCGTCGAGTCCGTTTTGGACGCTTGTCTCGCGAAGGGCGTCAAGACGCTGCTGATCCTCTCCAGCGGCTTCGCCGAAGCCGGGCCGCACGGCCTGCACGCCGAGCTGCGGCTGGTCGGCGAAGCGCGGGCGCACGGCATGCGCGTTGTCGGCCCGAACGCGCTCGGCGTGCTCAACACCGCGCCCGGCATCCGCCTCAACGCCACTCTCGCGCCGCGCCTGCCCGTGCGCGGGCGCACCGGGTTCTTCTGCCAGTCCGGCGCCCTGGGCACCGCGATCCTCGCCGACGCCGAGTCGCGCGGGCTCGGCCTGTCGACGTTCGTCTCGGCCGGCAACCGCGCCGACGTCTCCGGCAACGACCTGTTGCAGTACTGGGAAACCGACCCGGACACCGACCTCGTCCTGCTGTACCTCGAGTCGTTCGGCAACCCGCGCAAGTTCGCGCGGCTGGCGCGCCGCCTGGCCCGGACGAAGCCGATCGTCGCGGTGAAGTCGGGGCGGCACGCGGTCCGCCCGCAGCTGGCCGCGACGTCGACCGAGATCGACGAGGCCAGCGTGCAGGCCCTGTTCGAGCAGGCCGGCGTCGTACGGGTGGAGTCACTGGCGCAGCTGTTCGACACCGCGCTCGTGTTCGCCCACCAGCCGCTGCCCGCCGGGCCGCGGATCGGCATCGTCGGCAACTCCAGCGCGATCGGGCTGCTGGCCGCCGACACCGCGCGGATGCAGGGGCTGCGGCTGGCGTTCGACCCGGTCGACGTCGGCCCGCAGGCCGGTCCGGACGACTTCGCCAAGGCGGTCGGCGAGGCGCTCACGTCGCCGGACACCGACGCGCTGGTCGTCGTGTTCGCCCCGCCGGTGGCGATCCCCGGCACGGCGTACGCGCGCGCCCTGCGCGAAACCGTGGTCGAACTCGGGCAGCGCAAGCCGATCGTCTCGACGTTCCTCGCCGCCGAAGGCGTTCCCGACGAGCTGGCCGTCTCGACCGGCGACGGCGTCCCGACCCGCGGCTCGATCCCGTCGTACCCGAGCCCGGAACGCGCCGTCAACTCGCTCGCCAGGGTCGTCCGGTACGCGGCCTGGCGGCAGCGCCCGCAGGGCACGCTGGTGCGGCCGGCCGGGATCCACACCGAACAGGCGCAAGGGCTCGTGCGGGAACTGCTCGACGCGGAGAGCGGCAAGACGACGCTGCTGTCCGACACCGACGTCGTGCGGCTGCTGGGCTGCTACGGCATCGACGTCGTCCCGTTCCGCGTCGCGTCCACAGTGGACGAAGCCGTCGCGGCGGCGGCCGAGCTGGGTTATCCGGTGACGCTCAAGGCCGTCGACGAGCGGCTGCGCGGCCGGCCCGACCTGGCGGGCGTGCGGCTCGACCTGGCGTCGGCCGACTCGGTGCGCACCGCCTACGAAACGCTGCGCGAGATCTCCGGCGACGACGACGTGTACGTCCAGCGGATGGCCCCGAAGGGCCTGTCGTGCGTGATCGGGCTGCAGGACGACCCGTCGTTCGGCACGCTCGTGTCGTTCGGGCTGTCCGGGCTGGTCAGCACGCTGCTGGGCGACCGCGCGTACCGGGCGGTGCCGCTCACCGACGTCGACGCGGCCACGCTGCTGCGCGAGCCGCGGACGGCGCCGCTGCTCACCGGCTACCGCGGCGACGAGCCCGCCGACCTCGCCGCCCTGCAGGACATGGTGCTGCGCGTCGCCGCGCTGGCCGAGGACAACCCGGAGGTGCGTTCGCTGGTGCTCGACCCGATCCTGGCGTCGCCGGACGGCGCCTTCGTCGCCAACGCCCGACTCGTGCTGGGGCCGCCGCCGTCGCGGCCCGACACCGGCCCGCGGCGCCTGCGCGCCATCAACCCCCTGGACTGACCATGCCGACCTTGACCGAGGTGCTCAGCAAGCACATCGAGGACGTCCCGGGCGCGGTGGCGCTCGTCGCGCACGGCGGACAGCTCGAAGTGGCGGCCGTGGGTTCGGCCGACACCGAGGGCACCGTGCCGATGGCGCGCGACTCGCTGTTCCGGATCGCGTCGCTGACCAAGCCGATCGTCGCCGCGGCGGTCCTGCTGCTCGTCGACGACGGCGAGCTCGCGCTGGACGACCCGATTGCGCGGTGGCTGCCGGAGCTGGCGTCGCCGGTGGTCGTGCGGACGCCGGCCGGGCCGGTCGACGACGTCGTGCCCGCCGTCCGCCCGATCACCGTGGCCGACCTGCTGACGTTCCGCTGCGGGTACGGCCTCGCGGCGGACATGACGCTGCCCGCGGTCGACCTGCTGCTGCAGGTGCTGGGCCACCCGGCGGCGGCCCCGCGGGCGCTGGCGCCGGACGAGTGGCTGGCCGCGCTGGCGCAGGTGCCGCTGCTGCACCAGCCGGGGGAGGCGTGGCTGTACGACACCGGGTCCGACATCCAGGGCGCGCTGATCGCGCGGGTGGCGGGCCGGTCGCTGCCGGAGTTCCTGGCGGAGCGGGTGTTCGAGCCGCTGGGCATGGCCGACACGGGGTTCGCGGTGCCGACCGCCGCGCTGGGCCGGTTCACCAGCGCGTACCGGCCCGGCGAGAGCGGGCTGCGGCTGATCGACTCGCCGGAGGGCCGGTGGAGCAGCGCGCCGGCGTTCCCGTCCGGCGCGGCGGGCTTGGTCTCGACGGCCGACGACCTGCTCAAGTTCGCCCGGTTCCTGCTGGACGAAGGCACGGTCGACGGCCACCGGCTGCTGACGGCGCAGTCGGTGCACGGGATGACGACCGACCACCTGACGCCGGCCCAGCGCGAGGCCGGGCGGCTGTTCCTGCGCGGCCAGGGCTGGGGCTACGGCGGATCGGTCGACGTCCGGGCGACGCGGCCGTGGGAGGTCCCGGGCCGCTACGGCTGGGTCGGCGGCGCAGGCACGGCCTGGCACCTCCACCCGGCGACGGGCACGGTGACGGTGTTGCTGACGCAGGTGGAGATGACGAGCCCGGAGCCGACGCCGCTGATGCAGGAGTTCTGGCAGTACGCGGCCGAGCGCTGACGGCCAGGGGACTGGCTGCCAGCGGGACCGTCGCCACTACGTCGAACGCGGCCAGGGTTTCACTGATCTTCGCGCGGCCCGCGCGGATCCGCGCGAGCGCCTCGCCGCACCTGCGGGCCGGACACCCCGAGCCCGAGCCGGAACCGGCCGCCGGACTGGTTGTCCAGGGTGGCGGCCGTCATCGCGGTCATCGTCGGCCGGCGTGCCTCTCCGGCCAGTTCGAGACTCGCCACAAACTACCGGTCTTCAGGGGTGGGGCAGGGGTGCCGATCACCCGGCCAGCAGGTTCCCGAGCGCCAGCAGCTGCGGGGTCGCCGGGCCCAGCTCGAACTCGAGGCGTTTCGCGGCCGTGAAGTAGCGGTGCACCTCGTGGTCGACGTCGATGCCGACGCCGCCGTGGACGTGCACCGTCGTGTGGGCCACGCGGTGTCCCGCTTCCGCGGCCCAGAACTTGGCCGTCGCCACCGCTTCCGCCGCGGGCAGGTCCGAAGCCAGCTGCCAGGCGGCCTGCAGCGACGTCAGCCGGACGGCCTCGACGTCGACGTAGGCGTCCGCGAGGCGCTGGCGGACCGCCTGGAAACCGCCGATGACGTGGTCGAACTGCTTGCGCTCGGCCGCGTACGCCGCCGTCAGCTCCAGGGCTCGCTCGACGACGCCGAGCTGCTGCGCGCACACGCCGGCTGTCCCGCGCAGGCGCAGCCACTCGCCGATGTCGCCCAGCGACGTCCCGGGCACGTCGGAAAGCTCCAACAGGCACGCATCGGCGTGGTCGGTCGTCCGCTGCGGCCGCACCGAGACCCCGGGCGCGGCCGCGTCGACCAGGAAGACCTCGTCTCCGGCGGCGACCAGGAAACCGTGGGCGAAGGCGCCGAACGCGACCGCGGACCGCGAACCGGACAACTGGCCGCCGGACGCGGTGAACCCGGACAGCGCCACCGCTAGAACACGTTCTCCTCGCAGCACCGGCAGCACCCAGCGGTCCACCAGCTCCGGCGTGCCGAACTCGGCCAGCGCCGACGCCGCCATCGTGATCGACGGCAGGTACGGGACGCCCGCCACCGCACGGCCGATCTCGGTGAGCACCGCGCACTGCTCCAGCAGGCCGAACCCGCCGCCGCCCAGCGACGACGGCAGGGCCGCGTCGAGCACGCCCGCCTGGCCCAGCGCCGTCCACAGTGGAGCGTCGAAGCCGCCGGTGCCGTGCGGGTCGTGGGTGGCCTTGCCGGCAATGATCCGCCGGGTCAGCGCGGCCAGGTCGGCCGACGCCTCCGAAGGGGTGAAGTCCATGGAACGCTCCTAGCGCGTGACGGGCAGGCCGAGGGCGGTCGCGGCGATCATGTCCCGCTGGATCTCGTTGGTGCCGCCGCCGAAGGTGAGGATCAGCGCCGACCGGTGCAGCCGCTCGATCCGCCCGGCCAGCACCGCACCCGGCGAGCCGTCGCGGACGACGGCGGCCGCGCCGAGCACCTCCATCAGCAGCCGGTAGGCCTCGATCGCGAACTCCGTGCCGTACACCTTCGTCGCCGACGCCTCGGCCGGCCCGAGGTCGCTCGCCGCGGCGGCCCAGGCGATCCGCCAGTTCCGCAGCTTCAGGTACTCCGCGCCGGCGTGCACGCGCGCGAGGTGCAGCCGCACCCATTCCTGGTCGATGGCGCCGGTTTCCTTCGCCCATTCGAGGACGTCGGCGAGCGCCTTGCGGACGGGCGCCGACGACGTCAGTGCGACGCGCTCGTGGTTGAGCTGGTTGGTGATCAGCGGCCAGCCCGCGTTCTCCTCGGCGACGCGCGCCGACACCGGCACGCGCACTTCGTCGTAGTACGTCGCGCTCGTGCCCGCGCCCGCGACCGTGTGCACCTTCGTCCACGAAAACCCCGAAGACGATGTCGGCACGATCAGGATCGACAGCCCGCGGTGCTTCTTCGCGTCCGGATCGGTCCGGACGGCGAGCCACACGTAGTCGGCGTACTCGATCAGGCTCGTCCACATCTTCTGCCCGGTGACGACGTACTCGTCGCCGTCGCGCACCGCGCGCGTCCGCAGTGACGCGAGGTCGGTGCCGGCCTCCGGTTCGGAGTAGCCGATCGAGAAGTGCAGTTCGCCCGCGGCGATCTTCGGCAGGTAGAACGCCTTCTGCTCGTCGGTGCCGTAGCGCATGATGGTCGGCCCGACGGTGTTGACCGTGAGGAAGGGGACCGGCACCCCGGCGATCGCCGCTTCGTCGGTGAAGATGAGCTGGTCGAGCATCGGCCGGCCCTGCCCGCCGTACTCCTTCGGCCAGCCCAGTGCCAGCCAGCCGTCCTTGCCCAGCTGCCGGACGATCTCCTTGTACGCCAAGCCGTCGCCGTACTCGCCACCGCCCGCGCGCAGGCTCTCCCGCCGCTCCGGCGTCATCAGCTCGGCGAAGTACTCCCGAAGCTCCGCGGCCAGCGCGCGCTGCTCCGGTGTGTAGTCGATCCGCACCCGTCACCTCGATCCGGCGTTATAGTAGAACCTGTTCTAGTTGTACCAGGACTCACGCGGCGGAGGAAGCATGGAGATCGGCGTCGATCGTTCGCTCTGCGAGGCGAACGCGGTGTGTGTCGGGTTCGCGCCGGACGTCTTCGACCTGGACGACGACGAAGAGCTCGTCATCCAGCCGGGCCCGGTACCGGCCGGTCGGATAGAACAAGTTACAGATGCGGTCAAAGGATGCCCAAGGAACGCCCTGTTCATCGCCAGTTAGCACTGTTCACTGAACCCCTTGCGGAGAGCAAGAACAGATTCTAGTGTAGGCGCGGTCACAGGACTCGATGAGGAGGCCTCGCGTGAGCCTGATCGGCAGGACAGCGATCGTAACCGGCGCCGCCGCCGGACTGGGACGGGCCGAAGCGCTCGCCCTCGCCGCGCGCGGGGCCACCGTCGTCGTCAACGACATCACCGAGGCGAAGGACGTCGTCGAAGAGATCGAAGGCGCCGGTGGCAAGGCCGTCGCGGTGGCCGGTGACGTCGGCGACCGGGCCACCGCGGACACGCTCGTGGCCGCCGCGCTCGACCTCGGCGGGCTCGACATCGTGGTCAACAACGCGGGCGTGCTGCGCGACAAGATGCTCTTCTCGATGTCCGACGACGAGTGGGACACCGTCCTGCGCGTCCACCTGCGCGGGCACTTCCTGTTGTCCCGCAACGCCACGAAGTACTGGCGCGACAAGTCCAAAGCGGACGGACAGCCGGTGTACGGGCGCCTGGTCAACACCGCGTCCGAAGCCTTCCTCATCGGCTCGCCCGGCCAGCCCAACTACGCCGCGGCGAAGGCCGGCATCACCGCGCTCACCATGTCGGCCGCCCGCGGCCTGGCCAAGTACGGCGTCCGCGCCAACGCGATCTGCCCGCGGGCGCGGACGGCGATGACCGAGGGCGTGTTCGGTGCTCCTCCCGCCGAGGGCGCCGACCCGCTCTCGGTCGAGCACGTCGCCCCCTTCGTCGCCTACCTCGCCTCGCCCGCGGCCGAGCACGTCAACGGCCAGGTGTTCGTCGTCCACGGCGGCACGGTCGCCCTGGTCGAGCCGCCGCGGATCGAGCACCGCTGGTCCCTCGGCGAGCTCGAGACGTCGGTCAGCGCCTTCTTCGCCGGCCGCGACCCCGGCCGGATGTTCGCCGCCACCGAGATCCTGGGAGAGTCATGAGGCTGGACGGGAAGATCGCCCTGATCACCGGTGCGGCGCGCGGCCAGGGCGCCGCGGCCGCACGCGCGTTCGTCGCCGAGGGCGCGAAGGTGGTGATCGCCGACATCCTCGATGACGAGGGCAAGCAGCTCGCCGCCGAACTGGGGGAGCAGGCCGTCTACCAGCACCTCGATGTCGGCAGCGAGGACGACTGGGCGGCCGCGGTCGAGCGGGCCGCGACCGAGTTCGGCGCGCCGAACGTGCTGGTCAACAACGCGGGGATCCTCCATTTCTCGGAACTCGGCAAGACGAAGCTGGCCGATTACGAACGCGTCATCCGGGTGAACCAGATCGGGGCGTTTCTCGGGATGCGCTCGGTCGTTGAACCGATGACCGCCGCCGGCGGTGGCTCCATCGTCAACGTGTCCTCTGTGGAGGGACTGGCCGGGATGCCCTTCCTGATCGCCTACACGGCGAGCAAGTTCGCGATCCGCGGGATGACCAAGGTCGCCGCGATGGAGCTCGGCAAGAAGCACATCCGCGTCAACTCGGTCCACCCCGGCGCGATCGACACGCAGATGGTCGAGACCGCGGCGGGCGGGCAGAAAGTCGACATGTCGTACGTCGGGAAGAAGGTCGCGCTCGGCCGCGTCGGGCAGCCGGAGGACATCGCGAAGCTCGTCCTATTCCTGGCCAGCGACGAAAGCGCGTACTGCACGGGAGCGGAGTTCGTCGCGGACGGCGGGGCCACGGCGTCGCACGCGCTCAACCTCAGTTTCTGACTTGATCAGTTAACACCGCTAACGAAAATCGGGCACCGGGTATGGAGAACACTCGGAGGTCAGCGACGACCTACTGGGAGGTGTGGTGAGCGGAAGTACCGGCACGCTCCCGGGAACCGCGGCCCTGACCCAGGTCGGCCGCCTCGCGACGCTCTCCTGGGAGGTCCTGCGGGCGATCTTCAAACGCCCGTTCCAGTTCCGCGAGTGGATCCAGCAGTGCTGGTTCTTCGCCAGCGTCACGATCCTGCCGACCGCGCTGGTCGCCATCCCGTTCGGCGCGGTGATCGCGTTGCAGCTCGGTTCGCTGACCGCGCAGATCGGCGCGCAGTCGTTCACCGGCGCGGCCAGCGCACTGGCGATCGTCCAGCAGGCCAGCCCGCTGATCACCGCGCTGCTCGTCGCGGGCGCCGGCGGCAGCGCCGTCTGCGCGGACATCGGCGCGCGCAAGATCCGCGAAGAGATCGACGCCATGGAGGTCCTCGGCGTCAACCCGATCCAGCGCCTGATCGTGCCGCGCGTGCTCGCCGCGATGGTCGTTTCGGTGCTGCTCAACGGCTTGGTCAGCGTGGTCGGCGTCCTCGGCGGCTACTTCTTCAACGTCGTCCTGCAGGGCGGCACGCCCGGCGCGTACCTGGCCAGCTTCAACGCGCTGGCCCAGGTGCCCGACCTCTGGGTCAGCGAGATCAAGGCCCTGATGTACGGCTTCGTCGCCGGGGTCGTCGCGGCGTTCCGCGGGCTGAACCCGCCGCCCGGGCCGAAGGGCGTCGGCGACGCCGTCAACCAGGCCGTCGTCATCACGTTCCTGCTGCTGTTCCTCATCAACGTCGTGCTCACCGCGATCTACCTGCGGATCGTCCCGCCGAAGGCCATGTGATGACGGCCGAACCCCTCGACACCACCGACCGGACGCTCGAGTACATCGCGCGTCCGGGCCAGAGCCTCGAAGGACTCGGGAAGCAGCTCGCCTTCGCCGCGAAAGCGCTCGCCTGGTCGCCGCGCACGATCCGGCGCTACGGCCGGGAAACCCTGCGGCTGCTCACCGAAGTCTGCTTCGGCACCGGCGGCCTCGCCGTCATCGGCGGCACGCTCGGCGTGATGATCGGGATGACGCTGTTCACCGGTCTCATCGTCGGCCTCCAGGGCTATTCCGCGCTCAACCAGCTCGGCACGGCCGCACTCACCGGGTTCATCTCCGCCTACTTCAACACCCGCGAAGTCGCGCCGCTCTCGGCCGGCCTCGCGTTGAGCGCGACCGTCGGCTGCGGCTTCACCGCCCAGCTCGGCGCGATGCGGATCTCCGAGGAGATCGACGCGCTCGAAGTCATGGGCGTGCCGAGCATGCCGTACCTGGTGACGACGCGGGTGCTCGCCGGCGTCGCCGCGGTGATCCCGCTGTACGCGGTGGGCCTGCTTTCGAGCTACCTCGCGTCGCGGCAGATCACCATCTGGCTCTACGGCCAGTCCGCGGGCACCTACGACCACTACTTCACGCTGTTCCTGCCACCCGGCGACGTCCTCTGGTCGTTCGGGAAGGTGATCGTGTTCAGCGCGCTGGTGATCCTGTCCCATTGCTACTACGGCTTCAACGCCAGCGGCGGCCCGGCCGGCGTCGGCGTCGCGGTGGGCCGCGCGGTGCGGACGTCGATCGTCCTGATCTCGGTGCTGGACTTCTTCTTGTCCCTCGCGATCTGGGGCGCGAACACGACGGTGAGGATCTCCGGATGAGGCGCGAGCTCCGGCAGCGGCTCCGGTACCAGGTGCTGGGGCTCGCCTTCCTGCTCGTGGCCGCGTTGTTCATCGCGTGCACCCTCGCCGTCTACAACAAGGCGTTCACGCCGGTGACGCTCGTGAAGCTGGAGACCGATCGCGTCGGCAGCCAGCTGCGCACCGGCGGCGACGTCAAGGTCCGCGGCATGCTCGTCGGCGAGGTCCGCTCGGTGCTGGCGAAGGGTGACCACGCCGAGCTGGAGCTGGCCCTGGACCCGGACAAGACGCACGTCATCCCGAAGAACGTCTCCGCGCGGCTGCTGCCGAAGACGCTCTTCGGCGAGCGGTACGTCGCCCTGCAGCTGCCCGAGACTTCGCAAGGCCCGATCAAGGCCGGCGACGTCATCCCGCAGGACCGCAGCAGCGCGGCGATCGAGCTGCAGAAGGTCCTCGACGACGTCATGCCGCTGCTGCAGGCCGTTCAGCCGGAGAAGCTGGCGAGCACGCTGACGGCGGTGTCGACCGCGCTCGAAGGCCGCGGCAAGCAGCTCGGCCAGACCCTCGTGCAGCTCAGCGACTACCTCGGCAAGCTGAACCCCTCGCTGCCGGACGTCAAGGCCGACATCACCGGCCTCGCGAACGTCGCGAACACCTACGACAAGGCCGCGCCGGACCTGCTGCAGGCGCTGTCGGACCTGACGACGACGAGCCGGACGATCGTCGACCAGCGCGCGCAGCTGACCGACCTCTACGCCACGGTGACCGCGGCTTCGGTGGACCTGACGAGCTTCCTGCAGGTCAACAAGGACAACCTGATCCGGCTCACCACGGCGATCCAGCCGACGCTCGACGTCCTCGCGAAGTACGCGCCCGAGTACCCGTGCCTGATGCGGCAGCTCGCGGAGTCCGTGCCGCGCGCGGAGCTGGCGTTCGGCAAGGGCACCGCGCACCCCGAGGTCAGCCGGGTC
This sequence comes from Amycolatopsis sp. NPDC114478, assembly GCF_055633805.1. Taxonomy (NCBI): domain Bacteria; kingdom Bacillati; phylum Actinomycetota; class Actinomycetes; order Pseudonocardiales; family Pseudonocardiaceae; genus Amycolatopsis; species Amycolatopsis sp. NPDC114478. Next base: position 7,064 of record NZ_JBVKDO010000042.1, on the reverse strand, counting down.
ACCATCGAGTTCGCCGCCAGCCGCGGCAAGTACCTCCCCGGCGTCGACGAGCCGAAGTACGAGGACAAGCGCGGCCCGCGCTGCTACCCGAGCGTCCCGCACCCCGGGGTGTGGCCGCAGTACCCGCCGGACGGCGCCATCAAGGACGGCTCCACCAAGCCCCCGCCGCCGAAGTACCCGCCCGAGACGCTGCCCGCCGGCGGCGGCGCGATCGGCGGGAGCGGCACGATCGTCGGCTCGGCCTACGAAAACGACCTGATCGACCTGCTCGCCTCGCCCGCGCTCGGCACTTCGCCCGGTGACGTGCCGGGCTGGGCCGGCCTGATCGTCGGGCCGCTGTACCGCGGGGCGGAGGTGGAGCTGAAGTGAGGAGCTTCGTCCCGTCCCTCGTCAAGCTCACGGTGTTCGCCGTCGTCACCGTGCTGCTCACCGGGATCCTGGCGGCCACCATCGCGAACACGAACTTCGGCGAGACGTCCGGTTACCTCGCGAAGTTCACCGACGCGTCCGGGCTCAAGGAAGGCGACGACGTCCGCATCGCCGGCGTCAAGGTCGGCCAGGTCGACACCATCGAGGTTGTCGAAGGCGAGCGGAACCTGGCGCAGGTGCGCTTCGACGTCGAGCACGCCTACCGGCTGCCGGAGACGGTGACCGCGACCATCAAGTACCGCAACCTCGTCGGCCAGCGCTACCTCGCGCTCGGCACCGACGTCCCGGGCGATCGCGCGTTGCCGGACGGCGGCACGATCCCGCCGGAGCGCACCAAACCCGCGTTGAACCTGACCGTGCTGTTCAACGGCTTCAAGCCGCTGTTCAAGGCGCTCAGCCCGAAGGACGTCAACCAGCTCTCGGCCGAGATCATCAGCGTCTTCCAGGGCGAGGGCGGCACGATCACCAGCCTGCTGCAGCACACCGCGTCCCTGACGACGGCGATCGCGAGCAAGGACCAGGTGATCGGGCAGGTCATCGCGAACCTCAACACCGTGCTCGGCACGGTCAACGCCCACGGCCCGCAGCTCGGCGACCTCATCGAGCAGACGCAGAAGCTGGTCAGCGGCCTGGCCGAGCAGCGCAAGCCGATCGGCGACGCGGTCAGCGCGCTCGGCGACCTCGCCGTGTCCACGACCGGCCTGCTCGCCGACGCGCGGCCGGCGCTGAAGGACGACGTCGCTCAGCTCGGCGTGCTGTCGCAGAACCTCGGCGACTCCGGAGAGCTGATCAACCACCTCCTCGAGGTGCTGCCGGGCAACCTGCAGAAGTTCACCCGGACGCTGAGCTACGGCAGCTGGTTCAACTACTACCTGTGCGGGATCACCGGCACCATCGGCATTTCCTCGCTCGACATCACCGTGCCGATCGTCCCCATCCCCGGCACCCAGCGCGCGGAGAGGTGTGGTCCGTGAAGCCGCTGAAGGATCGCAACCAGGCAGGCGTCGGCGCGGTCGCGCTCGTGCTGATCGTGCTCGTCACGGCAACGACGTACTTCTCCGACCAGCTCCCGTTCTTCGGCAACGGCACGACGTACTCGGCGTACTTCGGCGAGTCCGCCGGGCTGGCCCCGGACAACGAGGTCGAGGTCGCCGGGGTCAAGGTCGGCACGGTGTCGTCGGTGAAGCTGGCCGGCAAGCAGGTGCTGGTCCGCTTCCGCGTCAAGGACGTCCGGGTCGGCGACGCGACGACCGCGTCCATCGAGATCAAGACGCTGCTGGGGGAGAAGTACCTCGCGCTCGACCCGAAGGGCGACGGCACGCAGCAGCCCGACTCGACGATCCCGCAGGCCCGCACGCGCACGCCGTTCCAGCTGCAGGACGCTTTCGAGCAGCTGTCGACGACAGTCGGCGATATCGACACGAAGCAGCTCGCGGACAGCTTCAACGCGTTGTCCGACAGCCTCAAGGACAGCCCGCAGTACCTGAAGGACACGCTGACCGGCTTGTCGTCGCTGGCTCGCACCGTCTCCTCCCGCGACGCCGACTTGCACACATTGCTGGCCAACACGAGCCAGGTGTCGAAGACGCTGTCCGACCGCAACGCCCAGCTCCAGCGCGTGATCAGCGACGGCAACCTGCTGCTCACCGAGCTGCAGAACCGCAAGAAGGCGATCAACGCGCTGCTCACCGGCACCCAGCAGCTCTCGCAGCAGCTCACCGGGCTCGTCCAGGACAACCGCGCGCAGCTCAAACCCACGCTGGACAAGCTCGGGAAGGTGACCGACATCCTGCAGCGCAACCAGGGCAACCTCGACAAGAGCCTGCAGCTGATGGCGCCGTTCGCCCGCGTCGGCGCGAACGCGACCGGCAACGGCCGCTGGTTCGAGGGCTACCTGTGCGGCCTGCTGCCGCCGACGATCAACGCCGGCGTCGTCACCATCAACCCCGAAGGCTGCACGCCGCCGATCGCGGCGCCGAACCAGGGGGTGGGCCGCCGATGACCATCCGCACCTACCGCGGCCGCAGCCTCGTGACGTGGCTGGCGTTCGCCTGCGTCCTGGCGCTGGTGGTCACCGCCGGGCTGTGGCTGGTGTTCCGTGCTTCGACGGGCACCACGTTGTCGGCGTACTTCGGCAAGACGGTCGGGCTCTACGCGGGCTCGTCGGTGCGGGTGCTCGGCGTGCCGGTCGGGCAGGTCACCGACGTCACGCCGCAAGGCGACGCCGTGCGCGTGGACATGCGCGTCGACGACGTGTCCCTGCCCGCCGGCGTCGGCGCGGTGGTCGTCGCGCCGAGCCTGGTCAGCGACCGGTACGTCCAGCTGACCCCGGCGTACGACAGCGGGCCGACCCTGGCGACGGGAACGGTCCTGCCGCGCGACCGCACGGCGACGCCGGTGGAACTGGACGACCTGTACTCGAGCCTGGACAAGCTGTCGACGGCGCTGGGACCCAACGGCGCCAACAAGGACGGCGCGCTGTCCGGCGTCCTGGACACCGCGGCGAACACGTTGAAGGGCAACGGTGCTTCGCTGAACTCGACGGTCGGGCAGCTCGCCGAGCTGGCCAAGACCCTCGACGGCTCGAAGGACGACCTGTTCTCGACCGTGCAGAACCTCAACTCCTTCACCGGCGCCTTGGCGCAGAGCGACCAGCAGCTCAACGAGTTCTACGGGCGCGTCGCCGACGTCAGCCAGTTCCTCGCGGCGGACTCTTCCGACGTCGGGGCGGCCTTGCAGTCCCTCGGCGGGGCGCTCGGCGACGTGCAGCAGTTCGTCAACGACAACAAGGGCGCGCTGGAGTCCAATGTGGACAAGCTGGCGTCGCTGTCGAAGGTCCTGGTCGACCAGCGGGCCTCGCTCGCCGAGGTGCTCGACATCGCGCCGACCGGCGCGACCAACTTCATCAACTCCTACGACGCGGCGTCCGGCACCATCGCCGTCCGCGACAACCTGAACGAGCTGACCAACCCGCCGATCCTCACCGTCTGCCGGCTGATCAGCTCGTTCACGCCGAAGCAGATCCCGGACACGCTGGGGAACATCTGCAAGCAGCTGGCGCCGGTCCTCGACGGGGCGTTGAAGCTGCCGACCATCCCGCAGGTGATCAACTCCTTGGAGAACGGGACGCTTCCGCCGCTGCCACTTCCGCTCGTCGACGTCATGGAACAGCTTTCGGGCGGTGCGAAGTGAAGCGGTTCGCAGGTGTGCTCGCCGGGTTGCTCGTGCTGGCCGGCTGCAGCGACGGCGGGTTCAACGGCCTCTACGGCACGCCGCTGCCGGGCGGCGCCGACGTCGGCGACCACCCGTACCACGTGACCGCGTTGTTCACCGACGTCCTGGACCTGGTGCCGCAGTCCAGCGTCAAGGTCAACGACGTCGCCGTCGGACGGGTCGACAAGGTCACGCTGACGCCGGACACGCGGTCCGCGCTGGTCGCGATGACCGTCAACGGCGACATCGCGCTGCCCGCGAACGCGCGGGCCGAGCTGAAGCAGTCGTCACTCCTGGGCGAGAAGTTCGTCGAGCTGAGCGTGCCGACGGCCGAGCCCGCCACCGGTCACCTCGGCGACGGCGCGCAGATCCCGCTCGGGCGCACCAACCGCAACCCCGAGGTCGAGGAGGTGCTCGGCGCGCTTTCCCTGCTGCTCAACGGCGGCGGCGTCGAGCAGATCCAGAAGATCAGCCACGAGCTGAACGACGCGCTGTCCGGCAACGAGCCGGAGATCCGCGCGCTGCTGTCCCGAGTGGACGAACTGGCGACCCAGCTCGACGGGCACCGCACCGAGATCCTCCGCGCGATCGACGGGCTCGGGAAGCTGTCCCACACGTTGGCCGGACAGACGCAGAACCTGTCGAACGCGCTCGACAACCTCGCGCCGGGCCTGAAGATCGTCACCGACCAACGCGACCAGCTGGTCGGGATGCTGAACGCGCTCAACACGCTCTCCGGCGTCGCCGTCGACACCGTGACGAAGAGCCGCGACGAGCTCGTCGCGAACCTCAAGGCGCTGCAGCCGACGCTGACGAAGCTCGGCGAAGCGGGTTCCAACCTGCCGAACGCGTTGCAGATCCTGCTGACCTACCCGTTCCCGGACTACGCGGGCAACGTGATCAAGGGTGACTACGCGAACGTCGAGGCCAACGTGAACCTCGACCTGGACACGCTGATCTCGAACTTCACGAACTCGTCGCAGCCGCCGATCGCGTTGCCGTCCGGGCAGCCGTCCGCCGTCGCGCCACCGCTGCCGTTGCCCGACCTCGGTTCGGTTCCGCAGTCGGCGGGGCCGAACCTGCTGGGCGGCCTGCTCGGCCTGATCGGGGGCGGCAAGTGACCACCCGCAAGATCCGGATCCAGCTGTTCGCGTTCGTCGTGATCGCGGTGGTGTCGGTCGTCTACGCCGGCGGCCACTACGCCGGGCTGGACCGGCTCTTCGGCAACCGCGGCTACGTCGTCACCGCGCAGCTGGCCGACTCCGGCGGCATCTTCGTCAACTCCGAGGTCGCCTACCGCGGCGTGACGGTCGGGCGGGTGACGTCGATGACGCTCACCGAGCACGGCGTCGACGTCGCGCTCGACATCGACGCGGGGGCCCCGGACATCCCGGCCGACGCGCACGCGCAGGTGGCGAACCGGTCGGCGGTGGGGGAGCAGTTCGTCGACCTCCTTCCCCTGCACAACGGTGGGCCGTTCCTGAAGGACGGCTCGGTGATCACGGTGGACAAGACGTCGCTGCCGCCGTCGCCGGACACGGTGCTCACGCATTTGGACGATCTCGTCGCGAGCGTGCACCCGGAGTCGCTGCGGACGGTCGTCGACGAGACGTACAACGCGTTCGCCGGCGCGGGGCCGGAACTGCAGCAGCTGCTGGACAGCACGGGTTCCCTGACCGCCGTCGCCGCGCAGTACGTCCCGCAGACGCAGGGGTTGCTGTCGAACTCGCGGGTGGTGCTGGACACGCAGCAGCGGCAAGCGGCGAACATCACGGACTTCGCATCCGGGTTGCGCACGATTGCGGGCCAGCTCAAGAAGTCCGATCCGGACCTGCGGCGGGTGATCGCGGAGGCGCCGAGGCTGAGCCGGCAGATCAGCGACGTGCTCGCGGCGTCCGGCACCGACCTGGGCGTGCTGTTCGCGAACCTGCTGACCACCGCGCAGATCACGTCGTCCCGTCGCGACTCCCTCGAGGAACTGCTCGTGGCGTACCCGATCATCGGGGCGTTCTCGCCGTCGACGTCCCCGGACGGCACGGGGCACTTGGGCGTGGTGTTCAACTTCTTCGACCCGGCTTCGTGCACGAAGGGGTACGAGGGGACGAAGCAGCGTCCGGCGAACGATGAGACCGAGGCGCCGGTGAACATGAACGCGTACTGCGCCGAGCCGCCGGGCAGCCCGACGGGGGTGCGCGGTGCCCAGAACGCGCCTTACGCCGGGAAACCGCCGGCGATTCCGGCGGCCCCTTCACAGACTGCGTCGGCGCCTTCGCAGGCTCAGCTGCCGGGGATGTTGAGCCTGCTTACTGGTCCTTCTTCCGGTGGCCTTGGCCGGTTGTTGGGCGCGCCGTGAAGATTCTGATCGTGGCCGCGGTGCTTTCGGTTTTGGCAGCCGCGTTTTCGGGCTGGTCTTGGTGGCGGGCGGCCGCCGACGATTCCTTCGCCCGCGGCCGGGAGCGTGACGCGGTCCTGGCGGCGGCGGGCCCGGAGCTGGTGACGCTGAACACGATCGACTACCGCTCGGCCGGCGCGGACGTGGACCGCTGGATCGCGGCTACCACGGGGCAATACGGAAAAGACCTTTCAGGCGACCGTCAGTTGCAGATCGACCGGGCTTCCACTGCGCGTACGGTGTCTTCGGCGTCGCTGGTTCAGGCGGCGGTGACGGATATCGACGTCTCTCGTGGGACCGCGCGGCTTTTGGCGGTGCTGGACGTCCGGGTTTCTTCGGGTGGTGGCGCTGCTTCGCCGCGTTTGAACCGGTTGACTGTAGACGTTTCTCGTTCCGCTGACGGCTGGAAGATCTCGGGCGTTCAGGCGGCCGGGTCATGAGGCGGCTTCTGCTGGCGATCGTGGTGGTTGCTCTGGGCTGCGCGGTGTGGTTCGGCGTCGAGACGGCTTCGCTTTCTCCTGGGGACAACCAGGCTTTGGTGGATTCCGCTGGGACTGCTTCCGTTTCCGCCGAGGTCAGTGATGCCGTGAAGTCGGTTTTTTCTTATGACTACGCGAATCTGGCTCGGACCGAGCGCGCGGCTTCCCAGGTTTTGACTGGCGATGCCGTTCGTCAGTATCAGGACCAGTTTTCTTCGGCTCGGACTCGTGCTGCTGCGGAGAAACTGGTTCGGACTACTACGGTTCGGGCTGTGGGGGTTCGGTCGTTGGTGGGGGATGATGCTTCGCTCTTGTTGTTCTTGGATCAGCAGACTGTTACTCAGGGTGGGGGAGCGCCCTCGTCTTCCGTTGCTCAGTTGGCTGTTACTGCTCGGCGGGTTGATGGGCATTGGAAGCTTGCTTCTTTGACTGCGCTGTAGGAGTTGTTTCTCGGCTCTAAGGGCTTGTCTCATTTGGCGAGTTTCTTGTAGCAGGTGATGGCGGCGGCGAGGGTAAGGAAGGCGAGGTAGTGGGTGGGTTTGCGTTCGTAG
>NZ_JBVKDO010000041.1:0-48420 GCF_055633805.1 Amycolatopsis sp. NPDC114478 | reverse complement strand
AGCCACCACACGAGGCAAGACACCATCAGCCACACCCCATCGCCCTGGGCATTCAGAACATCCCGTCCTGAACACCAACAATCTTATGGAGACACCATGACCGAGCCCACCGAGGTCGTCGTGATCGGCGGCGGATACGCCGGCGTCATGGCCGCCAACCGCCTGACCCGCCGCGACGGCGTCGCCGTCACCGTGGTCAACCCACGCCCGCACTTCGTCGAGCGCATCCGCCTGCACCAGCTCGCCGCCGGCTCCGGCGACGCGGCCGTGGCCTACCGGGACGTCCTCGCCCCGCGCGTCCGGCTGGTCGTGGACAGCGTGACCCGCATCGACGCGGCCGCGCGCAGCCTGGACCTCGCGGATGGCGGCGCCCTCGCTTACGACTACCTGATCTACGCGGTGGGCAGCGCCGGCACGCGGGTACCCGAGTTCGCTTACCCCGTCACGACTTTCGAGGAGGCGCGGCGGCTGCGACCGGTCGTCGACGACGCGGCTTCGGTGACCGTCGTCGGCGGCGGCGCGGCCGGGATCGAGACCGCGGCCGAGCTGGCCGAGGCGGGCCGCGCGGTGACGCTGGTCTGCGGCGGCGAGCTCGGGCCCTACCTGCACCCCCGCGGCCGGCGCACGGTGGCCGCGCGGCTGGCGAAGCTGGGCGTGACCGTGCTGGCCGACGCGGCGGTGACGGACGTGACCCGCGACGCCGTCCGGCTCACGGACGGCCGTGAGCTGCCGAGCGCGGTGACCGTGTGGACCGCCGGGTTCGGCGTGCCGGACCTGGCCGCGCGCAGCGGGTTGAGCACCGACGCGCTGGGCCGCCTGCGCACGGACGAAACGCTGACGAGCGTGGACGACGACCGGATCGTCGCGGCGGGTGACGCCGCGGCGCCGTCGGACCTGCCGTACCGGATGGGCTGCCAGTCGGCGGTCCAGCTGGGCCCGCAGGCCGCGGAGACGGTGCTCAGCCGGCTCGCGGGCGCGGCTCCCGCGGCCGCCGACGTCGGGTTCGCCGGGCAGTGCCTCAGCCTCGGGCGCCGCGCGGGGGTCTTCCAGTTCTCCCGGCGCGACGACACCGCGATCCGGCTGCACTTGCGCGGCCGGCTGGGCGCGAAGGTCAAGGAGCTCGTCTGCGCGAGCACCGTCAAGCAGCTGGCCTCCGAGGCCCGCAAGCCCGGCGCTCGCAAGTGGTGGGTCAAGGACGCGCGGCGGCAGGAACGACTGGCCGCGCGGCCGGTTTCCGTGTGACGGGCCGGGTGCCGGGGCGAGCCCCGGCACCCGGCCGGCTACTGGGCCCCGCGCCGGACTTCGGCGGCCACCGCCGGGACCGGTGCCCCGGTGATCACGAACTGCGAGCCCGGCTCGATGACGACGTCACCCTGCGCCGAACCGGTGATCCGCACGTTCGTCAGCGTCGCGCTGCCGCGGACGCCGCTCATCGCGAGGATCCCGGCGCCGTTGTAGGTGGCCTGGTTCCCGTCGACGGCGTTGGCGACGGGGTAGCCGGGAAGCGCGCTGCTCGCCGACACCGTCCTGGTCAGGGGCACGTCGGCGAGCGCGGCGGGCTGCGCTGCCGGGCCCGGTGGCGGGCCGGCGGCGGAGGCGAGGGAGAGCCCGGCGGCCGACAGCCCCACGGCGAGGAAACCGGCGGCGAGCCGGGACAGGCGCGTTCGAGTCATGGCGGCTTCTCTTCTTCGAGACGGCGGGGAGGGGGCTCAGAGCCACCCGAGCATGCAACAAGTGAGCGCCGTCACGCAAGAACTTGACACCGTTCAGAAAATTTACGACTCCTTGGTCATCACTCGACTGGCTCAACCGGACGAACCAGGGCGAACCGCTCGGCGAACGCCGCCAGCTCCTCGCGCTGGGCGACCGGGTCGGCAGCCGAGGGGCTCACGACGAGCCGCGTCACGCCCTCGTCCGCGAGCCGCTCGACGTCCACTTCGGACATTCCGAGCGAGCCCCATCGCGTGTATTGCAGGGCATCCGGGTCGCGGCCGGCGTCGGCCGCGGCCGCCCGGGCGAGGCCGAGCTGGCGGCGGCGCTCGTCCGGGGAGAGCCGCCCGCCCGGGAAGTAGCCGTCGCCGCGCCGCCCGGCCCGGCGCGCGGCGGCCGGGCTGGAGCCCCCGACGTGGATCGGCAGCCGGCCGGTCGGCTTGGGGAAGCTGCAGACGTCGGCGAAGCGGAAGAACTCGCCGTCGTGGCTGACACCGGTCTCGTCGCCCTCCCACAGCAGCCGCAGGACGTCGAGCGCCTCGTCGGCCCGGCGGCCCCGGGTGGCGAAGTCGACCCCGGCCGCGGCGGCCTCACCCGGCAAAGCGCCGACACCGACGGTGAGCAGCCGCAGGCGACCGCCGGACAGCAGGTCGAGCGTCGCCAGCCGCTTGGCGAGCACGACCGGGTGGTGGTACGGCAGCAGCAGGACGCCGGTGCCGAGCAGGATCCGCCGCGTCCCGGCGGCGGCGAAGGCCAGGCACTCGAGCGGGTCACCGTAGGGCAGCGCCGGGTCCAGCGCCATCGCCCCGATCTTCGCGCCGGGCTGCAGGGCGATGTGTTCTGGGAGGTAGAGCGATTCGAAGCCGAGGTCTTCGGCGTCCCGCGCGAAGCGGGTCAGGGTGACGGGGTCGACGCCGAGGTGCGGGGTGCTGTAGCTGATTCCGAACTTCACGGAAGCCGACGCTAAACACTGCCGTCCACGTCAAGGCAACGCTCACCGCAGCGCGAACACCATCCCGATGTCGGCCGCCCGCTGGACCGGGTCCTGCACCGCCTCGACCGCGAACCCGCGCGCGGTGAACACCTCGCGGACGCGGTCGCGGTTGTCCGCCCACCGCTCCACCTCGACGACCGCCTGGCGGACCAGCGGCCAGTGCCGGTCTTCGATGCCCCGCAGCACGTCCAGCTCGGCTCCCTCGACGTCGACCTTGAGCAGGTCGACGCGGTCGATGCCCTCCTCGTCGAGCACCGGCGAGAGCGGCCGGACGCGGACGCGGTGCGTCTCCAGCTCGCGCATCACCCGCAGCTTCCGGCCGACGAGCCCGCGCAGCACGGGCGCCGGCACGCGGCGGGCCGCCGCGCCCAGGCCGCCCCGGCGGATCATCTCGACGATGCTGGCCGTGACCCGGCGGCGCTCGGCCTCGACGTTGCCCTCGTCGCGCCACGACGAGGAGAAGATCGTCGCGCCCGGGAAGTAGCTGAAGTCGAGTTCGTCCTCGGCGGCCGCGAGCCCGAAGGGCAGCGCTTTCAAGCGGCCCGCGAAGAAGTCCTCGCCGTTGCGCGCCAGCTTCTCGAACAGCGGCGGCAGCGGCTCGAACGCGTAGATCCGCACGTCGCCGGCCAGCCGTTCGTAGACGGCCGCGGAGAAGACGCCGACGTTGGCGCCGACGTCCAGGACGGTCGCGCCGGGCGCGAGCCCGACACCGTTGGCGAAGTAACCGCCGACCTCTTCGCGCAGGAACGACACTTCCCACGGGTTGATGCTGTGCAGGTCCATCGTCACGCGCAGAGCTTTATCAGTCCCGGCGCCCGGGAGCCAGCCCCATCGGTAGGTCACCCGATCGTGGACGGCGGCGTGGGCCACACTGGGAGGCATGACCGCAACGCTGCTCATCGCCCGCCAGCTCGAGGTGCACGACCACCTGCTGGCCCGGGGCTGGCGGCTCGACGGCGACACCGGCCCGGCCGACGTCAAGTTCCTCGACGACGCCACGGCGGGCTGGTCGTACCCGGCCAGCTTCGGCGGCCGGCGCACCAACGACGTCGGCGACACGACGCCGATGGTCCTGCAGTGCTACTTCACCTTCGGCGACGAGGGCGAAGTGGTGTTCGGGGTCCTCCCGGCGGGCAACCTGCGCGGCAGCGGGTGCGCGAAGCACGACACGAAAGAGCGGCTGTTCCCGCTCACCGGGACGGGCCACGTGGACCTCGTGACGCTCACGGCGATGGTGGACGAGCTGGAGCCCCTCGCGCGGGCGCACGACGTGCGCGCCCTGGTCGAATGCCGGTACTTCGGTCCGTGTGACGCGCGCCGGTAGCCGTTCCGGCGCATAACGCGACCCCTTGACGGACCCGCTGAGGGCTCTTTAGGTTGGCCGAACATAGGACGTCAGACATCCCATGTCCTACCTCGACGAGGAGGTCGAACCCGGTGCGCAGACTCGCCGCGACCCTGCTGGCCGCCGCCACCCTGGGCCTGCCCGGCGCCCCCGCCGCCACCGCCGCTCCCGGCTGCCTTTCCTCGGTGCCCTTCACCTCCGGCACCGAGGGCTACGACACGTTCCGCATCCCCGCGGTCGTCCGGGCCGCGAACGGCGCGCTGGTCGCCTTCGCCGAAGGCCGGCGCGACTCGGCCGGGGACTCCGGCGCCATCCAGACCGTCTCCCGGACCTCGCGCGACGGCGGCTGCACCTGGGGCCCGCTCTCCGTCGTCGACAGCAACGGCGACGCCACCGCCGGCAACCCGGCACCGGTGCTCGCGCGCGACGGCGACCTGGTCCTGCTGACCGTCCACAACGGACTCGTCTCGGAGAGGCAGATCATGTCCGGGCAGGCGTCCGCGCAGGACACGCGGCGCGTCTTCGTACTGCGCAGCCGGGACAACGGCCGCACCTGGTCCCCCGCGCGGGACATCACCGCCGACGCGAAGGCGCCGGGCTGGCGGTGGTACGCCACCGGTCCCGGGCACGCCACCCTGCTGCGCCACGGCCCGCACGCGGGCCGGATCGTCGTGCCCGCCAACCACTCCGGCGCCCCGCCCGCCGGCTCACCCGACGCCGGCACCGAGGCGAAGTACTACGGCGGCCACGACCTCTACAGCGACGACGACGGCCGCACCTGGCACATCGGCTTCACCGACGACCGCACCGACGGCGTCGTCGCCCCGAACGAGACGACGGCGACCGAGCTGCCCGACGGCACCCTCTACTTCTCCAGCCGCAACCAGGGCTCCGCCGCCGAGCACCGCGTCGACGGCTACAGCGCCGACGGCGGGAAGACGCTGGTGAAGCCGTACCAAGTGCAGCCAGGGCTCTCGGGACCGAAGGTCGAGGGCAGCGTCCTGCAGACGACCGTCCCGTGGCTGCTCGTGTACTCGGGCCCGGCCGACCCCGCCACGCGGGCGGTCCTGCAGCTGCGGCTCAGCACCGACCGCGGGCGCACCTGGCGCGCGGGCCCCACGCTCACCAGCGGACCCGCCGCCTACTCCGACCTGGTCCAGGCCGACCCCGCCACGCTCGGCGTCCTGTACGAGACCGGAACGGCGGGTCCGTACGAGAAGATCGTGTTCGAGCGGGTGCGCTCGGCCTCGGGACAGCTCGGGAACGCCCCCGCGAGGAGGTGATCGCCGTGGCCGATCTGCTGGGTCCGCGGGTGCCGGGACCGGCACGGCTGCGAGAGCTGCTAGCCGGCGACGAGCCGGTCGTGGCGCCGGGCGCGTTCGACGCGCTCAGCGCCCGGCTGGCCGAGGCGGCGGGGTTCCCGGCCGTGTACATGACCGGCTTCGGCACGACGGCGTCGCTGCTGGGCCGCCCGGACGTCGGCCTGCTGACCATGACGGAGATGGTCCAGGCGGCGGGCCGGCTCCGGCAGGCCGTGGAGGTGCCGGTGATCGCCGACGCGGACACCGGCTACGGCAACGCGCTGAACGTGATCCGCACGGTCCGCGAGTACGAAGCGGCCGGCGTCGCGGCGCTGCACCTCGAGGACCAGGTGGCCCCGAAGCGCTGCGGGCACCTCGAAGGCAAGCGCGTGGTCCCGGCGGAAACGATGGCCGACCGGGTCCGGGCCGCCGTCGCCGCGCGGCACGACCCGGACTTCCTGCTGATCGCCCGGACGGACGCCCGCGCGGTGGAGGGCCTGGACGCGGCGATCGACCGGGCCCGCCGCTACCGCGACGCGGGCGCGGACATGCTGTTCGTCGAGGCGCTGCAGTCCGAAGCGGAGATCGAACGGGTGGCGGACGTCTTCCGCGGCGTGCCGCTGCTGTTCAACTGGGCCGAGGGCGGCAAGACCCCGCCGCTGGGCCGGGACCGCCTGCGGGAGCTGGGGTTCCGGCTGGTCCTCTGTCCGATCTCGACACTGCTCGCGGCCACCGAGGCGATGCGCGCGGTGCTCGGCCGGATCGCCGCCGACGGGACCCCGGCCGGGGCGGTCCGCGACCTGCCGGGGCTGACCGCCTTCGCCGACCTGGTGGGCCTGCCCGAAATCGAGGAGATCGGCGGCCGCTTCGGCGACGGCTGAGCGGTTTTGTCGGTGCTGCCCGGTAATGTCCTGTCCGTGGAAGCACGGGAACGCATTCAGGAGCTCGCCGATCGCATCGTGGTCCTCCGCGACGCGTACTACCGGGGTTCGCCCGTCGTGGCGGACGCCGAGTACGACGCGGTCGAGGACGAGCTGCGCGCGCTCGTCGAAGCGAACCCGGAGCTGACCCCGGACCCGAACCCGCTCGACCAGGTGGGCGCGCCCGCCGTGCTGCACGCGCCGATCCGGCACTCGCGGCCCATGCTGTCGCTGGAGAAAGCCACCAAGCCCGAGCAGGTCGAGGCCTTCTTCGACCGGTTCCCCGGCCAGCCGGTCGTCGTGATGCCGAAGCTGGACGGCCTGTCGCTCGCCGTCGTCTACGAGGAGGGCCGGCTGCAGCGCGCCGTCACCCGCGGCGACGGCACGACCGGCGACGACGTCACCGTGCTGGTCCGGGCGCTGACCGACGGCATCCCGGAGCGGCTCGACGCCCCCGGCCGGGTCGAGGTGCGCGGCGAGGCCGTCATGCTGCGCTCGACGTTCGCCGCGTACAACGAGGCCCATCCGGACAAGCCGCTGATCAACCCGCGCAACGCCGCCGCGGGCACACTGCGGGCCAAGGACCCGGCGACCGTCGCCGAGCGGCGGCTCCAGTTCTTCGCGTTCGACCTCTACACCGACCCCGACAGCGCGGACACCGACCTCGGCGGGGCGCTGCAGACCCTCGGCTTCACCGCCGCCGACATGCGCCGGTGCGCCGACGCGGCGGCCGCGCAGGAGGTGATCGGCGAGATCGAGCGGCGGCGCAACGAGCTGGACTACGACCTCGACGGCGCCGTGCTGCGGCTGGCCGACCGGGACGCCTACGCGGCGGCCGGTACCCGCTCGAGCTCGCCGCGGGGTGCGCTCGCCTTCAAGTTCGCCGCCGAGGAGAAGACCACCGTGCTCGTCGATGTCCGCTGGGACGTCGGCAAGACCGGCAAGATCGCCCCGGTGGCGTGGCTGGAGCCGGTGTTCGTCGGCGGCACCACGGTCACCCGGGCGACGCTGGCCAACCAGGAGGTCATCAAGGCCCGCGGGATCAAGATCGGCGACACCGTGCTCGTGCGCCGCGCCGGGGACGTCATCCCGTTCGTGGCCGGCGTGCTCGACGCGTCGAAGCGCACCGGCGCCGAGCGGGAGATCGTGCCGCCGAGCGCGTGCCCGTCGTGCGGGCAGCCGCTGACCGAGCAGGGCAACAGCCGGGAACTGTTCTGCACCAACGTCTCCTGCCCCGCGCAGACCGTGCGGCGACTGATCCACTGGGCGTCGCGGGCCGCGGCGGACATCGACGCGATCGGCGGGGTGTGGATCGAGCGGCTGGCCGAGTCCGGCGACCTCGAAAACCCGTCGGACTTCTACCGGCTGACGAAGGAGCGGCTGCTGGAGTTCGACCGCATCGGCGAGGTCTCGGCGACGCGCATGATCGAGTCGATCGACGGCAGCCGGTCGGTCGGGCTGCGCCGGGCGCTGATCGGGCTCGCCATCCCGATGGCGTCCGAAGGCACGGCCGCCCGCCTCTGCCGGGCCGGGTTCGGCTCGCTGGAGGACGTCGTCGAGGCCGGCGTCGACGGGCTGGTCGCCGTCGAGGACATCGGGCCGAAGGTCGCCGCGTCGCTGATCGAACACCTCACGCGGCTGCGGCCCGAGCTCGAGCGGCTGCGGGAGCGCGGCGTTTCGCTGGACGTCCGCGAAGAGGACCTGCCGCCGGTCGTCGCGGCCGGCGCTCCCCTGGCGGGCAAGACGGTGGTCGTCACCGGCTCGATCAGCGACCCGCGTTCCGGCGAGAAGGTGCCGCGGCCGACGTTCCAGCGGCTGTGCGAGAAGGCGGGGGCGACCATCGCGTCGTCGGTGTCGGCGAGCACGGACCTGCTCATCACCGGCGCCGACGTCGGGGCCGCGAAACTGACGAAGGCCGAGAAGCACGGCGTCACCGTCGCCGACCAGAGTGAAATCTGGCCCCAGCTCATCGAAGCCGGGATCATCTGAGGCAGGGGCTCGTGAGATGCTGCGACCGCGCAGCAGGCTCGAGGGAGAGGCGGAGCAGGTGACCACCTGGACCGATGTGATCAACTACGTTCGGACGCGGTACGAGGTCTTGGAGGACACCGACGGCTGGCTCCGGTTCCGCTTGGAGGGTCCGGACGGCCGCACGCAGCAGGTGACCGCGCACCACGTGGAAGAACTGCACGGTGGCGCGTGGGTCGAAATCTCCTCACCGGTCGGCTGGGCCGACAAGATCGACCTGCGGCGCCTGCTCGAACTGGCGGGCAGCTCGGCGGTCGGCGGCGCCGCGATCGTGGACGGCGTCGCGCTGCTCAAGCACACCGTGCCGCTGGAAGACCTCAGCATCGAGCTCGAGTTCGAGCGGCCGCTCAAGTCGGTCGTCGCCCGGGCGGATTCGCTGGAGCACGAGCTGACCGCGGCGGACGAGTTCTAGACCCTAGACGTGCATCGCCAGCCACAGCGCCATCCAGGCGAGGCACGCGAGCGCACCCCCGACCCCGAACGCCAGCAGCACGCGGCGCAACCCCGCGACGACCCCGGCCCGGCCCGACACTTCGGTGATCCCTGCTTCAGTCATGGCTCTCTGGTGCCCCAGGCCGGGGACGGCAAACATCCGTTTCAGGAATCTTCGCCCATCACGAGGCCCTCGATCGTGTGCTTCTGCGTGATCGGCGTGAGGCTGTCGACGATCGGGCAGTCCAGGTGCGCGCGCACGGAGTCCGGCAGGGACGCCCAGAACTCGCGCGTCACGGCGGTGTCGTGGCGGTCGTCGTTGCCCGCGCCGGGCGCGTCGAGGCCGAGCACCAGGACCGGCCGCGACTTCGCCGAGTGGTTCGCGGTGCCGCGGTGCACGGTCAGCGCCGAGCGGATCGAGATGTCGCCCATCCGCGGGAACTTGCGCACGGCGAGTTCGCGGTAGCGCGGGTACGCCTCGCGCGGCGGGAACATGCCGTGGTCGAACGCGCTCCCGTCGTCCCAGTGCGTGCCGGGCGCGATCTCGAACGGGCCCATGTCCGGCTCGGTGTCCACAGCGGTCACGTTGACGGCGAGGGAGTTCAGCCTGCGGTGCCGCGCCGTCTCCTCGGGCATCGGGAAGTCCCGGTGCCACGGCTGGTCGACGGCACCGGCGAGCGGGACGTCGAACCCGACCTCGACGATCCGGTAGTCCGGCCCGAGCACGGACTCGGCGACGGCGGCGATCCACGGGTGCCCGGCCAGGTCGGCGAAGCCGCGCAGCTGTTCGGGGTGGATCTCGACGTAGAAGCGGTTCGGACCGCGGCCGACGGCACCGTCCGGCCGGGCGCGGGCCTCGGCGAACGCCGTGTCGATGTCTTCCCCGAGCCGGGCCACCCAGTCCCGGGTGAAGGCCTGGGGCAGGCCGATGATGCCGTCTTCGTACAGCCGGCCGGTCAGGGTTTCGACCTCGGCGGCGGTCAACGGCGAGGTCAGGTTCGTGGTCATGGGGACCTCCAAGGCGTCACGACGGCGTGGCGACTTCAGTTTGCAACGTGGCATGCCACGTTGCAAGAGGTACGCTGCGGACGTGAACCCGAAACTGCGGGACGTGGCCGAGCACGCCGGGGTGTCGGTGCGGACGGTGTCCAACGTGGTCAACGGCTTCCGCTACGTCGCCCCGGCGACGCGCGAACGCGTGCAGGCGAGCATCGACGCGCTGGGCTACCGCCCGAACATGGCCGCCCGGACGCTGCGGCGCGGCCGGACCGGGCTGGTGGCCCTGGTCGTGCCGGAAATCGACTCGCCGTACTTCGCCGAGCTCGCCGCGCGGACCGTCCGGATCGCCGAGCGCCGCGGCCTGACCGTCCTCATCGACCAGACCGACGGGGACGCCGAGCGGGAAAAGCAGCTGCTGCACGGCCGGCGCAGCCAGCTCGTCGACGGGGTCCTGTTCAGCCCCTGGGCCGTGGCGCCCGCCGAGCTGGCCGCCCGGACCGACACCGTCCCGCTGGTGCTGCTCGGCGAGCACGACGGCGCGGCCGGCGTCGACCACGTCGCGATCGACAACGTCGCCGCCGCGCGCGAGGCCACCGGCCACCTCCTCGCCGCCGGCCGCCGACGCATCGCCGCGCTGGGCATCCAGCCGCGTTCGCTCAACGCGACCGCCCGCCAGCGGCTCGCCGGGTACCACCAGGCGCTCGCCGAAGCCGGCGTGCCCGCCGAGCCGGACCTGGCGGTGCCCGTCCGGCGCCTGCACCGCGTGGACGGCCACCGCGCGATGCTGGAGCTGCTCGACCGGGCCGAGCCGCCCGACGCCGTCTTCTGCTTCACCGACGAGCTCGCCCTGGGCGCGCTGCGCGCGGCTGCCGACCGCGGCGTGACCGTGCCGGACGACCTGGCCCTGGTCGGGTTCGACGACATCGAGGACGGCCGGTTCAGCGTCCCGGCCCTGACGACGGTGTCGCCGGACAAGGACCGGATCGCCGAGCTGGCACTCGACCGCCTGTCCGCCGAACCCGGGCCGCCGCGCTCGATCGTCGCCCCGCACCGGCTCGTGGTGCGCGGGACGAGCGTCACGCCTGCCGGTTGACCACCCGCAGGATGAGCCACTGGTCGAACCACGCCCCGGCCGTCGTCACGACCAGCATCACGAGGCCGAGGATCAGGTGCGTGTAGCTGTGCAGCGGCGCGGCGCTGTCGGTCAGCTTGGTGAGGCCGAACTGGAGTCCCAGCCGCAGTGCGAAGAGCACGGCGACGAGTGCCAGGGCCTGCTTGCTGCGCCAGACCGCGCGCAGGTACTTGCGGCGCCGGGACAGCAGCGTGAACCACAGCGTCAGGTGCACCGCGAGCAGCGCGATCGGCAGGAACACGACCCAGTGGTACCGGTCGCTGAACTGCAGGCTGAGGTCGTTGGACGCCACCAGCAGCCCGACGAGCAGGAAGTACCAGCCCGGCAGTCCCTCGATCTTCCCCGGCCGGGTTTCGGCCACCGCGTCGTCCTCTCGCATGAGAAATCGGTTCATGCTCCCAGCTTCGCGAGGAAACGCGGGCAATCGATCAACCGGCGGTAGGAGATTCCGCCGCCGTCTCAGACCCAGGTACGAACTCCGGGCGCGAACGCGGCGCCGGGGCGCCGGGTGCGGCACCATCGGGCAGATGACCTCCGCCAGCCGGATCCCGTGGACCGGCCGCCGCGGCCCGCTGGTGGCCGAAGCGGCCGTGCTCGGCGTCCTGGTGGTGCTCGACATGGTCTTCGCGGCCCGGGCCGTGCCGGGCCAGGGCGAGCTCACCAGCATCGCGATCGAGTTCGCGCCGGGCGCCGGCCCGGTCGTCGCCGTGCTGGCAGTGCTGCGCCGCCGGTTCCCCGGCCACATCGCCGGGCTGGCCACCGCCGTCTCCGGGCTTTCGCTGCTGGGCTCGGGGATCGCGGCGGCGCTGGCCGCCACGGGCACGCGGCTGCCGCCGCAGCCGGGCGCGGCCGAGACCCTCGCGATCGCACTGGTGGTCGGCGCCGCCTGCCACCGGCTCTCGGCGCGCGCGGCCACCGTCCAGGCCGTGCTCGGCGGCTGCGCGGCGACGCTCGCCCCGATCCTGCGCTACGGCACCGGCTCCCCCGCCGCGCTCTACGCCGCGGGCGCCGCGGTGGTGTGGGGCGGCGCGCTGGCCGGCGGCCTGGTGCTGCGCGACGCCGACGTCCGCCACCGCGTCGACGTCCTCGAACTCCGCTCCGCCGAACGGCTCCGGCTCGCCCGCGAGCTGCACGACCTGGTGGCGCACCAGATCACCGGCATCGTCGTGCGCGTCCAGGCCGCGCACCGGGTCGCCGAGCGCAGCGGCGGCGACACCGCGACGTTCGCCGAGCTCGAAACCGCGGGCGCCACGGCGCTTTCCGCGATGCGCCGGCTGGTCGGCGCGCTGCGCACGGGCGACGAAGACCTCTTCGTGCCGCCCGCCGACCTCGCCACCGCTGTGGACCGCGCGGTACCCGACGACGACCGCATCCACCTCGACGTCAGCCCGGACCTCGGTGAACTAGCCGTCGCGCCGGAGGTCGTGACCACCGCACACCGGCTGCTCACCGAGTCGCTGACCAACGTCCGGCGGCACGCGCCCGACGCCGCCGAGGTCCACGTGCTCGTCCACCACGAACCGCCCGGCGAGCTGCGCGTCGAGGTGGTCAACGACGGTGCCGGCCGGCCCGCCCGCCGGGGCGGCTACGGACTGCTCGGGATGGCGGAGCGGGTCGCGGCGGTGGGCGGTACGGTGCACGCGGGACCGGCGGAAGGCCGGCGCTGGCGCGTGGTCGCGCGGCTGCCGCTGCGGCCGGACTGACCGCCGCGGGAGGGGAGAGCGGGTTGCCGACGCGAGTGCTGATCGCCGACGACCAGGCGATGGTCCGCGCGGGGTTCCGGCTGATCCTCGAAGGCGAACCGGACATCGAGGTCGTCGGCGAGGCCGCCGACGGCGACCAGGCCGTGCGGCTGGCCCGCGAGCTGCGCCCCGACGTCACGCTGATGGACATCCGGATGCCCGGCGTGGACGGGCTGCGCGCGACGGAACTGCTGGCGGGCCCGGACGTCCCGGACCCGCTGCACGTGGTGATGGTGACGACGTTCGGGCTCGACGAGAACGTGCACGCGGCCCTGCGCGCCGGGGCCTGCGGGTTCCTGCTCAAGGACGCCGGGCCGAACCTGCTGATCGAAGCCGTGCACGCGGCCGCCCACGGCGAGGCGCTCGTCTCCCCCGCGATCACGACCCGGCTGCTCGCGCACTTCGCGCGCGGCAGTGCCCGGCCCGCGCCCGAAACCCCGCTCACGCCCCGGGAACTGGACGTCGTGAAGGCCGTGGCGCGCGGGGCGACGAACGAAGAGATCTGCCGTTCACTCGTGGTTTCGCTGCCCACGGTCAAGACCCACATCGGCGCCGTCAAACGCAAGCTGGGGGCCCGGAACCGCACCGAAATCGCCATCTGGGCGTGGGAAAGCGGGCTCGTCCGCTGACCTCGGCACGCGTTCGACGACCGTGCGGGCCACGATGTCGCCGAACCGCTGCCGCCGGCGCGACACGAGCATCACGACGGTGCCCGCGAGGCCCCACGCGAACCCGTCGACGACCATGAGCAGGTCGCGGACGAACAACGCGCCCAGCGACGGGTGCCCGCCGTCGAGGGTCCGGATCCGCAGGCGCAGCCAGCGCATCGCCGGCGTCTGCCCGCCGTGCCGGTAGGGCCACCACACGTTGACGAACACCAGGCCGAGGAAGTCCAGCACCAGCATCGTGTAGAGGACGACCTTGAGGAACGTCAGCAGGCCCGGGCCGTGCGGGTGGAAGAGCCAGACCACGGCGATCGCGAGCAGCAACATCGGCAGGAAGACGAGCAGCTCGTCGAGCAGGAACTGCACCAGGCGGCGGCCGACGACGCCGATTCCCGGACGGGTCATCTGCCCATGATCCCGATCCTCCCGGGCGGGCGCGCGCTGAGCGGGCTCATCCCGCGTTGTCCGGCGCGACAACTTCCGCGGCAACGGTTCCGCGCCGCTCGGAAGGTGGCCCGCTTCGGGCCGGGCTCATACCCCGGGCCGAGGCCGCGGCGGCGAGTTCGTCCCCCGGGTTGATCACCGGCGGCGGGCGCCGGGCCAGGCTCGGGCGCACCCCACCCGGCGACGGAAGGACCCTTCGGTGCGCATCTCCCGGACAGGACTGGCGGCCGCGACGGCCGCCCTCTTCGCGGCGGCGGTGCCCGCCGCGGCCGCGGACCCGCTCACGCCGTACACGAGCCAGCAGCTCCAGTGGGGCGACTGCCCGTTCAAGCCGGGCACCGGCGACGCGGCCGTGCAGTGCGCGCTGGTCACCGTGCCGCGCGACTGGGCCGACCCGGCCGCGGG
The DNA here is from genome assembly GCF_055633805.1 of Amycolatopsis sp. NPDC114478. Lineage (NCBI taxonomy): Bacteria > Bacillati > Actinomycetota > Actinomycetes > Pseudonocardiales > Pseudonocardiaceae > Amycolatopsis > Amycolatopsis sp. NPDC114478. The sequence continues at coordinate 34,303 of NZ_JBVKDO010000041.1, read as the reverse complement.
CACCGACTTGAAGGTGTCGATCAGCCGCGCCGCGGCGACCGGCGAGCGGCGCGGCGCGCTCCTGCTGAACCCCGGCGGGCCGGGCGGTCAGGGCACCACGCTGGCCGGCCCGCTCGCCGCGCTGGAGCCGTCCGTGCACCAGCTCTACGACTTCGTCGGCATGGACCCGCGCGGCACCGGCCACGCGGGCACCGACGACAAGGGCTTCCAGTGCCAGGTCCCGACCGGGCGGCTGCCGCAGGGCCCGCTCGACGCGCGCGACCGCTCGGCGGCCAGTATCGCGAACCACCAGAAGGTGCCGCGCGCGGTCGCCGAGGCGTGCCAGAGTGACGCGCTGGCGCCGTACGTCACGACGTGGCAGACCGCGCACGACATGGACCTGATCCGCACCCTGCTCGGCGACGAGAAGCTGAACTACCTCGGCTACTCCTACGGCACCTGGCTCGGCGCCAAGTACGCGTCGCTGTTCCCGGAGCACACCGGCAAGACCGTGCTCGACTCGAGCGTCAACTTCGAAGGCCGGCTGCAGGCGGACTTCGAGGCGTTCCCGGTGATCGACCAGCGGCAGTTCGACGACGTCTACGTGCCGTGGCTCGCGCGGAACTTCGCCGCGCAGCTGGGCGGGACTCCCGCCGAGGTGAAGGCGAAGTGGGAACGCGTCCGGGCCTACTACGCTGCCCACGGCGTCGCCCCCGACGGGTTCGACGGCATCTTCGTCGGCAACGGCAGCGAGATCCAGTGGCTGCTCGGCGCGCTGGTCTTCCTCCAGGGCGCGGCGGCGCTCGACGGCACCACGGCCACTCCCCCGCCGGCGTTCGCCGAGGCGATGGATGCCGCTTCCCGCAAGGCGTTCGGCGTGCCGGCGGCGTCGGTGACCCCGGCCGTGGTGGCCGCGGCGGCACCGGACTACACGCAGCGGTCCGGCACCCGCTACGCCGTCGCGTGCGGCGACCAGCCGACCAGGTCGGCGGCCTGGTACAAGCGGCTCAGCGACCAGCAGGGGCCGCGCTACCCGCTGTTCGGCTGGGCGTACGGCCTCGGCGAGACGTGCGGCTTCTGGTCGGACGCACCGCAGCACGCACTCCCGGACGTGCCCGCTTCGGTGGCGTCGAACATCCTGGTGGTGCAAGGCGAATTCGACCCGCAGACGGGCTACGAGCAGGCCTCGGCGGCAGCGCGCACGGCGAGGGTCCCGCTGGTGTCGGTCGACGACTCGCCGTACCACGGGCAGTACGCGCTGGCGGGCAACCCGTGCGTCGACGGGCTGGTGAACGTGTTCCTCACGAAGAACTCCCGCCCGGGCAGCACGACGTGCCCGGGAGTGCCGCTCCTCGGCGAGGACCAGGTGTACCCGGTGCCGGGCCCGGTGCGGAGCAAGGCGTCCGTCCAAACGCGACTGTCGGCGGAGAGCGGGTTGCGGAAGCGGGTCCAGGACGAAGTCAGCGCGGTGAACCGCTGACGTCCCGGCCGCGGCGCACCCGCTGCGCCGCGGCCGGTACCCCGGCGATCACCCACGCGCCGGAGGGCGACCTCGGCTCACCTCTCGATTCCGCATGGGCTTGGACCACAACCCGTACAGGGAGAAAATGGCGGCGACGACGAAACCCAGCCAGCCGATCTCGGCGACTCCGACGCAGTAGAAGACTATTCCGGCCATGAAGGCGGAATGCTGAGGGCGACAGGCCTGCGTGAGGTAGGCGTGCCAACGCCGATCGAAGAGCCGGAAAGAAACGCGCACCGAATATATCGAGCTCTCGTCGTCCATGGTCTCGGCCACCAGGGGAACCAGCGCCAACGTGAGGATGCCGAACACGATGGAAGTCCCGAGGCTCCACAGCGCGAGAGTCCGCATCGATTCGTAGCGGAAGTCGACGTTCTTCGAGGTGATCCACCCGACTGCCGCGACCGTGGTCACCAGGAGATAGTTGCTCCACTTCTCGAAAGCACCCAACGCCGCGACCTTGGGATCCCGACCAGTGGCTGCGTCGCCCTCTCTGCTCATGAGATCCTCCTCCGCCAAGTGATCCCGGTTCGCCCCGGGAGTCGTGGCCGATCGGTGACTCGGTACCGCCGCGCCCGGGCGCTTCGATCCTCTGAACCGGCCGGATCTCCGTACCGCCTCTCCGTAGTTGCCCCGACGTGCGTACCGCCGATCGGGGCGATCGTGGCCGCATGACGAAACAGCTTGTGGTGACCGAACGGCGGCGGCTCACGGCAGTGCGTGCCGCGAGGTTGTTCGATGGTGTCGGGTCCGCCCTCGTGGCCAACCCGCTGGTGGTGCTCGACGGCGCCACGATCCTGGGCGTCGAGTCCGGAGGGACCGCGCCCGAGGGGGCCGACCTCCTCGAACTGGGCGGGGCGACGCTGCTGCCCGGGCTGATCGACACCCACGTCCACCTCGCCTTCGACGCCAGTACCGAGCCGGTCGCCCGGCTCGCCGCCCGGGATGACGCGCAGGTGGTCGCCGCGATGGCCGAGGCCGGGCGGGCGTCGCTGCGGGCCGGGGTGACCACCGTGCGGGACCTCGGCGACCGCGGCTACCTGTCGCTGGCCTTGCGGGACCTCGCCGGCCAGCCGACGGTGGTCGCCGCCGGGCCGCCGATCACCAGTCCCGGCGGGCACTGCCACTTCCTCGGCGGCGTCGCGGAGGCGAGCGAGGCCGGGGTGCGGGCGGCGGTGCGCGAGCACGTCGACCGCGGCACCGACGTCATCAAGATCATGGCCAGCGGCGGGACGATGACCCCGGGCACGCGCCAGGAGGACGCCCAGTTCGACCGGGACGTCCTGCGCGCCGCCGTCGACGAGGCCCACCGGCACGGCCTGCCGGTGACGGCGCACGCGCACGGCACCTCGGCGATCGCCGACGCCCTCGCCGCGCGCGTGGACGGCATGGAGCACGTGACGTTCTGGACGGCGACCGGTGTCGAGCACTCCGAGGAGCTGCTGCACGCCGTCGTGGACCAGGGCGTGGTGGTCGGGGCGACGGTCGGCATGGTGCCCGTCGAGGGCCTGGCCCCGCCCGAGGAGATCGCGCGCCGGATGCCGGGCGTCGTCGCGAACTACCGGCGGCTGCACGAACTCGGCGCGCGGGTGGTCGCGGGCACCGACGCGGGGATCGCGCCGGTCAAGCCGCACGGGGTACTGCCGTGGGCGCCGCTGATGCTGCACCAGATCGGGCTGTCCCCGGCCGACGCGGTGCGGGCGATCACCTCGGTCGCGGCGGGGGTGTGCGGGCTCGCGCACCGCAAAGGCCGGGTGGCCCCGGGCTTCGACGCGGACCTGCTGGCCGTGGACGGCGACCCACTGGCCGACCCGCGCGCGCTGCTGCGCGTCCAGGCGGTCTGCGCGCGCGGGACGTGGGTCCGGTGAAGGCGTTTTGGCGGGCGTTGGTGGCGGGGTTGGCTCGGGCGTCGTGGTTCCCGGCGCCGATCTGGCCGGCTGGGCCGAAGTTCCGGTGGCCCGGCGAGCCCCGCTGATCGGACGCGGTGCGCGGCCCGGGCGGCGCCACCCGGGCCCGCCGGTCTGGCAAACCACGCCGATCGGACCCCGGCGCCGTATCGTACTGGCGCATGGAGCTCGGCCGGGGCTTCGTCGGCCGGGCCGGCGAGCTGACCCTCTTGCGCGCCGGCCTCGCGGAGGCGCGGGCGGGGCGGGGCCGCGTCGTGCTCGTCGTCGGTGAACCCGGCATCGGGAAGACCAGCCTCGCCCGGGAACTCGCCCGGCACGCCGAAGACGCCGGCGTGCCCGTCGGCTGGGGACGCGCCAGCGACGACGAAGGCAGCCCGCCCTTCTGGGCCTTCCGGCAGCTGGCGCGCTCACTGGACCGGCCGTTCCCCACCGGCGAAGCGAACGGTTCCGCCGAAGCGCGCTTCCAAGCCTTCGAAACCTTCGCCGACGGACTGCGCGAAGCCGCCGCCCCGCACGGGCTTCTCGCCGTGCTCGACGATCTGCAGTGGGCCGATGCCGCGTCGCTCGCCCTGCTCGTGCACCTCGCCCGCGACCTCGACCGCGCGCCCGTGCTGATCGTCGCGACCTACCGGGACACCGAGACGACCGGCCGCGAAGCCCTCACCTCGGCCCTCGCCGCGCTCGCCCGCGAACCTGTGCTGACCCGGATCCGGCTGGCCGGCCTGACCGAGGCCGAGGTCGTCGCGCAGCTCGGCCGCGGGGGCATCCCCGCCGAAATCGCCACGCTCGTCAGCCGCCGCTCGGGCGGCAACCCCTTCTTCGTCTCCGAGCTGGCCCGGTTGGCCGGCGCCGGCGGCGACGCGCTGCCGGACGGCGTCGTGGACACCGTCCGCGCGCGGCTGGCCCGGCTGAGCGAGCCGTGCCGGCTGCTCGTCGCGACCGCCGCCGTGCTCGGCCGCGACGTCGACCCGGCCGCGGTCGCCGAGGTCACCGGCCGGCCCGCCGCCGACGTCCTGACCGACCTGGACGAGGCCGCCGAAGCCGGCATCGTGACCGCGCGCAGCTTCAAGCACGACCTGATCCGGGAGTCGGCGGCGGCGGACCTGCCGACGGTGGCACGGCTGACCGCGCACGCCCGGATGGCAGCGTGGCTCGAGCGCCGCGACCCGGGCCGGACGTCGGAGATCGCCCACCACTGGCTGGAGTCGCTGCCGGTCGGCGACGCCGCGAAGGCCGCGGACCGGGCCGAGCGCGCGGGTGACCAGGCGCTGACCGAGCTCGCTTGGGAACGCGCCGCCGAGCTCTACCGGCGCGCGCTCGACGCGGCTCCCGCGTCCGCCGCCGACCGGGCGCGGCTGCGGCGCCGCGAAGGCGTCGCCCACCTGCGCGGCGGCGAGATCGAACGCGGCTCCCGGGTGCTGGGAACCGCCGCCGAGGCGGCCCGGGAGGCGAACGACCCGGCGCTGCTGGGCGAAATCGCGCTGGCGATGGAAGGCCTGTCCGACCCGTGGGGCAGCTTCAACGGCGGCAAGATCGCCGGCGAGGCGCTCACCGGACTGCCACCCGGCGACGACCCGCTGCGCGCCCGGCTGCTCGCCCTGCACGCGGGCGAAGCCGGGTTCCTCGGCGGCGGCCACGCGGAAGCGGCGTCGGCCGAAGCACTCGCGATCGCCGACCGGCTCGGCGATCCGGACGTGCTCTGCTCCGCGCTGCGGGCCCGGCAGATGGTGCGCTCGGCCCCCGACGGCGTGCACGAACGGCTGACCCTCGCCCACCGCATGATCGCCCTCGGCGAGGACCGCGACGACGCCGATGTGCTGCTGTGGGGCCACCTCTGGCGGTTCGACGCGCTGCTCATGCTCGGCCGGTTCGGGGAGGCCGAACAGGAGCTCGCCGCGCTGCGGCTGCCGGCCGAACGCCTCCGCCGTCCGCTCGCGCGCTGGCACCACCTGCGCAGCCTCGCCACCATCGCCATCGCGCGCGGACGGTTCGACGACGCCGTCGAGGCGCTGCAGCAGAGCTTCGCGCTCGTCGCCGACCGGGCGCACATGTCGCTGCAGGGCGTGCCGATCACCGTGCTGGCTTCGGTCGCCGCGCTCACCGGGCGCGCCAGCCTGGTGACGCCGGCGATGGAGAGCATCTTCACCGAGCACGCTCCGCCGTTCGTCGCGCTGCTGCACTCGGCGTGGCTGCTGCAGATCGGCGACCGCGCCGGAGCAGCCGAGTTCTACCACCGCGGCGCGGTTTCCGAACCCGCGCCGGTACCCGCGACGCTGCCCGTCGCTGCCGCCGCGGTGGAGGTGGGCGCGGAGTTCGGGCCGCCCGAGGCCGTCGAGCGGGCCGCGGCGATCCTGCGGCCGCACGCCGGGCTGTTCGTCACGGGCGGCGCGGGCTCGATCCTCGTCACCGGGTCGGTCCGCCGGTACCTCGCGCTCGCGGCCGCGTCCGCCGGCCGGCTCGACGAAGCCGTGCGGGAATCCCGGCTCGCGATCGCGGCCAAGGACGAAGCCGGCACCCCGCCGTACGCGACGCTGGCGCGCTTCGAGCTGGCCAAGACGCTGGCGCGCCGCGCCCGCCCGGGCGACGTCGCCGAAGCGCTCGGCCTGGCGGCGTCGGTGTCGGCGACGGCCGAGCGGCTCGGGATGGCGCCGGTCCGGCAGGCCGCCGACGCGCTGGCGGCCACCCTGCGCGGGGAGGCGCCGGGCCCGCTGACCCGCCGCGAACGCGAGGTCGCCGCGCACGTGGCCGACGGCCTGACGAACAAGCAGATCGCCGCGCTGCTGCACATCTCCGAGCGGACGGCGGAGAGCCACGTCCAGCACATCCTCACCAAGCTCGGCTGCACCAACCGCGCCCAGATCGCCACCTGGGTGACCACCAACGCCTAACGCGGCACCAGCGACAGAACCGCCTCGACGAGTTCGGGGCCGTCCAGCAGCACCGGGTCGTTGTGGCCCGCGTCCGGGACCTCGACCAGCCGCGCCGACGCCGCCGCGGCCACCTCGCGGCTCTGGGCGGGCGGGACGATCTCGTCCCGCCCGCCGATGACCACCACCGTCGGGACGCGCAGGCGGGCGACCTCGTCCCGCACCGGGAACCGGTCGCGCAGCAGCAGCCGCACCGGCAGGTACGGATAAGCCTCGGTGCCGGCGGCGGCCAGGTCGGTGAACGGCGACCGCAGCAGCAGCCCGGCCGGCGGGTGCTCGAGGGCGAGCTCGGCCACCACCGCGCAGCCGAGGCTCTCGCCGTAGAAGAGGATCCGGCCGGGCGGCACCTGCCGGTCCTCGGTGAGGAACCGCCACGCCGCGCGGACGTCGAGCGCCAGTCCTTCCTCGCTGGGGTCGCCGGGATTGCCGCCGTAGCCCCGGTAGTCGAACCCCAGCACCGCGAGCCCCGCCTGCGCGAGCTTCCCCGCCAGCGGCGCCCGGTCGGCCCGGTTGCCGCCGTTGCCGCCGGCCACCAGCACGGTCGCGATCGGTGCCCGGTCCGGCCGGACGAACCAAGCGCCCAGGTCGAGGCCGTCGGCCGTGCGGAGCCGGACGTCCTCGGCGCCGGGCAGCAAGGTCGTGGCCGAGGGCACCGGTGTGGTGTCCGGCAGGTAGATCAGGCGGCGCTGGAAGACCCACACGAGCGCCAGTACCAGCACGACGACCAGCACCAGCCCGAGCAGCACCCGCACGACCACCGTCCCAGTCACGCGGACCACCCGGGAAACAACCACGCCTCCCGGACGTTGTACCGGACGATGAGCATTCTCCGATTCTGCGTCCTCGGCGACTCGCTGGCCGCCGGCGTTGGCAGTTCGCGCCAGGAGGACACCCTCGGGCAGCGGCTCGCGCGGCGGCTGCGGGCCGAGGGCCACGTCGTCCGGCTGCAGGGCTACGGCGTGCCCGGCGCCCGCTCGGCCGACCTGGACCGCCAGGCCGGCGCCGCGCTGCGCGACGGCGTCGATCTGGCGCTGGTCGTGATCGGCGCGAACGACCTGGCCGGGTTCGTCTCGCCCGCGGTCGGGGCCCGGCAGCTGCACGACGCCGTGGCCCGGCTGGTCCGCGGCGGCGCCCGCGTCCTCGTCGTGCCCGCGCCCGACCTGGGGATCGTGTCGCGGGTGCCGGCGCCCTACCGGCAGCTGGTGTCCGCGGCGAGCGGCCAGTACGCGAGTGCCCAGGCGGACGCCGCGATCCGGGCCGGCGGGGCCGTGGCCGCCGCGGGTCCCCAGCTCACCGCGCGCTTCGCCGCGGACGCGACGCTGTTCTCGGCGGACCGGTTCCACCCGTCGTCGGCCGGTTACGCGGTGATCGCGGACGCGCTGGCGCCCCACTTGCTCACGGTGGCGGCCGACCTCGCCGCGTAACGCTTCAGCAGACGCCGTGCAACAGCCCGGCGAACTCCGCCTCCGCGGCCGCACCGGCCAGTGTCCGATGTAGACCGTCTCCGGTGACGCCGAAGCCGTGGGTCTCGGCGCCGTCGCGTTCGCGGGCCGCCGTCACCCGGGCGGGCTGACGACGGCGCTGCCGTGTGTAGCGAGCCGGGTGCGCGGGTACCCCCGCCGCACGTTCGGAAGGAGCTGACATGGGTCTTCTCATCGGGTTGCTGGTGGTCTGGGCCATCCTGGCCGTCCTCGGCATCGTCATCAAGGGCCTGTTCTGGCTGATCATCGTCGGCGCGGTGCTGTTCGTCGCGACCGCGGTCATCGGTTTCGTCAAACGGGAGGCCCTCAGCCGCAAGCACTGACGATCGGACATCACGTTTTCGCGCCGGAAACGGCCGTTCGGTCTGCGCGTGTCCCGTCGGCGTGCTATTCGATCTCCATGACCGAATCACCGAACTATCCGAACTACCCCGAATCGACGGCGGCCGGGCAGCCGGCCGCCGCCCCGGCCCGGCCCACGACCATCGAAGGCGCTTTTTGGGCGTTCATCGCTTCGACTGTCATCGGCCTCGTCGGCGGCTTCCTGATCTTCGCAAGCCGTGACTCGCTCGCCGATACACTGCGGAATTCGAACAGACAAAGCGGCGGCTCGCTGACCGACGCGCAGATCGACCAGGCCGTGACGATCACGATGGTCGTCGCGCTCGTGATCGCCGTGATCATCGCCGCGCTGTACCTGCTGTTCGCGTTCAAGCTGCGCGCCGGCCGGAACTGGGCGCGGATCGTGCTCACGGTGATCACCGCCCTGCAGCTGATTTCGGTGCTGGCCGGGCAGTCGACGGTGCTGGGCTACGTCAGCGTGGTCGTCGCCGTCATCGGCGTCGTGCTGTCGTTCCTGACCCCGTCGAACGCCTACTTCGCCGCCGCCAAGACCATCCGCTAAGACCGGCCCCGGGCCCGCCACCCCCGCGGCGGCCCCGGGCCGCTTTCAGCCGAGGTGCTCGAGTTCGAAAGCCTCCGGGACGCCGTCGAGCGGCGCGCCCACGGCGATCGCCGCGCCGCTGCCGGCACTGTCCTGTTCGGACGGTCGCCACCGGCCGATCGGACGCGGCCGCGTTCAGCGACCGGCCGGGCGGGCGATCTCCGCAGCGCGACCCGGCTTCAGCGGCCGTCCCACGGGCGGCCGGACAGCAGGTTCGTCACCCACCGCACGGCGGTCTCGCACAACGCCGCCTCCGGACCGCGCCGGTGGGCCACCACGTCGTCGTCACACCAGAGCATCAGCGCCGTCGCGCCGCCCGCCGTCGGCGTCAGCCCGACCACCCAGCGCCGGCCGCCGAGGGTGAGGACGCGCTCGGCGGTGACCCAGCGCCCGCGCGACCCCGTCACCGTCCACGCGGACAGCCGCGCGAGGTCCGCGACCGACGCCGGCCGGCGGGGGTTCGGGCCGTTCATGCCGCCACTGTCGCACATCCGGAGCACCCGGTCCGGGAGGCCGGGGGCGGGTCACCGGCCCGTCGACCCGTCGATCAGCTCGCGCAGGATGTCGGCGTGGCCCGCGTGGCGGCCGGTCTCCTCGATCATGTGGACCAGGGCCCAGCGCATCGACGGCGGCGTCCCGGTCGGGCGGGCCACCGGCTCGGTCAGGTCGGCGCACGCGTCGATCACCGCGTTGGCCTCGGCGACCGCCGCCCGGTAGCCCGCCAGGAGCGCGACGGCCGTTTCCCCCGGGCGCGGCCGGAAGGTGGCCTGCCAGTCGGCCGTCGGCTCGCCGAGGAACGTGAAGCGCTCGACATGCGTCAGGTGCCGGATCAAGCCGAGCAGCGACGTACCCGAGGGCACGCCGGGCGTTCGGACCTGCGGCTCGGGCACGCCCTCGGCCTTGGCCGCCATCGCGGCGCGCAGCTGGTCGAGGAACCCGCGCAGCACGTCCTTCTCGGCGGGGCCGGTCCGCGGGGGCGGGGTGTCACGACGGCGGGGCATGGTCTGTCCTCCTCGGACGGTCACCGGGCTCGGCGGATCAGCAGCAGGTGGTCGACGACGTCGGCGATTTGCCCGCCGGGTCCGGTCGCCCGGCGGGCGAGGGCTTCGGCGCGCGAGACGGTCCACTCGCCGGCGTCGAGCTCCAGCGACCGGGCCACCTCCCGCGGCGAGGGGAACCGGGCTTCCTGGTCCCACGACCACGGCGCGACGGACCCGTGGTCGACGACCAGCAACCGGCCGCCCAGCACCAGCGCGTGAGCGGCCCGGCGCAGCACGCGGTCGCGCGGGAACGCGTAGGACGTGTGCAGGTAGTGCGCCGAAACGAGGTCGAAGCGGCCGTCGGGGAACGTCTCGGCCAGGTCGTGCCGTTCGGCGGTGACGCGGCCGCCGAGCCCGAGGTCGCGGGCGCGCTCGGCCAGCCGCGCGATCGCGACGCCGGAGATGTCGGCCGCGGTCACCCGCCAGCCGCGGCGGGCGAGCCACAGCGTGTCGCCGCCGGAGCCGCTGCCCAGGTCGAGGGCCGCGCCGGGCGGCAGCTCCGCGACGGCTTCGGTGAGCCGGACGTTCGGGCGAGGTGCGGCACGCGGGGTCGCGTAGTGGGTGTCCCAGAATTCCGTGGCGGTCATGGGTCCACCGTGGCGCGGCTGTGCCGGAGTGGCACGCCTTCTTGCGGTTTCGGCAAGATGGCCGGATAAGCGACGACATCGACGACGTCCTGCACGCGGTCGGCCCGCGGCTGCGCGCCCTGCGCCGCACCCGCGGGCTGACGCTGGCCGAGGTCGCCGGCACGACCGGGGTGTCGGAGAGCACGCTGTCGCGGCTGGAAAGCGGGCAGCGGCGGGCCAGCCTCGAACTGCTGTTGCCACTGGCGCGCGCCTACCGCGTCCCGCTCGACGACCTCGTCGGCGCGCCCCGCACCGGCGACCCGCGCGTCCACCTCGCGCCGATCCACCGCCACGGCATGACGTTCGTGCCGCTGTCCCGGCGGCCGGGCGGCATGCAGGCGTACAAGATGCTCATCCCGAGCACCGACCGCCCACCGGAGCCGACGCACCAGACCCACGACGGCCACGAGTGGCTCTACGTGCTCCACGGAAACCTGCGGCTGGTCCTCGGCGAGCACGACCTGGTGCTGCCGGCGGGCGAGGCCGCGGAGTTCGACACGACGCCGCCCCACTGGCTCGGCAGCGCCGACGGAAAGGCCGTCGAGCTGCTCATCCTCTTCGGACAGCACGGCGAACGGGCGCACCTGCGCGCCCGCGCCACCCGCGACTGACCCGCCGCCGGGATCGATTTCCGGAGAGGGAACAGGCGCACCCGTTCCCGGCCGCGCGAACTCCCAGGGTTCTCCCAGAACCTCCCAGGAACCGGCCAGGCGGCCGGGCCAGGCTCGCCGCCATGACCACCATCGAAGTGCGCAGCCTGACCAAGCGGTACGGCCCCGACACCGTCGTGGACGACCTGTCGTTCACCGTCGAACCCGGGCAGGTCACCGGGTTCCTCGGGCCGAACGGCGCGGGCAAGTCCACGACCATGAAGCTGATCCTGGGCCTGGCGACGCCGACGCGCGGGTCCGTCACCGTCGGCGGGTGGCGCTACCGCGACCTGCCCGTCCCGCTGACCGAAGTCGGCGCGCTGCTCGACGCGGGTGCCGTCCACGGTGGCCGGAAGGCGCACGACCACCTGCTGGCCCTCGCGATGAGCAACGGCCTCCCGCGGCGCCGGGTCGGCGAGGTGCTGGCCCGGACCGGCCTGGAGAGCGTGGCGGGCAAGCGGGCGGGCGGGTTCTCGCTCGGCATGCGGCAGCGTCTCGGCATCGCGGCGGCGCTGCTCGGCGACCCGCGCGTGCTCATCTTCGACGAGCCGGTGAACGGGCTCGACCCCGAAGGCATCCGGTGGATCCGCGACTTCATGCGCTCCCTGGCCCGCGAAGGCCGGGCCGTGCTGGTGTCCAGCCACCTGATGAGCGAGATGGCGCAGACGGCCGACCACCTGGTCGTGATCGGCCGTGGCCGGCTCGTCGCCGACACCGCCGTGAGCGAGCTCGTACGCGGTGAAGGCACCGTGCTCGTCCGCACGCCCGACGCGGGCTTCGCGCGGCTGCTCGTCACCGCCGGCGCGACCGTGCGCGAAGGCGCCGAGGCCGCGCTCGTCGTGTCCGGCCTGACGAGCGGGGAGATCGGCAAGCTCGCGGCGTACCACGGCGTCGCGCTCGCCGAGCTGACCCCGCAGCGCGTCTCGCTCGAGGACGCCTTCATGGATTTGACCCGCGACAGCGTCGAGTACGAGGGAGCGAGCGCGTGAGCTTCGCCCAGTCCGTCCACGCGGAGTGGATCAAGCTCCGCAGCCTGCGCTCGACCTGGTACACGCTGGCGTGCCTGTTCACGGCCGGGCTCGGCATCACGGCGCTGGCCATGAACGCCGCGGCGAAGACGTACGCCGAGGATCCCCAGGCCTGGGACCCGACCAACCGCAGCCTGACGTCGTACGTCGTCGCGCAGCTGATCGTCGGGGTGCTGGGCATCCTGGTCGTCACCGGCGAGCACGCGACCGGGCTGATCGGGACGTCCCTGATCGCCACGCCCCGCCGGCACCGGCTGCTGGCGGCCAAGGTCGTGGTCGCCGTCGGCGTAGCCGTGGTGGCGGGCCAGGTGCTGATGTTCGCCGCCTTCCTCCTCGGCCAGGCCGTCCTGGGTGCGCAGGGCCTGCCGCGGGCGGCGCTCGGCGACCCGGGCGTGCTCTCCGCGGTGACGGGCGGCGGCCTCTACCTCGCGGCGATCGCGCTGCTGGCGGTCGGGCTGGGCACGCTGATGCGAGCGACCGCGGGCGCGCTGGCGACGCTCGTCGGGATCGTCTTCCTGGTCCCCGCACTCGCGGGCCTCTTCCCGGCGTGGGTGCGCGGGCTGTTCTTCTCCTGGCCGACGCTCGGGGCATCGGCGGTCCTGAAGACGGTGCCCGACCCGGACTTCCCGCACCCGTGGGTCAACCTGGCCGGCATGTGCGTGGGCGTGGCCGCGGTGCTGGCGGTGGCGTTCGCGGACTTCCGGCGCCGGGACGTGTGATGCGCGAGGTCGGCCGAGGCCTGACGGCGGCGGCCGCAGGGCTGCTCGCGATGGCGGTCATCGCGGCGGCGGGGTTGCTGCTGCTGGGGGTGCCGGACGTCGGCGGTTTGACGGCGGCGGTGGTGGCGTCGGCGGCGGGCGGATCGGTCGATGTCCAGGCGGCTGCCGCCGGTGGGCTTCCGGTTGAGGTGCATGGTGGCCTGCACGGGATTCCGCTGGGGGTTTCGCTTGCGGGGGCGGTGGTTTTGGGGTGGCTGTTGCTGCGGCGTCGGGAGGGGTTGCTCGTGCGTGGGGCTGTGGCCGTGGTGGGTTTTGTGGGGGCTTTGGGTGGGGTTGCGTTGTGGGGCGCGGGAAAGGTGAGTTTGCCGGGTGGGGTTGGTGGGCCTGGGGGTTGCGTTTCGGGTCGGTTGCCGTTCTCGGGCGCCGGTTCTTCCGCAGGGGTGAGGCCGGGCTCGGCGGGTGGGCTTGGCGCCGGATTCCCTGCCGCGGCTGGTGAACCGCTCTCCGGCGGGCTTCCCACGCAATCCGGCATGCCCACCCCAGCCGACCTACACACCGGACTCCCCGCACAAACCAGCCTGCCCAACCCGGCCGACCTACACACCGGACTCCCCACGCAAGCCGGGCCGCCCTCCCCCACCCACCTGGAAGCCGCGTTCTCCGTGGCCGCCGCCCCCACCCTGGCCGGCGCCCTGGTCTTTGCCCTCGTGGTCGTCGCGGCCTGCGGGCTGATCGCACATTTCCCTTCCGTGGCAACAACTCTGCGCACCCTCCGATGGCCACTGGCCGGGCTCGCCGTGGTCTGCCTCACCGCCGCCGGAGTGCTCGGTGGCGCGACCGCCGCGGGGGCCGTCCTGCTGCTCCTCCCCCAGCTGCTCCCCGCCGCCGTTCTGACCGGCCTCGGCGTCCCCTGGCACCTCAGCACCACCGGCCTGCTCTCCTGCCCACTGGACACCGACCTCCCGGCCACGCACTGGATCGCCGCCGCGGTCCTGCTCGGCTGCGGCATCGCCGTCGCCCTCCGATGGCGCCACCCACCACTGCGGCAAGCCGCGGTGCTCGCCGCCGTCGTCGGTGGCGTCCTGGTCGTCACCGCACTCCTGTCGCGGTTCTCCGCCGACCTCTCGGTGAGCGCGTTCGGCTTCTCGGTGCCCGTCCTCGGCGCGCAGCTGACGGCGGACCCGCTCCTCGCGCTGGTTGCCGGGGCCGCGGGCGGCGCCGTCGCCGGGCTCGCGGGCAGCCTGCTCGTCCGCGCGATCTCCGTATCCTCGCGGGCATGGACGCGATGAACCGGCTGCTGGTCGTGGACGACGAGCCCACCGTCCGCGAGCTGCTGTCGGCCGCCCTCCGGTTCGCCGGCTTCCGGGTGACCTCCGCGGCGACGGCGCGCGAAGCCGTCGCCGCGGCCACCGAAGAACCGCCCGACCTGGTGCTGCTGGACGTCATGCTGCCGGACCTGGACGGCTTCGAAGTGGTCCGGCTGCTGCGCGAACAGCACCGTCCGGTGCCCGTCCTCTTCCTCACCGCGCGGGACGGCCAGGCCGACAAGGTCACCGGCCTGTCCCTCGGCGCCGACGACTACGTCACGAAGCCGTTCGACCTGGCGGAGCTGATCGCGCGGATCCGGGCGATCCTCCGCCGCACCTCCGGGCACCCGGCCGCCGTGCTGACCGTGGGCACCCTCGCCCTCGACGCCGACGGCCGGCAGGTGACGCGCGCGGGGCAGCCCGTCCGCGTGTCCGCCACCGAGTTCCGCCTCCTGCGCTACCTGATGGAGAACGCCGGCCGCGTGGTCTCGAAGGCGCAGATCCTCGACCGCGTGTGGCGCGAGGACTTCGGCGGCGACGCCAGCATCGTCGACACCTACATCTCCTACCTGCGACGCAAAGTCGACACCGAGGAGCCCAAGCTGATCCACACCGTGCACGGCGTCGGCTACGTGCTGCGCGAGCCCCGGCGATGAGGCGGCTGTCGCTGCGGGCGCGGCTGCTGCTGCTCACCGCGGGCCTCCTGCTGGCCGGCCTGACCCTGATCAGCGCGCTCGTCGCCGGGCAGCTGGAACGCTTCCAGCTCGACCGCCTCGACGGCCAGCTGCGCCCGATGACCGAGCTCATCGCCCGCGCGGCGGGCCCGCCCCCGGCCGAAAACGCCGCCGTGCGGCCGGATCTGCTCGACCCCGCGCTCGACCTGTTCGGCACCCCGTACGTCGTCTACCTGGACGCCGCCGGCGCCCCGGTGGGCGGGTTGCACTCGTCGCGCGTGTCCGGCGCGACGCTGCCGCCGTTCGACGCGCTGCGCACGGTCCCCGCCGACGGGACGGCCGTCGACCTGACCGCCGCCGACGGCTCGGAACGCTGGCGGGCGGTCGCGCGCCCGGCCCTCCGCTGGGGCGGCACGGTGGTTTCGGCCGCGCCGCTCGCCGAAGCCGACGCCACAATCGCCCAGCTGCGGGTGAGCAGCCTGGTCACCGGCGCGGGGCTGCTCGTCGTGCTGACCGCGGCCGGCTGGTTCGCCCTCGGCCGGGGCCTGCGGCCGCTGCGCCGGATCGAGCACACGGCGGCCGCGATCGCC
Source organism: Amycolatopsis sp. NPDC114478 (assembly GCF_055633805.1). NCBI lineage: Bacteria > Bacillati > Actinomycetota > Actinomycetes > Pseudonocardiales > Pseudonocardiaceae > Amycolatopsis > Amycolatopsis sp. NPDC114478. The sequence continues at coordinate 18,910 of NZ_JBVKDO010000041.1, read as the reverse complement.
GGCGGCGACCTCACCCGGCGCGTCCCGGTCCTCGCGCCGCCGGGCACGGAGATCGGGCACCTCGCGGCGTCGCTCAACACGATGCTCGGCCAGCTGGAGGGCGCCTTCGCCGGCCGGGCGGCGTCGGAGGCGCGGATGCGCGCGTTCGTCGCGGACGTCAGCCACGAGCTGCGCACGCCGTTGTTCGGCATCAAGGGGTCCACGGAGCTCTACCGGATGGGTGCGCTGCCCGGACCGTCCGATGTGGACGAAGCGATGCACCGCATCGACCGCGAAGCCACCCGGCTCACCGCGCTCACCGAGGACCTGCTGCTGCTCGCCCAGCTCGACGACGCACCGGAGGAGCAGCTCGACCGGGCCCCGATGGACCTGCGCACCCTCGCCGGCGACGCCCGCCACGACCTGCGCACGCTCGACCCGTCCCGCACGGTCACCCTGACCGGCCCGGGTGGCGACGGACCCCCGGGCCCGGCCCCGGTCGACGCGGACGAGGCCCGGCTCCGGCAGGTGGTCACGAACCTGGTCGGCAACGCAGCCGCGCACACTCCCCCAGGCACGAGCGTCCGCATCGGCGTCGGCACGGCGGCGGGCCGCGCGGTCCTGGAGGTGGCCGACGCCGGGCCGGGGATGCCGGCCGAGCAGGCGGCGAAGGTGTTCAACCGCTTCTACCGCGCCGACCGGTCCCGCACCCGCTCGGGTGGCGCCGACGCGGGGCTGGGGTTGTCGATCGCGCGCTCGCTGGCCCGTGCCCACGGCGGCGACGTCGAGCTGGAGACGGCGGCCGGTGAAGGCGCGTGTTTCCGGCTGTCGTTGCCGTTGCCGGACTGAGGTTCAGGAACGCTTCGGGCCCAGCGCCGCCACCAGTTCCGCCACGCGGTGGTGGGCTTCCAGCGGGTGCCGCAGACGGCCTTCCGGGTGGATCGTGTAGTGGTTGCGGCGGCCCACGCGCTCGCGTTCGACGTAGCCGTCCGCGATCAGGTCCGCGAGGATCAGCTGCACGCCGCGTTCGGTGATGCCGACCCGCTCGGCGATGTCGTGCAGCCGGTGGTCCGGATCCTCGGCCAGGCACAGCAGGACGTGCGCGTGGTTGCTCAGGAACGTCCACGAAGCCATGCGGGCAGCTTAGCCGTCCACACTTGACAGACGAAGCAGAGTTCGTCATTCTGGAGTGGACGGAGGGGAGTACCCGCCCCGGTCCGGCATCGTCAATACGGCTGCCCCAGCGCACGCCCGGTGCCGGCGCCACCTCGCGGTGGCCGGGAAGACCTCCGGTTCGCACGAACCGGAGGAGTGTGCTGTGACCGTCCCCATCTGGGCCTGGGCCGCCGTGCTCGGCGTCATCCTGCTGATGCTCGCGGTCGACTTGTTCGCCCACCGCAAGGCGCACGTCGTCGGCGTCCGCGAGGCGCTGGCGTGGTCGGGCGTGTGGGTGGCGCTCGGCGTCGCGTTCGGCGCCGTCATCTGGTGGGTCTGGGGCGCGGAATTCGCGGGCCAGTACTTCGCCGGGTACGTGATCGAGAAGTCCCTGGCGGTCGACAACGTCTTCGTGTTCGCGATCATCTTCGGCTACTTCGCCGTGCCGCGCGAACACCAGCACCGGATCCTGTTCTACGGCGTCATCGGCGCACTGGTGTTCCGCGCGGTGTTCATCGCGGCCGGCTCGGCATTGCTCGCGAGCTTCGCCTGGATCCTGTACGTGTTCGGCGCTTTCCTGGTCCTGACCGGCATCCGGATGGCGCTGCACCGCTCGGAATCGGTGGACTACGAGAAGAACATCGTCCTGCGCGTGTTCCGCCGGCTCGTCCCGTCGACGGACGTCCACCACGGCAAGAAGTTCCTCGTCCGCGAGGCCGGCCGCTGGGTGGCGACGCCACTGCTGGCGGTGCTGGTGCTGATCGAGGTGACGGACGTGGTCTTCGCGGTCGACTCGATCCCGGCGATCTTCGCCGTGACGCAGGAACCGTTCCTGGTGTTCACCTCCAACGCGTTCGCGATCCTGGGTCTGCGGGCGTTGTACTTCCTGCTGGCGGACTTGATGCACCGGTTCGTGTACCTGAAGCTCGGCTTGGCGCTGGTCTTGGTCTGGGTGGGCGTGAAGATGCTGCTGCTGGAGGTCTGGAAGATCCCGACGGGCCTGTCGTTGGGCGTGGTGGGCGCCATCCTCGCGACCGCCGTCGTGGCCAGCTTGGTCCGGACCCGCATCGCCGCCCGCTCGTCTTGACGGAAAGGAATCCGGAATGCGTGCGGCGCGGCCTGCGGCCTCTGAGCGGAGCCGCTCAGGACGGCCGGTTGGTTTCCGGGATCTCGATGCTGATCGGCCGGCCCTCCGACAGGAACAGCAACGCCGCCTGGCGGAGGAACTCGTCGAACGTCCAGTACGCCGCCGGGGCCAAGGGGAAGGGCAACAGCCCCTCGCGGACCGCGATGAACGGGCCCCACGCCGTCGCCAGGAGCGGGTCCCACACCGGCTCGCGCGGGATGTGCAGCCAGTTCGCAATCCGGTCGCCCAGCATGAACCTCGTGAACGCGCCCAGGACGTGCGTGCTCAGCACGCCACCGTCCACCGTGGACCCCAGGTTCAGCAGGATCTCGGCCAGGGCGTTGCCCTCGTCCGTCGGGGCCAGTACCGGCGTCAGCACCTGGTCGGCCTGGGCGTTCGCCTCGGCCCAGGACGCCGGGAGGTACTCGTCCATGATGCCGAGCAGGTGCCCGGTCAGCTGCCACGAGTGCAGGTACGCCTCGGACTCCGCGCGCGGGATCGGGACCTGCCACTCGACCAGCTTCTTCATCACCGTCGTCGGCAGGCTGTGCCACGTCACCAGCAGGTCGCGCTGGCTGATCGGGACGGTCTGGTCGGCCGTGCCCGTCCACTGCGGGGACTGCGGCAGCAGGTGGCGCACCGCCGCGTGGACCAGCCGGGTCTTCACGCACGTCACGACCATCTCGCCGTCCGGCGCGAACGCGTTGCGGGTCATGATGTCGTAGCCGAGCTTGGCGGTCTTGGAGATGCGGTCCTTCATCGCCGCGCCGCCCTTGGAGTAGTACACCGCGCGGGCCTCGTGCGGGATGACCGTGCTGATCATCCCGCTCGCCAGGCCGTACAGCACGCCCAGGTAGAGCCCGCGCTTCTCGGTGAACGCGAACGACGTCGCGAGCTTGCCGGGATCCGCCCACGACGGCAGCTGCCGCGCCCGCTCGACGAAGTCGCGCACGTCCGCGGGCAGGCCGTCGGGCAGGGGCTGGCCGTTCGTCATCCACGTCCGCAGCAGCGCGTTCACCGTGGGCACGTCGCCGCGGTCGATCACCGACGCCAGCAGCGCGTCGGCCTCGGGGTCCCACACCCACCGCGGGTCCGCGCCCGCCCCGGTGCGGGCGACCGACGCTTCGGCCGGCCACGTCCACAGCGCCGCGCCCACCACTCCCAGTGCTCCGCCGCGCTTCAACGCGTTCCGGCGGGTCAATTCGGCCATCGCTGCTCCTCAGGAGTCGAGATCATCGATGATACTCAGATACGCGAACTGGCACTCTGTATCACAGCATGTCCTGCCGCCGCCTGCAAGACCTAGGCTGAGAGGATCAGGAGGTGGCCGTGGAACCCGTGGTGTCGCCGTTCACCTCCGCGCCGGGCGCGGAGTCGCTCCTGCAGCGCGCCTACACCGACGCGCTCGAGCAGGTCGGCGACGCCGACGAGATCCGCGTCCGCGTGCTCGACGCGGCCTACGAACAGTTCTGCCGGATGGGCATCCAGCGCTCCACGATGGAGGACGTCGCCAAGCGGGCCGGGCTGTCGCGCATCACCGTCTACCGGCGGTTCGCCACGAAGGACACGCTGGTCGAGCACGTCGTCCGCCGCGAGTACCGCCGCTACTTCGACCGGTTCCTCGTCGAGATCACGCAGGCCGAGACCGTCGCCGACCGGGTCGTCCTCGGCTTCGTCAGCTCATTGCGCGCCATCCGCGGCAACCCGCTGATCGGCGGGCTGATCGCCGCCGAACCAGGACTGCTCGCCTCGTCCATGATCACCGACGGCGGCCGGACGCTGGCCACCGTGCAGCAGTTCGTGGCCGGCCAGCTCCGGCGGGAACAGCACGCCGGGACGGTGTCCACCGGGCTCGACGTCGAGGTCGTCGCCGAGCTGATGGTCCGGGTTTCCGCGTCGTTCCTGGCGATCCCCAGCCACGTCGTCGACCTCGACGACGACGCGCAGCTGGCCGATCTCGCCCGCCGCTACCTCGTTCCCCTGCTGGACACCTGAGCCGCGCCCGGATATGAAGATACAAAGCAGGTAGCCTTGTATCTGTCCGACCGCCGGGAGCGCCCGTGAGCCTGACCACCGAACAGCGCGACTTCGTCGCCGCCGTCGACGACTTCTGCCGGCGGGAGGTGGGCACCCGCGAGAAGTGGCTGGCGCTCACCGACGACGGCCGGAGCCCGCACAACGACGCGCTGTACCGCAAGATGGCCGACCTGGGCTGGCTCGGCGTCGCCGTGCCGGCGGAGTACGGCGGCGCCGGCCAGGGCATGCTGGACCTGGTGCTGTTCCTGGAAACCACGGCGTACCACCAGGCGCCGATCGGCGGGTTCGCCACGTCGGTGATCACCGCGGCGTCGTACGAGAAGTTCGCCGGCGAGGAGCGCAAGCAGGAGGTGCTCGGCGCGTTCCTCCGCGGTGACGTCCTCGCCGTCTCGATGTCCGAGCCCGGCGCCGGCTCCGACGTCGGCGCGCTCGCGTGCAAGGCGGTGCGGCAGGACGACGGCTGGGTCGTCGACGGCCAGAAGACGTGGTGCTCCAACGCCCACATCGCCCAGCACATCCTCCTGGTCGCACGCACGTCCGCCGACGGCGGCAAGCACGACGGCCTGACGATGTTCTCGGTCCCCGCGGGCATCGACGGCCTCGCGGTGCACGGCATCGACACCATGGGCGGGCGCGAGGTCAACGACCTGTACTTCACCGGCTGCACGCTGCCCGGCGACGCGGTGGTCGGCGAGGTCGGGCAGGGCTGGCGGCAGCTGATGGCGGGCCTGAACCTCGAACGCATGATCCTGGCGGCCCTGATGCTCGGCACCGCGCGCCGCGCGTTCGACGACACGGTGTCCTACGTGCGCGAACGGCACCAGTTCGGCCGTCCGGTCGGGTCGTTCCAGGCGCTGCGGCACCGGATCGCCGACCACGCCACCGAACTGGAGTGCACCCGCCTGCTGGTGCACGACGTCGCCCGCAAGATCGACGCGGCAGCCGGGAAACCACTGCCGCGCGAGGCGTCGATGGCGAAGCTCAAGGCGACGGAGTTCGCGAAGGCGATGGCCCTCGACGGCATGCAGATGCTGGGCGGCTACGGGTACGCGACGGAGTACGGCATGGAACGCCTGCTGCGGTCGACCGTGGTGTCCACTGTGTACGGCGGGACGAGCGAGATCCAGCGCGACATCATCGGCAAGACCTACGGGCTCTAGCCACACCTGCCTGAAAAGACGGCGCGCGCTAGCCGGTTCACGCCGCGACTGGCGTGACGCGCTTCGCCCGCGCGGTCAACGTCGCGATCGCTGTCGCTCCCACCAGTGACACCGCGATGCCCACCACCACCGCGCCGTTCCAGCCCGCGGTCAGGTCCGCCGGGGACGGGTGGACGGCCAGCACGCTGACCACCGTCACGCCGAGCGCCGCGCCGACGTAGCGGCTCGTGTTGTTGATGCCGCTGCCCATCCCGGTCCGGTGCGGCGGGACGCTCGCCACCGCTTCGCGCCCCAGGGACGCGTTCACCACGCCCGTTCCGAACCCGGCCACCACCAGGCCCGGCAGCAGGGACGCCGGACTGGACGCCGGGGTCACGAACGCGAGCGGCACCAGCCCCGCCGCCACCACGAGGAAACCGGCGCTCAGCCGCGCGCCACCGGAGAACGACGCCGGCAGCCGGCGCGTCAGCAACGCCGAAAGCACGCTCGTCGCCGACCAGCCGAGCACCACCAGCGCCGCGGCGAGCGGGCGCAGCGCCAGGCCGTTTTCGAGCATCGTGCAGAGGAACGCCATCAGCGCGGTGACGCCCGCGCCCGCCACGAACGCGCCGGCCGTCGCCGACGCCAGGGCCGGGCGGCGGAAGAGCGTCAGGTCGAGCATGCCGCCGCCGGAGCGGTTCTGGTGGGCGAAGAACGCGGTGAGCAGCACGACCGCCGCCGCGATCAGGATGAGCTCCAGGGGGCTCGTCCAGCCCTGCCTGCCTTCGGTGAGCGCGGCCAGCAGCGCCGCGAGGCCGCCGCCGAGCAGCAGCGCGCCGGGCGCGTCGACCGTCCGCGGGCGCCCTGACACCGACTCCGCGAGCAAGACCCGGCCGAGCAGGGCGACGCCGAGCGACAGCCCCGCGATCACGACGTAGAGCACGCGCCAGTGGTGGTCGAGGGCCGCGCCGGCCAGCGGGCCCGTCGCGATGCCCGCGCCGAGGCAAGCGCCCCACAGGCCGGTCGCGCGGGCGCGGCCGGCGGCGTCCGGGAACGCCGGGCCGAGCACGGCGAGCCCGCACGCGATCAGCGCGGCGGAGCCGAGGCCTTCGACGACGCGGCCGGCGATGAACGTCAGCGGCCCGGGCGCGACCGCGCACAGCACCGAGCCGGCCGCCGTCACGACGGCACCGGCGACGAACACGCGCCGCCGGCCGAAGTCGTCGCCGATCGCCCCAGCCGGCAGCAGCGCGACGGCCAGCCCGAGGCTCATCGAGCTGAGGATCCACGACGTCGCGACCACGCCGGCGCCGAGCCCGCCGGCCACCGCCGGGACGATCGACAGCGGCGCGGTGAAGACGAAGAGCGCGAGCAGCGTGGCGCCGCCGGAGGCGACGAGGACGGCTCCGGGGCGGCTGGCCATGCGGACTCCCACGTTGATTCGGTCACCGAACTCTTCCGCCCGGGAGACTAGCACGGTTGGTTCGATGAACGAACTTTTTTGTGGCAGACTGGACGCATGGCGCTGCCCCGCGAGTACACGAACCAAGCCTGTTCGATGGTCCGCGCGCTGGAGATCGTCGGCGAGCGCTGGACGCTGCTGATCGTCCGCGACGCGGTGTTCGGCGTCCGCCGCTTCAGCGATTTCGTCGAGCACCTCGGCATCCCACGTGCGGTGCTGACCGAGCGGCTGGAGTTCCTCATCGGCGAAGGCGTGCTGGAGCGCGTGCCCGGCCCCGGCAAGCGCAGCGAGTACGAGCTGACGGCGAAGGGCCGCGGGCTCTGGCCGGTCGTCCGCGCCCTGTCGGCGTGGGGCGACGAGCACTACGCCCCGTCCGGCCGGCGCCGCGTGTTCGTCCACGCGGGCTGCGAGGGCGAGGTGGCGCAGTCGGGCACCTGCCTGCGCTGCGGCGAGGACGTCACGCTCACCGAGACGGTGATGACTCCGGGGCCGGGTCTGACGCCGTCGCCGGAGGACGGCCAGGTCAGCGCCATCCTTTCGCAGCCACGTCCGCTCCTGCGGCCCATCCACTGAGCACCTGCCGCACACCGGCGAGAAGACCACGTCTGGCTTCTGTACCTACTGGTATGTACAGTGCCGGACGTGGACACCAGGGACCAGCTCATCGACAGCACCCGCGAGCTGCTGTGGGAGCGCGGGTACGTCGGCACCAGCCCCAAGGCCATCCAGCAGCGCGCCGGCGCCGGGCAGGGCAGCATGTACCACCACTTCTCCGGCAAGCGCGCGCTCGCGCTGGAAGCCGTGCGGCGCAGCGCGGACGAGCTGCTGGCCGCCGCCGACGCGCAGCTGCGCGGGCCCGGGACCGCCGTCGAGCGCATCACCGCGTACCTGCGCCGCGAGCGCGAAGTGCTCCGCGGCTGTCCCATCGGCCGGCTGACCCAGGACCCCGAGATCGTCGCCGATCCGGAGCTGCGCGCTCCCGTCGACGACACCCTGACCCGCCTGCGTGCGCGCCTGGCCGAAGTCCTGGAAGAAGGCCAGGCCGCGGGTGAGCTGCCCGCCGGGCTGGACCCGGCCGCCCTGGCCGCCACGGTCGTCGCCGTGCTGCAGGGCGGCTACGTCCTCGCCCGCGCCGCCGACACCCCCGAACCCTTCGACCAGGCCGTTTCCGGTGTCCTCGCCCTGCTCACCGTCCACTGAGGAGTCCTTCGTGCACGTCCGTCCCGTCCCGCAGACCAGCGCGCCCGCGCCCGCCGACGCGATCAGCGGCAGCGCGTGGGTCACGTCGCTCGCCGTCCCCGAAGGCCCGTCGCGCACGCGGGTCGACCGCGTGCAGTTCGCGCCCGGGGCCCGCACGCGCTGGCACCGGCACCCGCTCGGCCAGGTCCTCGTCGTCACCGAGGGCACCGGGTACGTGCAGCGCCGCGGCGGGCCGGCCCAGCTCATCCGGCCCGGCGACACCGTCCGCGTCGGCGCCGGGGAGTGGCACTGGCACGGCGCCACCGACACGACAGCGATGACCCACCTGGCCATCGAAGAGATCCCGGGCGACGGCACGACGACCGAGATCGGCGAGCCGGTGGCCGGCGGCGAACCGGCGCCCGTCCCGGCCGAGCCCGTCACCCGGACGCTCGTGCTGGAACAGCGGCTCCCGGCCCCGCGGCTGGTCGACCTCGTCGAGGTCCGCCGGATCACCATCACGCCCGGCTTCGGCGCCGGCCTGCACATCCACAATGGACCGGTGTTCGGCAGCATCGAAACCGGTTCGGCCGTCTACCAGATCGAGGGCGAGCCCGAATCGGTGCTGCGGCCCGGAGACGTCTTCTACGAACCGGAAGCGACCCGGATCGCCCGCTTCGACGCGCGGGAGGACGGCGTCACGTTCCTCGCCCAGTTCCCGGTCGGCCCCGGCGAAACCCCGCGCCTCGACCTGATCGCGGAGGACGGCCGGTGAAGGGCGTGCTCGTGACCGGCGGGTCCCGCGGGATCGGCCGGGCCACCGCGAAGGCGTTCGCCGCCCGCGGCTACCGCGTGGCGGTCCACTACGGCACGCGCCGCGACGACGCCGAGACGACGCTGGGCGAACTCGAGGGGTCCGGGCACGTGTGCCTGGCCGGCGACCTGGGCGACCCGGCCGCGGCGCGGCGGGTCGCCGACGACGCGGTCGCCGCGCTCGGCCGGGTCGACGTCCTGGTCAACAACGCCGCGCAGGCCCCGACCGAGCGGACCCGCCACGCGGTCGCCGAAGTCGGCTACGACCAGTGGGTCGAGGTGTGGCGGCGCACGGTGGAGGTCAACCTGCTCGGGGCCGCGAACGTCACCTGGGCGGTGGCCCGGCACCTGATCGAGCAGGGCCGCCCGGGCAGCGTCGTCAACGTCGGCTCGCGCGGTGCGTTCCGCGGCGAACCCGAGCACCCGGCCTACGGCGCGAGCAAGGCGGCACTGCAGGCGTTCGGCCAGTCGATGGCGATCGCCCTGGCCCCGCACGGGATCTCGGTGACGTCGGTGGCGCCGGGGTTCGTCGCCACCGAACGCCAGGAGACCAAGCTCGCCGGCGCCGGTGGCGACGAACTGCGCGAGCAGAGCCCCTTCGGCCGGGTGGGGACGGCCGAGGACGTCGCCGCCGCGATCGTCCACCTGGCCTCACCCGGGGCCGTGTGGAGTTCCGGCGCGGTCCTCGACGTCAACGGCGCCTCCTACCTGCGGTGACCGGCGGGCGCGGAGGAACGCGACCGCGACGAGGACCAGCACCGCGACCTCCGCGAGCACGCTCACGAGTGCTTGCGGCGCGGGCTGGAACCCGCGTTCGGAGAAGCCGAACAACCCGGTGGTCCGCGACAGCGCGAACCCGGCCAGGGCCCCCGCCGCCAGTCCGGCCGCCGCCAGCCGGATGAGCGGCGGGCCGCCCGCCAGCACCAGGATCGCCACGGCGAGCGCGCCCGCGGCCTGCAGCAGGAAGGCCGGCCCGATCACCGGGATCACCCGGTACCCGCCGACGTAGAGCTGGGCGTGGACGTAGCCGCTGACCCCGAGGCACACCGCCGTCGCGAGACGCAGAAGGACGTTCATGCCAGCTTCACGTCCTTCACCGCGAGGCCCGGCGTGCCCGGCCGGTAGGTCACTTCGCGGATGCCGAGCGCGTCCGCGAGCTTGCCCGCGGGCAGCGTCACAGGCGTCGGCGCGGGCCGCGTTCCCGGCTGGGGCAAGGGGTACGCGGTCGTCGTCGCGCTGTGGAAGGTGATGTTGCCTTCGGTCTTGGTGAACAGCTGGTGCACGTGCCCGTTGAGGCAGGTCACCGACGAGAACCGCCGCAGGTACGACAGGGCCTGGGCCGCGTCGTCGGTGCCCCAGCCCCACGCCGGGTACATCGCGAACAGCGGGATGTGGCTGAACACCACGATCGGCGTGTCCGCACCGAGCTTCGCGACGTCCTTGCGGACGAACTCGAGCTGGTCCGGCCCGAGATGGCCGAGCTTCTCCAGGCTGAGGGTGTTGACCAGCGCGATGAAGTGGACGCCCTTGACGTCGAAGCTGTACCAGCCGTCGCCCGCCGTGCCCGCCCCGAAGGTCGCGCGGTACTTCTGCCCCGCGTCGTCGATCGAGTCGTGCTCGCCGGGCACCGTGGACACGTGCCCGGTGTCCAGCGTGCCCAGCATCTGCTTGACCTGGTCGAACTGGGCCGGCGTCGACAGGTGCGTCAGGTCGCCGGTGTGCATGACGAAGTCCGGGCGGTACCCGAGCCCGTTGATCTGCGTGAGCGCGTGGGAGAACGACGCCTCGACGGCGGTGTTGGCGGGTCCGGTGAAGCCGAGGTGGCTGTCGCTGATCTGGACGAACCGCAGCGCGTTCGGGTCGTCGGCGGCGCCGGCCTCGCCCGGCCCGGCGATCCGGCTGATCACTTCGCCGCCGGACACCGTGAGGACGACCGCGGCGCCGAACCAGGCGGTGTGGCGCAGCAGCTGGCGCCGTGTCATGCCTTCGGGGTCGCCGTCTTCGCCGGTCACGGCGTCACCGTCACGGTGGCGGTCATGAACGGGTGGATCGTGCACAGGTAGTCGAACGTCCCCGGAGTGGTGAAGGTGTACCGGTAGGACTGTCCGGTTTGGAGGGTGGGCGAGCGCAGCGGGCCGCCGGACCCGGTGCTGGTGACCGTGTGCGCGTCCTGGTCCTGGTTGGTCCACGTGACGGTCGTGCCCACCTTGACCGTGGTCGCGGCCGGCGTGAACGCGAACTCCTTGACGGCCACGGCGTTCGCGGTCGAGTTCGTGGCCACCGGCGGTGGCGGCGGTGTCATGCTCGCCATCCCGGGCATCGACGGCGCGGGCGCGGCGGCCGGCTGCGCGGCGCAGGCCGTGAGCGCCAGCGCCGCCACCGTGACGAGCAGGAAGTGTTTCACCCCAACGGAATTCCTCATACCAGGAATACGCGCGGGGGTTACGCTCCCGTCGAGGGGACCAGCACCTCGACCACTCCCCCGGCCTCGCGCACCACCAGGTGCGGCAACGGCGGCGGCGTCACCGGCAGCTGGTGCATGAGCACCGCCCCGTCCACCGCGAAGGACGTCCGGTGGCACGGGCAGTTCAGCCGCCGGGCCGGGGCGTCGAGGTTGAGCCGGCAGCCGAGGTGCGTGCACGTCGCCGAGACCGCGCGCACCTGCCCGCCCGAACGCTGCACGAAGCCCGCCACCGCCCCGAAGTCGAACGGCAGCACGCCGCCCTCGGGCAGGTCGTGCGCCGCCACGACGGCCCGCCACTCGCCGTTCTCCGGCCGCAGCACGTCCTCGGCGGGCGGTGGGGCCGCGGCCGGCTCGGCCCCGGACGTCACCAGGTACTCGACGCCCGCGCCCGCCGCGGCCGCCACCGCGGCGGCCGACGACACCTGGATGAACCGCCGGCGGTTGCCGGCCGGCGCGGCGTCGCCGAACTCCTGGGCGAGCCGTCGGTGCAGCCCGGCGACGAACTCCTCGCCCGCCGCCCCGGCACCCGGCCGGGCGGCGCGCAGCAGCACCGCGGTCCGCAGCTCGGCCTCGTCGCCGGCGTCGGCCGCGAACGGGCGCGGCCGACGCCGGCGCAGGAGGTCCTTGACGAACCGGCGGACGCCTCGAGTGGTCACGGCTCCATCCCTTCCGCCACCTGGGCCGCCTGCCGCAGCGCGCGGTGCTGCAACACCTTCGCGTTGCCGACGGTGGTGCCCAGCTCCGCCGCCGCCTCCTTGAGCGAACACGCCTGCAGGAACCGCAGCCGCAGGATGCGGCCATACCGCTCGGGCAGCTGCGCGAGAATAGCCTCGGCGCGGGCCGGCGTGCGCGGGTCGACGACGTCGGCTTCGAACGCCGCGATGTCGCGCTCCTCGTCGAGGGTGGTGATCTCGCGGCCGAGCGTGCGCCGCCAGTGCCCGGCCAGCACCGTCCGCGCGGTGGCCAGCAGGTACGCCCGGACCTCGCCGACGCTCGCGGAGACGCGCAGCGGCCGCAACGCCGTCAGGAAGACCTCGGTGGTGAGGTCCTCCGCGTCGGGCCGGTTGCCGACCTTCGAGAACATCAACCGGTACAGGCGATCGACGTTGTCGCGGTAGACCGCCTCCCAGTCCGGGTAGACGTCCGCGCCGACCGCGTGCAGCCGCGGCTGCGGCGCCGCGCCCGCTTCGTCCTGTTCGGCGCGCCTGCGCCGGAACCGCTGTGCCACCGGCACCGCCCGCCTTCTCCCCTGCCGATTCTTCCCGCCACCTGAGGGATACGGACGGGGGTTACGCCGTAACCAAGGAACGTATCGGGAAGCGGACCATCCGCCGAACCGGGGAGAGAAATGACCACATCGATGTCGCGCCGGCACCTGCTCGTCTCGGGCGGGGCGGCCGCCGCCGTGCTCGCCACCACCGGCCTGCCGTCGCCCGCCGCCGCGGCCCCGCCGGCCCGGCGGGGCGGTGCGGACGTCGTCCTCGCCTGGAACCGGGAGCTGCTGGCCACCGTCCGCACCGCCGGCCTCCAGCCCGCGACCGTGCACCCGACCCGGAGCTTCGCCCTGCTGCACGCGGCGATCCACGACGCCGTCGTCGCGACGACCGGGACCGGACGCCCCTACCTGTTCACCGTCGACGTCCCGGGCGGGGCGGACCCGGAGGCGGCCGCGGCGCAGGCCGCGCACGACGTGCTGGCCGCGCTGTACCCCACCCGCGCGGGCGAGTTCGCGGCCCTGCTGGCCGGCCAGCTGGCGCAGGTGCGTCCCGCGGGCCGGGCCGCCGGCGTGCGGGCCGGTGGGCTCGTCGCCCGGCTGCTGCTGGGGTTGCGCGCGAACGACGGCTCGGCCGCCGTCCCGCCGGCGATCCCCCCGGGCACCGCGCCCGGGCAGTACCGGCCGACGCCGCCCGCGTTCGCCCCCGCCGCGTTCACCCACTGGGCCGCCGTGACGCCGTTCGTGCTCGACCGCGCGGACCGGTTCCGGCCCGGCGCCTACCCCGCGCTGACCGGCGCCCGGTACGCGAAGGCGTTCCACGAAGTCGCGGCGGCCGGGCGGGACACCAGCACCACCCGCACCGCGGACGAGACCGTGCGGGCGCGGTTCTGGGCGGCGCCGATCTGGAACTACTGGAACGAGATCGCGCAGTCCGTCGTCGGCGGGTCGCACGCCGGACTGGTGGTCGCGGCGCGGGTGTTCGCGCGGCTGAACCTGGCCTTCGCCGACGCCGTCATCGCGTTCTACGAAGCGAAGTACCACTACCGGATCTGGCGGCCGATCACGGCGATCCGCCTGGCCGGCGACGACGGCAACCCGGCGACGGACGCCGTCCCCGACTGGTCGAGCCTCGCCACCACCCCGGCCGACCCCGCGTACCCCGGCGCGCACAGCGTCATCTCGCAGGCGGGTTCCCTGGTGCTGCGGCAGGAGTTCGGGCCGCGGTGGCCCCTGGCCGTCACGTCGGAAGCGCTGCCCGGGGTGGTCCGGCGGTTCGCGACGTTCCAGGACGCCGCCGACGAGGCCGGGCTGAGCCGGATCGTCGCCGGCGTCCACACACGGCTCGACCACGAGGCCGGACGGCAGCTCGGCCTCGACGTCGCCGCGTTCGTCCTCCGGTCGTAGCCCTACCGGCGGGCACCGGTCAGCGACGGCGGGTCGAACCGCACGTACCGGCCGGTGCCGCCGGCGGCTTCGTTGAGCCGCCGCGGCTCGGCGACGTCACCCCACCGCCCGGTCCCGATCCGCGATTCGAGCGCGTGCAGGGCCGCGACCGTCTCCGCCGTCCGGAACGCGCAGTGCCCGGTCGCGCCGACGTAGGCCTGGCGCAGCAGGGACCCGGCGCCCGCCCGGTGCACCTGCTTGCCGTACCAGTCTTCCTGCTCCACCGGCACGAGCTGGTCGGCGATCGTGTGGATGTCCAGCGTCGGGACGCGCAGCCGGCCGGCCGCCGCCGACGTGCGCGCGAGGGTGCGCACGGCCTGCGGGTCCGGCCGGATGCCGGCGTCGCGGGTCAGGGTCGCGAGGTCGGCGTCCAGGTCGAGGCCCGCCGTGCGGTAGAGGGCCCGGACCTGGCGGGCGTGGCTGCTGCCGGCCAGCAGCGCGCGGTAGTCGACGCCGGCGGTGAACGCGCTGTTGCCGCCGGCGGCCAGCTCGATCTGGTAGCGGCCGGAGACGACGAACCCGAGCACGAACTGGGAAAGTTCCTGCTGCTGCTGGACTTCCTGGCCCGGGTAGTCGGCCGGCGGGGTCGGGCCGGTGAACCAGCCGGGCTCGTTCATCAGCGCGGCGGCGAGCGCGATGCGCGCCTGCCCGGCGGGCGTGGCCTGCGCGGCGGTGGCGATCTTCGTCAGCGCGGCGGCCGATGCGCTCGCCTCGGCCGGGCTCGCGAACCGCACGAGCTTGACGTCTTGGGCAGGCGCGAGGAGGTGGGCCAGCGCGTACTCGCCGTCCAGCTGGTAGTTGTTCAGGTTCAGGCCGCCGGCGACGAGCCCGCAGGTGCTCAGGACGCCGTCGAGCCCGCCGCGTTCGGCTTCGAGGGCGCTGACGAGGCCGCCCATCGAGGTGCCCCACGCGATCGTGCGGCGCGGGTGGCCGGTCAGCCGCCCGGCCGCCGCCAGCGCGCCGAACTGGTCGTCGACGGCGGAGGCGAGCGCCCACCACGACGGGCCGCTGTAGGACGAGCCGACCAGGGCGTACCCGCTGTCGAGCAGTGCTTCGCGGGTTTCGTCGTCCGGCGCGTCCTGCGCGGCGAGCGGGCCGAAACCGTGGCTGTAGAGGATCGTCGTGCCGTTCCAGGCGGCCGGCACGTCCGCCACCCAGGTGGCGCCGTCCGGCAGCTGCCCCGTGTGGTGTTCGCTCGTGGCCGCGGCCGCGGTCCCCGCGACCAGGCCGGTCGTCAGCAGGATCGCGCCGAGCAGCGCCAGGACGCGCATGGTGGTGCCCCTCACCCCGGACCGTCAAGCCCGGCTCGATGTGGCACCGAGAGTCCCACGCCGAGCCGAAGATGTACAGGTTTCCTGTCTTTTTTTAGTGCGACGGCCGGTCGGCGAGCGCCGCGTGGCACGCGACGACGTAGGCGCGGAACCGGGCCGCGTCACGGGGGTTCAGCTGCGAGACCATGCGTTCTTCGAGCGCGGCGACGTCGTCGCGGACCCGGTCAAGGAGCTCTTGCCCGGTTCCGGTCAGCCCGATCACCCGTCGCCGCCGGTCCTGCGGATCGCCTTCCCGCGCGATGAGGCCCCGCCGTTCGAGCGCGACGACCATGTCGGCCATCGCCTGGTCGGTAACGAAGGAGTTGCGCGCCAGCTCGGCGGTGGTGAGTCCGGACCGGCGTTCCAGCACGGTGAGCGCGGTGTACTGCAGGGGCGTGAGCGCGACCGGGCGGAGCACCTCGTCGAGCCGGGCCCGCACGGCGAGCTCGAGCTGCTTGACGAGGTACAGCAGGCCGGGGCCGGCGGCTTCGGGCACGGGAACGGGCTGGGACACGGTCCCATGGTGACCGACGGCGGGGTCCGGCGCCCGAGCCGGTCAGGCTTTCGGGCGCTTGAAGACCTCGGTGGGCAGGCCCAGGTTCTCGACGATCCGCTCGACGGCGTCGCCGAACCCCACGAAGTCGGCGCCGAGGGGTTCGATCACCAGCCGCCGGACGTTCGCGACGTGCGCGGGGGACGCGGTCGCCAGGTGCGCGCGCCCCGCGTCGGTCAGGGTCGCGATCGTGAAGCGGCGCCCCTGGCCGGTGCACACCGTCCGCGTCACCCACCCGCGATCCTCCAGCCGGGCCACCGCGTGGGAGATCCGCGGCAGCGACCCGTTGGCCATCTCCGCGATCTCGCTCATCCGCAGGCTTTCCCCCGGCACCACCGAAAGCCGCGCCAGGATCATGTAGCCGAGCAACGTCAGGTCGGAATCCCGCAGCAGCTGGCTTTCCAGCGCGCCCGGCAGCGTGAGCAGCACCTTCGCCAGGTTGACCCACGCGCGCCGCTCGTCATCGCCGAGCCGGTCGAACGGCTCCACCGCTTCGTTCTCGCCCACGCTTGACTTTAACACGCAACTCAAACTACCTTTGGGTTTAACACGCAACCCAAGGAGGAGCGATGCCGACCACCGCCACCCCGACTTCCGCCATGGTTGTTCGCCTGGGGATCGCCCTCGTGGCGGCCGCGGCCGTGAACACCCTCCTCGCGCTCGGCGCGTCCTCCCTCGACGACGGGGGGATCGGCATGGGCCTCAACGCCGGGTCCTACCTGCCGGCGACGGTCGTCGGGCTGCTCCTCGGCACCGCCGGCTGGTTCCTGATCGCCCGCCGCGCCCCGAAGGCGCTGCGGATCGTCGTCCCGGTGGCCCTGGCCGCCACCTGGATTCCGGACCTGCTGCTGTTCACCGCGGGCGCGACGGTGGCCAACGTGATCGGCCTGATGCTCATGCACCTGACGGTCGCGACGGTCGTCGTCCTCGCCCTGCGCCCGACCCTGCCGGACTCAGCTCCGGCGCCGGTCGCGGGAGACGTCCAGCAGGTCCGAGGCTGACGCGGGCCGGGGGAACAGGCGGCCGCAGTTGGCGGTCGTCAGCTCCCGCCAGGTCGTGCCCTCGGGCTGAGCCGCCGCGTCGATGCCCGCCAGCTGGGCGTCGACGGCGGCCGGCGGGGTCCAGCAGAAGTCGCTGCCGTACCGCAGTCACTCGGTGCCGAACGCTCGCTCACGCGACCGCCACCCCGGCCGCCCAGACGCCGCGGATCTTCGCGGTCGCCGTGATGTCGCGGGTGGGATCGCCGTCGACGAGCACGACGTCGGCGCGCAGGCCTTCGCGCAAGGCACCGCGGTCGGGGCAGCCGAAGTACCGCGCGGGCAGGTCAGTCGCCGCGCGTAAAGCGTCCACTTCGGACAGTCCGGCGGCGACGAGCAGCGCGAGCTCCTGGTGCAGGCTCGCCCCCGGCACGACCGGGACCGGTAGCATCGGCGCGGAGAACGCGTCGGTGCCGGCGAGGATCGGCACGCCGGCCGCGTGCAGCGCGGTGACCGAGTCGCGGCTGAAGCCGTAGCCGTCGGCGCCGAGTTTCGTGGTGAGCGCGTCCATCATGGTGAGCGTGGGGACGGCGATCTGGCCCTGCTCGGCCATCCGGGACGTGGTCTCGGCGTCGAGGACGCCGTCGCGCGGGACGTGGGTGATGACGTCGGCGCCCGCGTGGACCGCGCGCCGGTAGGCGTCGACCGAGGAGGCGTGGGCGACGGTGAGCTTGCCGTGCGCCTTGCCCTCGGCGACGACCGCGTCGATCGTCGCCTGGTCCAGGAGGTCGCCTTCGATGACGACCTTGAGGTAGTCCGAGCCCTCGGCGACGCGGCGCGCGACGAACTCCGCGGCCTGCCCGGGCGCGGTGAGGATCGCCTCCGCGGGCATGCCGGGCATCTCCGAGTGGTTGCCGCCGGGCCCGATGGCGGGCAGCCCGGCGCTGCGGATGTCGGGGATCTGCCCGCGGAAGGAGTCGACGCGTTCGCGTGGCCAGCACGCCATGTCGAGCGCGGTGGTGACGCCGTGCCCGGCGAGGGCCCGCAGGTCGCCGGGGGTGAGGAGGTGGACGTGGGCGTCGAAGAGCCCGGGCAGCAGGGTGGCCCCGGCCCCGTCGACGACCTCGGCGCCGGCCGCGTCGGTGCCGATGAGCGGCCCGTCGAGGACGACGGTGGTGGGTTCGGCCAGGCGCGCGCCGTCGAAGACCCGGACGCCGGTCAGGGCGGTCCTGGTCATGACGCCGGCTCCGCGCTGAAGCTCGACTCCATCACGATCTCCTTGGTGCGGTTGATGTGCGCTTCGAACCGGGCGACCGCCAAGTCGGCGTCGTGCGCCAGGGCCGCGTCCACCAGGCCCTGGTGTTCGCCCGCGACGTCGCGGTGGCGCTCCTCGCCGCCCGGGCCGGACCACGCCCGGTAGAGCTCCGCCGCGTCGGACAGGCGGGTGCAGATGTCGAGCAGCACCGCGTTGCCGCACGCCTTGATCAGCGTGTGGTGGAACTCCAGGTGCGCGCGGGCCCACTCCTCGTTGCGCCGCATCGGCCGGCCGGGCAGCAGCATCGGCTGACCGCCCAGCCGGTGGTGCGCGGCCAGCACCTCCGACTCCCACGTGACGCCGCCGCGCTGCACCGACAGCCGCAGCGCCGAGCCTTCGTTGATCGCCCGGGCCTCGGTCAGGTCGGTCAGCGTCTGCATGGACAGCGGCGTGACCCGGAACCCGCGGTTGCGGTCCACCTGGACGAGGTCCTTGGCCGCGAGCAGGCCCAGCGCCTCCCGTACGACGCTGAGGCTGACCCCGAACTCCGCGCTCAGCTCGGCGGGTTTCACGCGCTCGCCCGGGGCCAGTTCACTGTTGAGGATCGCCGACCGCAGCCGGTGGTACACCGAAACGGCCAGGCTTTCGCCTCCCGCTCTCTTCGCCATGATCAGACGGTAACACGCTATTCACATAATAATCGATTCTTAGAGCGTGTCTCATTTGGCGAGTTTCCTGTAGCAAGTGATGGCGGCGCCGAGGGTGAGGAAGGCGAGGTAGTGGCTGGGTTTGCGTTCGTAGC
>NZ_JBVKDO010000040.1:0-57141 GCF_055633805.1 Amycolatopsis sp. NPDC114478 | reverse complement strand
GGCCGGCCACCGAGCGTCGCGCTACGATCAATCCTTCGAGCCTGCCCGGGCTCGGTGACAGGCAACGAGACCTGCACCAGACCCGGGGCGCATCAGTTGGCATTTCGATGTCATGCCGACGCACCTCTGCCATCGATCCCGGTGGTTTCCCAGTCCAAGTCGTTCCGGGAGTCATGATGTTACGAGGTTCGAGAGAGTTTCAGGTCATTTGCCTGCAACGATCCGGTGCCCGCGGACGACTATGTCGCAGGAACATCCGAGTCGTCCGTGAAAGGTGACAAAAAATGGAAGTCTTTTGGGTGCTCGTCGTCATCGCCTTGCTGTGCTGGGTGATTTTTGTTCAAGTGGACGCGCGCCGGCACGTGGTGGTCGAGGTGCCGATGTCCGAACAGGCGGCCGCGGAGATCGTCGCGGCGTGTTTCAACGTCACCTGGACCAGGATTTCCGGGAAAGGTGATCTCAACTACCGGCCGAAGCTGAGGGTCGGCGCTCCGGTCGTCTCGATCGCGTTCGACCCGGACGGCACCAGCAAGTGCGGCGTCGAGATCTGGACGTCACAGTTCAGCACGCGCTACGGGATGATGAACCACGCGCAGCTGGCTTGGCGGAAGAAGCGCAAGCTCGCTTCCGAGTTGGTCAAGAACCTCGATGCTGCAGCCAGTTGACCGGTGCGCCATCGCTGCGGGAGCGCGGATGTGGTGTTCCATTGCACCCGCGCCCCGTCGGCGAATCCGGGCGAGTTGCCGCCGCTACCTGGGTGCCCCCGGCAGGATTCGAACCTGCGACACCCGCTTTTGTGGATCATGTCTTCCGTCGATCGTCAAAAGTGATCCACATTTACCCCTACCTGGGCAACCAGTCGGCTACGTTGAGCCGCTACCCGTGGTCAACTGTGGTCGTCTTGCGACCATTGGAGAGGGTAAAGCGTGGGCTTCGGCGCCGTAGGCAACTGGTCCGTAACAATCCGTCGACAGAGCACACCTGGTTGATACAACTGATCATGGCTTTACGACTGGGAGTGGAGTACGTGCGGGTTGCCAGCGGGGACGTCGAACGTGTAACGCATTGCCCACCCCGGGTGATACACCACGCACGCCGAGATGAAGGAGGTTGCGTGACGTCCGGTCGGGTCTCGTTTGCCTTCAGCTGTGGAGGCGTCTGGTTTTGGTATGAGGAAGACGGGAAGAAGATCCCGATCTCGGAAGTGCTAGCGCATGCCGCCCTGATCGAGGCGTCCGAGGGCTCAATCGCCGCCAGCGACTTCCGCGCGCTGATCAAGGTGAAGCTAGATCGCGCCAAGCGCGGAGAGCTAAACGAGCCTGAAGACGGTCGCCCGTACCTAGCGCGTCAACCAGGCACGATGGAGATCAAGTGGCGCATTAGGAGGCGCGAGTGGCGGCTGTACTACAGCGAGCCTCCTCGGCTACACCAGGACCAGGGGATGCTGGGGCTGCTGTTCAACGACAAGGTGTCGAAGGAGCAGCAAGACAGTGACATAGACGACGCTGCGCAGCGCTGGGGGTGGTGGCAACGTGAGGGGTAAAGCTACTATCGGGTTTGACCGATACTGGAGGAACGATGAGTGAGTTCGATGAGCTGCTCGGTATCGACTCCAGCAGCAAGCAGGACGCCTTGGCCGAAGAGCTGGTCAGAGCGGACTTCGCATGGGTTGACCAGTTGGTCAAGCTTCGTAGAAGCCTTGGCTTGAGTCAGGTTGCCGTGGCGGAAGCCATGGGGCGATCACAGAGCGTAGTTTCGGATATTGAAACCATGGGCAGTGACCCTCGGTTGTCGACTTTGCGTCGGTACGCTCTTGCGATCGGCGCGGCAGTGAAGCACAGGGTCTTCCCTGCGACATCCCTTCATCCCCTGGTGAAGACTGAGCAGCCTGACGGCATTACAGTCCGTAGCGCTGATGCCGGCTCTGGCGAGGTTGTGCAGAGGCGGAACTTCTACGTTTCAGTGCATCGTCACGGCGAGGTCATCGGTCAATGAAGGTTGTTGTTGTCACCGCAGACTCTGGCCAAAGTGATCCCAGTACGGGCAAGGCTCACGCCTTGGGTATCGGTTGGACAGCCGTCGACGCACCCACCAGTAGGCCGATGGCTGTGATCGCGATCGTCACGTTCGATTCGCTGGAAGAAGCAGCAGGATCGCACACGGTCCAGTTGAGTTTGGTTGACGAGCACGGTGCGCCGGTAACGTTCCAAGACGGTGAGGGCCCGATCGTCGCTACCGCTGATCTGAACATCGAGAAGCGAGCAGATGTGCCGACGAACGCTCCAGCGACTGCACCGTTCGTTGTGACTGTTGGCCCAGGCGTTCCGCTTGAGCCCAACCGGCGGTACTCCTGGCAAGTCTCGGTTGATGACGTCAGCGATGAGACTTGGTCTGCCACGTTCGCGACACGGGCGCCTCGCGTTGAGTCAGTCCCTTCGTGACAGTGGTGCGTTCGATGTCTCCCTCTCGCAAGTGGGAGGCCTCTTCGCCATCTCGTCGACCTGGCAACGCCCGATCGCGCCGGGTCAAGGGGGCGCTTTCCATCCGGCTGAGCGTGCTGATGAGAACTGCCCCCTTGACGCGGCGTGATAGCCCTCCGGGAGGTCGACGAGATGGCGACAGGCCGCTCACGGACGCAACCACCGCGCACGATCCGGCCATCTCGGAGACCTGCCCGTCCGGCGAGGACATTCTCTTCTTCTTGAGCTGCGGTCCCCCGGTGCAGCCGCCGGCCGGTCGCGTGGGTGCCGGAGGCGGGCCCCGCGCGTGCCGGCCGATAGCGGCGCGGCCCCGGAGGGGCCGCCTTGAACAAGAAAAGAAACTCTGAACACACCGATCCCGTGGGACGGGCTTCGGTCACAGCGACTCGGACGGCTGAGAGCGGATCTGGGTGATGCGGCCCTTGCTGATGCCGAGAGAAGTGGCAATCTCGGTGTAGCTCATCCCGGTGTCGTGGGGCTGCTCGATCGCGTCCTTGCGTAGGCGTGACAGCTCGGCCATCCGGTCCCGGTAGGTCTCGATCAGCGCCGTTGAACGCTTCGCCCGGCGGATCGGGTCGAGGTCTTGGCGAACGCGGTCGAACTCGTCGGCTTCCACGGTCCTCGGGTCCTAACTGGTCGGAATCAGGCGGCTGTCGTAGCCCGCCGCGACCAGTCTGTTGTACGCCGCCTCGACGTCGGCCGGGATGTCCTGGGGGATCGCGTACCCGGCGTCGGCGTAGATCGTCAGCCGTTGGGTGTCGCCGACGAGCATGTCGATCACTCGCTTGG
This sequence comes from Amycolatopsis sp. NPDC114478, assembly GCF_055633805.1. Lineage (NCBI taxonomy): Bacteria > Bacillati > Actinomycetota > Actinomycetes > Pseudonocardiales > Pseudonocardiaceae > Amycolatopsis > Amycolatopsis sp. NPDC114478. Next base: position 53,872 of record NZ_JBVKDO010000040.1, on the reverse strand, counting down.
GATCGCCGATGCTCTCGACGTAGTCGACCAGTGGCTGCTGGATCGCGGAACAGAGGAAGTCGACCTCTGGCCATAGCTTCTTCGCGGTCGTGTAGGCCCGGCGCTGCTGGTACGGCCGACTGAGGATCAGGGCAGTGCTGACCTCGGTCCCGTGCTGGCGGAGTAGGTCTCGGGTGAACTCGAAGTTCTCCGCCGTGTTCGTGGCCTTCGGCTCAACGAGAATGGCGGAGTCCGGGACGCCCCTGTCCATCGCGATCTCTCGATAGTGGACGGCCTCGCCGCGAGGAAACCGGTCGACTGTGGTCGGTGCGTTGGCGCCGGTGAAGGCGATCAGTGGGAAGAGGTGCCGGCCGTACAGCTCGGCCACGTAGACAGCGACGCTCGGGTCATGGCTTCCGAGTCCGATAGCGACGTCGACGGGGCGTAGCGGGTCGTCGATGCGGTGGAAGTTCCACAGCGCCTCGACGTCTTCGCGAAGCCTGCCAGGGACGGACGGGCTCGGATCTGGTGGCACGTCGACTCCTCAGGCGGCTGCTTCGGACGCGGGAACGCCCCGTGACTGCGAGTTTGGCCCTGCTCGGCAGCTACGGGGCGTTCGGTCCACGAGGCTAGCAGTTCAGGAGTTCAGGCTTCTGATTGAGAACTTGGGCGCGGGCGGACGTGAACTCGTCGTACTCGGCCTTCGCGGTTGGGGCGAACACGCCAACTTTGCAGCAGTTCTGGAACGCGAGTCGCACGCCGAACTTCTTCTCGACCGCCGCGCGCATCGAGTCGCTGGCCATGAGGCGGAAGAGCTGCCCCCACTCGGCATCGTTCCGGGGTACGTCTTCGTTGATCTCGACGGCCGCACCGTTCGCGTTGACCTTCTCCGCAGTGCCCGCCACGACGGACCATGCGTATGGCAGTGAGTCTTGGATGCAGCGGAGGAAGTCATCCTCGTGCACGTCGCCTTCCTGGGCCTGCCTCAGCAACTCGGCCGGAACGGTGAGAGACACCAGCACTCCTCGTAATCGGTGGTGATTGTCATCTTCAGTTCTGCCACAGGTCGGTGCGGTTTGGTAGGAAGACAACCCGACTAGCTGAGTCGGACGGTTTGGCGGTGACTGCCTGCTACGAATCGGCCTGAAGAGGGGCCACCTTGGTGGTGTACTCCAGCTTGTACTGGTTGGCGGCGAGGAGGATGTCTGCCGTCTCGATGGGGGTGTCGCCGCAGAACGACGTGCGCACGATCGCGACGACCGGTGTGCCCGGGCGAAGCTTGAGCTGTTCGGCCTCGGAGGGGCGCGGCATGCGGGAGTGGAGGCGTTCTCGGACCTCGGTGGGGCGCATCCCGATCGACGTGAACCGGTCGACGATGCCGGCGCCCATGAGGGGACCTTCCTCCGGCTTCTCGATCGGTGTGCCGCGCGTAATCGCGAGCGGTTCGAACGACGTCGTGAGCATCATCGGTTCGTCGTTGGCGTAGGAGACGTACTCGGTACGCATGACGTCATCGCCGATACCGATCTTGAGCCGGTGTGCCGTTTCGAGACCGGCCCTGTCCGGCCGGGTGGTGTGGCTGTAACGGGGCACGCGCTGAGTGGCGATGGCCTCGTCGGCAAAAGGTGCGCCAGGTTCGGACTTGTAGTGCTGGTCTGCTCGTCGAATCAGCGGGTCGTACAGGCGGACGGTTGGCGCGGCTCCGCGTCCACGGTTGATCAGCCCTTCGGACTCTAGGAGATCGAGCGCTTGGCGGATCGTTGTTTCCGACGTACCGAAGGTCTCTGCGAGTTCGTCCCGCGTCGGCAGTCGTGCCCCAGGGGCGAGCGTGCGCGCCAGGATCTGGTCGCGTAGGGCGCCTGCTACGCGCTCGTAAGCGTGCGCTGGCGTTTCATCACTCATGGTAGTCGTCCCTTCACGGAAAAGTTGGCGCACCAACTTGTTGCAACAGCTCGTCGTCTGTGGTTATAGTTGGCGTACCAACTTAGTTGGCGTACCAACTCTAGCAGCTCGGCCAGGAGGTTAGACATGCAGGACATCCCGTTCGTCAGCTCGGGCTACCGGTTCATGGTCACGGAGGCCCCGACGATGAAGATGCGCGAGGTCAAGGGGGAGCTTCAGCCCGCGATCGACCGCGAGGGCAACCAGGCGTTCGTGGTGATGCTGTTCGCGAAGCCGCGTCCGGTGGAGGGGCGTCGGCTGGGCAAGGGCGAGGAGATCAAGGTGACGCTCGCATCGGACCCGGGGGAGGGGTTCGACGAGGGCACGTACGTGGAGCTGATCGACCCGGTGTTGAACACGTGGCAGACGACGGGGGATGACGGCCGGATCACCGGCTCGGGTCTGTGGTTCAAGGCGATGGGTCTCAAGCCCGCCGGGTCGGGTGCTGCGCAGCGCGCCGCCTGATGCCGGCCGAATGACCGGTGGGTGACCGGTTCGCGCGGCTACCTCCCCGGCCGTCGCGTCATCACCACCCTGGAGCCCTTCCCAAATAGGTTGGCTGCCCGTTTTCGAGTCGGGCAAGGGCACTTCTTGTTCTTTGACAAATACACAGTGGGCCGATCCATGCCTAAAACCGCGCTGTTTGTGGTGGCGCGCTTCGATTCCCGGCCGGACACGTCGTCCGGGAGTCCTGGGGTTCTACCACGGAGTTTCGAGCGGAAGGAGTAGGCGAATGGGTGGCGCAATGAACGCGGTTCGGGGTGGGTTGTCGTCGTACGACCCGCACGGCCCGAAGCGGGATTCCTGAGACCAACCACGTCTGTTCGGCAAGTTTCTGGCTGTCACCGACACGGATTGCCACGTGCACTGTGTGCGGTCGCCAGTGGCACATGTGAGGAGGAGTAGCAGTGACGTACGTGTTTTGGGCGGTACTGGTGGGGCTGCTGATGTGGGCGGTCCCGGTGTTCGGGGTGCTCGCGCTGGTCTCGGGGCTGGCGCTGGCGTGGAAGGCCGGACGGTGAGCCGCCCGGTCAAGGTCGGCGTGGTGATCCGGATGCTCGCGGCCCGACTGGAGCGGGAACGAGCCGCCGCGATGACGGAACCGACCGAAGACCTGGCCTGGCAGGCCGGGTTCTGCGAAGGCATCGAGCACGCACGACACGTGATCCGGAACGGGGGCTGACATGTCGGAAATCCTGGCGATCATCACGGCGGCGAACGAGGCGTACCGCGCGTTCGTCGCCTCCGAGCCGGATCGGGAAATCACGGTCGCGGTCGGGAACGCGGTGCGGTTCCTGGCGGCCGACCTCACTTCGGCGGCCGAGCTGGTCGCCACGACACGCGAAGGGTAGAGGCGCATGCAGGAGATTCGCGCAATGACGGACGCGGTCACGGACGCGTTCGAGAAGTTCCGGGCGAGCGACGCTCCGGAGGAAGCGAAGGTGCAGGCCGGCCGCTCGGTGCGCCTGATGGTCGGCGATCTGTCCGCCCTCGCGTGGTCGCTGGCGCACAACCCGGAAAGGTGGAGCTGACGTGCAGATCAAGACCCTGAACCGACGGGCGCAGCAGCGTTACGCCACGTTCGTAAACACCCTGGACATGATCGCCGAAGTCCTCGGCGAGGTCGACAAGCTCATCGACCGCTACGACGACTCCGCGATGGCCGAGTCCTGGACCATCGCCAGCAAAGACGAACTGAAGTCGTTCCGCACCAAGGCGTTCGACGAACTGGACCGCCTGCGGACGCTGGGCAAGAAGCACGAGGCCGAGCTGGTCTCGCGGGACTGGAGGTTCTGACATGGCACACCAGGTCGACCGGGTCGTCGACGACCTCGACACCGCGCTCGTGCAGCTCAAGGAGTCGATGCGCGGAATGCCCTTGAACCGCAACGGCTTCAAGGCCGCACACGACCGCGCGGCCCGTGCGATGGGCACGCTCACTACCGAGCTGACCGACGCCCGGACCGCCATCAAACCCTGAACAACCGCACATGATCCGTTGCGCACACGACCGGCCCCGCCACCTCCCACTACGGGACGCGGGGCCGGTCTTGTGCTGTTCGAGAGGACCACCAAGCCATGAACACCCCCAAGTCGTCCCGCCGGACCGGGACCGAAGTCAAGGCGCTCAAGTGGCTCGTCCGCCACCCCGGCGCCACCGCAGGACCGGGCGCCGTCCTCTGGGCCGGTCTCGAGCTCGGCTGGACCGCCACCGGCGGCATCGCGGGCGGAACCGCCGGCAGTTTGCTGTGCTGGTACCGGGCGCACCCGGACACCTTCGACCACTACGCCGCCCCGCGGCTTCGGGCCTGGCGCCGTCGCTGGTCGGCCTACTTCGGTCCGCGCTTCACCCGGGCGCTGCGGGCGTGCGACATGTACGCCACCGACCGCAAGACCGGCGAGGACCTGTTCCCCCGGATCACCCGGCTGCGCTCCTACTCCCCGTCGGTCGATGTCGTGACCCTCGCCTTGGCTCGCGGGCAGGCTCGCCGGTCGATCGAGGAGAACCTCGAACGGCTGGCGGACACGCTGCGGGTGCAGCGCATCGCGTTCGAGCACCCGAAGCCCGGTTACGTCGCGCTGATCATCGAACGTTCGGAGCCGTTCACCGAGACCATCCCGGCCCCGGAGATGCCCGAGACGTCGGACGCGGTCGACCTGGACGACATCTACATCGGGGACACCGAGTACGGCACGGACTGGCGGCTGAAGATCCGCGATCACCTGTTCATCGCGGGTGCGACCGGCGCGGGCAAGAACTCGATCGTGCTCTCCGAGCTGCGCGGGCTGGCCCCGCTGATCCGGGACGGGCTGGTGCGGCTGTGGATCTGCGATCCCAAGCAACTGGAGTTCCGCAAGTTCGGCGACGCCCAGGTCGCCTACCGCTACGCCGACACCGAGGAGAGCTGCGCGGCGCTGGTGGAGGAGTACATCGCGGACCTGCGATCGGTGCAGCAGTCCTTCGCCGCGACGGGGCGCCGCAAGATCGAGGTCTCGCCGGAAACGCCGCTGAACCTGCTGATCATCGACGAGATCGGCGCGCTGTTGGCCTACGGCGACGGCACCATCGCCCGGACCCTGCGCAAGCAGCTCGCCATCGCCGGGTCCCAGGGCCGCGCCACGGGGCACTTCATGACCGCGCTGGTGCAGGAACCGACTAAGGACACGGTGCCGGTCCGGGAGCTGTTCCCGACCCGGGTGTGCTTGCGGGTCACGGCTCAGTCGCACGTGGACATGGTCCTCGGTGACGGCGCCCGGCTGCGGGGGGCGCTCGCGGATGAAATCCCGAACGTTCCGGACACCGCCGGTATCGGCTACGTGATCCGGCAGCGCACCCGCGTCCCGCAGCGCGTTCGGGCCGCCTACGTGGACGACCGGGAGATCGACGAGCTGATCGCGTTCATCCGCTCCGGCCGGCCGATGCCGGGTCTGTCGGTGGTGGCGTGATGACCACGGTCACCTACCCGGCCTTACTGCGGCAGCCGCACTACCACGTCGTCGTGGGGTCCTACCCCCGCCCGCTCAGCGGCCGGATTCACCGTGACCGGTCCCGTGCGGTGTGGGAGATGCAGGTCGCGGCGGAGCAGTTCGCGGGACGCGGGATCGAGCTGTACGAGGCCCACGTCGCTTCGCTGGACGAGGTGTACCTCGCGCGGTGCGGGGTGTGTGCCGAGCTGCCCGGGGACAAGCCGGACCTGTTCGCGGAGTGGGACGCCCTGCAGGAGACGTTGCGCACCTGGTGCCCGACCTGGGTCACCGAGTACCCGAACGTCTTCTGCCCGCGCCACCAGCCGTCGGGCGGGGAATGACCATGAGCCATCGGGAGAACTGCCACGCGCGGGTGGTGTCCCACTTGGGACGCGCGGCCACGGAGGCAGCCGGGTGGTGCGACTGGGTCCGCGCGGACGTCGAACACCGCCTCGGGCACGTCGGTGACGTCGGACCGATCGATGACTCCGAGTACGCCGCCGCCCTCGACGCTTTCGTGCTGATCGAAGAAGCACTCGACAAGGTGCGCCGTGTCGGCGCGTGATCAAGGGAGAAACATCATGTGGCGTCTCGGTTTCTACGTGTGGCGGGCCTGGCTCTACGCCAAATACGGCGTCCCGGCCGCGCTCGTGCTCTACCTGATCCACCACGCGCAGGGATGGTCCGCGCTGTTCTGGATCGTGACTGCGGTGTTCGGCTGCATCGGGCTCGGCCTGGTCCTCGGGGTCACCGAGTTCCGCAACCGCGAGTTCGGCGACATCGGACGGGAGCGCATCCGATGAGCCGCCGCGATCCCGGGCAGCTCGGCCTGTTTGGCACCCCCACTGCCGCGCCGGCACCGACCCCCGGCCGCGCGTGCCCTCCGGCCCGGGGACGTCGCAAGCCCCTCGGCTCGCCTGGTAACCCGCTGGTGGCCAAGGACGTGCTCGCGGAAGTCCGAGAGGGGAAGTTCGGGCTGCTGGACGACACCGACCGCGTGATGGTCCTCGACGGCGAAGGCCACTGCCGGGCCGCCCAAGAGGACGACGTCGTGATGCACCTGGTGTCGATCGGCTACGTCGAACGCAGCCCGGCCCGCGAGACGGTCTCGTGCCTGCACGGCGTCGTCCGCAAACCCGTCCTGCCGCTACGGCTGACCCGACGCGGCCGGGACATGCTCCAACGCTGGTCCAACCTCGCACCCTTGACCTGAAAGGCGTTGCCATGAGCGGAATTCACTACTTCGGACACATCGACCGCTTGCTGTACGAGTACTACACGGCAGAGCTGGCCATCCCCAGCGGCGAACGAGAGAAGGCGGGCTACCAGAACCCTCGTCTCGCCGAACTGGCCGACACGGTCGTCAGGCTGCTGGAACAGGAAGCCGACCACTACCGCAGCTACGCCGCACGCTGGCGCGGCGAAAACTGATCTGAGAGGAGACTCGCGATGTCCACTGCGGACAGTACGAACCGGACTCGTCGGCTGGTGGACCTCATCCGGACCGTGGTCGCCGTGGTCCTCGGCACGATCGGTGCGGCGGCCGGGTTCACCCACACCCACGACTGGGCTGTGCACCACGGACAGCTCGGCTGGATCGCCTGGGCCGACGCGGTGGTGATCGAGGGCATCGTCATCGTCGCCGGGTTCGAGATCCAGCGCGACCACCGCACCGGAGGTTCCCGCAAGCTCACGTTCCCGGTGGCGGTGCTGGTGGCCGGGTTCGGGGTGCAGATGGCCGCCCAGGTCGCGCTCGCCGAACCCACCCCGGCCGGATGGCTCGTCGCCGCGATGCCGGCACTCGGGTTCCTCGTGGTCGTGAAGCTGCTCATGCGCCGCGCCCCGGCCCCCGAGGACCCGGCACTCGCCACCGAGCCCGGCCCGGTCACCGTGACCGCGTCCCGCACCGACGTCGTAGCGGACCCGGCACCGGAACCGGCCGCCGTGGTCGCTCCGGCCAGGCCCCGGCTCAAGCTCCCCGCTGAGCTGACCAGCCGGATCACCACCGCTGCTGAAACCGCCCGCAGCGAAGGGCGGGAGCTGACCATCGAAGAGATCCGCCGCGTCGTGCGTGTCCCGGAACCGATGGCCGCGCAGATCCTGCGGGACCTCACGACCGCCTGACCACTCCTGACGCACCCGCCTACGGCGCGGGAGCCCGGCCACCAACCCGGGTTCCCGCGCCGTTTCTTATGCCCGCCAACCGAAAGGCTCCGACATGCTGACGTTGGAAGACCGCCTCGCCGCCCGTGTGAAAGCCCTCGACTACCACGACTGGCGCGCCAAGGTCCGCGCCGTCAACGGCTGCGCCCGCCCCATCCGCCTCTCCGGCGCACACCAGCTCCAGGACGCCACCACCGGCGCCGTCCTGCATCACCACGGCGGGGACATCTTCGCCCCGTGCGGCAACCGCCGGTCTGGGGTCTGCCCGGCCTGCTCCGACCGCTACGCCGCCGACGCCTTCCACCTCATCCGCGCCGGACTCATCGGCGGTCACAAGGGCATCCCGGAGTCGGTGAACGACCGGCCGCGCGCGTTCGTCACCCTCACCGCCCCGTCCTTCGGGCCCGTCCACACCGCCCACATCACCCGTAACGGGAAGCGGCGGCCGTGCGGCTGCGGGGAGTACCACCACGACGACGACACCCGCCTCGGTGCCCCGCTGGACCCGGAGACCTACGACTACGTCGGGTCGGTGCTCTGGCAGGCCCACGCCGGGGTCCTGTGGCAGCGGTTCACGATGCGCCTGCGGCGGGAGCTCGCCAAACGGGCCGGGCTCAAGGCCCGCGAGTTCGCCGAACAGGCCCGGCTCTCCTACGGGAAGGTCGCCGAATACCAGCGGCGCGGGCTCGTGCACTTCCACGCCGTGGTCCGCCTCGACGGTCCCGATGGGGCGGTGTCCCCGGCTCCCCGGTGGGCGCACCCGGACTTGCTCGAAGACGCCGTCTACGCGGCTGCTAGGGCTGTGCTCGTGCGCACCTGCTACCCGGACGGCACCGAGCTGCCGCTCACCTGGGGCACGCAGGTCGACGTCCGCCGGATCGAGCCTGCCGCGTCGGCCGAGCTGGAAGACGATGACGGCCACATCTCCGAAGCCCGGCTCGCCGCCTACATCGCGAAGTACGCCACCAAGGGGACCGGCAAGAGCGAAGCCGCCGACCGGCCGATCCGCTCCCAGCTCGACATCGATCACCTGAAGGTGACCCCGCACCACCGCCGGATCATCCAAACGGCCTGGGACCTCGGGGACCTGTTCGCGTACGAGGACCTGAAGCTCCGCCGGTGGGCGCACATGCTCGCCTTCCGGGGCCACTTTCTCACCAAGTCGCTGGCCTACTCCACGACGTTCAAGGCCATCCGAGGTGACCGCCAGGCGTTCCGGCTCGCCGAAACCCTCGAACGCCTGGGCCTCGACGATCGCGCCGACTCGATCGCCGTGGTCAACGACTGGCAGTTCAACGGCGCTGGTTACCGCGACGACGCCGAACGCGAACTCGCTGCAGGCATCGCCGAACGCATCCGAGACGACCGCAAGCTCAAGTACAGCAAGGAAAACGACCATGAATAGCAAGCTGCTCAGCATCGAAGACGTCGCCGACTACCTCGGCATTCCGAAGAACACCCTCTACCAGTGGCGTACCAAAGGCTATGGCCCGGCCGGCCGCCGCATCGGCAAGTACGTCCGGTACCGCTCCGAGGACGTCGACGCGTGGGTTGATCAGCAAGGGGTGGTCTGATGGGCAGGCCATCGCTCCCGCTGGGAACGTGGGGAAAGATCCGCACGTACGAGCTGCCGCACGGCGGATACCGAGCCGTGGCGAATTACAAGGACTATGACGGCGTCACGCGACCGGTCGAACGAGTCGGGTCGACGAAGGCCAAGGCGATCAACAACCTGCTCGAAGCTCTGCGCGACCGCGCGCGAAGGTCGGGTGATGGTGAGATCAAGGCGGAGACCAAGGTTTCTGTTGCAGCGGACATGTGGTTGAAGTCGATTGACGAATCAAGCAAAGCCGCACGCACCAAGCGAGAGTATCGCGACACGTGGAACCGCTACTTGGCGACGCCGATGGGGCACCTTCGAGTCCGGGACATCCGTGTCTCGACAGTGAATCGCCTGATCACCGAGACGCGGGATCGCAACGGCCGTGGTGCGGCATCGCATGTCAAAGTGGTGCTGTCCGGGATCTTCGCGCTGGTCGTCCGACATGACGCGCTCGACAAGAACCCGGTCCGTGAGATCGAGAGTCTGGGTGCCAAGAAACGCAAGAAGGAACGTACGGTCAACGCGAAGACCATCAGTCCCATTCTCGGGGTGTTCCACGCGGCTGAGAGTGCGAAGCGCTGGGATTTGGTCGACATGGTCGACGTGCTTTCCGGGCTCGGGTGCCGTATCGGCGAGTTGCTTGCGCTCGACTGGGACACCTCGGTCAACTTCGACGCCGGGACGATCCGGTTCCACGGGACGGCGATCCGGGTGACCGGGCGAGGCCTGTTCGTGCAGGACCACACCAAGAGCCGTGCCGGCATGCGCACGATCCGGCCGCCTGGCTGGGTGATGGACATCCTCAAACGTCGTCGGCCGGAGGCTGAGACGCCGTGGGTGTTCCCGTCGGCGACCGGCACATTGCGGGATCCGGACAACACCCGGGCGCGGTTCCGGATGGTCGTTGAGAAGACGCCGTACAAGGGCCTGCACCCGCACGACTTCCGGCACTATGTCGCCGGAGTACTCGATGATGCCGGGCTGACCGCTCGCGAGATCGCCGATTACCTCGGACACGAGCGAATCAGCACGACTCAAGAGGACTACATGGAGCGGGGCGTTGTGGGCGAGGACGTCGGCCCGGCGCTGGCTGAACGTCCGAAGATCGAGCTGCCCAAAGATGAGGGTTAAGCAAGGGTTGGCCTAGCGCGAAGCCCCTGGTCAACTACCCGACCAGGGGTTTTGTGCCCCCGGCAGGATTCGAACCTGCGACACCCGCTTTAGGAGAGTGGGTGACGATGCCGTCTAAGGCCTCTACCTGCAACTATATCCGCAGGGTTGCCTCCCGTGACCCCAGAAGTCACACGGTTGAACACGGTTTCGGGTCACGAAATGGGTCACGTGAGGCTGCCTAGATTGTGACTGGCGACACAATTTGAGGGTGGCGTGTCGACGGAGGTCGATGACCGGGATTCTCCCAGCTGCGCCTCGGCGAAGGTCGAGATCCTTCATGCGATCGGGCTGGGGAAGCCACGGGCGTACTGAGTGCGAGCCAGGCTCGCCGTGAGCACCCCCGGCCAAGTAGTCTACGGGCGACCACCCACAGTGATAGCCCCGTAGCGGATGACATCTCGATAGCGACGCCCGGGCGGGAGGTCTGCGACTTTGACCGGCTCGCCGCCACTCGCCGCCACGGTCCAAATCGACCAATGCTCGCCGTCGTCTGATGCCGCGAAGGCTCCATGCTTCCCGTCGTAAGATGGACGGATAGTGCCGTACGTGTACTTTGTGGCTGGCAGCAACTCTGCCGATAGGTGATCGACAGGTGCGGGCTGCGGGGGCGCCTGGTCGATTGCGACTGAACCGTTCGACCTGAACAAGTTGGCTTTACCGGGAGAGCTAGACGGTTCCGAATCAACCAGGGTTGGGAAGGACCCGTCTGCCGGAATCGCCAAGTATGCCTGCTCGCAGCACCCGCCCACATCCTTCAGTGGATACGAGATACTGCGACCGGTACCCGCGACTACGACCTTGTCGTAGGCCATGCCAAGGCGATCATCTTGGTGTGTTATTACTCTATACCACCAAATGTTTTCGCTTCCGCTGTCGAACTGCACGCTTGGAACTCCTTCATTTTCCGGCGCAGAGAAGTGTCCATTCGAACTCGGAAATTCCTCCAGATCAACAACTTTTCCGAGTCGCATGTCAAAGTAGGCCGCAATATATTCAGACCTGACTGAACCGTCGGAGCCTGCAACCTTTTGGAGGCTGGCATCGTAGCTATAGCTGCCACATTGTTGGTCCTTTGTCAGGCCTCCGGCGCTATTGAAGCCGGTTGGCTGGAAGATGTTGCCGTCGATACCTTGCGGCGGTGGCTCCATGACGGCCGCGACTTGGCCAGTTGTGCCATCGACCACGGTGATCGCCAGGTCGTCTGAGCAAACAGCGATGCCAGCGATAGTCTTAGCTGGACCACTCGCTGGAGACTGTGCGGTTGAGCTCGCGCTCGCAGATCCGCTTTCTGGTGTGTTAGCGAGGGAATTGGCGCCGCAAGAGCACACTGCCACTGCAAGTATCAGCAGCATCGTCGGGGCGTACGCCCGACGCCTGACACCTTCTCGTCTCGACATGTTTGTAGGAGTCGGCCCTTCCGGGGCGTGTGTTACACTGCCTCGCCGCGACTCGACCACCACTCGCAGAGCTGCCCCGCTCATACCTGACTACCATGTCACTCAGCCACCGACGCGAATGATTGCCAGGGAAGTGCCGCCCCCGGGTACTCGATCTCCGACGACGTCATGACCGGGTCCGGCAGGACTGCCGGGTTGGCGCCGTTTCGGTGGATGCGCGGCGCTCAGGCGCGGCGTCGCGATCCGGGCGCGGAACGAGTTGGCCGTGCCCCGCCGAGAAGCGGGACCGTCGACCTGTACGCGGGCGCGTGGCCCATCGTGGCCGCGACGAGCATGTGATCATGGCCCAAATGCCGGCAAGCCGCCACGATGTGCACGTAGTCGCCCTCGGTGGTGACGTTCGGTAAGGCAAAGGCTTCACGGAAGGCGACCGTGCCTGCCCGCAGGCACGCCTCGACCCCCTGGAACGGCGCACTCAAACGCCGCGATCGCACCGCCTCGAGGTCGCCTGGGGTCGCCCGCCCGAACCCAAGCTTGTTGCCGAGGCCGACTGCCGCTCGTTCACCAGCGCCGGCCGCGTCCACAACACCGCTTGGCGCAGCTTACGCGAGGATCGCACCCGCCGGGTCGTAGCCATGCGCCGCGCCGGCACCGCCGCCTGCCCGAGGCAGAAGGTGACTGTGTAGGTCGGAAAGGACACCTGACTCTCTGTTCTCGACAAACAGCTCTACTCCGACGGATGCCCCGAGGGGGAGATGATCACTTTCCGGGCTGTAGTTGACTGCCATCAACCATCGAATCTGTCCTCGCGTGTGCTCTCGTAGGCGAGGTCTTCGTCGACCTCAAGGTAGTCCCAAGGATTCTCGACGTCTCGGTCTCGCGGTTGATCAAGGCCGGCAAGCTCGAGTTCGTCTTCATAGAGTTCCAGGCCACAGACGGCGCAGCGGAAGTAGTCCGGGTAGAACACCAGTCGCGGAGCACCGTCGCCGGTCGCGTTCTCGGCGGCGACATCCCGGATGACCTTGTTGGTCCCGTCCAGCTGCGCCTTACTCGCGCAGACAGGACAGTCGACCTGAATGCCGTAGGCATCGAGGTCGAAGTCCGATGCGACGATGGCCGCGATCAGTCCTTCTCGTTCGCGAGTCGCGAGTTCATCAAACCGCTGCTGGAACCTGCGCCGCGCTCGCGTGGTCTTCGCCTCGTAGGTCAACCGCAGTTCGTTGATTTGCTCTTCGGCGAGTTGTTCCACGAGGCCGATGTAGTGGTCCCAGTAATCCCGCGGGTCGATCGCGAGCTCAGTGAGGACGGGCGTGGCGACCCTGATACAGATGCCGATGACGTCGCGCGCGGCTGAGGAGTCGTGTGAGCCGACGTGGGCAACGCCGTTCCGGGCCGCGTATACCGGCTCGAACTTCGCCTCAGTGACCGCGACCTTCGGCATGAGCAACATCCGAGTTCGATCGAACGCTGCTTTCAACCCGATGGACTTAGCGCGCCTCTCGTGGACGCTTGAGCGGTCACCGTATCCGACCGCGTGTAGCAGAGACGGGAGGTGCGCTGCGTCGAGGACCAGGGCCGGGTGCAACGACCAAAGGTAAGCCTTGAGAAGGTGCTCCAGGCCGACGCCAGCATGATGAACGGCGAAGTCGAGGGCCTCGCCGCGGCCGAACGCGTCCAGCGCGGCGTGCATCCAACGCTGCGAGGATTCCCGAAGTGTCTGCTGGTCCATGACCTGAACAGTAGCCAAGTTCACCGGCCACAGGTCCGCGCCCCGCCCCGTCGTCTAAGCCGCACGGGCATTCAGCTTTGAAGTTCTTGAAAATGGCGAGCGGGCGGGTCACGTCCACAAGGAACCCACGCCGAGGGCTTGCCCGCCGAGCTGCGGGGAATGGCGGGCGCACGAGCTCATAGCAGGACCTCGGACGACATGCTTCGCGTCAGTTCGAAGGGAATCGCTAATCGGCGACGACGGGGGTGTTGCTCGTCCGCGACTCCGTGCGGGCCGTTGACGGCTGAGAAGCCGGCCGGTACATCACCGAGGCCGATGGCTATGTAGGAGGCGCAGGTCTCGGCTAGGCCTGACTTAGTTGCGCCGGGGCCAGGTTGACGAGTTGATGTTTGTGGCGGATGCTGAAGTTAATGGTGTCGATGTTGGGCGGTCACCTGGACCGTCGTCACCAGCCTCCCCTGGCTACGAAGCACCGGAGGTTTGTGATGTCCGAATCCACTGCGAGCGCGCCGCGTTTCCTGACTGTTGGCCAGGCGGCAACGCTGCTCGGCATTTCTGCCATGACCATCTACCGTGCCGTAGATGAAGGGGCTTTCCCGGCGATTCGAACGCGGGGGCGTATCTCGATCCCCGCAAAGGCAATCGACGCGATGGAAGAAGTCGCAGTCTCGGAAATGAGGGCGGTCGACTCCAGTGAGTTCACGCTGCCGATGATGAGCGGCGCCGATGCTGGCGGCAAGTAAAGGCTCTTCTTTGGGGTCCTGATGGCCGACGTTGGTGCCCGTGGCCCTCAGGTTGCGGTTGAGCGCGAATTGGATCCTGTCGCGCTGATGCTGTGATCGCAGCCTGAGGGTGTCAGCCTGGCCGTGGGTGGGGGTGTACAGAGTGGGGGAAGTTAATTCCGTGATGTGGTCGGTAGTAGCGCCTTCGGTCAAGATGAATGCGTCGCAGTCTGCCTCTCCTCCGGCGTAGTGGTGCACGCGTTCGAGAATGCCCAGCCTGAGCGCGGCATCTCGGGCCCGGCGCACGGTCTTGGGATCGAGACCGGCGCGCTCGGCCCAGTGACGAATAGAAATTGAGCCTTGTGCGTCGAGCACTGCGTGCGCGAATGCGTCGAGAGCCGCGCGCAAGCTAGCGACCCGTACGCCGGCGATCGTGCCGGTTCGCACCGCCGTGCTGGCTCCGCGCGCCAGCTGCCTATCGACGGCCGCTTGAAGCACGGCACGGACGTGTCGTAGTTGACGCGGTGAGGGTTCGCCTGGGTTGTCGCCGGTTTGAGATGGTCCAAGGCGTCGTCGTCGCGGTCTGCTTTCGGCCGCTTCGCGAAGTGCGGGTAACCAGCGGGTGCGGCGCCAGGTGTCTCGTCCGACGTAGGCGGCCTGCGTCGGGGATGCCTGCTGGAAAAGGTCCCATGCCTGCTGCTCAGCGAGGCCGCTTTCGGCGGCGGTGATCGTGGTGGCGGGCGCCCAGAACCAGCGTCGCCAGGCTTGCCGCCCGATCTCGCGGGCCTTGGTGCCGGCGAGGTTGGCGAATGCCCAGGCGTGCGCCGTGGCGTGGCCGGCGCGAGCGAGCGCGAGAGCGTGGCCGTACTCGCGCTCAGACCTGCTGACGCCCGAGGCGCCGCGTCGACGCGCTGGTCGCGTAGCCCGCGGGGCCCTATACCTGACGAGATCCGGCACGTCGCTGGTCGTCAACGTGCAGTTCAGGATCGGGCTGGGCAGCGCGTGTCGGTGGGGAGAGGAGGTGAGCCGGAGAGTTGAGCGGACGGTGGAGGAGACGTTCTGCCGGGTGGCGACGGCGCGGACGACGCGGTCGAGCTCTTCGCGGAGGCACGGCGGCGCCTTGATGACGAGGTGGGTGTGGCCCGGGCGACCGGAGGCGCGCCGGAGCAAGGGCAGGCCGTAGCGGTCGGCCCAGAGGAGCAACTGCTCGGTGACAACGTCGCCCGCGTCGGCACTGGCGCCGGTGTCTGCGGGGTCGATGTCGATAGCAAGGAGGGGCTCGCGGAGCGTGCCGACGATCGCTCGGGCCGCGCCGTCGGCGTTGAGGATGCCGGCGGCGTCGTCGAGGCGGTGGGTGATCGTGTGCGCCTGATTGTCGGCGTCGATGACGATGAACGGCGCGCAGAAGAGCGCCTGGTCGAGGCGCGACGGTAGGTAGGTGTCGGGCATGGGAGTCCTCGGGAGCTCGGCGCTGCAGGGGGCCAGGCGCTGGTCAGCGCTGGGCGTCGGCCGGGGTGCGCCAGGGCCAGCGCAGGGGCGGGGCGAGGACACGCAGGCCGGATGGCACCGTGTCGATGCGGAGGATCGCGGCGGTCCAAGTCATGCCGATACCGATTCCGAGCAGAGCGACGTGGTCGCCGGGGACAACCGCGCCGCGCGCGAGTAGGTGGGCGAGGCCGACGATTTGGTCGTTGGGGCCGATGTGTCCCCATTGGTTGCCGGCGTGGCAGAGGGTGCGCTCGGCGGTGATGCCGAGGGGTTGCAGGCAGTGGGTGTCGAGCAGATGCCGTCCGTAGTGCGGCAACAGCACCCAGCGCAGCTGGTCGAGCTGCAGGCCGGCGTCGCGGAGCGTTTCCTCCATGACGGCGTGGACACCGTCGTGGTTGCGGCGGGTGATCGAGGCGGTGCCGACGGCGTCGGTGTATTGGCGTTTGCGTTCGCGGATGCGCTCGATGCCGGGCTCGGTGGTGCCGGCGGGGAGGAAGCGGTGGTTGCCGCGATGGAGTTGTTCGAGGGTGGGGTCGGTGTAGGAGCTGGTGGCGAGGATGTGGGCGAGGCCGGGGTGGCGGCCGAGGATGAGGGCGGAGCCGCCGTCGCCGTAGGCGATGCCGTGGTCGGCGGTGAGGTGGTCGAAGGCGGGTGGGCCGAAGGTTTCGCCGCCGGAGAGCAGGACGGTATCCAGGTCGGGACTGCCGGCCAGGACGCGAGCGGAGATGTCGATGCCGCCGACGAGACTATTGCTCATGGCGTTGAGCTCGGAGGCGATGCCGCGTCCGGCGGGCAGGCCTAGGCGGCTGCGGACGTAAGCGGCGCGGGACCAGAAGTCGATGCCGCGGCTGCCGCGCCAGATCGCGGCATGGAAGTGCAGGTCGGGCACGGGGAGCGGGCCGGTGGTGGTCATGGCCATGCTGGCGAGAGCGTTGCGCGCGGCACGCACGGCCAGATCCATCCCGGTGCTGTCTGAGGCGATCGACACCGCGCGCTGGCTGGTCGATGCGTACAGCGTGGGGTGGGTCTTGAGGTTCTCGACGGCGACGATGTCGCCGAGTGCGGCGCCGACGCCGCGCAGGTGGAGGTTCTTCCAGTGCATGGTCAGCACCGCCCAACGTGGCTCGGGCGTACTGGAATGTCGGAGCTATCGCCGACGACGGCCCCTACCGATGTGTAGTAGGCCCGCAGCTGACGGATCGTGATGCCGGCGCAGGCGGCGATCTCATCGAGTGTGAGTGGTCCGCCTGGCGGCGGGTGATCGAGTAGGTCGCGGGCGGTGTCGGTGATCCAGGTGCGCATGATGTCTTCCTGATCGAGCCGGTCTGGGTGACACGCCAGGTGACGGGGAGGCGCCGAACGGGTCCGGTCGGCGGAGTGGCGTGGTGCTGGACGAAGGTGCGAGAGGAAGTCAGGTGCGGCGCGCGCGGCCGCTGCGCCGGGTGAGGAGCGCTTTGTGGTGGGCGCGGCGCAGGTCGGGGATCTGGTCGCGGACGGCGCGGTCGAGTTCGGGCATACGGTGGATGTCAGTGTCGAAGCCGGGGTCGGTGCGGAAGACCTGGGCGAGGACGGAGGCGTTGTTGCTGAGGTTGACCACCGCGTACGGCAGCGTGGCGGGGATGTAGATCATGTCCCCGGCACGGGGGTGAAAGGCCTGCATGGCGTTGCCGGAGAGGACGGCCACGTGGCCGCTGATGATCGCGATCGCAGTCTCGGTGGTGTCGTGGCGCTGAGGGGCGAGGGTGGTGGCGCCGGGCAGGTGCATCCGACCGCCCGACAGCGCGCGGGTGGGAACGATCCCGGCGCGCAGGATCGGGGTGAGCGTCTCGCCTTCGTCCGCCAGCTGGCCGGCAGCGGACGGTATCGGCGTAGTCGTGGTCTCCATCTCGACAGTCCTTTCGGAGTTGAGTTCAGCGGGCGGGGGTGTCGGTGGTGTGGTGGGCGAGCTCGCAGGCGAGCGCGGCGTTGGCGACGGCGGCCGGGACGAGACGGCGGCCGTGGCCGCACGCGGCGGCGACCGCCAGGACGGGCCGGTCCAGTTCGGTCTCAACCAGCCCGAGCGCGGCGCGAGAGTGTTTGGGGTGGGTTTCGTCGACGAGTCCGGCGATGACGTCGATGTCGCGGCGCAGGTGCCGCAGCGCCCGGTAGAACCGCGGATCCGTCGGCGGGGCGTCGGTGCCGGTACACATCGGGACGTGCACGGCCGGCATCGGGATCCGCAGCCGCCGCAGCTGCTTGTGCAGCGCGTTGAGAAACTGCACGGCAGGCACGAGGTCGGTCAGCGCGAACAGCGGCTGGTGGCCGAGGTCACCGTGGCAGAGGTGAATCCGCCACGTCGCCTCGCGCGGGCCGTCTACGAAGACACGCGCGACCTGCTTGGCCAGCGCCCGCACCGCCGCCGGCCACAGCGTCCGCGGCGTGCGGTCCAACGTCGCGAGCACCGCCGGGGTCTCGAGCTGGAAGACGACCCCGCTGCCGTGCTGGCGGTGGATGGTGTGGACGTCATCGAGCACGGCCTGGCGGAACACCGGCAGGTGCGTGACCGCCGCGGCAGGGCTGCCGAAGGCGAACAGCGCCAGGTCATACGGGTTCGGGATCGACACTTGATGCGGTGGAAAGTCCCGGTCGTCGCGCAGCTGGGCGCGGGCGGCCATGACGGCGTCGGTGTGCGCGGCGCGCCCGAGGGACAGGTCCTCGGATTCCAGCCAGCGGCCGCGCTTGAGGCGGTAGGTCGGCATGTCGTCGTAGTCGGCGGAATGGCCGGTGCGCACAGGTTCGAGGGCATCAACGGCGGCGAGGCCGTCGAGCCAGTCGATGATCCACCGCGGGTCCGGATCACACGGCAGCCCAGTCAACGAAGTGTCGGCGCTGTGGTCGAGAAACCACTGCATCGTCGCGCAGTGGTCGCCGGCCAAGACGGCGGGCAGCGAGCCGACGAAATGCACCGCCCGGTCGTCTTCGGAGGGCGCGGCGGTGTCGGGGTAGTCGCTGCTGGCGTGACTGAAAACGAGGGTGGACATGGAGATCTCCCCTGGTGGGTGAGTCGGATGGGTTGTGCGGGCGTGGGAGGGGCGCCCGGCGGGGACGTGGGAGCGGACGGGGTGCGCGGGCCCGCGTTGGAGGGTTGAGGTGGGGGCGCGGGCCCGCGCAGCTGATGGTCAGCCGGTGACGGCGACGTGGCCGGGTTTCGGTTGCGGCTTGGGCGCGGTCCGGTCGCCCGGGTTGTCGCCCTGCTGGTGCCGCTGGTCTGGCTTGCCCGGCTTGCCCGGCTTGCTCGGCTGGGACGTGCCGGGAGCTCCGGGTTTATGCGCCGGGGCCGGGCGGGTGCCGGTAGGCGGGTTACCGGTCGGCGGCGGAGGGGTTCCGGCGCCGCAGCTGACCGTCGCCACCGTCACCGTGATCGCTGTGCCCGCGGTCGGCTTGGCCGATGTCGGTCCGCCGGTTCCGTTGGTTCGGGTGGGGGCGGTGCTGGTGGTGACGGTGATGACCCCGGCGGTGCCGTGGCCGCCGCCGGTGACCTTGAGGTTGCCGCTGCCGCCCTTGGGGGCGCTGGTGGTGATGGCGCCGTTGCGGCAGGTCGCGGTGAACGGCCCGACCGTGGTCCCGCCGATCCGCACCGACGCGACCCGGGCTTCGGCGAACCCGGCGCCGGCCTGCAGGCTGATGCCGCTGGCCACGACCGCGCCGCTGGGACTGGACACCGATCCGCCGGCGGTCTTGATCGCGCCGCTGCTGGACACGCTCGGCCGGGTCGAGAGGTGCTCGCCGCCGGAGACCGAGATCCCGGTCGCGGTCGACGTCGCTGCGACGGCCGCGAGGGCCGGCGGCGCCGCGGTCGCCGGGGTACAGCTGGAGGTGAGGGTGCCGATCAGGAGTGCGCCAGCTCCGGCGGCGGCGAGGACGGTACGTGTGGTGTTCATGGCTGGTTTCTCCAGAAGTTTTGGTGTGGTTGGGTTAGCGGATGCGGACCGGGGTGCCGATGGGCACCGGATCGGCCGGGTTGGTGAAGGTGGCGAGGGCGTCGGCGGGAACGCGGATGCATCCGTCGCTGGACGGGCGGCCGAACACGTCGGTGGTGGGCCAGCCGTGGATGCCCGTGGTCCCGGGCCCGCCGCCGTAGGTGGAAAACGTGGCCGAGTGGATCCCGAGCGGGAAGATCACCGGGCTGAACTTCTGCTTCGCGTCGGTCATCGAGGCGAGCACGAACGTCCGTCCCGCGGGAGTCGGTGCGGCCGGAGTGCCGACGCCGACGCTCCAGGTGCCGATCTGCTGGTGGTCGCGGTAGAGGGTGAGCCGGAACGCGGCTCGGTCGATGACGATCCGGTCGGTTGTCGACCGGATCGCGAGCGTGTTGTCCTGGGTGGACAGCCAGCCGGTGGAGCCGTTGGGCTTCGAGGGCAGCAGCACTTGCACCCAGCCCGGTTCGTCGGCGATCACCGGTAGCCATGTGTCGGATCCGAGCTGGGTGGTCGGCAAGGCTGCGATGGCCGCGCCGCCGGGCTGGTCGTACACCGGCACCGAAGTGGTCGGGTGGACGAGCTGCCCGTCCGGGACCTCGTCGGCTGTCGCGTCCTGCGGAGCGGCCGGAGTGGTCCCGAAGGTGCTGGCCTCGGGCAGCCCCGCGAGGTTCGGGACGACGCGGGCGGCTACGACCGGGGCGTCGAGTTCGACTCCCAGCTCGACCGGCTCGCCGCCGCCGCGAGCGGCGTCGGGCGCTGTCGGAGACGATGCGAGCAGCACGCCCGCGGTGCCGATCAGCGCGATCCCGGCCAGCCAGAGCGCGAGCACCCGCCACCGGTTCGGCGCCGGTCGTGGCATCTCGGACATAGAACGGTCCTTCCTCAAGGTCGATGGAGGGCGCGGCAGGCCCGCCCGCACCCGAGCGGGTCTGCCGCGAAAAGAGGTTGTGGTTACTGGGAAAGTGCGGAGATGAAGCCGCTGTCGGGGGTGCCGAGGCCGGTGACGTTGTCCCAGCCGGGGCCGCTTTGCAGGTTCTGCGGGCGGGCGTCGAAGTCGATCAGGTAGCTGCCCTGCCCGCCGGGGACGGCGACGCCGCCGAAGGCGTGCATCATCGGCGTCCACACCCCCGCCTTCTGCGGGACGACGTCCGCGATCGCGCTCGACCCGCGCAGGCTGTAAAGGACAGGGGTGAGCAGCCCGGCACGGGCGGCGCCGGAGCGGGCCTGCTGGGCATCGGCGACGAGCCCCGCGACAAGCGGCGAGGCCAGCGAGGTGCCGCCGTAGGAGCCGATCCCGAACTGGCCCTTGATGGTCTGCCCGACCAGCATCCCGGTGTAGGAGTCGGCCAGCGCCGCGATGTCCGGCACCGCCCGCTTCGCACCCGCGCCGGAGACGACACCGGCCTGCCAGTCTGGTGCGTCGTAGAGGGCCGAGGTGCCGCCGCCGGAGCCGGAGGCGAACGGTCCGTCCGCGTCTCGCTGCGGTGCCCACGAGTTGCCGGACTGGGTGTTGCCGCTGTTCTCCCACCCGGTCAGCACCTTCGTCTGGTTGTTCTGGTCCAGGCCGACGCTGGTGCCACCGACGGCCACGACCCATGGGCTGGAGGAGGGGAAGCTGGCGGTCGGGTGGCCGACGGGGCCGGAGTTGTTGCCGGCGTCGCCGGTGGACACGGTGATGGTCTGGCCCTGGATCGCGGCCTGCAGCGCCATGCTGTTGAACTGGTCCCGCGCCGCCTGCGGCAAGGAGGCTTCGCCGTCGGCGTTGCCGTAGCTGTTGCTGATCACGTCCACGGCGTTGTCGGTGACGGCCTGGTTGAACGCGTCGTAGAGCCCGGTGCCCTTGCAGGTTTTCCCGGCGTAGTAACGGATCTTCGCGCTTGGGGCGATGGTGTGGGATGCCTGGACGTCCAGCGTCTGTTCTGCGGCCCATCCGTCGGAGCCGCATTCCTGTGCGTCGGTGAACCCGCCCTGCGGCAGGACCGCGCTGTACTGGCCATCGGTCAGCGGCGGGACGCCGAGCTGGGCGGCGGCCTGGTTGGTGTCGGCCACGACGGTGGCGGAGTTGTAGGCGCCGACGACACCGATCGTCGTGCCCGCCCCGGTGTTTCCGTTGCCCAGCTTGTACATCGCGCGGACCTGGGTGCCGGTGTAGCCGCACAACGAGTTCGACTGGGATCCGGCCGGGTATTTCTGTGGCACGTCGGTGTTGTTCTGCTCGGCCCACCACCGCGCGCAGTGCTGCTCCGCCGCCGCAGCTGCCGGGCGGGTGTGCTGCGGCTTGAGAAGAGCGGCGCTGTCGTCGAGCCCGAGCACAGCGGTGATCGAGGCACGCAGCGAGGCCGGCACGGTCACCTGCGACGCCGGGGCAGTGAGGGTTCGGGTGGTGCCATCGATCCGGGCTCGGAACGCGGCGATCCTCGTCCCGAACGCCGACTCCAGCGCGGTGGTCGGAGCTTCGGCGTCGACGAAGTGCCGGTTGCCGCTGACGCCTGTCACGTGCAGGCCCTGACTGGCCAGCCACTGCGACACCTGGTCGACGGCGTCCTCGGTGGGGGCGAATCGGTCGAGGAATTCCCTCGAGGTCAGGAACTTTCCGTGCTCGGCGCTGCCCGGGGTGGCCACTTGCGCGGCGAGGCGTTCGGCGCGGTCCTGGTCGCGCAGCGCGAGGGCGACCTGGATGTGGCGGACGGTGTTTCCGTTGCTACGGGCGACTTCCGTGTGGGGGGTGGCCCAGGCTGGGGTGCTCCCGGCGATCGGGGCGCGGTCGCCGGTGTTGCCAGCGGGGGTGTTGGGTGCGGCGACGGCGGTGGCCGCGGTGGAGGCTAGTAGGGCCGCGGTCGCGGCGAGGGCATGCCAAAGACGGCTGTGCATCGAGGTTTCTCCTTGAATGAAAGGGAAAGCCATCCAGCGCGCCGTCTGTTGAGTGGCGGGCGCGCTGAAAGGCGGGCCTCGTGCCGCAGCCAGGGATACGCGAAGAGGGGCTGAGCGGAGACTTCGGATGATGTGGACCGGCCCTGCGGGGCCTGGTCATCGTGACGGTCGCGGTGCGACCGAGAGGTTCTACATCGGAGGTCGTCGTCGGATGGAGACGACAACGGCGGTCCGCGAGCCAGAACGTGGAATACCGGCGATGATGTGAGCACGTGTCAGTCCTAACGTGTCGGCGGCCGTGTCTGCATCACGCCTCCCCCGGCGTGAACACGAGCAGCCTTGCTGAAACGAACAATAGCCAGTTCTCGACAAAAGTCAACGTGCGTGTCCTGAGATGGGCGCACTTCGCGTCCTTAGCTCGCCATCGTGAGGCTCTATGTTGCAGAACGTATATTATTAGACGCTGTTAGTGATCTTCATCGTGCGACTGTTTTCTGCCGGTCGACCGAAACGCGTACGACTACCGTGTGTAGCTGAGTTACCGCGTCCTGGTTGTTGACGATTAACCCGATTGAGTGTTCCGTTGGTTAACGCTTGAGGGTCACGGTGCTACCCGTGGTACGAAACATGACGCGGAGCGCGGCACACCTGGGGTGAACGCGGTGCTCGCCGACGAGGGGCGTGACGGGAACCGCTAGAGGTCCGTGACGAGCAGGGACGGTGCGAGGAGGAGCAATGCCGGAGGCGCAAGCCGCAGCAGCACGAAGCACGGTCACCACCGGTGCGACGCGCTTGCATCATGGCGCGTAAGCCATCGCCGGGTACGGGCCCGCCGGGCGCGGCCTATCCGACAACGTTCGTCGGTCAGTCGCACAAGGTGACCGAGGTGGAGGGCTATCTCGACGAAGGCACTCCCGTGGTGACAATGACGGGCAGTGGCGGAGTCGGAAAAACGCGCACGGCCGGAGAAGTCTTCCGGCGGCGACGCGATCGCTACGACGCGGCGGCCTTCATTCGCCTCGCCGAAATGAGCGACGAAGTCGAGAGTGAACCGACGATCGAGCGAATCTGCAACTTGCTACTCGCAGATTTACGCGTCGCCAATCACCAGCCTGACGCCCAGCCCTTGGACGTGCTGACCGGGTTCCTGCGCGACCGACGCGTCCTGCTCGTGCTGGACAACTGCGAACACCTACTCGGGCCAGTCCAGGAACTCGTGGACCTGCTGATCAACCAGGCCCTGCAGTTGCAGATCATCGCGACCAGCCGCGCCTGGCTGCAGATCCACGGCGCACGGATCGTGCACCTCAATCCACTCCGCATCCCAGAGGAGAACGCCGACCGCGCCGAAGCCGAGGAATGCGACGCCGTCCGGTTGCTGCAGGACCGCGCCGCCCTGGCCGGGCGGCCGCTGACCGCCGAGGACGACTGGTCGGTGATCGTGCAGCTCGTGCGCTGGTCCGACGGGATCCCGCTCATCCTGGAACTCGTCGCAGCCCAGCTGAGCACCGGACGATCACCCCGCGTGGTGTTCGAACGGCTGGAAGGCGGGCTGTCGCTGCGGTACGCCCCAGGCACCCGCGGAGTCCAGTCCCATCATCTGGCCCTGGACGTGGCAATCGGCGAGTCCTGGAAACTGTGCTCGGAGGTGCAGCAGCGGGTGTGGGCCAGGCTGACGGTGTTCACCGGCGGCTTCACCCTCGAGGCGGCCGAACAGGTCTGCGCGGATGCCGCCGTTGACCGTGCCGAGATCCTGACGACCTTGGACTACCTGGTCCAGCACTCGATCATCGAAGGCGCGTCCGCGGACGGCCGGTACCGGCAGCACAATTACCTGAGCGAGTACGGCCGCCGGAGCCTGCGGCACTTCGGCGACCAGGACGCGATCGAGGAACGCCTCTGCGCGTGGGTCGCGCAACTGGTGCGGGACGCGGCTGAAGGTTGGTTCGGCCCGGGCGAGATGTGCCTGCTGACCGGGGTCAACGCCGAGGCCGGCAACATCGCCACGGTGGTGACGTGGTGCGCCGAACGCGGGCAGGTGGAGCGCGGGCTGACGATCATGTTCGACCTGCTGCGTACCCGAGCGCCCTTCTTCTTCGCCACCGAGATCCCGGTCTGCCGCCAGGTCGAGAAGCTGTTGCGGACCGGGCCTACGACGCCGTCGCCGGTGCGGGTCTCGGCGCTGGCGATGGTCGGCTGGATCTGGACCGCACTCGGCGCCCGCGAGCGCGGCAAAGCCCACCGCGACGACTGCCTCGACCTTGCCCGGCAGATCGGCATGGAGAACTCCCCGTCGGTGCAGTTCATCGACGGCACCTACGACGCGCTGGCCCTGGGGCTGCGCAGCGGCTACGCGAAGCTGGAAGCAGCGCGGGAGGGATTCCGCGCGGCCGGCGCCCACGGCTCGGAATACATGGCGGGGCTGTTCCACGCGTTCACCGCCGGCTTGCTCGGCCCGGTCGAGGAGGCCGACCGCATGTCGCAGTGGTGCCTGGCCGAGGCCCACGCCAGCGGCGCGGAATGGGCCATCACCTGGGCGGAATGGACCCGCGGCCTCCCCGAAGGCTCCCAGCCGCAGGCCAGCGCCCGCAATGCGCTGCGTGCGCAGGTGAAACTCGGCGACCTGTGGGGCCCCGCGTGGGGCGTGGAAGAGGAAGCCCGCAAGCGGGTGCTGGCTGGTGATTATCTCAGCGCGGCGTACCTGTATGGCGGGTCGGACAGCTTGCAGGCCCGTCACGGCGTCCGGTTCAACGGCCTGCCCGGGTGGCGCCATCATCGCGACGTCGCGATCGCCGCGATCATCCGCGGCACCGGGGAGGAGGCGGGCGTCGGCGAGGAGGCATTTGAGGCGGCCCGAGCTGCCGGTGGCCGGTGGCGGGATGACCGCATCGTGGCCTTCGCGCTCGGCGACGTCGACCCCAGCTCGCCGGCGCTGACCGAGCGGCAGTGGCAGATCACGCGCATGGTCAGCGACGGCAAGTCGAACATCGAGATCGGCGCTGCCCTGCACAATTCGGCGCGCACGGTCGAGGGCGACCTGACGAAGATCTACCGACTGTTGAACCTGCGCGGCCGCACAGAGCTGGCCGAGTGGTACCAGGCGTACGTGGCCGCTAGCGACGGCTCCACTGCACCGGAAGCGCCGCCACACCGCGAATGACCCCGAACGTGCGCCGCACGGTCGCGTGCGGCTGAAGCCGGAAATCGGGCACCGCGCGCAGCAGCTCCTCCAGCATGACCCGCAGCTCGACCCGGGCCAGATGCCGGCCGAGGCAACGGTGCTCACCGGCGCCCCACCCCAGGTGCGGCGTCCGGCTGCGTTCGCGGTCGAGCCGGAAGACCTCACCGTCGGCGAATAGGCGTTCGTCGCGGTTGGCGCTGCCCCAGGCCAGCAGCAGCCGGTCTCCGGGTGAGAGTGGTATCCCGCCCAGCTGGGTGTCGGCGGTGACGGTGCGGCCGGTGGCCGCGACGGCCGGCTCGTAGCGGATCAGCTCCTCGACGAACGGCCCCAGCGATCCCGCATCGCCCGCCACACGCTCGCGCAGCGCCGGGTCTTCGAGGAGCTGCAGGATCGCGGTGGCGCAGGCGTCGGCGGTGGTCAGGTGCCCGGCCGCGACCATCAGCATGGTCATCTTGACCAGCTCGTCCTCGCCCGCCGTCCGGCCGTCGACCTCGACGGCGACCATCCGCGAGAACAGGTCACGGCCGGGGTGGGTGCGGCGGTCGCGGATCTGCCCGAGCAGGAAGTCCGCGTACACCCGGCCGATCTGCCGGGCCTCGGTCAACGTCTCGGCACCGTAGAGCGCGCGCACATGCTCCGAGAGCCACGCCCGCTCCAGCTCGGCCAGCCCGAGCACCCGTCCGATCACCAGCGGCGGCACCTGCTGGGTGTAGCCGCCGACCAGGTCCGCCGCTCCGTGCGGGATCAGTTCCTGCAGCGTCTCCCGGCAGATCGCCCGCACGTACTGCTCCTGGGCCGCCGCGGCCGCCGGGGTGAAGAAGTCCACCAGCGCGCGGCGCCACTGCTGATGGTGTTCCTCGTCGGTCTCGAACATCGGTGCCACCGCCTCCCGCATCTCGGTGACCACCGCCGCCGCGCCGAGCCCGTCGACGTAGGCACTGAACCGGTCCGGCGCGTGCGCCGCCTCGCGGATCTCGTCATACCCGGTGACCAGCACGAACCCATCCAGCTCACCGCTACGCGCGACCGGACACCCCCGCCGGATCGCCCCCAGCGTCTCGTAGGCCGTCGCGGCGATCGCGGGATCGAGATGGTTGAACCCCCGTGCCAACGCCACCGGATCGGTGACATTCCCGCGCGTCGGCGCGTCCCCCGAATTCAGCACCATGACTTCCTGACTAGTCGTTCGCACACCGCGGAATCAACCCTCCACCAGGAAAGAACGCGGCCCGCGCGGGAAATATGCGGACCCGCATCGACCCCGCAACGACCGCAAACACCCCGCACGACCCCCGCAAACGAACATTGCGGGATCCGGCGGGCGCATTCGGGCGTCTGAGGTGTATCGCGTCCGTCAGGATGGCGGCAACGCTGTGACCTGCCGCGATGAAGATCCATTGTGGTAGGGGTTGACCAGGGGGCCGGTGAAGTCCGGCTGGATCGACAACATCCAGGGGAGAAAAGTTGAATCACACAGGAAACGAGGACGAGGAGTTCCTCCGGCGCTGCGAAAGCATCATCGCCACGCTGCCGATTCGGTACCCGTTCGAGCTACGCGCCTTCCTCAAGGCCGTCGGGAAACAACGGGGAATGACCGTGGTCCTGGGGCGGATGCTGACCGGGCGCAGCGGGACCAGCGGCCTGCTGGTGCGCATGCGGACAGAGTGCCTGCTCGGGGTCGCGGCCGCCGCCGTCCCGACGCACGCCTACCACATCGTTTTCCACGAGGTCGGCCACTGGGTGCTGGATCACCCGGGCGACTACGTCTGCAGCCGCCGCACGGGCACCGGCAACCAGCGGGAGAGCGACGCCGAGCAGTTCGCTCACCTGCTACAGGCGCACGTGCGGGCCGGGACCGCGCGCCACCGCGACCGCCAGCTCCCGCCCGGCCGCACGGCCCTGCGCGCCGCCTTCGGCGCCCGTCGCCACCTGTGCGCAGATGGCTGACGCGGTCACCGTCCTCTGGTACGGCGCCGCAGTCGCAGGCGTGGCGGAATCGGCCCGGAAAATGCTGGTCAACCGCGGGGTTGGCTACACCCTCAGCCGCCACTTCCTCACCGCCGGTATCGCGTGCATGGCCCTGTCGATGGCGGCCGGAGACCCGATGACCCTGGACTGGGCCGACAACCTGACCGGCCTGCACAACGTCGCGATCGTCGTTCATCACGTGCTGGGGATGCTGGCGATGGTGTTTGTCGCCGCGTTCCTGCACACCCTCGGCCAGTTGCGCCTGCCCATGCCCGGCGTGGTCACGATCTTCGTGGTCTGCGCCGCCGCGATGGTCACGCTGTACGCGCTGGCCGGCGCGCACACGTCCTTCTTCGCCTCGCCCCGCAACCCCTCGTTGCCGTCGCAGCTCTACAGCGCGATCTACCTGGGCTACATGGCCGCCTGGCTCGCGCTGCTGCTGCTCGGACTGACCGTGGTGGCGATGGGTGAGGTGGCGGGGGTCCGCGGCGGGGTCGCCCTGGCGCAGCTGGGTATCGCGGTGTCCCTGGTCGGGCTGTGCTGGCGCTTCGGCGGCGCCCTGCGGCTGCTGGCCGACCCGCACCATCTGCCCCGGGGGAGCCACTTCGGGGTGTTCACCGACGCCGCCGGGCTGCTGCTGTTCATTCTGGGCTCGGCGTTCGCCGCAGTGACCCGCAGGGCGTTCGACCGGCGCGACCGGCGCCGCAAGCAACGCGAGGACGCCGCGATCGAGCGCCTGTGGGGGCGGACACGGATCCTGCTTGCCAGCCGTCGTCGGTCCCCCTTGACCCAGCCTCAGCAGCTGGTCGAGATCGAGGACGCGCTGCTCATAGTGGAGCAGCTGATCGACCCTGCGACGCGCTGGGCGATCCGGCAGGACCTGCAGGACCTGAATCTTGTCTACGGCTTGAACATCGAACCGATGGCCACTGCCGTGGAGATCGAGATCGCGATCGCCACGCTCGTCGCGCACTTGTCGCACCCATCGAGTGAGCACATCGCCGACGACAGCACCGACGATGTCGAGGAGGCGGAGGTGTGGTGGCCGGAAACCGAGCGCCTGCGCGTCGACGACGGCACGCGGCGGGTCTGGCTGGCTGCCGTCGGTGAGGCGTTGAGCGAGCGCCGGGTCCAGCGGCTGGCGACGAAGTTGGGACCGCGGCAGCCCGCCGCCGGCAGCCGGACGTGATGGGCGGGGTGCCGGAGTGTCGGACTGTCAGCGGGGCCGCTCGTGGCCGGTGTCGCGGGGATTCCGGGCGATCCGTTCCAGCACCTTCAGCAACAGCTGCTTGTCCGCGTCGCGAGCGCCGCCTAGACGGCTGGCGATGGTCCGAGCGTTGACCCCGACCCCGCCGATCTCGATCATCAGCTCGTGCGCTCGGCGGTCAGTTTCGTCGTAGGGCACTTCGAACTCCGCGGCCCCCACGTGGGGGTCGAGCAGGTCCCGGTGGATTCGCCAGAACGCGGCCAAGCCTTTGGTGATCGACGGGCGGGTGTTTTCCCGTATCCCGCCCTTGAAGTTGTGTAGGGCCTGTTTGGTCACGGTGACTCCGCTGCGGGCCTGGACCCAGCGTGCCACCAGCGGGACCCGGGCAACGAAACTTCGGAAATCGGGGTCCTCGTCGGCGGCCAGGCGGGCGATCTCGTCGGGATCGACGACGGGCTCACCGTCGAGCACGTAGTAGGTCGATTCGTGCTCGAACAGGTAGGTCAACCGCTCGGCGAAGGTGTCCAGGTTGAGCAGTTCGAGGGTGAGCTGCTGCTGGGCGGCGTAGGGGCGGTGCGGGATCGGCGAGTCCAGGTGCGCCGGCGAGGTCGATTCCCAGCTGTCGAAAACCGGCTCGTCCTCAAATCGTCGTCCCACACCGCACCCCGCCCGTTGTCGTGACCGTCTGGTTCAGACTTCGCCGCGATGGATCGTGTTTGACACATCGCAAGTTCGGTCTACCATCGAATGCAAAGAGCCACACTCGTTGCGAGTATCTTCGGTTTACCGAGGGAAAGCAACCCACGCCACCCCGTACAGGGGGTTGGAGCACGGTCCCGCTGTGACCGCCGCACCCTTCACCGGCGCACCACCGCTGAAGGGAGGCCCGCTATGACCGTATCCGAGAACCTGCCCGTGGACGCTGCCTCCTGCGTGGTTCCGCCGGATTCCGAGCGGCAGAAGGCCACGCCCGTCGAGCTGGTCGACTGGGCACCGTTCGGCCGCGTTATCCCGGTCCTGGCGGCTTCTCCCGGTGCCGGCGCCACGAGCACCGCCGTGGCGATCGCTGATGCGCTGCAGCTGGCGGGCTGCTCGGTCCTGCTCGTCGACGCGGGCGATCCCGTCCGATCCGGACTGGGACGCGCTGCGCGGGCGGACGGGCCTCGCCGGGACGGGCCTGGCCTCGCGGCGGGCATCCGGTTCTCCCGGCGTGCCCGCGCAGTCCTGGCGCGCCTGGACGTGGCTGACCTCGCCGTCGAGCCGGTGCTGTTCCCGCCGCCCCCGTACTGGCACCCCGGCGGCGGCCGCGCCGTTGACGTGACCGTGGTCGACATCGGCCACGATCCCTGGCGGCTATCGACCGACCCCGCGCTCGGGCCGGGGCAGTGGCTGCGCGTCGGCAGCCCGTCACCGATTCCCGCGCTGGTGGTCCGGCCCACGGTGCCCGGACTTGCGCACGCCGAACAGGTCTTGTCCCGCCTCGCCCCGTGGGTGCGCGCAGGCGCGGTCACCCCGCCCATGCAACTGCTCGTCGTCGGTGCTCGCCGCTGGCCGAAGGGGGTCGCGGGCACCGCGGGGCGCCGCACCAGCGTCCTGCTACCCGACGCGGTGTTCTTTCCCCACAATCGTGAGATCGCCACCCACGGCATCACCGAGGACGTGACCCCCGCCTCGCTGCGGACGCCGGCCGACCGCCTCCTCCGCTCGTGGCGGGTGTTGCCGCAGCGGACACGCCGCCTGCACCTCCGATGGCCCCCGCCTGCTGGCGGGGGTGACGGCCGTGTCGCCGAGCGCGACACCGGCTGAGCCCATCCCGCTGCCCAGCTGAGAAGAACTTCAACGCCCTCCCACTTGACCCGCCTGACGTGACGTCGGGCGGTGCGATGTGGAGGGCGCGATGTCCGCGCACAGTGTCATCGACTGGCTCGTCCAGATCCCCAATCCGACACCGGTGCAGCCCCCGGTTGGCGGCGACAAGATCCTCGGGCTGCTCAACAACGTCAAGTGGGGCGCGGGTGTTGCCCTCGTCTTCGGCTTCTTCGTCGGGCTGATCGTCTGGGCCGGTGGTCGCTGGGTCGATCACCACCGGGCCGGGAAAGTCGGCGTCGTCATGATGCTCTGCGCCGTCGCCGGCGCGATCCTCTACGGCATCGGCTGGTCGCTGATCAACAGCTTCGCTGGCGGCTGAGCCATGTTCACCTCCACGGAATCGCCGCGCTCCCGCACACGAGCGCGCCGCCTGATCATCGTCGCCGTCCTGCTCGTCGTAGCGGTCGCCGTGGTGCTGGTTGCCCGGCAGGCAACGGCACCACCGTCGTCCCCGACGGCAACAACTCCGCCTGGTGTTGCACCCTCGCCGACACCCACAGCGCCGGTCGACGAGGCGACCGCGCTGGCCAGCCGTCACATGCTGACCCTGCCGCCCGAGGCAGCCCTGCCGCATGAACTCACCACCGCCACGGCCGGTCCGCCGATCACCGTGCCGCGACCGGCGCCGATGGCGAACCGCGTGATCTCCGAGGGCTTCCCGGCGACGGCGGAAGGCGCGTTGGGCTGGCTGACCGACTTCAACGAGATGGCGCTGCGCGGCGGCGACCCGGCCACCTACGCGCGGGCGTACGGCGACTCCGCGCTCCCGCACGCCCCGTCCTCGCAAGGCAGCGGGCCGCTCGCGCTGCTGACGTCATTCCGCGACGAAGCCGGCATCCGTCCCGGCGAGCTCACACCCGGCCTGACGGTGACCTACGACGTGTCCCAGGGCCTGATCAAGGGCACTGCCGAGGGTGGGAAGTTCGCGGTGGTGTGCACGCTCGGGCAGCTGAGCTTCGACTACCAGGGCCAGAGCACGAGCATGGGCATCGGCGACTGCCAGGCCCTGCGCTGGACCGGGTCCGCCTGGCGGATCGCTCCCGGCGCCCGCGCTGCCTACGCGGCCTGCGCGTGGCCGGGCAGCGCCGAATCGGTCGCAGCCGGCTATCGGCCTCTGAGCCGGGACGGTGCCCGGTGAGCCCGCTGGACCTGCTCGACTCGCTGGGCGGGCTCGCCGGCAAGGCGGTCAGTGCGACCGCCGCGGGAATCTTCGAGCCGCTGATGAAGGCCACATGGGCCGCGGCCCTGTTCATCCTGCGGGCCGCGTTCGAGCTCGTCGACCAGTTCTCCCTCTTCACCGTCTCCACCACGGACGGGCCGGTGTCGATCCTGTGGCCGATGACATTGTGGATCTCCGGGGTCATCGCGCTGGGGATGTTCTTCTGGCAGATCATCACCACCGTCCTACACGGTGGCCGCGGCTTCGTCCGCCTGATCACAGGGCCCTTCGAGTACGGCATCGCCCTCGCGGTGACGGTCGGGGTGGTCGCGGCGTTCCTCGCTGCCGCCGATGGCCTGACCGAGGCGATCTTGTCGACCGGGCTGCGGGTGGGGAACTTCCGCGACGCGCTGAACATGACCGGCTTCACCGACGCCCTGTCCGATGAGGTCAAGAACATCGTGCTCGGCTTGGCCGGCGCCTTCGGGGTCATCCCCGCGGGCCTCGGGTTCGCGTTCGAGGCGGTGTTCCGCGAGGCCGCGATCTACGTGCTGGTCGCGACGATCCCGATCGCCGCGGCCGGGCTGATCGCGGAGGTGAGCGCACGGTGGTACTGGAAAGTCGTCCGCTGGGCCTTGGTCGCGATCGTGATGAAGCCCGCGCTGGCGTTCGTGCTGGTGCTGGCCGTCGCGATCGTCGGCGGCGCGCAGGGCCTGTCCGGGTTGCTGGCCGGCATCGGGGTGCTGTTCCTCGCGCTGTGTGTGCCACTGGTGCTGTTCAAGCTGTTCGCGTTCGTCGACCCCGACTCCGATCCGCAAGGCGTGTTCCGGGACAAGCTCGCGGACGCGGGCCTGGACTCCTACGGCGCCAACAGCATCGCCGGTCGCGCCGCGGGTGCATACGGGAAAATGGCCCGCAAAGACCTGAAAAACAAGGGAAACGACAGCGACGGCGAAGACAGCGATAGCCAGGAGCAGGCGAACGTCGACCGCTTCGACCAAGCCGCCGCCGACGACACGACCACCGGGCCGCCTGACGCGACCGGTGACGAGCACGCACCTGACGGGACGGACGATGCCGTCACGACGTCCGCCGGCAACGCGGCCGACACCGACGCCGACGCGGCTGGCAGCGGCGACGCACAGGATTCCGGAACCGACCCGGCAGCCGAGACGACGGAGCCGCCGACAGCCGAGACCGGTGATGCCGGTGGCGCGGGTGCAGCCGCGCCTGCCGCCGACGGTGACGACGGCAGTGGCGAGTCGCCACCTGCCGATCCGGGAGGAGATACCGGGCCACCGACTCCGCCGGTCCCGAAGCCTCCGGGCGGGCCACCGGATGACGGCGGCGGTGGTGCTGCGGCGGGCGAGGCCGAGGAAGCGGCGGTGCTGCTGTGAGCACCGCGACCCGGATCTACAAAGGGCTGTCCCGCAGGGAGCGGGCAGGCTGGATCATCGGGCTGACTCCCGTGCAGGCGTTCGTGTGCGTCGGGCTCGCCGTCCCGGTGATTCTCGCGCTGGCCGCCGGGCGGTTCGGCCAAGCTTTGGTGTTGGGCGGTCTCTGCGGCACAGTGGCGGCGCTGGTCGTGGTGCCGGTCCGGGGGCGCCCGGCGCTGCGCTGGCTGGGGCATCTGCTGCTCTACCGCGTCGGCATCACGCTGGGCTGGTCGCGGTGGCAGTCGCGCGCGGTCACCGGCCAGACCGCCGATCTCGACGAGCCGGATCTGCCCGGGGTGCTGGCCCGGCTGCGGTTCCCCGACGGACCGCCGCTGCGAGACGTGGGCCGGGTGTGCCTGATCCACGACACCGGCGAGGGCCGGTGGGGCGCCACCGCCCGGCTCACCCACGCCGGGGTCGGGATGCTCTCGGACGCACAGTGCGAACGCCTGGCCAACCGGCTCGGGAACCTGCTGCTCTCGATCGGGCACCGCGAGGTCATCGACCGGATGACCCTGCTGGTGCGCACCGTCCCCGACGACGGCGCCGACTACCAGGCCTGGCGAACCGACCACGACGTCCCAGGTGCGCCCGCGCTCGCGCGCCAGGCGACGGCGGAGCTGGACCGGCTGATCGGGGCGGTGTCGGTCCGGCACGAAGTGTTCGTCACCCTCTCCGGCACCGAAGACGCCCTCCGCCGCCCCGCTGCTGCGGCTGGGGGCGGGGTCGCCGGCCGGGCCGCGGTGCTCTACCGCGTCCTGGACGGACTCGAGGACAAGCTCAAGTCCCTCGGCGCCACCACCGTCAAGTGGCTCTCGGGCCCGGACCTGGCGGTGGCGATCCGCACCGGATTCAACCCGGCCACCGCCGCCACGCTCGCCGCGCGCCGCCACCAACCCGAGGGTGATGCCGGGGTGCACTGGGCGACGGCCGGTCCCGTGCACGCCCCAGCACCCTCGGCGAGGGCGTACTACCACGACGGCTTCGCCACCGTGTCCTACTCGGTGCTGATGCCCGAGGCCGGGACGGTATTCGGATCACTCGGCGGGCTGCTGGCGGTCAAGACCGCCGGCGAGCGCCGCAGCCTCGCCATCCACTACGAAACCCTGTCCCAGCACCGATCCCGCAACGCCGTGCGCCGGCTGCGGTTCCGCACCGGCGTGGTGCGGGACTGGAAGTCCTCCAAGGGCTTCAACTCCGGCGCCGCGGAGGCCCGCGAGGCCGGCGGGGCACGGGCGCAGGAGCACGCAGTCGCGGCCGGGCACGGGATCGTCCGGTTTGCCGTCGCCGCCGCGGTCACGATCCCGGATACGTGGAACGTCGAGGACCACGCGGCCAAATTGGAGAGCGACATCGCCGGCCGCTTCCAGCTCCTGCGCATGGAACTGGCCCAGGACGCCGGGTTCGTCGCCGCCGTCCTCCCAGTCGGCGTGGGACTGCCCCGGCTGCGCGGCGGTGCGTCGTGAGCAGGCGCGCGAGCGAACGGACCACCGCGGAACTGCTCGCCACCTTCGGACCCGCGGTCAGCACCCGCCCACCCGGACGCCGCCGAAGCGCGGACGGCCGCGGCACTCGCCTGAACCAGCGGGCCGCGCCGCGGCGCGGGTTTGCCCGGCCCGGGTACGGATGGTCGCCGGTCGCGGCGCCGCTGCAGGTCTACCAGGCCGGCACGCACGAGATCGGCGGGTTGTTCCCATTGCTGGCGGCGAGCCCGCTGCCGGCTGTCGGGGCGCGGATGGGCTACGACGTCCACTCCGGCGGCGCGTTCTACCTGCACCCGGTCGAGTTCGTCCTCCGATCGATCTGCACCAACCCGAACATGGTCCTGTTCGGCGAGCCCGGCCGGGGTAAGTCCTCCACGGTGGTGGCGTTCCTGCTGCGGATGATGCTCACCGGCGTCCGCACCCTGATCTCCGGCGACGTCAAAGGCGAATACACCCCGCTGCTGCACGCCCTCGGGATCACCCCGATCATGCTCGGCCGCGGCAGCACCGCCCGCCTCAACGCCCTCGACCTCGGTCCCCTCGCTGCCCGCTGGGACGCCTGGCCGATCGAGCGGCAGCGCGACGAGCTCGACGGGGTTCTGGGCCGGTGGGTGCAGCTGCTGGTCGCGCTGGCCGAAGCGCAGGGCTACCGGCCCACCGTCACCGACGAGGCCGCCCTGTCGGCGGTGCTGCGTCAGCTGCTCGGCGCCAGCGACGGCTACACCCAGCTCACGCCGATCACCATTCCCGACGTCCACCGGATGCTGTCGGACCCGGATGAGCGGCTGTGGCAGAGCCTGCGCTTCGCCGGCCGCCGCCAGTTCCTCGACCACCTCCGATCCATCACCGACGCACTGGCCAACCTGATCTCCGGCCCCCTGGCCGGACTCTTCGACGCCCCCACCAACTTCACCGTCGACTGGAACGCCCCCATCCAGAGCCTGGACCTCTCCCGGCTGCGTACCCGCGGCGACCAGGCCGTCGCCGTCGCGCTGACCTGCCTGGGCTCGTGGTCCTCGTTGGCCACGGATCTGCAGGAGGACGGGGAACTGCGGATCGTCGTCCGGGACGAGATCTGGCGGCAACTGCGACTCGGGCTGCGCGCGGTCCAAGCGTTGGACAGCGAACTACGGCTCTCGCGCGCGGAACGCAAGATCCAGATCTTGGTCAGCCACAAGCCCGGCGACTTCCTCTCCGTCGGCGCCACGGGCTCACAAGAGGTCGCCATCGCCCGGGATCTGCTAGCCCTGTGCTCGATCCGTGTCCTGCTAGGACAGTCGACCCGCGTGGCGAGCGAGCTGGCCGATGTCCTTGCTCTGTCGGATAAGGAGCACGACGCCACGACCGGGTGGGCCAACGACCGGCAAGGCCGCGCGTTGTGGAAGATCGAGAACCGGACTGGCCTCAAAGTACAGACGGTGCTCAGCCGGATCGAGCGGCAGATCTTCGACACGAACTCTCAACTTGTCTCGAAGCCGAACCTGCTACCGAGTAACGACGTTTCGGCGATGCCGTCATGAGGCCCCACGGGATGCTCGCTGGTGTGGCCGGTGCTCTGGTCGCGGTGGTGTTGCTGCCGATCCTGGCGCTGGCCTTGATGATCGGACCCGCAGCGACCGCGACGATCGTCCAGCTGAGCGGCTGCGAACAGGGCGGTCCGGGCGGCGGCTCGGTCGTGATCGACCGCCAGCAGCTGGGTGCCGGCGAGATGGACATCGCCCGCACCATCACCGACGTCGTCCAGCAACGCCGGCTTCCCCGGCGGGCCGCGGTCCTCGCGACCGCCACCGGCATGGTCGAGTCCGGGCTGCGCAACCTCACCTACGGCGACCGCGACTCCCTCGGGGTGTTCCAGCAACGTCCCAGCCAAGGCTGGGGCACCCGCGAGCAGATCCTCAACCCGGTCTACGCCACCGGCAAGTTCCTCGACGCCCTCATCGTCCTGCCCGGCTGGGACACCCTGGCCCCGGGACGGGCCGAGCAGGCGGTGCAGCGCAGCGGCTTCCCCGATCGCTACGCCCCACGCGAACCGGCCGCCGCTGCGATCGTGGATCGGTTCTGGACCGGACCGGACAACCCCGTGCCGGTAATGCCACCCGGCGACGGTACGGAGGCGGTGCAGGCGAAGGCGCTGTGCCCCGACCAAGATGGATCCGATGTCCCGCGTGCCCCGGGCCAGGTCGACCCGAAGAAGCTGCCTCCCGGGTTCACCCTGCCGACGGATGTCCGCCAGCGCGCCGCGGTCGGCTTCGCCCTGGGCCAGCTCGGCAAACCGTACGTGTGGGGTGCGAAAGGCCCGGACGCCTACGACTGCTCCGGGCTGATGCTCGCCTCCTGGGCCGCGGCCGGAGTCGGGATCCCGGCCGGCACCGTCAGCCAGGTCCACGCCGGGCACGCCGTCACCTCGATCCAGCAGGTCCAGCCCGGCGACCTGCTGTTCATTCCCGGTTCGCTCGGGACTGCGCAGGTGCCACGGCACGTGGGGATGTATGCCGGGCACGGGTTGATCGTCGACGCCTACGACACCGACACCGGCGTCATCCTCGAACCCCTCTCCGCCTGGACCTCGAAGATCGTCGCGATCCGCCGGATCGCCAACCCCAGTTCGCCCTCCCCGCCACCGGGAGGGAGCCCACTCTGATGAACTTCGCCGTGGTGCTGCCCTCCCGCTGTCCGGGAGGAGCGGCCGATGCCGCGTACACGCACCGACACACTCAATTTGGACCGCGACGTTGCCCTGATGGGCTTGGCGGTCGCTGCCTTGGCGATGCTGTGCGCGCTCGGCGCGATCGTCGTCGCTGCAGCCGTTCTGGTGACCGGGTTCTTCACCGGCACGTGGACCTGGCCGCCGATCACCGCATGGGCGGGCTTCGCCCTGACGGTCGCGTTCCACGCCGCTGATCCTGGGCCGGGGCTGCCGGTCCCGTGGTTGGGCGCGGTCAGCGACCACCAGATCGCGTTCTACATCTGGTTCACCACGATCACCATGCTGACGGCCGGCCTCACCGTCGGCGCGGCGATCCCGGTCTGGCGGCGCGTGGCGCCGACCGATGCCGGCCACGCCACCCGCCGCGAGATGACCAAGACCCTGTCGGTCGCGGCCGCTCGCAAGACCGCGGTGTGGACCCGCGGTGACCTGACCGACGAGCAACGCCGAACGGCGCCGGTCGAGCAGGTCGCGGTTCCGCTGCATCGAGGCCCCCGGCGCCAGCGGCTGGTGACCTCGCTGGAGACCCCGACCGGGACGATCGCACCGACCCGCTCCGGCAAGTCGCGGACGGATCTGGTGCACAAGGTCCTCGCCGCGCCGGGCGCCCTGATCGCGTCGACCACGAAAAACGACCTCGCCGAGTGGTGCCTGCTGGCCCGCACCCGCCGCCCCGACGCCGGGCCGGTGCTCGTGATCGACGCCACTGGCACCCTGTCCTGGCCCGCGCACGCCCGCTGGTCCCCGATCACCGGCTGCGCCGACCCCGCCGTCGCACTGCGGCGGGCGGAGACGCTGATCGAAGCGTCCTCACTCGCGCTGGACGACGTCGGCGGCAACGACGCGGTGTTCCGCGGCCGCGCCACCATCGTGCTGCAGGCCTACCTGCTGGCCGCGGCAGTACATCACCGGACGGTGCGCGACCTGGTCGTCTGGTCGGTCACCAAGCCACCGGATCAGGAGCCGGTCGAACTGCTGCGGCACCAGTTCCCCGAGCTGGCGTTCAACCTGCGCTCGGAGATCGGGATGGTCGCCGAGACCGCCGACGCGGTCTGGATGTCGGTGCGACGGGCGATCGAGCCGTTCATGAACCCCGCCATCCGCCGCTTCGCCACCCCCGCCCCCGGCGAGGAACTCGACATCGACGAGTTCCTGCGCCGCCGGGGCAGTCTGTTCATCGTCGCCGGCGAGCACCAGGCGCCCCAGGCCCGCGCGGTGCTGACCGCACTGGTCGACCAGATCCTCACCACCGCCCAGGACACCGCCCTGCGCTCCGAACGCCGTCGGCTGGAACCGCCGACCACGGCGATCCTGGACGAGCTGTTCGCCGGGACACCGGTGCCGCGGCTGCCCGCGATCATCGCCGACTCCGCCGGTCGCGGCGTGCTGATCCACTGGTCCGCGCAGTCGCGCTCCCAGCTCGATGAGCTCTACGGCGAACCCGGGCGGCTGCAGCTGATCGACAACACCCTCACCCTGACCGCCTTCCCGGGCCTGAAGGACGACAAGACTCTCGAGTGGCTGTCCACGCTGGCCGGGCACCACCGCCGCCGCACCCACCAGCACCACAGCGACGGGATCTTCAGCCCCGGACGCGGCGCCACCGGCGAGGAAACCGTCCCGACGCTGCGCGCCGGCGACATCCGCACCCTCGACCGCGGCCGGGTCCTGATCCTGCACGGCAACCTCCGCCCCATCCTCGGCCGCACCGTCGATGTCGAGCAACGACCGGACTGGCCCCAACTGCAGGCCGACGTCGCCGCGATCCGCCGCGGCGACACCCCGGTCGGCACCGACGGCCACCTCCGCCCGCTCCCGCCGGCACTGGTCAACGGTCAGCACATCCGGGAGGCGCGGCGATGAGCGAGGACGACGACATCACCACGCCGGAACCTGACCGGCCGGACGAGGCAACGCAGCCGGAACAACAACAGCCTGAGCGGTCGCGCGCCGAGCTCGACGCGATGACCGAGGAGCTGTGGGCGCGGGTGCAGGACCAGCAGTCGCAGATCGAACAGCTCCACGAGAAGGTCGCGGAACTGGAGAACGACGCGGAGGAGAAACCACGGCTGGCCCCGTGGCTGCCGTTCCCGGCACCGCCAGCCGCGGAGGACAAGCAGCACCGCGAGCAGAGCCCGGTGTTCACGGTCACCAATTTCGTGCAGTACTACAACGCCGTCTACGTCGGCAAAGGCGGGACCCGCGCGGTCGCGATCCCGGACTGCTGGCCGCAGCATCCCGGATTGGTGGCCGAGCTGGCGACGCTGGCCTACACCTGGCGGGCCGCGCACGTCGGCAAGGGCGCCAAGGCCAGCGATGCCCAGTACTGGCACGACCGGTGGCGCGCGGGGTTCGCCGAACGGATGATCACCGAGTGGACGCACCAGCAGTGTCTCACCGAGGTCCACAAGCCGGTGGGTGCGACGCCGTTGGCCGACCGGTTCACCCTGGAGGCCCACGAGGTCTCCGACGCAAGTAAGCGTGCTGTACCGACAGGGGATCTTCAGGTCGTGGAACTGGGCGATGATGCCGAACCGGGATCAGCTCCGTCGTGACACTGAGCTAAGCAAGGGCCCCTACTCCCGAACGACAGGCCAGCGTCGAAAGCGACGATGAGGAGTAAGGACGCCTGACCTGGTTCGCGCAACGGGACGCCCCGACGTGGCAGTGCAGAAAGCCACGTCGGGGCGTCCCGTTGCGACGGGAGCCGACGTCGTGCACGCTCGGGACAGATCGCGGAGTCGCACGCTCGGCACACGTTGCCGGTACGACTTTCGATGAAGCGGGCGAAGGGACGAGATTCGTGGTGAACTCCGATGCGGCGAAGCTGGCCGTGCTTATCGATGCGGACAACGCGCAGCCCGCCACCATCGACGGCCTGCTGGCCGAAGTCGCCAAGTACGGCACCGCCCACGTCAAACGCGCCTACGGCGACTGGACCGGCACGAATCTGCGCGGCTGGAAAGAGCAGTTGCTGACCGCATCGATCCAGCCGATGCAGCAGTTCGCCTACACCACCGGCAAGAACGCCACCGACGCGGCGATGATCATCGACGCGATGGACCTGCTCTACACGGAGCGGTTCGACGGATTCTGCCTGGTATCCAGCGACAGTGACTTCACCCGCCTCGCCTCGCGGCTGCGGGAATCCGGGCTGACGGTGTACGGCTTCGGGGAACGCAAAACGCCAGCACCATTCGTCGCGGCATGCGACAAGTTCGTCTACACCGAGAACCTGGCCCGCACGACCAGCGCGTCGAGCCCCGCGGGCGCGCCGGAAAAGCCGAACTCACGGCGATCCGCCGCCGAGTTGCAGGCGGACACCGAGCTGGTAGCGATGTTGCGTAGCGCGGTCGAGGCCGTGTCCGATGAGGACGGCTGGGTTCCCTTGGCGACGGTCGGCAACATCATTATCAAGCGGCGCCCGGACTTCGACCCTCGCAACTACGGCTACGCGAAACTCAGCGGACTGATCGAAGCCACGTCACTGTTCCAGATCGACCGACGTGCAGCAGGCGAGGGAAAGGCGACCGTAGTCTACATACTGGACAGCCGTCAGCGGGCCACTCCGGATACGCGCGCCGGTCAGTAGCCCATGCCGCGGTGCAGGTCGTCGCCGAGGCTTTCGTCGCGGTCGTCGTACTCGTCGGCGGCCTCGTCGCGGCGTTCCTCTTGCCGGTCCTTCTCGTCCTGGAGTTGCTGGGTGCGGGCGGTGACTCCGCTGGTGAATTCGTCGCGCAGGGCGTCGAGGGTGTCGCGGCGGGATTCGACGGTCAGCATCGCATCCGATGCGGCGTCTTGCCGGTCTGGTGTGGTCATCAGCTGCCTCCATTGGGTGGTGATCTGGTCCCAGGCCGCGGCTTTGGGGCCGTGGCCAGCGGGTCGCAGGCCGAGCGGGGAGGCGGTATCGGTGGTGGTGACGCCGTAGGTTTCACGGTACGCCGCGGCCAGCCGGACAGTCTGATCCCAGCTCACTGCTCGGCCGGAGTCGTCGGGCCGGTGACCGAGCTGCGCAGCCCACCGCGGCTGCTCCCGCTGTGCCTGGTCCAGTAGCTGGTCGGCGCGGGCGGCGATCTCGCCGTTGAGCCCGTCCAGGCGTTCCAGAGCACCATGATGCTCACCGGGTGTTGCGAGGTCCGGGTGGGCTTGCCATGGGAGCGCGGCGTGTAGTCCTTCGCCCGCACGGTGGCGGTCGGTGAGCGCGGCGACGAGTGCTTCACCGGCATGCCGGTAGTCGTCGGCGCCGTCCCCGGAGATGCCGCCGGCCAGACGTGCGAGTGCGTCGGTGAGGGCGGTGTCGGCGTCGAGGCCGATAGCGGTCCCGCCCGCGGCGTGGCGCCACACGATGCCCCACTGCTCGTCGGTGACCGTCGCGTCCGGCAGGTGCTCGGCGACGATGCTGCGCCACCGGTCTACCTGCTCGTCGGTCGGCGCCCCGATGCGCGCCGGCGGCCGGTGCTCGTTGACGTGCTCGGCGATGCGCTTGGCGAGGACGGCCGCGGGGTCGCTGGCCCACGCGAAGCCGCTGTCATCGGCGAGCTTGCGGACCAGCCGGTGGGCCTGCCAGCCCTGATCCTGGGCGTTGGCCAGCGCGTTCAGGACGGCGGGCTCGGCGCCGGCGTTGACCGCGCCGGGGACATAGCGAGCGAGCACGTCGAGGTAGCGGTCTTCGTCCCCGTCACGGGCCAGCAGCTCGTAACGGCGAATGAGCACGTTAAGGGGCTCGAGGACGACGCGTTCCTCGGCGTGCTCGAACTCGGCGAACACGTCGTCCATCCGGGCGGTCTGGGCGGCTGTGTGCGCCTTGACAGGTGAGGGCGAGGCAGACGTGGGCGTCTGCGCTGCGCCGAAGGAGTCCCACCGCGCGGACAGCGTGCGCCAGGAGTGTGCCCTCGCTCCGTGACTATCGGGCTTACCGCCCAGTGGCGCTTCGCCCTTGATGCGGAAGGTTTCGCGGTAGGCGGCGACCAGGCCGACCAGGTCGTCCCAATCCTCAGCAGCGATCGGGTTGTTCGGCCGCGACCCGAGCCCTGTTACCCAGTCGGGTTGGTCGCGGATCACCGCGGCGCGCAGGTGCTCGACGCGCTCGGAGATGGCGTTGTTCAACTCGTGCAGGTACTGAGCGTGCCCTGGGTGGTGGCGGACGTGGGCGAAGTCGGGCCGGGCCAGCCACGGAACGGCACGCACATGGGCTTCCCCACGCTCCCCCCGGTGCTCCAGCTCGGCGGCCAACGCGGCGGCGGCGTAGCGGTCATCCGGCATCGGATCCGGCCCCACCGGACGCGCAGCAAGCTGATGCGCGACGGCGGTCACCGCCGCGTCGATGTCGAACCCCACCGCCAGCGCACCGGCGGCGCGGAGCCAGACCTTCTCCCATTCCGGGTCTTCGACAGCTGCGTGCGGGGCGATCGCGTCGACGATGCCCCGCCACCGGGTCACGTCGGCGGGCTGCGGTGGTGCGGTCGGTGAGGGCGGCCGGCGGCGTTCGAGGTGCTTTCGGATCCGGGCCTGCAGCGCCGCGCCGGGATTCTCGGCGTCATCCAGGGACTGGCGCCAGCGCATAACCGCGGCGACGAGCGGGTCGGGTTCCCAGCCGAGGTCGTGGGCGTTGCGCAGCGTCTGGATCAGCGCCGGCTCACTGTCGAGATCGACGGTGAAGGGAGCGTGGCGGCTGAGGATGGCGCGGTAGCGATCCTCGTCGCGGTAGGTGGCGGTGTAGTTGTAGCGCAGCACCAGCGTGCCCATCGACACCGCCTCGTCCTGCGCCTCCCGCAACGTCTCGGTCGCCGAGACCTCCGCGCCGGAATGGTTCAGCACGCCGGTCAGGACCGACTCCGGCGACACCGGTTCGGGGGTCTCGCGGTGCTGGTCGATGACGTGATGGTGGGTGACGACGTAGATGAAGTTGCGCAGCATGGCGCGGGTGATACCCGGGTAGAACTGCTCCCGGGTCATCGTCGGCGGCACCAGCAGGTGGGCGTTACCGGTGCTGGTCATGCCCTGCACCCGGTTGATGGTGGCGGCGTAGGCGAGCTCGACGTGGGCTTGGACGTACCCAGCCGGCAGTGTGATTGCGGCTTTGTGCACCTTGTGTTGGACGGTGATCTTGCCGTTGGCGTGGACGTCGGTGACGGTCCAGACGTCGCCGTTCTTGACGAAGTCCTTCCCTCCGAACAGCGAGAGCAGCCGTTGGTTGTGACGGGTGACGACCCAGTCCCCGACGCCGGCGGTGGTGGCGTCGTGCAGATCCACTTCCCGGCCGCGGTCGACAGCGCCCTGATTCAGGCGACGTTCGCGGGCGTCGATGTTCAGCGCGACGGTGTCCTCGTTGGTCGGCACGATCAGCAACGACTGCACACCGGCGTCGAGATCGGCCTGCCAGTTCGAGCGCGCGGCGTCACGCATCGTCTCCATCGACCCGCCGGAGACCCGGCCGGACTCGAAGTAGTACTCAAGCCCCTTCGGGTTCCAGGCCCGGATCTGCAACGAGGCAGCGGCCTGTTCCTTGCGGTCTTCGCCGCGGAACCGCACGATCTCCCGGAACCGCATCGCTCCGACATCGTGAGCGATCAACCGGATCGCACCGCCTGCCTCCACCGCGGCCAGCTGCGCGTCGTCGCCGATCAGACGTACGTCGGCGCCCTTGTTCAGGGCGTACTTGACGACCTTGTGCAGCGTGTGGGTGCCGGCCATCGCGGCCTCGTCGACGATCACCAGGTCCCCGGCCTCCATCGGGAACGCGCGATGGGCGAACCCGAACCGCAGCGCGGTGGTCAGCTGATGCAGCGTGTGCGGCTTCGCCCCGATCGAGGAGCCGAGCTCCTGCGCCGCCCGAGCGGACGGGCCGAAGGCATAGACCCGGTGCCCAGTGCGCCGCCACGCCGTCGCCAGGACCTTCATCGCCGACGTCTTCCCCGCACCGGCCGGAGCCAGCGCGAGCTGAACCCGCCGGCCCGAGCGCGCGAACTGGCGCACCATCTCTGTCTGACCGGCATTCAACCCCTGACCGGCGAGGGCCTTCTCCACGGTGTCGACGCGCAAGCGGTGCCCACCGCCGCGGCGAGCCCACGCCACTAGGTCGCCTTCGGCGGCGAGGGTCGCGGTAGTGGTGTAGCGGGTCGAGTGGTGCTCGACGAACACCGACTCGCCGTCTCGGCGGCGCAACGAGGCTGGCTCGTTGACTGCGGTCGGGCCGACGAGGGCGAGGGTGTCGGGCTGGGCGAGGATGGTGTCGACGACGTCGACGATCAACTGTCCGCGCTTGTCGACCGGCATCCGCAGGTGCGCAGACTGGCGGTGCGCTTCGGCGGCGAGGTTCCACCACGAGAAGTGCGCGTAGTTGTCCGACACCACCTCCCGGGTAACCTCAGCGAGTTTGGCGATGTCGAGCGCGTCCGGCTCAGCGTGTCCGCTGAGGAACACCTTCCGGCTCAGCGTGTCCAGCACCGTCGCCGGGACAAGGGTGAGAGCGTGCTCGCGCCAC
This sequence comes from Amycolatopsis sp. NPDC114478, assembly GCF_055633805.1. Taxonomy (NCBI): domain Bacteria; kingdom Bacillati; phylum Actinomycetota; class Actinomycetes; order Pseudonocardiales; family Pseudonocardiaceae; genus Amycolatopsis; species Amycolatopsis sp. NPDC114478. Next base: position 8,885 of record NZ_JBVKDO010000040.1, on the reverse strand, counting down.
GCGGCGAGGTGCTCGGGCAGTGTCTTCGGCGGTTGTTTGCCGGGCCGGTTGTCATACTGCGCAGCCCGGTCGATCGCGAAGATGTCCTTGGGCGCTGGTTCCTTTCCGTGTTGGGCTTTGAACTCGACGATGCGTGTGGCCCGGGCGGCTTCGAACTGGCGGTGGCGCTGGGAGAACAGCTTCACCAGCTCGACCGGGATACCTTCGAGCTGCCAGATCGGGCGTTTCATGTCCACGCCTTCGGCGCCTCGCTGCACCCAGGAGGCGCCTTGTTCGCGGAACAGATCGCGCAGGCGGTTGTCGAAGTACTCCGAGGCGGTGACGGTCGCGGCGAGGATGGTGCGGCCGTCGAGCGCGGTCCATTCGCCGTCGTCGTTGCGCCTGACCTTGGAGGAGATGAGGGCGTGGATGTGCAGATGCGGGTCTGCGGCGCGCGAGTCCCAGTGCTCGAACAGCGCCGCGGTGATCCCGTCGACGTCGACCTGAGCCTCGCCCATGTTCCCGCGACGGGTGAACGCGGCGTTCTGCTCGACATAGGACAAGGCGTCCCGCGCGGCCTGGCGGACCATCCCGGCGATCAGTTCCCGCTCCGCCGGCTGGGCCATGGCCCAGGCGATCGACACCGACTTGTCCGGCGCGAACACCATCTCGAACCCCGACACCGCGGACTTCAGTTTGCTTTTCTGCTCGGCGAGCCACTTGCTCAGCTCGGTGTCGCTGGCCGGGCCGTGACCGTCGTGGTCCTTGCGGTAGAGCTGCAGCTGCACGCCGCGGCGGAGCTCGGCTCGCATCGCCGCGGAGATCGGCGCGCCGACCGGGCGGCCTTGTAGACGGTTGTGGTCCTTGTAGGCCTGCGCCACCTGGCTGCGTAGGTGATCCAGCGCGGAGTACTGCGGGAATCGTCGGCCCAGCCGGGTTGCCTTCAGGGCTTCTTCGGCGGTGGCGCCGGCGGCGATCCGCTCGGCTTCGATGGCGTCGGCGTGCGGGTTGCGGCCTTCGCCGAACAGGGCGTTCATTTGGGCAGGGGTGACTGCGCCGGAGAGTCCTAAGTGCTCTGCTCCGGCGCCGAACCATTGGCCTGCCGGGTAACCACGGGAGAGGTAGTAGTCACTTAACAGCTCGCCGGGCTCGAGCTCACGGTCGCGATCAGCGCACGCCACCGTGTTCGTGAGGTACTCATGACCACCAGGGCTCAGCTTGCGCAAGCCCATCATGTCCACATCAGACTACGCCGAAAAGTCGGCGGAGCCCACCCGGTTCAGAACGTCTGCAAGACGTGCTGTGGGCCGGGCAGGGGGCAGGTAGGTGAGGTGGGGGCGGTGGCGTGGCGGGCGGGGTGAGGGGCGGCGGGGAGGTGCGGGGGTGGTGTGGTGGCGGGCTGGGGTGAGGTGGTGGGCGGGGTGAGGTAGGCGGTGGGGTGAGGTGGTGGCGACGGAATTTTGCCAGCGAGCGCCGGCGCCTGCACTGAGGCGCCCCTGGCGCCGTGTGCCGGCGCCTGCGCGGTCCCCGGGCTGTGCCGACACGACAAAGCGGCCGCTGATCGTAAGATCGGCGGCCGCTTTGTCGGCGCGAGGGCTGCTACAGGCTGGTGAGGTGCCGCAAAGCGTGACGGATCTGCTCGACGGGAACGACTTCGGTCATCGGGCCGCCGGTCGGCGTGGTGGCGTATTCGGTGCACTGGCTGAGCAGCGTACGGAGGTAGGCGGCGACGGCGCGCGGCTGACGGGTCGGAATCTCTGCTGCGGTGCGGCGCGCGGCGTGCTGGGCGATCCAGTCGGGGGCGCCGGGGGTGCTGGTGGTGTCGGACATGATGGTTCTCCTGAGGCTAGGGGGCGTTGCGCGTAGGTCGCGCTACCGCTTGTGCGCTGGGTGGGGGTCTAGAACGGACGGTTGTCGCAATCGATGTGTCCACAGTCGGTGGCGCACCGGATGGTGGGCCGTACGTCGCGGGCGGGGTGGCTTGTCCGGGTGAGGTGTTCCAGTTCGCAGCGGATCGCGGTGGCGGGTACGACGTCGAACGGCTGGCCGTTGGACGCGGTGAGCGTCCGTGCGTGGCGGGCGAGAAGTTCGCGAAGGTACGCGGCGACGGGTGCGGGTGCGTGGGTCGGGATGGTGTCGGCGGCGGCTAGCTCGCGGTCGATGTCGGTGATCACGTCATGGAAGGTGCGCACGGTGGCGGCTCCTGTCGGGCGGGGCGGGGGCACCCGGTCCGGGTGCCCCCGCTAGCGGCGGGTGGTCAGGCGACGGCGGCGAGTTCGAGCAACGGCGCGAACTCGATCAGCGGCGGCATGGCCCGGTCCCGGCACATCTCGCACCGGCCGTCCGTACTCGGGGTGCGCTGCTCGCTCGGGGTGCGTTCGAGGTTGCACGCCACGCACAACCCGCCGGGCGCGACCGGGAGCAACGCGAGCCGGTCATAGTCGTCGTCGGTCATCGGCTGGCCGTTCAGCTCGCTGAGGACGTCGCCGGTGTCGTCAAGGTCGCCGTGCCGCTGCCGCTCGGCTTCGTAGGCGTCGACACCGCTTTCGTTCTTGCGCACGAGACCGGCGGACGGGATCGCGTGCTCCACCTGCCGCCACTGCTCGTCGTAGTCGGGCTCCGCCGCGCTGTCGACGTAGCGGCGCGCGGCGCGCTGCTCGATCGGCTCGTGCCTGGCGGCGATCCGGTGGGCGGGCACGGCCACGGTGTGCTCGCCGTCGGTCGGGCGCTCGGCGGCTTCGGCTTCCTTGCGGCAGGCGTCGGAGCAGTACCGCATTTCCGGGAGCCCTGCGAGGTTGCCGTCACAGTTGGCGCACCGGTGGACGTCGGCGGACTCGGACTCGGCCTCGGCGGCCTGCTGCCGGGCTGCGACGCGGGCACGCGCGTGGGCGGCGCGTGCCTTGCTCGCGTATACGCACGTCATCACCAGGGTGCGCATGTCCTCGGCGAGGCTGGGCCACAGGGTGTGTGCGGTCTGGATGGCTTCGACGATGGCGGGGTGGTCGGCGCTGGGGTTCTTGAGCAGCGTGCCGCACACGGTGAACACGGCCTGGTGGGTGTACTGGGTTTGGGCGTTGAGCCACCGAAGGCCGTTGAGCGCGTCGGCGACGCGCGGCGGCGTCTCGCGCAGCATCACCGTCACGTCGTTGACCTCGGTCACGGCGACAGTCCGGCGGCTCTCGCTGCTGTAGACGCACAGGTTGATCAGCTCGCGCTCAGTCTCACCGTAGCTGTCCCACTCGGCGTGAGCGGTGCGCACGGCGGCGAGGACGTCACCGCTGATCGCGGCATCGGTGTTGAGCAAGGTCGCGCACGCGGTGAGGATCGCGGGCGGGTTCGCCCCGCTGTCGGTGAACACCCGCTTCAACTCCTGCAGCGCGGACCGGACACGCGGCGGCCGCGCCTGCAACGCCTCTACCGCGTTGATAATGCTGGAGTGGTGCTTGTGATGAATGGTCGAAACCATAATAGCCAGCCTTTACGTAGGGAATTGTGGGTCTCGGGCTTGCAGTCCCGATTGCCTTACGAATTAATATTACCGCGAGGCGGCTTTCAATGCCACTTTAATCAAGGGATTTAAGGCATTATCTCAGGCAATTTGAGGGGTCGATAAAAGTTCTTCTTCTGATTTGCTATCAAAGTTGGCGAGGGTCGTGCATGGTGGTTCCTGGCTGCCTTGAAGCTGCGCCTAGTGTCGCTGGTCGGCGCAGTAGGGGTGACCTTGTGCTGAGTGGGTGGTGGGTGGCCCCGAAGCAACCAGGGCAGGCCCCCGGCCTGCCCTTAATGTCTGCCCAAGGGAGTAGGGGCCCCAAATACAAGGGTGGGGCCTCAAACTATTTTTGACCACGCTTTTCGGTCAAAAATAGTTTGGGGTGCCCTTGTATTTGGGGGAGCGACCGATACAATTTCGGGGCCACCCACCACCCGCGGGCGCAACGCATACATCTCACGGTTTCCGCGACTGAGTGCCCTAGAAGCGCGCGCCTGAGCAGCTGAAACGGTTGCTCCGCCCCATGTGCGGTGAGGCTGCTGACCTGCAGGTATCATGCAGCCAGCGCTTCGTGGGCTTGCGTAGGCCCTCTGGCGGAGCGTCAGCGGGCCGCCGCGAGTCTTGCAGCTCGCCACTTCGGTGGCGTGGCCCTTCGGGGCTACTGCGGCGGTACCGCGCCATTCTCCTTGCTCGCCAGCTGGCGGCGTGAACACGGTCGACGCTGCCGGTTCGTCCTGTCGGCGGCGTGAGCGCTGCGCCGCCGATACGGCGCGGTGGCGCTGCTGCGGCGGGTAGGCTGGTGGATAGAACCGCAGCCCTCCCCGCGCGGGAGGTGCGTCATGGTTGAACGTCACACAACAGCCTCAGGTCGGAAGCGTCGATCGTCGGCGACGCTGGAGCGGTTGGAGGCGGCGCGGCGTCGCCGCGCGGAGCAGCTGGAGCGCGAGCGCCAGAACGAGCGGCGCGTTGATGCGGCGCTGGGGCCGTTCGCGGATGCGGTGACGGCGATCGAGGCAGTGGAGCGCCGGCGTGAGGACCGGATCGGCGCGCTGAGTGCGCAGCTGGATCGGAAGCTTGCGGAGCTGGATCGGCAGCGCGCGGCGCGGGTCGCGGAGTTCGAGCGCTCGGCCGAGCAGGTCCGCGCGGATGCGGAGATGGAGATCGGCGAGTGGCGCGCGGTGATGGCGACGTCGGTCGCGGCGATTCGTGCGGCGGATGTCGGCGCGGCGGAGACGGCGGCGCTGCTGGGGATCTCGGCGAAGGTGGTCACCGCCTTGACGCGTAGCGCCGCCGCGTCGGAGGTGAGAGGCAGGCAGAATGAGGCTGCGGGCTCTGTCTCGGCCTCGGCTGCGGGCGAGGCGGCCACGACGCGGGATTCAGCTGATCTGCCGGTGGCAGGATCGCTGCAGGAGCCGGTGGTGGAAGCAGAGCCGGAGGCGAGAATCCCGGCGGAATAGCCGCGATGTTGTCGGCTGTTCAGTGCGACGCGGTCTGCTGCTGGGCGAGGCGTCGCGCGTGGCGGGCGAGGACGGCGCGCTTGCGTCGCTGGTAGTAGGTGATCATCGCGGCGATGCCGCAGCAGAACGCGATCCCGACGGCCCACTGGCTGGCGGTACCTCCGTTCTCGGCGCCGGGGAAGTTCCCGATGAACAGGTAGCCGGGCAGGGTGACGGCGCCGAGGATGGCGCCGCGGCGGTAGCGGTGCGCGAGTTTCGGCTTGATGCGGTTGCGGCTGAGGTGGGCGCCGACGCACCCGAGCAGCGCACCGAACAGGAGCGCGCCGGGGAGGGCGAGCAGGCCGGCGGGGTCGGTGAACGGTGTGACGAGGAGTCCGATGTAGCCGAAGGGCTGGATGCCGAGGTAGAAGCCGGTGCCTCCGGCGAGGACGAGCCCGGGGATCGTGACGCCGTAACGAATGCTCATACTTCGAGCGCAAAGCGATTCTCCCACCCCAAAGGGTGATTTCCGGGCCAGGGCGCGCAGTCGCCGCTCGCGCGCGCCGCAGCTGTTCGTCTTCGCATCGGATGTGCTGGAGGAGGTGGTGTTGTGGGTGACGGGCATCGTGACCTCCGGAACGTCGTGGCATGGCATGACAAAGGCCGGGGCCAGCCGTCAAGCTGGCCCCGGCCATGGGGTGGTGTCCGGCCGGAGGGGAAGGTCCGGCCGGACACCGGGCTTGGATCAGAACGGCGGCTCGTCGCTGAACCCGCCCGCGTTCGCGCCGACCAGCTCCCGCTCGGCGTCCGCGGTCCACGGGTCACCGGCCGGGGTCGCGCCGCTGGACGTGCTGGTCACCAGGTCCGGGTTGACCTTCGCCGACCCGTTCTTCGCGTTCTTGGTGACCTTCGCGGTGGCGTAGCGCAGGGACGGGCCGATCTCGTCGACGTCCAGCTCGATGACGGTGCGCTTCTCGCCTTCCTGGGTCTGGAACGAGCGCTGCTTGAGCCGGCCCTGGACGACGACGCGGGCGCCGCGGGTCAGGGACTCGGCGATGTTCTCCGCGGCCTGCTTCCAGATGGTGCAGCGCATGAACAGCGCCTCGCCGTCCTCCCACTCGCCGGTGGCGCGGTTGAAGGTGCGCGGAGTGGAGGCGACGGTGAAGTTCGCGACCGCGTTTCCGGCCTGGGTGAAGCGCAGCTCGGGGTCGGCGGTGAGGTTGCCGATGATGGTGAGGATGGTGTCGCCGGCCATGGCGGCCTCCCTGGTGCTCGTTGGGGTGTGGAACGCGGCGCAGCCTGAGCACGCGGCGGCCGGGGGTCGCCTTCAGGCGACGTCCCCGGCCCGGCTCATCCGCCCGGCGTGAACCAGCCCGCGCGCGACCGGCATCGGAGCTCGTCAAGGCGAGGGGCTGGTTCACCCGGGCGGATCGGTCCGGGCTTCGGGGACGCACTGCCCCCGGCCGGGGTGTGCTTACCTTCGGGCGATCCACGACCCGGCGAGCCGGGCGAGGCCACCGCCGGTGACACCCCACACGCCGGCGCGCCACTACCCACGACGCTCCCGAGCACGCGCGGCAGGAGTTCGGTCTGCGGGCTGCCTCAGCCGGGGCACTTCGGCGAGCGGGGCGACCGGCGTGGCGGGGGTAGGGCGTCATGCCTGGTCGATCGCGGTCTCGCTGAGCAGGGTGCGGCGAGCGTCGGCGCTGGCGTTCTCGATTACGTGTCGGATCTCCGACGGTGCGACAGCGTGGTCGAGCACCGTGGAGAGCAGCAGCGTCATGGGGTGCTTGGGGTCGGCGTGCTCGAGCGCGATCCGCGCGACGGTTCCGCTGCCACGCAGGTAGGCGTGCACCGCGATGACGATGGCCAGCTGGCCGGCGACCGGGTCGCAGCTGTGGCGCCACAGGTGCAGGACCAGGTTCTCGGCGGCCAGGCGCGTCGCGTTGTCGGGGACGGCGAGCAGGGCATCGCGGAACGACAGGGTGGCGAAGGTGGCGGCGAGATCGGCGACATCGGAGTCGTCGGTGGGCAGTGCGCCGTGGGCGGCGGCGCGGATCGCGGCGTCGGCGCGGGCCAGGCGGAGGTGTGCGGCGAGGTGCCAGCTTTCGTCGATGGCGGCGGATTCGACGGCGTCGGCGATGTGGGGCTGCAGACGGGCGCGGAGGTGCTCGGGTGCGGGGGTGAACCGCGCCGCGAGGTCGTCCCGGCTGGCGGCGATGGTGTGCCCGGCGGCGACGGCCGCCACCGCGGCGGCGGTCGTCGTGGGATCAGGCAGGACACCGGTGCGGTCGGCGTCGCGGTAGGAGCGCCAGCACGCGCCCTCGGCGACGGCTCCCACGTGGACGACGTCGACGTCGGTGAATCCGTGTTCGGCCAGCTTCGTGATGACGCTGTCGACGTCGGCACCCAGGGGCAGCAAGTCGTTGCCGGTGGTGTCTTTGTCCCCCGCGTCGATGACGATGCCGATGACGCAGAAGACGGGCAGGTCGCCGCATTGCCGGTTGAAGTGTCGCGCGCAGTCCTCGGCGTGGCCGGTGAGGCGGGTGAGGTCGATCCGGGCGAGCGGGCCGGTGGTGACCGAGCCATCGTCGTTGGTGAGCGCGGTGATCAGCACCAGGGAGTCGTCGGGGATGAAGCCGAGCAGCGCCGGGAGGCTGGCGACGATGGCGGTGGTGCTGGCGATAGTGAGGGACATGAGCGTCCTTCCCGGGAAGTTGGGAGTAAGGGCCGTCGGCGGGGACCGGCTCGGGATCAGTGGCCGAGTTCGGCGCGCAGCGTCTGTGCGGCGGTACGGGCGATCCAGGGCGGTGACGGTCGTCGGACGTCCCGGCCGGAGGCGGGGATGAATCCGTTGACCGCGACGCTCCAGAAGTCCGGGCAGGGGTCGGTGTCGGTGCGTTCGCTGCGGTAGATGACGATCACGTCCCGTCCGTCGCGGCGGCGGGCGCGGGCGGTGACCCGGATCGTGACTCGCGTCCGGTCGCGGCGTTGCACGGGCTCGTCGTAGAGCAGCGAGACCGGTGTCGCGGGCAGCTCCTGGCACAGCTCGACGAGGACACCGCGCGCGATGTTCCAGGCGCCGAGGTCGTCGAGGCTGCCGCGGCGGGGGATGTTGCAGGCGACCGACTCGGGCAGCACGTAGGAGCGGCTCCAGTCGTAGTGGGTGAACCACAGCTGGTTCTCGGGCATCGGTCAGGCCTCCACCGTGTTGTCGCGGTCGGCGACGTAGGTCGGGCCCTCACAGATCGCGGGGTGGCCGCCAAGTTCTGCGGGATCGGCGGTGATGCGGCGGCCGCCGAGTTCGGTTTCGATCAGCCGGCACGCCAGCTCGTACGCGGAATCGCTGTGGTCACTGGCGTTGTGGACGGTGGATGCGGTCATGAGAACCTCCGTGTCGGGTATGGATGACCGCGCCCACCCAGCACACCCTGGGGCCCCGGCGCTCGGCAGCTCGGCGCCGCCGGGCTGCATGAGGTCGGCGCCGGGTGCCGGGGTGTGCTCTCCTGGAAGCGATCGTCCGCGCCCGAGCACCAGGTGCTCGGGCGGTCTCGCTGCTGCGGTCGACGGCCGGGACTGGCGCGGGGCCCTACCGCGGTTGAGGTTTCGCGGCCGGCTGGCGCGTGGTGTGATCGCGGATGACTCGGATGTGGTGGTCGTGCAGGACCTCGGCGTGGCGGCCGTCGTCGGGCACGTATGCGAAGGCGGCGGGATCGTCGATGTTCTTGGTGGTGAAGCAGAGCATGTAGTGGGGGCCGGCGGTGCGGGAGTCGCTGCAGATCTTCTTGGCGTCTTCGACGCTGACGCGCCAGAGCACCCGCTGGCGGATCGGAGTGGTGTGTTTGCTGACGATGAACACCAGCGCTTCATCAGACGACACGGGAGTGTCCTACCTTCTTTGTTGGGTCTGAACTGGTCATTCGTAGGATCGGTGGGCCCTGGGGCTCCGGGTATGGCTCTCACGGAATCGCCGTTGGCAA
>NZ_JBVKDO010000039.1:0-67752 GCF_055633805.1 Amycolatopsis sp. NPDC114478 | reverse complement strand
CTTGTTCCGGCCGAGCATGGCGGTCAGGTTGCCGAGCATCTCGTCGAGCTGGCCCTGGCTCAGGCGCAGCGGCCCGGTACGCAGCCAGGTGTGCAAGTCCGTCACGCTCGCGGTGACCTGATCGATCAGCCCGGGCATGCCCACGGTGACGGTGATGACCACGAACGTGACAACGCCGCCGGCCACCGCGATGCCCACGACGAGCACGATCGCGGTCGCCAGGCCGCGCGGGACCTTCCTGGCCGCCAGCCACGAAACGGCAGGTGCGAACAGGCCGGCCAGCAGCAGGGCAACGGCGACCGGCACCACCACGGAGGCCAGCTTGACGGCCAGGAAACCCACGACGGTCAGGGCGCCCGCGACGACCAACGCGCGCCAGGAGACGGCGGCCGCGACCCGGAGTCCGTAGGGAACCGCGGACCGGACTTCTTCGGAGGATTCGCTTTCCCGGCTCACCGGCCGATCGGCTGTCATGAGCGTTCACCTTCCCGCGAGGTCACCACTCGTCCCGACGAGGACGTGGCCGGCTCCAGCGTGCCTGGGATGTCACCACACCGCTGGACGGGAGTTCCCGGCCGACGTCACGGCTCACCGGTTCTCCGCCGGCACCGGTCCGGCCCTCGCCCCTGCACCACCGGTTGCTGTCCCGGCCGGGAGGCTGGGTGGCCAGAATCCGGGCAACCGACGTCGGTCACTTCCGTATTCCGTGGAGCGTGGAGATCACGTAGTGTGCTATCGCCATACACGGCCCCCTTGAACAGGAGACGACATGCAGTTCGCCAGCGAAGAACGACAGGGGCCGCGGCAAGTGAAGGTTCCCGACCGTGAAGACGTCGGCTTGGTTGTCGACGAAGGCAAAAGCTTCGGCTCCGGGAACGCCCATGTTTACTGTGTCGGTATCCACTTCCCGTCCACCGGAGAAGTGAAGTTCTACGACAAGAGCAAGGTCACGACGGTCTGACGCCGCGACATCAAAACGACGCAGATGCCCGCGAAACAATTCGGTGCACACCAGGGAGCTGGGTCGGCGGGCAGGTGAGTTCGTCGGTGTCGAGCACCGCGGCTTCGCCGTGCTGATCGCAGATTCAACGCCGACGGAGGAGCGTGCAGGCTGCAGGAGCGTGTCGTCCGGCGCCTCGGCCCCAGGCAAGTAGGCTCACCGGGACTACGCCCGGTTGAGTGACCTCGCCCGCGGATCGTCGACGATCGAAAACCGATCCCGTCGGTCGCGGCCAGCGTAGTCACGCTACCGAACCGCTGAACATCGGCGGCGCACCAGACCGGCCTTCGAAGGGAACACCGCGTGCAGATCCAGATCAGCACGGACAAGAACGTCCACGGCAGCGAAGAACTCATCCAGCGGCTCGAGGTCGAACTCCAGTCGGCGCTGTCGCGCTTCAGCGACCACATCACCCACCTGGAAGTCCACCTGAGCGACGAAGTCTCGACGGGTGCGGCGAGCGTGGAGCGGCGGTGCGTGATCGGGGCGCGCCCGGAAGGCAGGCCGACGGTCGCGGTCACCCACCACGCGGGCTCGGTGGACGAGGCGTGTCACGGCGCCATCCGCAAGCTCGAAAGCGTGCTCGAAACCCAGTCCGGACGGGCGGGCCACCGCAAGGGAGGCGAGTCCATCCGGCACATGACCGAGGACGGTTCGAGGTGAGGCGTGCCGGTTCCCGGCCGGGATTTTCGTGGTGCTTTGAGCTTGCCGTGGCTACTCGTTCGAATGATGATGCGCGCTGGCTATCCCCGTCGCTCGACGGACGTAACTGGAACGATTAATCGCTGATTCGCTGGGGCACAGTGGGGCAACTGACAGTGAGTGGGTTAGAGGTTCGAGTCCCCTTTACTCCACCGAAGTGTTTTGGACACACGATGCCGATTTGAGCCGGTTTCGTTATGTAGGCCGGTTCGATCGGTGCCTGTTCAAGGACGTCGCCGCGTAGCGGCGCCGCAAGTGCTTGATCCAGAGCGTGACGACGAGCGCGCTGAGTCGCCCAAGGCGACGGTGCCCCATTGAGTCGTCGGTGTCCCTGGCGGGATGTCCGTGCTGGGGGGGGCAAATCTCAGTAGGTCGCCTGTGTGACGTCGTGTGTCCTTGGTTGCTGGGGTCAAGGCCGTCATTGAGCCAGGTTCGATGTGGTTTCGGATGCGGCTTCGGTAGTTCTCCTCGGCGTGGACCTCCGCATCAAGGGCGTCCGCCCGCAACACCGTCCAGGCCGAGACGCTGATCTTGGCCGCTTACGGATCCAACCAGGTACCACGGCGCTGGTCAGTCTCGACCGGTCGCCGGCCGGTGGCGACGACCCGGCGGCCGGCCGCGAGGGCCTCGCGGCCGATGTCCGTGCCAGGCCGCCGCCGGCGCCGGTGATGAACCAAACCTTCTTCTCAGTCATGCCACCAAGCAACCAGTCGAGGTCGCCGTTGGCCGTCATGGCGCGGGTTGGGGACAGCTTTGGCGCGGTGCGGTCCCCAGTGGGAGCCGGTGATGTGATGTCGAGGTGGTCGGCGATCAGGTGTCGGCGGCCCTATTCGACCCGCTTCGGCGGCAGTCGGCCGGTCATCCGCGTTGTGACCGAGCACGCGAGGCAGCCCAGTGGCGCAGGCGCTCGGCGATCTCGATCTCGTAGCCGTTTTGGGTGGGCTGGTAATACGTCTCGCGGCCCATGCCGTCGGGGAAGTAGTCGGCACCGGAGAAGCCGTCGGCGGTGTCGGGGTCGTACCGGTAGTCCTTGCCGTAGCCGAGGTCCTTCATCAGCCGGGTCGGGGCGTTGAGGATGTGGGCGGGCGGCATGAGTGAGCCGGTGCGTCGGGCGGCGCGGTGTGCCGCGTTGAAGCCGCGGTAGACGGCGATGGACTTCGGGGCGGTGGCCAGGTAGACGACGGCCTGGGCGATCGCCAGCTCGCCCTCGGGGGAGCCGAGTCGCTCGTAGACGTCCCAGGCGGCGAGCGTCTGCTGGACCGCGTGCGGGTCGGCCATGCCGATGTCCTCGCCTGCGAAGCGGACCAGCCGGCGGGCCACGTACAGCGGGTCCTCGCCGCCGTCGAGCATGCGGGCCAGCCAGTACAGGGCCGCGTCCGGGTCGGAACCGCGCATCGACTTGTGCAGCGCGGAGATCAGGTTGTAGTGGCTCTCCTGCGCCTTGTCGTACAGCGGGGCGCGCTGCTGGATGTGGTGGGCGAGCGCGGCTGTGTCCAGGAGTGTCCCGGTGTCCGGGAGGGCTTGGAGCTGTTCGGCCATGTTGAGGAGGTAGCGGCCGTCGCCGTCGGCCATGGCGATCAGGGCCCGGCGGGCGTCGTCGTCCAAGGGCAGCCGGTGGCCGGTGAGCTGCTCGGCGCGGTCGAGCAGGGTGGACAGTGCGGCTTCGTCGAGGCGTTTGAGGACGAGGACCTGGGTGCGGGAGAGGAGGGCGCCGTTGAGTTCGAAGCTCGGGTTCTCCGTGGTGGCGCCGATCAGGGTGATCGTGCCGTCCTCGACGTAGGGCAGGAAGCTGTCCTGCTGGGCGCGGTTGAAGCGGTGGATCTCGTCGACGAACAGCAGGGTGCCCTGGCCGATGCCCCGCCGTTTTCCTGCGGCGGCGAAGACCTTCCGCAGATCGGCCACGCCGGAGAAGGTGGCCGACACCGGTTCGAAGGCCAGGTTGCTGCCGTCGGCGAGGAGCCGGGCGATGGTCGTCTTCCCGACGCCGGGCGGCCCCCACAGGATGGCGGAGCCGAGACGTTGCTGGGCAACCATGCGGCCCAGCGGGGCGTCCGGGGCCAGGAGGTGGTCCTGCCCGACGACATCGTCCAGCCGCGTGGGGCGCAGGCGGTCGGCAAGTGGCCGCGCGGGCTCCTCGTCGAAGAGCGGCAGGGTCGGTCCGGTCGGTTCCATGGGACTCTCGGGTCGAAGGCGGACGTGTGCGGGTGTGACAAGCGTTGCACGGGACACCGACGAGCGAGGGCTCAGCCGCCGGCGGGGAAGCTCGCGGCGCTCATCGGGCACCGGAGCGGTCGCGTCGCGGCAGCCGCTCGACGACCAGGTCGTAGGAATTCGTGACCGCGTCGGTGATCAGTCGCTTGGTGATGCCGGGTCCCGGCCCCAGCGAGATCCAGTGCCGTTTGTCGAGATAGCGGCCTGGTGTGATCGAGGCGTAGCTGCGTTCTTGTGCGCGGGCGTGTTCGGGTTCGCACTTGACCGTGATGATCTGGTCGTCCGGGTCGTCGGTGATGATCAGGAACACCTTGCCGGCCACTTTGTACACGTCCAGGTGCTCGGTGAACGGGTAACCGTGGTCCGTCCCGGGCAGTGCGAGGGCCGTGGCGCGCGCGGTGTCTTGGAGCCGGTCGCCGGCCGCGCTCACTGGCTCGCCCGCGTGGCGCTGCCATAGGTGTGCGGGTCGACGGGCTGCTCGGCTTTGGGCAGGTGGGAGACCACGAGCAAGTAGGAGTCGGTGACGAGTTCCTCGACCAGCGTCTCGTCGACGCCTTCCCCGCCCTCCAGTGTGATCCAGTGCTTCTTGTTCATGTGGTAGCCGGGGGTGATGTGGCTGTTGCGCTCCCGCAAGGCGAGGGCCTCGCCGGGATCCGCCTTGAGGATCACGACGGGGCGCCCCGGAACCTCGGTCATCAGCATGAATACCTTGCCGCGGACCTTGAAGACCTCCCAATCGGGGCCGAAGGGATGCTCCAACTGCGCTCCGGGAAGTTCCTCCGCGCAGTCGGCGGCGATCTTCTGCAGCGTCGATCCGTTCATGGGTGGTGGACCTCCTCAGGTGGTGACGGGCTGTGGCAGCGGAGGCGCGACACGCGGTCGCAGCGGCCGGTCCCATCCTTCCCTCGAAGTCGGCAAACAGAGCAGTAGACTGCGGACACGTGATGGTCGACAAGCGACACCCCAAGCCGAGCGAACCGGTCGCGGTTCCGTTGTACGGTTTCCAGCCCCGGGTCGGTACTCCGTACGGCCTTGAGGTGAGTACCGTCGAGGATTTTTTCGTCCAGCACGACGGCTGGCCGTGGAATCCACCCCGTCCGGTCCGCGTCACCTTCCACTATCTGATCCTGGTCACCGAGGGTGAGTTGCGGCACGACGTCGACCACGTCACGCGGACCGTCGCGCCCGGCCAGTGGCTGTGGGTGCGTCCCGGGCACGCGCTGTGCTTCCATCCGCCCGGCACAGCCCGCGGCCCGTTCATCCTGTTCGAACCCGACGTACTGCGGCCCGAGCTCGTCCGTCTCCTGGCCCCGCTCAGCGCGCACGACGCCCCTGCCGTGTTCAGCCCGCACCCCGATGACACCGTCTGGCTCCAGCAGACGGCGTTCCAGCTCCTGGACGAACACCGCGCACTCGGGCGCCGCCCCCTCCCCATCCACCACGCCCTGCGCCGCAGCCTGCTCGAATCGCTGCTGCTGCGCCTGGCCAACTCCCCCGGCATCGCCCCCATCGGCACGGCCACGGCCGGCAGGGGCCGCGCCGACTGGTACGGGCGCTTCCTGGACGCCCTGGAATTGCACTTTCGCGAGCTGCACCAAGCCGCGGACTACGCCGGACTGCTCGGCTGCTCGGTCCGTACCCTCAGCCGCGCCGCCCAGAACGCCACCGGCAAGGGAGTACGCGAACTCATCGACGAGCGGCGCCTCCTGGAAGCCCGGCGCCTGCTGGGAGATGCCCAGTGGGACGCCCGGGTTGTGGCCGGCCACCTCGGCTTCAGCGATCCCGCGAACTTCGGCCGCTTCTTCCGCGACCGCACCGGCCTCACCCCGGCCGCCTTCGCGGCCCGCGACACCACGACCGATCCGTGAGCAGAGCGCGGCGGCCCGCCACAACACACAGACGATCACGCGGTGGCCGCCCTGCAACCCCGGGGACCTGAACCAAGATCTCAAACGGCGGCTGCCGGGCTGGGTGACGGTGCCGCCTCCTCGAAACCCGGCGCTCAAACATCAAGAGCCCGCCGGATGAACTCCTCACGAGTCGCGCTGGAAGCGCGCGACACAGCCGCATGATCCACGGTCAGGTCGGACGAGTGGAAGCCCCCGCCCCACATGTGGAAATCGACGCTCACCCCCGCCTCGGACAGACGGCTGGCGTAGCTCAGGATCTCGTCGCGGAACCCCTCCGCCGAGCCGGTGTCGATGTAGGTGCGCGGCAGCCGGCTGAGGTCCTCGGCGCGGGCCGGCGCCGCGTACTGCGACACCTGCGGGCCGCCGCGCCGCTCGCCCAGCACGGAGGTCCACGCGTACAGGTTTGCTGTAGCGGTCCCATACGCCTTCGCGGTCCACCATGCGACTGCTGTGCGTCTCGAAGCGGTCGTCGAGCATGGGGCAGATCAGAATCTGGTGGCTGAGCTCGGGAAAGGCGCGGTCGCGGGCGAGCAGCGCGGTCCCCGCCGCGAGGCCGCCGCCACTGACTCCGGCGATCAGGAGCCGCTCGGGTCGATACCGAGCTCGACCGCGTTCTTAGTCATCCACACCAGCCCGTCATCTGTTCTCTCCTTCGGAAACAACGGGCAGCGGCTACGCTCGTCGCCCAGGTCTCAGTCGTCCAGGACGACGACGTGCTTGCCCGGCGTGGTGCCGGACTCGAGGTCGGCCTGGGCGTCACGGACCTGTTCCAGGCCGTGGTAGACCTTCGCGACCGGGACAGTGAGGCGCCCTGCGGCGATGGCCTGGAGCTGGTGGGCGAAGACGTCGGCCGGGAGGTCGGCGGCCTGACCGCCATAGGACGTCAGCCGCACCCCGAAGGGGATCATGAACGGGGAGAAGTCGGGGATCGTCCACTGGCCCGCCAGGGCTCCGGTGAAGCAGACTGTCCCGTCCCGGCGGACGGTGCGGAGGGTGTCGGCGAGGACCGAACAGCCCACCAGTTCCAGCGCGGCGTCGACGCCGTCCGGCACCAGCTCGCGCGCTTGTTCGGCGATAGTGCCGTTGTCGATAGGGGATGGTCGACGCCCGCGGCCCGCAGTTCCCCGGCCCTCTCCGGGCTGCGGGTGGTGGACAGCACGGTGGCTCCGAGGTCCTTCGCGATCGTGGCCGCGCTCAGCCCGACCGTGGAGGTGCCGCCGCGGATCAGCAGCGTCTGCCCCGCCTGCAGGCCGAGGCCGGTGGTCAGCGATCCGTAGGCGGTCTGGAACATCTCCGGCAGCGCACCGACGACCTCCCACGGCAGGCCGGTCTCGAACGGGATGACCTGCTCCGCGGGGACGGTCACGTACTGGGCGTACGCGCCGTCGTACGAGCGGCCCATGCCGCCCATCATCGTGGCCACCTGCTGTCCTGGCCGCAGCCCGCTTTTCTCGTCGGCCTCATCGACCACGCCGACGCCCTCGATGCCGGGGACGCGCGGGTAGGTGACCTCCGGGCTCGACTCGCCCTTGCGGGTGGTGACCTCGGACTCGTTGACGCCGAACGCTTTCACCCTGATCCGCACCCAGCCGGGCTTGCGTACGGGCACCGGCACATCCTTGATCTCCAGTGCGTCGAGGCCGCCGGTCCTGGTCACGACGACCGCCCGCATCGTCGCCGGTACGGAGTCGCCGGTCGCTGTCGATTGGCTCATTTGAGTTCCTCCTCTGTTTGTCCCCCTTGGCGCGCTTCTCGGTATCCCCAGCCGGCCGTCAGGGCCGGGCGATGCCCTCCCACAGGTCGAGGGACTGCTGGTAGTGGGCGGTGGCCTCGACGGGCGGGTGGCCGACGCTTTCCGAGGTGGGCCGGTCCGTGATGGCGGGCCACAGACGGGTCTGCTCGCCGGTGGCGAAGTCGAGCACGAGGTCGCGGATACGCGTGTCGCGCTCGGCCTGATCCGCGCTGCGGCCCGGCTGTTCCTGGCCGACCAGGGCGTACATCTCGGTGCCGTGCACGGCGGGCGCGCCCTCGGCGGGCCCGATCAGGAGGAGATGGGCGTTGCCGCCCGCGGCGGCATGAGCCAGGGCGCCGCGGGCGGCCGGGAGCGCGAAGAGGTAGTCCGCCATGACCGCGGCGCGGACCTCGGCAGGGGTGCGTCCGTCCTGGTCGTAGGCATCGACGATCTTCTTCGCACGGGAGCGGGAAATACGCCACCCCGCGACCTCGTCGACGATGCGGTCGACGGTGCCCGGGTCGAACCGGTCGAGGTCGTTCGCCACCCACCAGCCCATGTCGTCGCTGGCCATGCTCAGCAGCACGTCGACATCGCGGTGCGCCCCGGAGGCCAGGACGTCCATGGGATGGGCGTGCACCACCGCGCCGGGCTGCCCGAGGTCCAGGACGACCCCGGTGGCCTGGTTGTCCACCCCGCCCCGGACTCCGAGATCCGTGGGGGCGACCTTGCTCAAGGCGTCCCTCAGGGAGGTCGTGTCGAGGTCGAGCAGTTTCTCCGGGTTGCCCGCGACGCCGAGTTCGGTGACGAACCGGTGCGCCAGTTCCTCGGCCCACCAGGCCGGAATGCTGCGGGCGGGGCCGCCCGAGAACCCGGCCAGCCGCCGGTACAGGCCGTCGGCGGAGGAGGCCCCGAGCAGCCCGAAGGTGGTATAGGCGCCGGCACTGTGGCCGTAGACGGTGACGTTGTCGGGATCGCCGCCGAAGTGGGCGATGTTCCGCTGGATCCAGGTGAGCGCGGCGATGACGTCCTGGAGGAAGAGGTTGCTGGCCTCAGCCAGGGCGCCGCCATACTGCGAGAGCGAGAGCGCACCCAGCGCGCCGAGCCGGTAGTTGATCGACACACCCACCACACGACCTGACGAGGCGAGCCCGGCGGCGTTCGAGGTGATCTGTGTGTTCGCGCCGTACTCGAATCCGCCGCCATGGATGTACACGGCCACCGGCAGTGCCTCGCCGGCCGGTTTCTCGGGGGCCCACACGTTCAGGTTCAGGCAGTCCTCGCCCGTCCCGCTGTCCGCTTCGAGCCAGTCGCCGCTGTCGGGCTGGACGGGGGCGACACCCTTGCGGTCATAGGGGCGGTCCGGATCGAAGCCCGCGACCACGGGACGGCGGTATCGCTCGGCGGTGGCGTACGGGATTCCCCACCAGGACCGCACCCCTGGTGCAGTCGGAGCCTTGGGCGCGGTGGCGGTCATGACGTGTCCTTCCGGCGCGGTTCAGGTGTTCACGCGGCGTGTCGGCGGCTGGTTGCTTACGGTGACGCTCTCCCCATCATTTCCTGAGATTCGGCAAATGGCCCTGCAGGCACCGGTCACCTGGTGGTCACCAGGTGACACTTCTCCGCTCCTCTTCGTCTCGCAGCCCGAGCTCGGTGGGTTCCCCGTGCGAGCTGTTGATCCCTACGCACGACCTGCCCGTCACCGGCGCACCCCGACGACGCCGCGTCGCCGACACCATCACGAACCTCGTGCTCTACGGCCTGACGGGGCCGCGCATCGGCGTAAGCAGTGCGGACAACCGAAGTTCTTGGTGCGGTGTCGAATCGCTAGGCGATCGCGGGGGGAAAGGGCGATGGATCTGCAGATCCGCATCGAGGACGGGGCGGTCGACGACTATCTCGCGCTGGCCGACCATCTGAACAGGAGCCGCGATTTCCGCGGCCGAGTTCGCCAGAAGCTTGGCCCGCCCGCGGACGGAACGCTGGACGCAGGTGTGATCGAGATGCTCACGGTCGCGGTCGGCTCCGGCGGGCTCGGCGTCGCGCCGACCAACTCGCTGAACACATGGTTGAGCACACGGCGGCGGAACATCAGCGTCAAGGTGAACGTCACCCCCGAGGGCCGCACAGTCGAACTCATCGCCGACAACCCCAATACCCGCGAGCTGGAACTGCTCGGCAAGATCCTGCGCGACGCCGATCGGCGGTGACCCGCGCATCCCCGACGGCTCCCGGGCGATCCTCATCGGCGTCGACCACTACCAGGACGCCGAATACCGGTCGTACACCGCCGTCAGCAACAGCGTCGACGGCATGTACCAACTGTTGGTCGAGTCCGGTTTGTGCGGCTGGCGGAAGGAGCAGGTCCAGAAGATCACCGGCACCGACACCGCCAACGCCGGCCAGCTCATGGGCCGGCTGCGGGACCAGGCCCGCAAGACCACCGGGGTGCTGCTGCTGTACTTCGTCGGCCACGGCCAGCCCAACGAGCACACCGGCGAACTGTGCCTGGCCGTCACCGACACCGACCACGCCAACCCGGACTCAACCGGACTCGAGTACACCAAGATCAAGACGATGCTCTACAAGGACACCCCCCGCCGCCACCAGGATCGCGATCCTGGACTGCTGCTACTCCGGGCGAGCCATCGGTCTGGGTGCCAACCAGAACGGCACCCAACTGGCCGACTCCAGCGACTGCGCAGGCACCTACACCCTCACCGCCGCCGACGATCGCGCCCATGTGCCCCCTGACGACGAGGGCAATCCACGCACCGCGTTCACCGGCGAACTGCTGGACCTGCTCCTCCACGACGGCGGAGGCAACGGCGAAGCCAGCAGACGTCGGGCAGACCGTTCCAGAGCCGATGCCGGGGACCGCGTCGACACCAACCCCAGCGACCACGCCACAGTCAGCCGCCTCAACCCCCACCGTCGTGGGCGCATCGGGCCCGACGGCATTCCCGGTCAATCCCCTTGGTTGGCGGCACGAGGCGTTGCCCCTCCTCTGCGGCATGCTGTTTTCGGGGCTATGGGCCTGGCGGTCGTGATCGCCGCAGTGTTGATCGTCTCTCAGGGAAAAGGAACCAACGACGCCTGGGGAGAGAGTGTCACCTTGATGATCATCTTCGGTGTTCCGGCGCTCGGCATGGCTGCTTTCGCCGGCTTCCGTGCTTTCGATAGCCGGAGAAGGAACCAGTTGGTCATCACCCCGGACGACGTGGGACTCAAGTCCCAGGGCATAGTGTGGTCTGACGTGGACAATGTCTCTCTCTTCGCCCATAATGCCCGATCCCGGGTATTCACCCAGGTCCAGATCAAGCTCACCGACCAGGCCATTGAGCAAGGGCGCAGGCGAACGCGCAGCACGGGCGGGCGCGGGGGCTGGTCCACAGTCGATCATTTCGGTCGCGTGGTCATCCCCTACGTCGACGCGGACCTCGTCAAGCTAGCTGAAGCCTTCCTTCGATACGCCCCATCGACCGTACGGATTCGCTGACCGCCGGTAAAGCAATCCACATCGTCCGACGTGCCACCACGTCGCGCTGATCTCCGGACTTAGCTTTGAGCTGGCCGGCCGGTGCGACGAGAACGGGATCGACGCCATGCCCGACCTCGCGATCACGGTCAACACCGCCGTTTTCGGCAACATATTCCGCCGCTGACCAGTGGATTTCAGGTCAGTGTCAACGGCCGTGGCACTGCTCGGCCCCGAAACAGCCCCCAGCGAGGATTTCACGCAGGCAGGTCATCGCGCAGCCACTGCCATCGAGCCGGGTGGCAACTGAGGTCGCGCAGCAAGTCGTTGAGCTGGGTCGGGGGTCCTGTGCCAGCGGGGCGGCAGTTGTCATGGTCCAGGGACACGGCAGAATCACCCGGCCTCAGTGGTCCGGTCCGCGAGCGGAGCCGGGATCAGGTTGGGCGGCGTCCCGGAATGTGGGTGCCGCGCGTATTAGGTCGAGCGGGCGGCGATGCGGACGCTGTCGTCAGGGTCGGCCAGCAGCGCCCTGCGCGTCGGCTCCGACGCCTGGGGCCACCGCCACGCACACGTCGCGCGGTTCTTGGGGGCCGGGTAGGCGACCAACGCGGCCCGCAGACCCGCGGAGACCTGCTCGTTCTGCGCGAGGCATTCCCGGACTGTCAGGCCGAGGTCGCCGGAAGTCTCGTAGGGCGGCGATGCTGTCGGATCCCGGTAGGGCCCGCTTGACCCGGATGGCGAACGGAACATTTCCACCAAGGCACCCCTGACAATCGATAGTCACGATTTCTCCAGCTGATCGAAAATAGAGCCCTTATCGCAACAGGCGCGAGCCGCTGACGGGATTATGCTCGCCTTGATTCTCGGCAGCGCGTCAGCATGGAGGCTGTCATGAATGATCGCGGAAAACATTACGGGATGCAGGTCGTGCCGATTCGGCGTCGATTCTGGGTCGAATGCGGAGTTTTGCTGATCACCCTGTCCCTCTGGGGTGTCACGATTGCCGAGCTCGACTGGATTGAACGCCTGCTGCCGGGCGTCGCTCCCGACGGCGGTGACGGCTCCCTGGAATGGTCCGTGGTCGCCGTCGGGTTGCTGGCTGTTCTCGCCTTGGCCGCTGCTGCGTTCGCCGAATGGCGGCGGTCTCGCGTCAGCACCTCGGCTGCGGAGGCGGCGCGATGAACCCCGGGGATCCCCCGATACCGTCGGCCTCGGAACTGAGGCCACCGCATTCACCCGACCTTCCCGATTCACCCGAGCCTGCGCGTTGGCTGGGGCAGATGGACGGCGACTCGGCCGTGTACGTCGTCACCGGAGGCGCGAAGTTCTGGGTCCCGTCGCCGCAGGAACTGTTCGCCATGGGAGACGACTGGGGCAAAGTACGACACGTTCCGCCGCACGATCTGGACCGGTTCGGCGCGATGCCGGAACGCTTCACGTATCTGCGCGAATGGGACCGGCCGGAGGTGTGGGTCATCACCGACGGCACCGCCGTCTGGGTGCCCAGCCCGGCCGCCTTGTTCGCCCTGGGAGTGGGGTGGGACTCGGTGCGGATAGTCCCCTCCGGTGCGCTGGCGCGCAACAGCATCACCACGCGCACGCTTCCCTCCGCGTCAGCCACGCCGTCCAGCATGATCTTCGGACCCAACGGCGACGGGTCGGACGCCGGCACCCGGTGGTCGAGGTCGGAGACCCCGGGAGTCTCGTTGCCGAACACCTGTCACGTCGTCGAGCTCCGGGGGTGGCTGGCCGACGTGCCCGACCCGCCCTCGGCCAACAAAGAGCCGGACGTCCACTGCGGGCTCGTGCTGGACGTCGACTGGCTGCTCGCCAACGGGTACGACCTGCGCACGTTCGTCACGGCCATCGACGTCGTGGCGCGCGCGTGGGGCGGAGGCGACGCACACGCCGTGGCCTCGACCCTGCAGCTCAAGATCGAAATCAACGGTCTGCCGATGGACCTGGGACCGAGGTCGTCCAGCCGGGCGCCGGTGTGCCCGGACGACTGGTTCGAAATCCCCGATCTGGGCCGGCCTCGCGTGCTGTGGCCCTATCGGATCCCGATCGCCGGAGCAGACGGCACTCCGCTGCGCAACGGGGAATACGTGCGCGTATGCGGGAGCCTGGTGACCGACCCGGCGCACATCGGGGCCGCCGGCACGACCGCGTCCTACAACGACGCCGCCACGATCTGGCAGGGCGCCGAACAACACACGTCCCCGTCGAACCCGGCGCGGTGGACGGAGGTGCACCCACCCGACCTGATCCAGCGGGTCAGCGACCTGCCGCCGGACCAGCGGAACACCCCCGGCACGTCGACCCTGTGGGGCGTTGCGGTGTGCTGTGCATCGTTCGTCCTCAGCCCGGTGGCGGTATTCAACGAACTCGCAGCCGAACTCAAGCCGCTGTCGCCGCAACCGCCGGATACCATCGCGAACGCGCAGGAGTTCGTGGGCCCGGAAACAGTGTTCTCCTCGCTGGTGGAAGGCAACGAGGAGCGAACCGGAGCACGGATCACACTGCACAACGACCACGTCGACGTGTACGTCAAGGTTCGGGCGCAACCGTTCCACGGGGCACCGGGGAAGTTCAAGGCGGCCTACCGGGTCTTCTGGGACGAAGCGCCGCAGTAGCGGGATCGGGGAGTGTCATGAGCAGCTATCTGTACGGTGACGTGACGCAAAAGCGCACGGATGCGCCGCCCGGCGAGAGCACTGGAGCGGAGCCGCCCGGCGTCAAGACCTACGTGGACACGTTCGCGGCGCTTGTGCCCGCCGAAGTGCTGGCGCTGCAGGCGTTCATCACTGGACTGGTGGTCCAGCGGGAGACAGTGGGCGGGGTGACCCAAGCGAAGGTCGAGCACCCGGATGTCCTGAAGTACTCGTTCCTCGCTCTGCTGGTGGTGTCGGTGTTCCTGTATGTTCTCGGACTCAAGCGACGGCCGGAACGGTGGGACTTCGTGCGGATGTTCATCCCGCCGCTGGCTTTCGCGGGCTGGACCGCGTTGCAGCCCGACAGCTTCTTCGACGTGGTCACGCCGGGCTTCTCAGGTGTGCCGGCGGAGGTGACAGCCGTCATCCTCGCGGTCGTGCTCGGTGTCGTGGCGAACCGGCTCGGGGTCGTGGCCGACAAGGCCGCCCCCGCCGTGCCGACCTCGGCTACCGCTACGACCACGCCTCCACCTCATTGATCGAGCACGTGACACACTGCGCCGACATCCACGACACCCGCCGCGGCGAGCCCGCACTCACGGAGTGTTCAAGACTTGCCATCGCGCTGATGCTGACCGCGACGCGCCGCTGATACCGCCCGGCCCGGCCGCGGACCGCGAGGCAACGCTGTTCTGACGTCGAGGTGCTCGTGCCCGGCCACCATCAAGCTGCCGAGCACGAGGACCCACCGGATGACCGTCGCAAGCGCGGACCGGCTCTGCGGGTCGACGCCCGAGTCCTGCGGTCGTGGCCGCCTGATGTGCCAGAGGAGCCTCCAGATCGTGGTTCGCGATCCGTGGCAAATACTGTGTCCGATGGCTTGAACCCCCACACGTGGCTAACTCCCGTGTTTGGGGACATCATGCGCTCAAGGCAGCGCAGAGTCGACTTTCACACGAACCACCAGGTAGACGCAGTCAGGTGTTGCACACCTTCGCGTCCGGCCGGGCGAGCTGCTGCCGGCTCTGATCACCCACACGGGGCAAGTTAACGCGCATTAGCCTGCCAAAAACCAGTTCCTGGTATTCACCGCCATAGTTTGACCTCGTGGCGTCGATGTCGTTGCCGGAGCATACCGCCGGCCTGAATGTCCGGAAGCCTGTCTGGAGCGCCGCCGTCGCGCTGGCCGTCTTCGTGATTCTCCTCTTGTCGGCGAGCGACGTCTTCCCGTGGGCCGCCGGTTTCGACCACACTGTCCACGCTTGGCTCCTCGCGAATCGCACACCCGGCTGGACTTCCGCGGCATCCGTCATCACCTCGACGGCCTCCTCCGCGTTCACCGCTCCGCTCGTCTTCCTTCTCGCCGCGGCGCTGACCCGGGGGACGGTGTGGGCTCGGCTGACCCGCGCCGTGCTCGTCCTCCTGACGATGCTGCTCGCCGTCTTGCTCCGCTTCGGCATCTCCGAGCTGCTCGCACGATCGCGCCCCGCCACGGCGGACTGGGCCGTCTACGCCGGCGGCTACTCCTTCCCTTCGGGCCACACCTCCGACGCCGCCTTGGCCGCCGGGCTGATCGCCTGGCTCGTCGTCCGCCGGTTCGATCGTGCTCCGCGGTGGCTCGTCTGGCTGCTCGCGGTCGGCTACGCCGTGCTGATCGCCTGGACGCGGGTCTACCTCGGCGTGCACTGGCCGACCGACGTGCTCGGCAGCCTGGCGTTCGCCACGACCTGGCTGTCCGCGGCGCTCGCCTTCCAGCGGCTCGACGAGCGAGCGGCGACGCCGTCGTACCTCGGGTGACTTTGCCTGCCTCGAACCTTTCGCAAGCGTTTCGCTTCCGCGCCGGGTTCTAGCGTGCAGGAAACGGCAGCAGGGAGCATCCATGTCCACACCCACCTCAGTCCGCATCGCTTCCGCGGCGATCCTGATGTCGGTGCTCACCGGCTGCAGCGGCGCCTCGGCGCCGGGACCGAGTTCGTCGGCCCGGCCTTTGAGCGGGGCGCCGTCGAGCGGGACGACGGAGACGGAGACCAACCCCGCCGGGGACATCCCCGACAACCAGGCTTACGTGCCCTTCACCCCGCCGGGTGGCGGCTTCACCGTCAAGATCCCGGAGGGCTGGGCCTCCTCGGCCGCGGGCTCGACGACGACCTTCACCGACAAGCTCAACCAAGTGCAGATCACATCGTCGCGCTCCGGCGGAGCACCGACCGCGGCGTCGATCACCACGACCGATGTGCCGTCGCTGAAGGGAAAGACGCCGAATTTCGCGATGGGGCAGGTGTCGACGGTTGCCCGCGCCGCCGGCCAGGTGGTGCTGCTGACCTACCAGGGCGACTCCGCGCCGAACCCGGTGACCGGAAAGGTCGTGCGCGACGCGTTCGAGCGCTACAGCTTCTTCCAGGCCGGGCTCCGGGTCGACCTGACGCTCTCCGGACCGACCAACGCCGACAACGTCGATCCCTGGCGGACCGTCACCGACTCCCTGCGCTGGTCGTGATGCCCACAGCCACCGACTGGTCCACGCCCGCGTTGCGGGCACGCGACCTCTACCGCTTCTTCCGCACCGGCGACGACGAGACCCTTGCCCTGCGCGGCGTGTCGCTGACCGTCGCCCGCGGCGAGACCGTCGCCGTCGTAGGGCCGTCGGGCTCCGGGAAATCGACGCTGCTCGCGTGCCTGGCCGGCTTGGACGAGCCGGCGGGCGGCAGCGTCGAGATCGTCGGCGAACGCATCAGCCACCGGCCCGAATCCGTGCGAGCGAAGATCCGGGCCCGGCGGATCGGCGTGCTACTGCAGTCCCGCAACCTCCTCCCCCATCTCGACGTGCGTGGCAACATCGAACTGGCGCGCCGCACCCGGCGGTCCGGTGCCTTCCGCCCGTCGATCGACGAGCTACTGGACCAGATCGGCCTCAGCCACCGCCGCAAGGCGACACCGTCCCAGCTGTCCGGGGGTGAACTCGCCCGCGCCGGCCTCGCCGTCGCGCTGGCCAACGCGCCATCCGTGCTGCTCGCCGACGAGCCGACCGGCGAGCTGGACGGGCACACCGAACAGGAGATCCTCGCGTTGCTCCGCCTCCACGCCGACCAGGGCGCCGGGTTGCTGATCGTGACCCACAGCGCCGAAGTCGTCGCGATCGCCGACCGGGTGCTGACCATCGAGGACGGGGTGGTGGCCGCATGACCGCCGAACCGCTCGTCGTCTGCGACGAGGTCGCTCGTACGTTCGGCGCCGGTCCGTCCGCGGTCGTCGCCGTCCACGGCGCCAGCTGTATTGTCCACAGTGGAGACCGGATCGCGATCGCCGGACCGTCCGGGTCCGGGAAGTCGACGCTGCTGCACCTGCTCGCGGGGCTCGAGCGGCCGACCCGCGGCACGGTCTCCTGGCCCGGGTTCGGCCCCGCCGAGGAGCGTTCCCGGGACGTCGGGGTCGTCTTCCAGAGCCCCAGCCTGGTCCCGGCCTTGGACGTCGCCGAAAACACGGCGCTCCCGCTCGTGATCGCCGGCGTCGGCGAGCCGGACCTCGGCCGGCGCGTGTCGGAGGCGCTCGCCCTCGTCGGCATCGACGAACTGGCCGCCAAGCTGCCGGAAGAAATTTCGGGCGGCCAGGCCCAGCGAGCGGCTGTCGCCCGCGTGCTGGCGCAGCGGCCGGCGCTGCTGCTCGCCGACGAGCCGACCGGCCAGCTCGACCGCGCCGCGGGCCGGCGGCTGATGGACGCGCTGCTGGACGCGAGCGAGCACCTGTCCGCCGCGTTGGTGGTGACCACCCACGACAAGGCCGTAATCGAGCGGCTGGAGACGCGCTGGACCATGCACGAAGGCAGACTCCACACCACCGAGACGAAGGCGGTTCCGTCGTGATCGCCTTGTGGCTGGGCGGCTTGCTGCGCCGGCGGAGCGGACGGCTGTGCGCGACGGCCGGTGGCATCGCCCTCGCCGTCGCCCTGATCGCCGCGCTCGGGTCGTTTCTCGCCTCGTCACAAGCGACGATGACCGCACGGGCGCTGCGGTCGGTCGCGGTGGACTGGCAGGTCGAAGTCCAGCCCGGCGGCGACCCCAACATCGTGCAGAACACCTTGCAGGACTTGCCCGGGACCGCCGCGATCCGGATGGTCCACCTCGCGCGGACCGACGGCCTGGCCGCCACCGCCGGCGGCACCACCCAAACAACCGGGCCGGGTGTGCTTCTCGGCCTGCCGCCCGGCTACGCGGCGAGTTTCCCCGGCCAGATCCGTCAGCTCGACGGATCCCCGGACGGGGTCCTCATCGCCCAGCAAACGGCGTCGAACCTCCACGTCCGCCCGGGCGACCAGGTTTCCGTCGGGCTCGACGGCACCACCTCGCAGCCCATCACCGTCGCCGGGGTCGTCGACCTGCCGCAGGCCGACTCCCTCTTCCAGAAGGTCGGCGCACCCGCCGGGACGCAGCCCTCCGCGCCACCGGACAACGTGCTCTTGCTCCCGGAATCCGTCTTCGCCGACGTGGTCAAAGGGAATGTGGTCACGCAGCTCCACGTCACTCGCGACGCGCCGGCTTCGCCGGATCCCGCGACCGCCTACCAAGCCGAAGTCGGCGCCGCGCACAACTTCGAAGCACAGGTCGCCGGCGCCGCGCTGGTCGGCGACAACGTCGGGGCCGCCCTCGACGCCGCACGCAGCGACGCAGCCTACGCACAGCTGCTGTTCCTCTTCCTCGGACTGCCGGGCGTCGTCCTCGCCGCCCTGCTGACCAGCACGCTCGTCGAAGCCGGCAGCGACCGGCGACGCGCCGAGCAGGCCCTCTTGCGGACGCGTGGGCACACACCGAGAACCGTGGTGGGGATCGCCGTCACCGAAGCCGCGTTCGTCGCGGTCCTCGGCGGTGTCGCCGGGCTGTTGGTCGCCGCGGTGGCCGGGCGGCTCGCCTTCGGTCCCGCGCCCGAGGGACAGAGCACGACGGCCACCGTCTGGTGGTCCGTGGTCGCGTTCGCCGCGGGGCTGCTGATCACCACCGTCACCGTGCTGGTCCCGGCCGTGGTGGGCCTGCGCGCGCGGACGGTGTCCCAGGCCCGGCAGGTGATCGGCAAGCAGCGCTCACCGTGGTGGGCCAAAGCCGGGCTCGACGTCCTCCTCCTCGTCGCCGCGCTCGTCGTGTTCTGGGCGTCCAGCGGCAACGGCTACTCGCTCGTCCTCGCTCCCGAGGGCGTGCCGACCATCTCGGTGTCCTCCTGGGCATTCCTCGGCCCGGCCCTGTTGTGGCTCGGGGCGGCGGCCCTGCTCTGGCGACTCACCACGCTCGCGCTCAAGCACGGCAGAGGGCCGCTGGGCCGGCTCCTGCGTCCGCTGGCCGGCCGGCTCGCGCAGCCCGGCGCGGCGAGCCTCACCCGGCAGCGCCGCCCCTTGGCGCGCGCGATCGTGCTGCTCGCCCTCGCGCTGTCGTTCGCCGCCTCGACCGCGGTGTTCAACAGCACCTACGAGCAGCAAGCCGAAGCCGACGCCCAGCTCACCAACGGCGCCGACGTCACCGTCACCGAACCGCCCGCCGCCCAGGTCACGCCCGCGGCGGCAACGCAGCTGCAGAACGTGGCCGGCGTCCGGCACCTCGAACCGGTCCAGCACCGGTTCGCCTACGTCGGCACCGACCTCCAGGACCTCTACGGCATCCGGCCGGACAGCATCCGGCAGGTCACCGCCCTGCAGGACGCCTACTTCCAAGGCGGCACCGCCGCCGAACTGATGGCCACGCTCGCCCACCAACCCGATGCCATTCTCGTCAGCGCCGAGACCGTCAAGGACTTCCAGCTCAGCCCGGGCGACTTGATCAACCTTCGCGTCCAGGACGCGCGGACCAAGTCGCTGCGTACCGTGCCCTTCCACTACCGCGGCATCGTCAAGGAATTCCCGACGGCGCCCAAGGACAGCTTCTTCGTGGCCAACGCCGCCTACCTGGCGCAGGCCACCGGCTCCGACGCCGTAGGGGCCTTCCTCATCGACACCGGCGGCAGCAACCAGGCCGCCGTGGCCGACGAGGTGCGTGCCCAGCTCGGCACCTCCGCGACGGTCACCGACATCACCGAGACCCGCGCCCACGTCGGCTCCAGCCTGACGTCGGTCAACCTGCATGGCCTCACCCGCCTGGAACTCACGTTCGCCGTGCTGATCGCCGCCGGCGCCGGCGGCATTGTGCTGGCAGTCGGACTGGCCGAACGCCGACGCAGCCTGGCGATCATGGCCGTGCTCGGAGCCCGACGCCGGCAGCTGCGAGGTCTGGTGCTCGGTGAAGGCCTCGTCGTCATCGTCGGTGGCTTGATCGGTGGTGGCCTCATCGCATGGGGACTTTCCCAGATGCTCGTGAAGGTCCTGACGGGCGTGTTCGACCCGCCACCGGACACGATCGCGGTGCCGTGGACCTACCTGGTGGTCACGGTCGCGGCGGTCGCCGCGGCGCTGGCGGTCGCCGCGCTGACCAGTGCTCGCGCGTCCACGCGCCCCGCCGTGGAGGAGCTCCGGGAGCTGTGACCGTCTACTGAGGACATATCGGGTAATCAAGCTGCTCGCACTGGGAATCAGGGCAGAATCGGCATCGTGAACAGCGCGGCGATCACCTTCGGGCCGGCTCACGTGTTCTGCACGCCCGGCACGGCCGAGCTGCAGAGTCTCACGACCATGGAGGCCATGGCCGCGGGTCTCCCGGTCGCCGCCGCCGATGCGCTCGCCCTGCCCCGTCTCGTCCACCCACGGCGAGAACGGCCACCTGTTCGAACCGGGTGCGATCACGATCTCGCAGTGGATCGCCGGCTTGGCCGCCGATCCGGAGGTTCGCACCCGCATGGGCGAGGCGTCCCGCGCCATTGCCGCGCAGCACGACATCGACGACGCTGGCCACTTTCGAGTCGCAGCAACGGATCCTGCTTGGGATGCCGGTGCCGGCTGCGCTCGGCCAGGCCGGTTGACCCGGGGTAAGTGCTCGGCAAACGCTGGTTGGTCGGGCGCTTACCCGTTCCATGTGACAGTGCGGCATGCCCGAACGCAGGTTGATCGAAGCGGCGACGTTGGCTGATCTGACGGACCGGCTGGCAGCGTGTCTCGGACCGTCGATGCTGGCGGAAGACGCGCCGAGACCTGATTCCCTGACGCTGGCCGCGTGGCACGCGATGAACGCGCTCCAACGCGTTGTCGAACTGCTCCAGCTCCCCGACGAACCTGACGCGCGGTTCGCGAGCCTGACCGATCTCGCCGCGCGCGGGGAGGGCATCGTCCAGGCCACAATAGACACTCTGATCGCGGAGGGTCACGGCGATCCGATCGTGGAGCGGGCCACCGGTCACGGGCACCCTGAAGCAGCTTCGAAGGTGGACTCCGCCGCGCTGCGGCTTTCCTTCCCTGGCGGGCAGATTGTCTCCCTCCGGATGGCCAGGTACGCCGGCGCGGGCGACCTCCTCCAGCTCGCCGGCCCCAGCGACGCGGTGTTGGAGAACCTCGATCCCGCCATGCGCGAAGCCGCGACGGCGGCGGTGGCCGAAATCGCGCATGTCCTGGTTTCCAGGTTGTCAGGCAGCGAGTAGGCCACCCAGCTCAGAGCTTTCCGCAACTTTCGCGGGCATGGCTCACGCGTTGAGGACTCCAGTGGTCAGCAAGCCCAGCAGCGCGCCCCCGGCAATGACCCGATACACGACGAAGGCCGTGAAGGTGTGCCCGGCCACGAACTTCAACAGCCGACGACCAACGGCATCACGTCGAGGCTGCCGCCCAAGGCGTCTTTCAGCTCGTACAGCCCCGCTCCGGTCAGCGCCGGGATCGACAGGAAGAACGACAGCCGCGTCGCCGCGACCCGGTCGAGACCGCGCAACAGGCCCGGGGAGATCGTCGCGCCGGAACGGGAGAACCCCGGGAACAGCAGAGCCAAGATCTGGGAGGATCCCACCAGCATCGCGTCGGTCAGCGTGGTGTCGGCTTCGGCGCGCTTGCCCGTCCCGAAGCGGTCGGCCGCCCATATGATCGCGCTGCCGGCGATCAACGACGCCGCCACCACCCATAGCGACGCCAACGGCCCCTTCACGAGGGATTGGAACAGCAGGCCGGCGGCGACGATGGGCACCGTTGCGAGTATCACCCATCACGCGAACTTGTAGTCGAACTCCTGCCTCGCCTCGGCCTTCACGAGTCCCCGGCCCCAGGCGCCGACGATCCACACGATGTCGCGGAAGAAGTAGACGAGCACCGCGGCGATGGCGCCGACCTGGATCACCGCGGTGAAGCCGACGACGGATTGGTCGTCGACGGGGATGCCGAGCAGCCCTTCGGTGATCTTCAGGTGCCCGGTGGAGGACACGGGCAAGAATTCGGTCAGCCCCTCGACGATGCCGAGGATCACGGATTGGCCGAGGTCGATCACCTCAAAGAACGGTCCTTCACATGGGGATGGCAGACACCCGGAAGGGGGTCGAGGGGGAACCCGGGGTGCCTGCCAAGACTGGGATGGAAACCCTCTCGGCCTTGCTCAGCCTCGGTCGACTCCGTGATGTTCGAAGCCGTCGTCTCCGAAGCCGTGGAACGCCGCCACGACCAGCGCGGCGAACAGTACGACCACGGCCAGCACCGCGACCAGCATCGCCAGCCGGCGCCGCTTGCTCATGACTTCTTCGCCCCGCCCGACCAGTGCAGCGAGGTCCGCGCCGAGCTGGTTCTTGGCCGACGCCAGGACCGGTAGCCAGCCGGTCGGCGAGCTCACCGAGGCCGCCCGCGGGGGCAGGTCCGCGGTGGTCTCGGCGAGCTCGTCGCGGTAACGGGCCGCGGCGACCCGGGTCAGGCGTTCCTCCACCTCATCGACCGTGAGCCTGCCTTCGCCCGCGGCTTCGGCCAGGTGGTGTCGTGCTTGTTCGCGCTCGGCGTCCGAGCACCGGATCCCGCTCGGATCAGCCATCGCACGTCCCGGATCGATCATGTGTCCCCGCATTCCGTCGTCAAGCTATCGAGTTTCGCGTTCGCCGCCTGCTATGACCGGGTCAACACCGGGCAAGAACGGATCACGGAGCCGGCACCTCGAGGCGGTATCCGTACCCGCGGACGGTCGTGATCGTCGGCACGGTGACGCCGTTCGTGGTGGCATCGGCGAGTTTCCGGCGCAGCGTCACGATGTGGACGTCCAGTGTTTTCGTCGAACCGCGCCAGTGGGTGTCCCACACGTCGGCCATGAGCGTGTCCCGGCTGATGGCCGCGCCGGGCTCCTGCGCCAGGCGTTGCAGCAGGTCGAACTCCTTCGGCCGCAACGCGACCTCGTCGCCGGCAAGGGTCACCCGGCGCGCGGCCACCCGCACGACCATGTCACCCACTCGCAACGGGACCACGTTCGAGGACGTCCCGCGCCGCAGGTGCGCGTGCAACCGCGCCAGCAATTCACGCAGCCGGAGCGGTTTCGTCAGGTAGTCGTCCGCCCCGACCTCCAACCCGACGACGACGTCCATCTCCTGCGTCCGGGCCGTGATCATGATGATCAGGGCGGTGGGCGTGATCCCACGGGCACGCCGGCACACCTCGATGCCGTCCAGGTCCGGCAACCCGAGGTCGAGGAGGACGACGTCGTACTCGTCGATGGTCATCCGACGCAGCGCCTCGCCACCGGTGCGCGACCACATGACGTCGTAGTCGTGCATGCGGAGCGCGGATTCGAGCAGGCTTCCGATGGTTTCATCGTCTTCGACGAGGAGAACTGCCGCCATGGGAAAATGTTAGCGAATGTCCGTTAAAGAGCCATGAGAACCGAAGTGTTAACCCGTTCGAGCCACACATTAACCGAACGCTAACCCTCGTGGGTGTGTTTGGCGGAAATCGCGCGCGCACGTGCAGACTATCGCCATGCGCAGACGCATCATCCTGCTCGCCGTCGCGGCCGCCCTGCTGGCGACCAGCCTCTTCGGGATGCCGCTGGCGATCGGGGTCGCCAGCTACTTCGCGCAAGACGAACGCACGGAACTCGAACGCACTGCCGACGCCGCCGCGCTGTCGGTCGCCGACGACGTGTTCAGCCACGCGACCCTGCCCCGGTTCCCGGTGTCCGAAGAGGACACGGCCGGCCTCTACACGCCGGACGGAACCCTGACGACGGGCAACGGCCCCGCGACCGGCGACGCGGTCGTGCAACGCGCCCGCTCCGGCGAGATCGCAACCGGCGACGCCGGCGCGGATCTCGTGGTCGCCGTGCCGATCCTGCGCGATTCGGAGCTGCAGGGCATCGTGCGCGTGTCGACGCCGCACACCGAGTGGTACCGGAAGGTCGCGATCTCCTGGCTCGCGATGGCCGGGCTGGCGCTCGCCGCGCTCGCCCTGACCTGGTTGCTGGCCGCGCGGCTCGCCGCCCGGGTCGCCCGGCCCCTGGAGCAACTGTCCGCCGCGGCGGCCCGACTCGGCGGCGGCGACTTCACCGTGCGCGCCCCGGTCAGCGGGATCGGCGAGATCGACCAGCTGGCCGAAGCGCTGGACCAGGCCGCCGTCCGGATCGGCGACGCCCTCGACCGCCAGCGCGCGCTTGCCGCGGACGCGTCACACCAGCTGCGCACGCCGCTGGCCGGATTGCGGCTGCAGCTCGAGTCCGCGCTGGATCCCCCAGGCCAGGACCTCGAAGCCGCGGTGGAAGCCGCGCTCACGCGGATGGACCGGATGGAGACGACGATCAACGACCTGGTCACACTGGCCAACCGGCCTCCGGAGGACCGGGGCGTGATCGAACCGGAGAACTTGCTGCGCGACGTCGACGCCGGCTGGCGCGGCCTCCTCGCCGGCCAGGGTCGCCGGCTGCGGGTCGACCGTCAGGCGTCGGGACGGCCGAGGGCGGCCGAAGCCGCGGTCCGGCAGATCCTCGGTGTCCTGCTCGACAACGCCGTCATCCACGGCCGCGGCACCGTGACGATCACGACCCGGGACAGCGCCGACGCCTTCGCGATCGACGTCGCCGACGAGGGCCGGGGCGACGTCGACGTGCCCGCCATGTTCACCCGCGGGCACAGCGGCGCCGGCGGGTCGGGCATCGGCTTGGCGCTGGCCCGCGATCTGGCCGAGGCCGAAGGGGGCCGGCTGCAGCTGAGCGGTTCGGCGCCGACGACGTTCACCCTCCTGCTGCCGTCGGCGCGTGCAGGGCTCCCGCCCGAGCTGTGACCGCGAAGAAGTCGCGCTGGTCTGCGGAAAGGTAGCGGTCCGGCGCTGTGGGCATGTCCGGCGTCAGCGTCTTCGGCGACGAGCCGGCGATGTCGGGCCGGAACAGGTTGGCGCTCACCATCCCGCCGTGGATGTCCAGTTCCATACCCCGCACCGCGCCAGCGGTCGACAGGGCGCTCGCGAGCGCGGTCAGGGTCAGCTGGTCCCCAGCGACGTAGATGAAGCGGCCCTGGGCGTCGATGCCCACCCCTGACCGCCAGGTGAACTGGAACTGGTTCTTCGCGCTCCCCCACTGCCCTGCCGGGTTGCCCGACAGTCCCGGCACGGGGCGGCCGCCGTCGACGACCAGCTCGAGGTTCTGCCGCACGGCGACGACGTCCGGGGTCAGGTGGGCGTCCCGGCCCCACAGGGCGACGTCGGCCACGCCGGACTTGTCGATGACCAGCGACGCCATCCCGTTCTTGAGGGGGATCCCGGTTTGCCCGTCGGCGTAGAACCCGCCCGGGGTGTCGCGGAATTTGAAGCCGGAGTTGAAGGTCGCCAGCAACGACGGACGCAGGGTGTCGGGGACCTGCGCGCCCTCGGGCCAGTGGCCGCCGGGTTCTTTGGTCCCGGCGATCAGGTGCAGGCCGGTCCACTTCTGATCGAAGGCCACGATCGCCGCCACGACGCTGGTGTGGGCGGGATCGGCACGGAGGAACGTCGTGTAGACCGCCGGCTGCCCGCCGACCGTTCGCGCACCCGGCACCCAGGCACCCTCACCGTGGAGCGCGCCGGGCAGGGTGAGCAGCGGGGCGGGGGCGTTCGCCAGGTCACCGGCCGGTCCCGGCGAGCCGACCGGCACGGGGACCGCGTTCGCGTCGGGCGCGCTGTTGGCCGGCGGATGCCTGGTGTAGTACCAGTTTTCCATCGCGTTCACGACCGGGCCGGCACCCATCTGACGGGCCCAGTCGGCGGTGCGCGCGGCGAACGTCGCGGCCCCGGGTGCGGTGAGCGCCTGGACGTAGGTCACGGCCGGGTAGATGATCAGGAGCAACAAGACGGCGAGCACCCGCCGCAAGCGCTTTCGGCGACGCTTGACCGGCGGTTTCGCGACGGGTGTTCTTCCGGTTCGGCTTGCGACATCGAACATGAGTCACGGTAACGAGACCGTGGTTCGAGCCAGTCCATCGGATTGCTAGCGAACAGCTAAGCGCGGTCACCGGCGCGCTGCTTGCGGCTGCGACGCAATTCCAGGGCGAGCGGGATCAGCGAAACCACGACGACGAGCGCCACGATCGGCAGCAGGTACTGGTCGATGCCGGGAATGCTGGAACCCAGGACGTAGCCCGCGATCGTGACGCCGACCGACCACAGGACACCGCCCAGGACCTGCCAGAGCGCGAATGTCCGCGCAGGCACCTCGAGGACTCCGGCCAGCGGGTTCAAGACGGTCCGCACGACCGGGACGAATCGCGCGAGAACGATGGCCTTGGCGTGGCCGTAGCGGTCGAAAAGCTCCTCGGCCCGGGCCATGCCGCGATGCAGGTGGGGGTTGCGTGACTTCGCGAGCAGCGCTCGTCCGCCGCGACGACCGAGGAAGAATCCCGTCTGCGCGCCCAGCAGCGCGCCGGCGACGGACGCGACCAGCACGGCGGGCAGCGAGAGGTGGACCGTTGCTGTGGCGCTGGTGGTGCAGAACAGGCCCGCGGTGAACAGGAGCGAGTCGCCGGGCAGGAAGAACCCGATCAGCAGGCCGGTCTCGGCGAACAAGACCAGGAAGACGCCGGCCGTGCCGAGGCTCGACAGCCACGACGTCGCGCTCAACGGGTTCATCGGACCTCCGCCATCTACGGGACACTTACTTCTACAGTTGCGTAGTAATTCTACGTTGACGTCGTTTTTGGCTGCCACCCGCTCCGCTCACGACGTGGTCGCACCGCCGCGCCACCGCAGCCAGTCGCGCTCCCACAGCCGGGCACGATGGCGGTCCAGGGCCCGCCGGGTGAGCAGGTAGCTGCCGCCGATGACGACGAGCACCACGGACTCCCAGATGAGACCGCCGAGGATGGCCGTGGTGAACACCTCGGAACCGCTCAGCGGCGGCGCGACCTGGGCACCCGCACCGTCGACCCACAACCGGACCTGCTGCGGGAGCGCGGGACCCGCACCGAGGTGGACCACGCCACTGCGCACCCGGCCGCCGGGGAAACCCAGGTGGCCATGACCGACGTCAGCTCGCCTCCCGCCGACGCCGCACCGGACGGCACCGGCAGGTCCGGCCGGACGGTCGCGACCACCTGGTGCCGCGACCGGCTGTCCGCCGCGGCCGTGGCTGCCAGGTGGCCGTAGTCGGCCACGACGCGTCCGCAGATGACCGCCACCGACGCGACGACGAGCAGACCCAGCAAGACGGAAACGACGGCTTCGAGCCGGTCGGACCCACGGGCGGACCGAAGGAAGACCGGTTTGAGCAGCCGCATTCGCCGCACCACACCGCCCACTCGCCTCATGACGCCAGGATGCGTCACGGAATTCGGTCGGCACAGCGCCGTTAACCAGGCCTTTGCCTTGCACTGGAGGATCTTTGCCCACCGGCCCTCTCATCAGCGCCGCGATCATCAATGCCCGTTTTGTCCATTACCAATGTTCCGCCGGATCTCGACCCACTCCTTGGCGTTCCTCGTCAAGACCGACCGGCGATCGACGCTGCGCTGGGTGTGGCCCGGGGTCGCCGCAGCCGTACTGCTGTCGGGCGCTGGGGGCGCGATCCTCACTTACACCACCGCGCACCTGACGTTCGCCCACCAGCAACTGGTCGGCGGCACGCTGTCCATCGCGGCCGTCGCGTTCGTCACCGCGATGATCTTCTGGATGCGCACCGCCGCCCGGCACATCTCCGCCGAGCTGCGCGGGAAGATGGAGAACGCGCTGAAGCTCGGCCCGGCGGCCATCGTCCTGGTGTCGTTCCTGTCCGTCGGCCGCGAAGGGCTGGAGACCTCGGTCTTCTTCTACGCCTCCGTACAGACCGCCCGAGGTGAGACCGCCGTGCCGCTGCCCGGTTTCGTCTTCGGGATTCTCACCTCGGTCGCGCTGACCTGGCTGCTCTACCGTGGCGCGCTGCGGTTCGACCTGGGCAAGTTCTTCAAGATCACCGGTGTGCTGCCGGTCTTGTGGCCGCTGGCGTGCTTGGCTACG
This sequence comes from Amycolatopsis sp. NPDC114478, assembly GCF_055633805.1. NCBI lineage: Bacteria > Bacillati > Actinomycetota > Actinomycetes > Pseudonocardiales > Pseudonocardiaceae > Amycolatopsis > Amycolatopsis sp. NPDC114478. The sequence goes on along the minus strand of NZ_JBVKDO010000039.1, from coordinate 39,763 downwards.
GCCTGCACGACCTGCAGGAGGGCGGCTTCCTTCCCGGTCTGTCCACTTTGGCCTTCGACGCTTCCGGCGTGCTCCCGGAGACCTCGTGGTACGGCACGCTGCTCAAGGGCATCTTCAACTACTCCCAGCAGACCACCACACTCCAGGCAACCGCCTGGGTGCTTTACGTCCTGATTGTGCTGCCGCTCTTCCTGCGTCCGGCACGGCCGAACCGAAGGGGTGACCATGTCGACCGTACTGCGGACCGGAGTCGCGGTGACCGCGCTCGCCCTCGTCGCGGCATGCGACGCCCAGCCCTCAGCCGACGCGCCTGGCGGCCCGATCACCGTCACCGCCACGGACACCGCCTGCCAGGTGTCGGCCACCACCGCGCCGGCCGGGAACGTCACCTTCCAGATCGTCAACCAGGGCACCAAGGTCGCGGAGTTCTACCTTTACGGTGAAGGCGACCGGATCATGGGCGAAGTCGAGAACATCGCGCCTGGCCTGAACCGGCGGCTGATCGTCGAGGTCGCCGGCAGTGGCACGGATCAGACCGCCTGCAAACCAGGCATGGCCGGCACCGGGATCCGCGGCACGTTCACCGTGACCGGCGGCGTGGCCAAGGGCACCGACGCGAACGCCGAACTGGCCGACGCCGCCCGCAGCTACGCCCGCTACGTCGGCAGCCAGACCGTCGCGTTCGCCGAGGAGTCGAAGAAGTTCGCTGCGGCCATCAAGTCCGGGGATGTCGCCGGCGCCAAGGCGCAGTACGCCCGCACGCGCGTCTACTACGAGCGGATCGAGCCGGTCGCGGCCAAGTTCGGCGACCTCGACCCGGCCATCGACGTCCGCGAAGCCGATCTCGAACCCGGCCGGAAGTTGACCGGCTTCCACCGCCTCGAAAAGGACCTGCGGATCACCGGCCGGCAACCGGATTCGGGCGCCGCTCTGCAGCTGAGCGCGCTCGACCTGGCCAACGGCGCCAAGAGCCTGCTCGACGAAGTCGCCACGCGCAAGATCACCGGTGAGGAGGAAACTTTCTCCCACAACGACTTCGGCGACTTCCAGGCCAATGTGGACGGCTCGACGGCGGCCATCCAGTCCCTGCGCCCGGTGCTCGCCAACCGAGCTGTCGAAAGACCAGGTCAAGGAGTTCGCCTCCGCGGTCGATGCGCTGTCCGAGCCGCTGAGCACGGCCGCGGAGGTCGTGGCCAGGTAAGTTTACTTCTACAGTCGGGCAGTATTTCCACATCACCGTAGAGATCCCCTGGAAGGCGCCGTGCCGGACTACTTCGAAGCGATCGTCGTCGGCACCTTCCAGGGCGTCACCGAACTGTTCCCGGTGTCCAGCCTCGGGCACTCCCGCCGGTGATCACACCACAAGCGGCTGCCGGCCGGGCCGGACGCGACGCCAGGCCACGACCAGGAACACGATCAGCCCGGCGAACGGCAATGAGCCGACCGTCCAGCTCAGCGCCAGCGGCGGCCCCGGCTGGTCCAGGATCGTGATGTCACCGAGGTTTCCCTCGCCGTGCCCCTGCGGGCCGTCGAGGGCGAACCCGAAGCGGTAGACGCCCGCGGTGTCGAACGACTTCACGTCCAGGCCCCACGAATCGAGCTTGCGCGGGTGGCGGACCAGCGGCCGGGCGTGCTCGTCGGACTGGACGCCCGGGCCGTCGAGCAGCAGCGTGCCGGACTTGCCCGCGATGCCGCCGTCGGGCAGGAACGTGAAGTCCAGCGACTGCATGGCACGGATCGGCCAGACGGAGAACCCGACGGTCACGCTGTAGGGCCCGGCTTGGACGTGTTCGGTGTGGACGATGTCGACGGGCGCGTAGGCCGTCGCCGGGGCTACTCCGGCAAAACTCAGGGTCAGCACAGCGAGTGCCGTGACGGCGAAGCGCCGGGTGCGCGAGGTCATGGGGTTTCCTCCGGGGTGAGGGCGTCGAGCAGCGTGGTGAACCGGCCGCCGAGGAACCCGGCGAGCACGCCGAGCGGGAGGCCGAGGATCGCAAGGAGCGCGAACTCGGTTCCGGAGATCTCCGCGGTGGGGTCGGTGAGAGTCTGCTGCAGCGGCAGGCCGACGGCCACGACCAGCCCGGTCGCCGCGCCGGCCACGAGCAGGACCCGCTTGACATCGAGCCCACGACGGCGCGTGATGTGCAGCAAGCCCTCGACCAGGACGGCCGCGACGATCAGGAACATCGGCATGGCGCCCGGCAGGTCCGGCGGCTGCGGGGTGAGGCCGTCGCGCAGCGGGAGACCGACCGCGGCGGCGTAGGTTTCTGCGGCCCACGGGGAGAACCACCACAGGAACGCCTGCAGCACCCCGAGGACCGTCGCGATTGCGATCGCCGAACCGGGCCGGCGCAGCAGCGTCGCGCCGACGACCAGCAGCAGCGGTGAGAAGAAGATGATTCCGATGATCGTCGGGTCGATCGGCAGCGGGAGGTTTTTGAGCGCGTTCGCGGGGATCGGCGCGAAGGTGATCAGGATCGGGATCGACCCGATGACGCCCCAGCGGCCCCAGCGCTGGTCCTTCGCGGCGGCGAACACGATGATGCTGCCGATCATGGTGACGGTGATCGAGAGGAACAGGGCGACGTGCGAGGGGGTGTTCAGGACGGCGTCGAAGCCGTAGATCGAGTGCCACACCAGGTCCAGCAACCCGTAGAGCAGGAACGACGCCGCGCCGATCCCCGAGACCAGATAACCCAGCGGCGCGGTGAAGACGCCGCCGAACACCCGTACAGGCGTGCCGCCGACCGTGCGGGGCATCGGGCGGCCGGCGCGCTGGGCGGCGGTGGCCAGCAGCACCATGACGAGGCTGGCGATGCCGGAGAGGGCGCTGCCGGTGTAGAGGGCCAGGTGGGACAGGGTGAAGAAGGTGTCCGGCCCGACCTCGGTGTGCCACTGGATGTCCCAGCTCAGCCCGGCCGTGGTGATGACCGTGCCGAGGAACACCGTCCACGCGCCGGTCTGGGCGGCCGTTCCCGTTCGGGTGGCGGTGCGACCGCCGGCCAGTGACGCGGATATGTCCATCATCGTGTCCTTTCGGGGTGGGTGTCAGCCGGCGACCGGCAGCGGGAGAGTGAGGTGCTCGGCGCCGACCGAGAGCAGCAGCTGCCACGAGCCGGCCATCAGCAACGGCACGCCGTCGGCGCGATAGCCGCCGCCACCGGTAGGCACAGCGGTGACCGGCGGCCCGGCGTGGCCCATCTGCGGCATCACCGGCTGGATCCGGACCGTGGCGCCGGAGACGGGGCGACCGGCCGGATCGGCCACCTCGACGTCGACGGAAGTGCTGCCGACCTTGGGGTTGCGGACCGTGGCCGTCACCGCGTAGTGCGCCGACGCGGCGTGCAGCACGGCCGGTCCGGCCGGGCTGGGCCACAACGCCGCCGCGAGCACCGCGGCCACGGCGACCGCCACGCCGACGGCGACGGCGAGCCCGCGACGGGAGCGGGTGGGCGTGGCGATCATCGATACTCCTGAGGTGCGGGGGCGACGTCGAGCACGACCGGGACCGTGAGCACGGCGTAGCGGCGTTCGACCTGGATCCAGAGCCGGTATCGGCCAGGCACCGGGAAGGTGTAGGTGAACGACACGTCCGGGCCGTATGCGGCGACGGTCTCGTCGGGGGCGCTGTCGCCGTTGAGCGGCGGCAACCCGGCCATGCCTGGGCGCGCGGGATCCATTGTGGACGTCGACCCCATGGCGTGGACGTGCGCCCACACCGGCGCCGTCTGCGCCGCCGCCCCCACCGGCGCCGCGGGCGGCAGCGGGCCGGTCACGATCAGGTGCCCGGCCATGCCCAGCCAGGGCTGCAGGTCGCCGCTGTCACCGACCCGGGCGGTCACGGTCGTGGGTTCCCCTGCCGCCGGCGTGGTCGTGGTGACGGCGATGTCGCCCCACGCCGTCACGCCGGTGAGCCGCCCGGCCCCGAGCCGGACCGGGTCCGGGACCGCCTGCGGAACGGACGAGCCCGGGACGTCGAGGCCCGCGGCGGCACGCACCAGCTGGACGCCGCCGCCGCGCCGGACCAGTTCGGCCGACAAGGCGTAGTGCCCGGACGTCGGCGGTGTGACGTGCAGTTCGTAGTGGCCGGGCGCTGTCCGGATCGGGTGCTCGTGCCACAGCTCGCCGTCCGGGCCGACCAGCAGCAGGTGGACCAGGGCGCTGTCGCGGACGATCAGGTCGTCCACGGGCAGGCCCGTCGACCCGTCGGTGAGGGCGAGCCCGACGTCCGCCGCGTGTCCCGCGGTCAGCGCGCCGTCCACGGTGAGCACCACCGGCGGGCGTGAGTAGTCGCCGGTAATCGGCTGGGTCAGGACGTAGGGGTCGGTGACGTTGGCGACGGTCGGGTCGAGCTGGGTACCGGGCTGCGGCGGCAACGGCAGGGACGCCGAGAGCACCGCGGCGGTCACCGCGACCGCCAGCCCGGCCACCATCCCGCCGGCCGGGAGCACCGCCCAGGCCGCCCGGCGAGCTCGCGTCGCCGTTACGACCGACGCGAGCAGCAGTACGCCGGCGGCGAGGAACCCGCCGTACACCAGTTGTTCCGGCGGCGAGATCACTTGAACGGGTACGACGAACGGGATCCGGGCCGTGCGCGTCCCGTCGCTCAGGGCCAGCTCCCACGGTCCGGGCCGGTCGATGCCGACGATGGCGCTGTAGGCCCGCGGTTCCACCCCGAGGTCGACCGTCGCCGAGGGTGTCGGCCCGCTTTCGGCGGTCGCCCGGGCCGCCACGGTGAGCCGGCCCGGTGCGGCGCCGGCGTGCGTGATGACATCCAGGTGCAGCGGGCCGGGGACGCTCGTGACGCGACGCAGGATGACGGTGAGTTCGCGGTCGCCGAGGGTCTGGGCCACGGTGACATCGCCGCCCGACGACGGCGAATCAGCGTGCGCCACCGGGCTCGCGGCAAGCAGGATCACCAGGCACGCAAACGGGACCAGCGCACGGTACTTCGGGAAGTGCGGCACGACAGGAGCTTCGCGAAAGCCGCCTTACAGGACTCTTTCAGCCGGTAAAGGCGCTTTTGCCCGCGCCCGGTGATACTGGGGCGATGCGGATACTGGTGGTCGAGGACGAGGAGGCCATGGCCGCGTCGCTGGCCTGGGGCCTGCGGGCGGAGGGGTATGTCGTGGACGTCACCACCGACGGCCGGGACGCCCTGTGGCAGGCCCGCGAAACAGCCCACGACGTGATCGTCCTCGATGTCATGTTGCCGGGGCTGGACGGTTACCAGGTCTGCCGCCGCCTGCGCGCCGACGGGTTGTGGACGCCGATCCTGATGCTCACGGCCATGGACGACGACCTCGACCAGGCCGAGGGCCTCGACTGCGGCGCCGATGACTACCTGGTCAAGCCGTTCGCCTACCCCGTCCTGCTCGCCCGGCTGCGGGCACTGACCCGGCGCGGGCTCGGCCGCCGTCCCGCGGTCCTCACCGCCGCCGGGCTGCGCTTCGACCCCGCCGGGCGGACGGTCGTCCAGGACGGCGTCGCGCTGGATCTCACCACCCGTGAGCTGACCGTCCTGGAGTACCTGCTTCGCAAGCAGGGGCAGGTGGTGTCGAAGTCCGAGCTGCTGGACCACTGTTGGGACGCCGCCTACGACGGCGGCCCGGCGGTCGTCGAGGTCACCGTCCACCGCCTGCGGCGGAAACTGGACCGCCCCGGCGGCCAGGACGTGATCCACACCCTGCGGGGCCAGGGTTACCTCATCCGGGACGACGCCGATGAGCGGTGAACGCACGCGGTGGCGTACCTTGCGGGTCCGGCTCACGATGGTCGCGGGGCTCGTCATCACCGGCGCCGTGGTGCTGGGGATCGTCCTGCTGTACCTGCTGCAGGTCCAGTCCGTCGACCGCACCCTCGACGGCCAGCTGCGCGCCTACGCGGTCGAGATCACGGAATCCGCGTCGACCGGCGCCTGGCCCCGCGTGCTGGCTGCGTCCACATTGGACGCCGACGCCGAGGCCCAGGTAGTCGCCCCGGACGGGCACGTGCTGGCCGCGACCCGCACCCTGGCCGGCCTGCCCGCGATGTACACCGTCGCGGGCAGCTCTGAAACCCCGCAGCGGACCAGCGCCGCCGACGGGATCATCCCCGACGACGTCCGCGTGATCGCCGTCCGGCAGATCGTCGGCGGGCAGCCGGTGACGATCCTGGCCGGCACACCGACCGGATTGCTGACCCAGCTGCGCGACGCGTTCACGTCCAACCTGCTGCTCGGCTTTCCCGTCATCCTCCTCGTCGCCGCGGCCACGGTCTGGCTGATCGTCGGGCGCGTGCTGCGCCCGGTCGAGGAGATCCGGCACGCCGTCACCGAGATCACGTCCGCCGACCTTTCCCGGCGGGTGCCGGAGCCCGGCACGCCCGACGAAATCGGCTCACTCGCCCGGACGATGAACGACATGCTCGGCCGGCTCGAGAACTCGGCCGGCCGTCAGCGGCGCTTCGTCGCCGACGCCTCCCACGAGCTGCGAAGCCCGCTCGCGGCGATCCGCACCACACTCGAGGTCGGGCTCGCCCACCGTGACCGGGCCCCCTGGCCCGAGATCGCCGAGCGGGCCGCGCGGCAGTCCGACCGCCTCGAAACCCTCATCGAGCAACTGCTGCTGCTCGCCAGAGCGGACGAACACCAGCTGGCGGCCCGCACCTCCGAGGTGGACGTCGACCGGCTGTTGCACGACATCGACGACACCACGCCGGCCGGCCGGCTGACGGTCGTCCTGGAATCAGCGGGCGACAGCACGGTCCCGGGGCACGCCGATCACCTGGAACGGCTGTTCCGCAACGTGCTCGACAACGCGGTGCGGCACGCGGAGACGACTGTCCACATCAGAACGACGACCACGGACGAACAGGTGGTCACCGAGATCGCCGACGACGGTCCGGGCATCCCGGCCGAGGACCGCGAACGGGTCTTCGACCGGTTCGTCCGCCTCGACGGCAGCCGGGACCGCGCGAGCGGCACGAGTGGGCTCGGCCTGGCCATCGCGCGGGAGATCGTCACCGCTCACCGCGGAAGCATCAGCGTGGCCGACACCGAGGGGCCCGGAACCATGGTCGTCATCCGGCTACCTCGCCCGACCTGACGTCAGCGCGATCGCCAGGTGCCGGCCTCGGGAGCCACCTGCCCGGCCGCGGGCGGTTCGGCAGGCACAGTGCCGACAAGTCATCCGGTGCCCACCCAACCGACCAAGCAATCAGCGGCACCGTTCAGCCAACGGGCTCGGCAACACGCTTCACTCGCCGGTGCCACGTGCTGTACGCGGTCAAAACGATCAGGATCGATCCCAGCAGCAAAGAACTCCCGCAGCGGCGCCGAGCGGCCGGCTCGCAGACCGGGTCCCGGCAGTCTTCGCGGGTCAGAACGCTCGTCTTGTACGACGTCGTGAGTTCGCGCGATGCCCGACACGTGGGATTCGAGCTCATGCATCAGTGGCACGGCCGTTCTGCTCGACCGCGCGCCTGATCTCAGCGGTCAGATACCCACGGACCTGCCGTGTCCCTCCATGCTCCTTTTGCACGCGATGCCGCCGGGGACGGCACCCCAGCTCCGACATCTGTTCAGCGAACGTCCTCGCGTCGATGTCCAGGGCACCGACCAGTTCCGCCGTTGGAACGAACTCCCGGCCATCGGCACCCAAGTACTCGACGACCGCGAGCAGAGGGTCCGGCAGCCGCGGCGCCGTGGTGATCGCCCGGTCCGCGGTCGCCTCACCCACAGCGTGACCGCTCAACGTGCCCTCCGCCCGCCGTAGATCCCGCCCACGACGGCAGATCGTCTGCCAATCCTCGTTCGGCATGTAGTCCGTCCGCACCGTCAGCGCGATCTCCTCCCCGTCGCCGTCCGGACGCAGGATCCCCACCCCCTTGTGCGACGCCAGCAACCGGCTGCTGTCGAACCCACGCGTGTTCATCTGATCGCCCAGCACGATGTTGCTGTCACGCCAATCCATCACCCGCAACGCGAACCGCGAACCCAGCACCGCCCGCAACCCCGACGGAATCGTCTGCGAATCCGGCCGCTGCGTCGCCAGCACCAAAACGATCCCCGCCGCCGGCCCCTTCTTCGCCAACCACGTCAACGCCTCCCCGACGCACTCCCCCACCGGCAACCGCCGATCACCGTCCTTCACCAGCGACCGCTCTTCCAACGGCACCTGCACCTCGTCGATGAACACCGCCGTGATCGGCATCCCCAGCGCCGGATCCCGCGAGATCGCCGGCGTCACCTTCGACTCCGGGCACACGACGTCGTCCAGGTCACGCATCCGCCGGTACCTTCCCTGCACCTCCGCGATCAGCTCCCGCAACCACTCCAGCAACGCGAGCACATGCTCGGGCTCGTCACCGGCCACGAACCGGTGCGCCACCTGCGCGGCCGCGGCCCAGTCCTTACCCGCCTTGAAATCCGCGACGTACAACCGCACATGCGGGTCGAGGATCAACCCCGCCGCCGCCAGCCGCGCCGCGAACGTCTTTCCCTGTCTCGGGATCGCCGCCACCAGCAGCGACGTTCCCACCACGGGCAGGTCGACCCGCCGGCCACGTGCGTCCCGGCCGAACGGCAACGGCTGCCACGCGTCCCACCGGGAAACGCTCAGCAACGGCGTCCGGACAGCGGGCGTGGAATACGGATCCCGGTCCGCCACCCACAACGCGACCCGCCCCGCGTGCCCGCCCGCACCGCGGACCCGGTCCACCATCAGCTGAACCTCGTCGACCGCAAGCGCGGACGCCAGCGCGTCCCGGTTCTTGATCACGTCGGACGCTTTGCGGGTCGCCGGCAGATCGACCGTCACCGCCCAACCGCCGCTGACCCGCGTCGCTCGCTCGACCAGGCGCAACGTCTCGTCCTTGCCGATCAGCTTCGCCCCGCGGAACGCCTCCACCAGCACGTCCGGGTCCATCGTCCAGGTCGCCGTCCGCGAACCGGACAACACGGCTTTGCGGCCCGGACTGCCTTCCTTCCGACGACCGAACACCGCCAAGGCCACAGCAACAACGCCGCCGGCCACCCACAGGACCAGGACGCCGTACAGCAGGTCGAGGACCGCGAGCCCGACCGAGACCGCGGCCAGCACCGCACCGGTCACCTTCCACCGGAACAGCGTCAACGCGCGGATGTCGGCGAACTTGTCCGCCAGCTTCTCGGCCTGCTCGGCCGCCTCCCGGTAATCGCGCACGCTCACCCAGCGCCGCCACAACCGTCCGGCTGCCAAGACTCCGCGGAAGACCGCACCGACGAAGCGGAGTGGCGCGCGCAGCACCGCGGCGACGAAATCCTTGACCGCCTGCCGCCGTCGCGATTCCGAGTGCTCGCGACGTCGTGGCTGCGGCAGCGTGTCGTCGACCAGCACACCTTCCAACACCGGCTCGGCCTTTACCGGCAACGAGTCAGGCATCCGCCATCTCCTTCCGCAGCGCCCTCGCCAGCCGCGGCGACAGCCCGCGTGAGCAGCCGGTGGCTCGCCGCACCCAGGCCGGCGTGATCTCGACGTCCGGCGTCCAGTTCTCGCGAGCGATCACGAGGTAGTCCGCGAACAGCACCCGCCGTCCCGTGGGCTCTTGCGGCTCGGTGCGTTGTCCGGCCGCCGCGAGCACGGCGTCCGTCAGCTTGTCGCGCAGATCGGTGATCGCCTCGACCGCGACGAACACGACCAGCGGCGGCACCGAATGCAGCACGATCGCCGCCGGCTGCGCGGCCACGAACGACGTCCAGGTGTTCATGACGTATGTGGCCGCAAGCGTGAACCACTTCGCGCGCCGTACCCAGGTACCCGTGCGGACCTGGTACCGGGCGGTGACCTGCTCGGCCCGCAGGATCGCCAGCAGGACGAGCGAGACGGTGGGGTCCAGCACCCAGGCTGCCAGCCACGGCAGCGACCCCGGCCTCGTTCCGGCCGAAGCGAACCCCTGGACATTGGCCATCGTGAACGCCAGCCCGAGCACGATCCCGGACCAGCACATCCAGTCGACCTGGCGCCGGACTCGCTCGATCCGCAGCGCGACGACGTCCGGGTCGGTCTGGTACGCGCGCACCTCCGCCGCTTCCGCCGCGTCGCGCGCGAGCCGCTGAGCTCGGTTCATCGCCGACCACCCCGCCTCGAGACATCGAGCGTGGTTACGGTCAACGCCCGGGTCAGCGTGTGAGCTGCGAACAGCGCGGGCAGCCCGAGCACGGCGAACAGCAGCCAGCGGTCACCGGCGTGCACGATCACGACTCACTGCACGGCGACGATCAGGCCTGCGGTGAACAGCACGCGGCCGGCGAGGGACACGAACCGAGCGCCGCTCCGAGCAGCTTCAGCGGCGACTTTCGCCCGACGGGCACCCGCTCGCCAGACCCAACCCAGAACGAGGAGCACGCCGACACCGGCGAGGATCTGCGCCGGCGTCACAGTGAGGCCGTTCATCGTGCACCCCGCCCGCCGCGCAGCAGCCACAACGGATGCAACGCCCTCCGGTCGTCTTCGAACAACGCGCCCCAGACGCCAACCGTCTGGTCGCCGGCCGTGCGCAGCTCCAGCTCGAGGCACTCGTCCTGGACCGGGCAACCACCGCACAGCAACCTGGCGAACTCGCGATCGTCGCGAGCGACCGGCAGGCCGCCCTCGTCGGGCGTCATGCATACTCCGTCGCTGGTCACGACGTCGCAGAGGACATCGGCCGGCACCAGCCGCAGGCGGTCCAACCGCCACGCGACGCCGATCAGTCTGAGGTCGTCCATGCCGCACCTCCGTTCCGAAGGACCTTGGCCAGCTCGGCGGAGGACACGCGCAGGCCGGACCGGCACCGGGTAGCCCGCAGCGCGCCGGTCCGGATCGCGCGACTGACCGAGTTGTGGGAAACACCGAGGATCCAGGCGGCCGCGGCGACGGAGTGAAAGCTCGTTTTGGAAGTCATGGGAGAACCAATCTGTTGATTTCAATAACTAGTTGTTGATTTCAGCTGCTATGTGGACATGTTTGTCCGACGCGCCGCAACCAAGGGCGACTGCCGCACGAAAGGGGGCTTACGAAGCGCTAATCTCGGCGCTGAGGCGGACCGCGGAGGAATACGTGACGGAGGATTGGGCGGCGGTCGCGAAAGCGATCGACATGCGAGTACGCGAGCTCGGTTGGCGGCAACGCGAGCTGGCGGAGCGGTCGCACGTATCGCAGGCGATCGTGCGTGAGCTCCAGCACCACACCGTGGAGCGCCGCCGAAGCGCTCGAACGCTCGAAGCGCTGTCCACGACGCTGGGCTGGCATCCGCAGCACCTGCGATCCGTGCTGCAGAACCGCACACCACCGCACCCGGACGAGCCCGCCGACGACGGGCACGAGCTCTGGTCCCGATTGGACGCGCTCGAGCAGCGCCTGGCCGAGATCACCGACCGCCTGGACGAGGTCCAAAACAGTCTCGCGACGGTCGTCGAGCACGTCCGGCCGAAGCGTTAGCGAGGTCTTTTCCATGCCTTCAATTCAAGGCGGGAACGGCGTCGCACCCCATGCACAAGCACCGCAGCACTACTGCACAACCACTGCAGATCGGCGACATTCGGGAGCGTGATGAATCCGACCGGGGGATGGACGGGTCGCACGGCGGTCGCATTGCAAGCCGCGTTGCGGCTGAGCCAGGAACGATTCGCCGAGCACCTCGGAATCAGCGCGCGCACGATCGCGTCCTGGCACAAGAAGCCGGATCTCCGGCCGCAGTCGGACATGCAGCAGGTGCTCGACACCGCGCTGGAACGAGCTTCGAGATCCGAGCAGGCACGGTTCGCAGAGCTCACCAGCGCCACATCCGGGTCCGAGCCGGATGTCCGCCTGGACGACGATCCGAACATCAGAGCCGCACTGGACTGGCTGGCGCAGCGCGCTCGCTGGGAACCGGGTCGCGCGCGAAAGGCCGTCGCCGAGCAGATGACCGCGATCAATCCCCAGGAACTCCGGGACCGCGGGACGCGCCGCGGCTGGGTGAGCCAGCACGAGCTCGCCAACGCACTCGCCGAGTACTACGGACCCCGCGAAGGTGATCACGGCTTGTTCACCGCGCGATGTGGCGGTGTCGCCGCGAACACCAGCGTTCTGACCCGCGCGGATTGGCTGGACCTGGACACCGCACTCCGGCTTCCACACGACCACCCCACGATCGCCGGCGGGCGGGCTGAACCCCGCGGTGAACTGGATCGGCACTCGGCGGACCGGGCCGTTCAGCGGGTCGCCGAGACGTTGGCCATGAACACCCGCCTGGTGAATGGCCCCATCTACCGCCTGCTCACCACGGACGTCCGAGGCGGGGCGCTCACCCCGGCGTTCGGCGTCGACGACTTCGTCCACTACGCGCTTACGGCCGACTTGCTCGAAGGCGAACTGACCGACGCCGTCGCCGCCGGGACGAAGGCGATGCCGCTGCGTGACCACTACCTGCCTGACCTGGCGTCGGTTCTGGACGTCGGCAGCCGCCTGTGCGCCGGCGGCGTTCTGGCGCTCACCGCGATCGCCCGGCCGGCCGACCCGTACCGCGGGGACGCGGACTATCTGCTGCTGGTCCAGGAGCGCTCAGGGCACGTGCTCAACGCGGCTCGGCGGCTCGCGGTAATCCCGAAGGGCTTCCACCAGCCGCTTTCCGACGTTCGCCGAGACGCCCAGATCGGCGCGACGCTCCGCCGCGAGATGGAAGAGGAGCTGTTCGGCCGTCCGGAGACCGACAACACGCTGGGCGATCCCCTGTCCGCGGATCCCATGCATCCGATGCGGCTCACCGAGCCGATGCGCTGGCTGTTGGCGGAACCCGGGCGTACACGCATGGAGTGCACCGGCTTCGGGCTGAACCTGGTCAGCGGAAACTACGAGTTCGCGAGCCTGATCGTCATCGACGACGAGGAATTCTGGGAACGCTACGGCGGCGTGGTCGAAGCGAACTGGGAATCCGCGACGCTTCGTCAGTATTCGACCACGGACGCGGATCTCGTCACCGAGCTGCTGAGTGATGTAGCTTGGAGCAACGAAGGACTGTTCGCCATGACGCAAGGACTCAGGCGCCTCGCGGAAATCGGTGGAGAGCGCGTAAAATTGCCTGCGATCGAATGGGAGATCGGCCAGTGAGCAACGGTTGGACCGCCGGCAACGCCAACGAGGACGCAGTCGGCGCCCGCGGCTGGCTGGTCGGCCACTTCATCGACCCTTCCCAGGGTGTCCGCGCGTCTGAGGACGTCGAGGTCAAGTGGGCCAACCACCCTGCGGGTGACAAGCGTCCGGAGTGGACCTCCGACGACCAGCGCACGACGCTGGTGATGCTGGTCTCCGGGGAGTTCCGTATCGAGGTCACCGGCGGCACCAAGGTCATGAAGCGGCAAGGCGACTACGTGATGTGGGGACCGGGGGTCGACCATTCCTGGGAAGCATTGGCGGATTCGGTGGTACTCACCGTTCGCTGGCCTTCAGCGGTCTGATTCTACTACCGGAATCCGCATTCGACCGCCACCGATTTCTCCCAGCCGACGCAAACCTTGCAGAAAGGCGAACAAGCCCTCATTGCTCCAATTTTCGTCGCCGATCAGCTCGCCGATCAGGTCGCCGTCGAGGGTCGAATACTGGCGAAGTCCGGCTGCCTCCCAGTTCGCCTCGATGTCACCGCCGAACCGGGGCCAGAACTCCTCGTCCTCGACGACGACCAGGCTCGCGAACTCGAAATTCCCGCTGACCAGGTTGAACCCGAAACCGGTGCATTCCATCCGAAACCGGCCCGGCTTCTCGGCCAACCACCGCATCGGCGCGGAAAGCCGCGTCGGGTGCATCGGGTCGGCGACGCGTCGGCCTCCCCGGATCCGGTCCACGTCCGCACGTCCGAACAGCTCTTCCTCCAGTTCGCGCCGTAACGTCGCACCGATGCGCGCGTCGGCTCGCCGGTCGGCGAGCGGTCCGTGAAAGCTCTTCGGAATCACCGAGAGCCGGTGGGCCGCGTTCACTACGTGCGCAGATCGTTCTTGGACCAGCAGGAGGTAGTCGGCGCCGCCGCGGAAGGGATCCGCGGGACGAGCGATCGCGGTCAGCGCGAGAACCCCTCCAGCGCACAGGCGCTTCGGCAGATCGAGCACGGAGGTCAGGTCTGGCAGGTACCTGTCTCGCAACGGTAAGGATCCCGCCGCTATGGCGCGATCGGCCACCAGGCGATCGGTCAACTCGCCTTCGAGCAAGTCGGGTCCGAGAGCGTACTCGGCGAACGACACGACGCCCACCTCCCCCGCCAAGCCGCTCGGCCGCGGATTCACCTCGAGCAGCCGGTAGAGCGGAACGTCCGCGATCCGGACACCTGACACCGCCGCCTCCGCGAGCCGGCGGACCGCCGCTTGCTCGTCGAGCCGGCCAAACGCCGGCTGTTCGGAGGTGACCAGAGCGAAACGATCGCTTTCCGCGGTCAGCGGACAGCCGAGATCCAACCATTCGGACTTCGTCAAAACGCTGGTTCTCATCGCGAGCTCCCCGAAGCGCGCGGTGTACTGCCGAAAGCCCGGCATCGGACGCTCGTAGTACTCGGTCAGCGATTCGGCGACCAGGCTTCGCCCGATCTGCGATCGTGTCCTGGAGAGCGCCGGTGCCGTTGCGTTGACGTGCCATCGCGATGATCCGGGTGGCCACCCTGCACGACGGTCTAGCCAGTCGAAGACTGCGTCCCACTCCGATCCCGCCGTCGGCGAGGCCGGGCTCGAGTCGATCAGCGCGCGTAGCTCGTCCGGCGTGCGGCCGAGCGCGCCGGCGAGCTTCGGCCAGAGATACGGAAGCGGCACATGGTCGCCGGCCTCCCAGCGAACGACCGTGGAGCGATCGACGCGCAAAGCCTCCGCCAAGCCTTCCTGAGTGTAACCGGCCAGCCTGCGAGCTGAGATCAGCTCCTCACGTCGACGACCCTTGAACACAAAAAGCTCCCCTCAGCCCCATCCTGAGTTCAGGATAACACCATCGATGCAGCTCAGTGGCCACGATGCCACATCTCTACACCCTTGTGCGCCATCCGTGCGCTGGCCTGCGTGCGGCCGCTTGACTTTGATGATTTCAGCAAGACAGGCTCGAAGGAGGGGTTATCGTGCTCTACGTCAGCTGGTACCGGTGCGCCCGCGACCGTCTCGCTCATGCCATCACGGATGAGGACTTCGCGAGAGGCGTACATGCCCAGCAGGGCCGCTATGTGGCGGTTTGCGATCACGAGCTCCTGATCGACTCCTGTATGGCTCCCCTCAGCCGGGTATGCGACACGTGCCGGGCTCTCGTGGCGGCGCACAACCGTTCCTCGTCGAGGCTCGCTCGCGTCGTGCGACCGCGCCGCTCTCTCCGGTGGTGGCCGGCCGCGTTCCGCCGGACCGCAGCGACAAAGCAATGACCGAAGCGATCCCCGGGGCATCGCGAAGCGACCTCGACCCGGTGCTCCTGCAGCCGGTCCGCCTCTTCGTCGCCTGTCTCCTGGCGGACACCTGCTGGCACGAACTGCTCGAGGTCCAGCACGCGCTGGGCCTTCCCGCTGCGGACCTCGACCTCCACGTCCAGTTCCTCCGCGCCGCGGGCTATCTGCGTTCGCGCGGCCAGAACGAGCTCCTGCTCACCACATTGGGCTTGGACCGGCTCGTAGCGCACGTCGTCGCGTTGAAGGCGGTCGCGGCCACCGCCGCCGAGCTGGTCGCCCGGCGGCGTGACAGCGAAAGGCGCAACTCGCCTTCCGGTTAACCGGGCCCTCCACGCGGGTCCCCAGCACCGAGTTCGTGACGGCGTCACACCTGTCACAAGGCGCGTTTCAGCAGTTCAGCGGCGTGCTCACCCGTCACTCGACCGGTGACGGCGTGACGGGTTCCCGATGGGACCCGTGACGGCATCGAATCGACGAAAGAGGAGTGACGGGGATGGGAAGACGGGCCCGGAAGCGCCGACGCTTCTCGATCCGCTCGCTGGTTCTGACGATCCTGGCACTACGTGCCTTCTGGCAGCTCGTCACCGCTCATCCCGCCACCTCGATCGTCGTCGGAACGCTGCTCTCCTCCGCCATCCTCCTCACACTTCTGACGAAGTGGCGGTTGAGGCGGCGGGCATGGCTGCGACAGCTTGCTCAACTCGAAGAAGCTGGTCGTTACGGCGCGATGAACCCCGCCGAGTTCGAGGTCGCGCTCGCCACGCTCTGCGTGCGTGACGGCTGCGTCAAAGTCGACGTGACCGGGAAGGCAGGTGACCTCGGCGCCGATGTGGTCGCCTACTCCCCCGGCGGTGCCAAGGTCGTGCTCCAGGCGAAGCGGTACGCGAGCACGAACAAGGTCACCGGCCCGGACCTGCAGCGCTTCGGCGGGACCTGCTTCACCGTTCATCGCGCCGATGTCGCCGCGGTCGTGACCACTTCGACGTTCACCTCCGCGGCCCGCGAGTACGCCCGGCTTGCCGGGATCCACCTGATCGACGAAACAGGCCTCGCCGCCTGGGCGAGCCGAACCGGCCCACCTCCGTGGCACCACGTTTCAGCAAGGACTTCAGCATGACAACGCCCGCATCGAACAAGCCCGTCGTGCTCGCGCTCAGCGCCGGCCTGCGCGACGCCCGGGAGCGCCGGGAGATCAGCCTGCGTGAGCTGGCCCGCAGGATGGGCCTCCATCCCGCGAAACTGTCGAACTGGGAATTGGGCGCGGCCGGTCCGCGGCCGGCGAGCGTCGCGCGTGTTCTGGGTTTTCTCGGGGTCAAGGGTCGCGAGTACGAGCAGATCATGGCTCTCGCCGAACACGTCGGTGACGCCAACTGGGTCGACCAGTCCGCGTCGCCGTTCATCGATCTCCTGAGTGCCTATGAACGGCTGTCGAGCCGGATCGTCGAGTGGGCGCCGTTCCGTCTGCCCGATCTGATCCGGACACCGACTTCGGATTCCTCGGAAGACGCGTTGCCGCGAACGGAGCGCTCGGACCAGGAGCTGTTCCACCGTGAGGTGCGGCGGCAGTTCATGAACGAGGGGGGCCGTCGCTACGTGTTCATGGTCGGCGACCAAGCTATGCGATCAGCAGGCCATGAACCATTTGCGGACAGCCACCGTGCACATATCGACATCCGCGTCCTGCCGACCTCTTCGCTGGGGACTCCGGGCCCGTTCACCGTTTTCGAAGCGGGCCACCGGCCCATCGCCGTCGCGTTCAGGCACGACCACTGCACGACCTACGTGACCGATAAGGACCTGCTGGGCAGCTACCACCGCACGGCCAAGGCACTTCTGCGGAAGGCGCCGGCTCCGACTCTCTCGAACCGGGTGTGGGCGTCATGACCGCCGCGGTGATCTACATAGACCCACTCGCGATCCATCCCGTGATCGACGGCGAGTGGCACCGGACGCGCCTCGGCGGGATTCCGGAGCCCGGCCAAGCCATCACCATGCTCTGCGGCGCCACCGGAACCGCCGCGTTCCAGCCGCTGGGCGAACGCCGAAGCCGGAAGATCCCACGCCAGTGCCTGCGCTGCGACGCCATCTGCCGACGCGAGCAAGGCATCCCGCCCCAGCAGGAACGGCTCGGACGGCGCTGACGATCGAGACACGCGAAAGCCGGGGCGCCGCCTGCACAGGCGACGCCCCGGCTGGGACCCGGCTTACCGGGACTTGTGCTCGCTCTTGCCCTTGCCCGCGGGGGCGTGGCCGTTCGCGTCGCCGCCGTTGACCGGCTTCGACGTTGCCGGCTTCGGGGGTGCCGTCTTCGCCGGGGTCGGGGGGACCGCCTGGTCCGCCGGGGTCACCGTCTTGTCCGCCGGGACCGGAGCCGCGGCCGGAGCCGGAGCAGCCGGAGCCGGCGGGGCCGGAGGCGTCGGGGCCTGCTTCTCCTCCGCCAACGGGTTCGACCTCTTCACCTGCGTCACCGCCACGATCGCCGCCGCCAGCGCGCCCAGGGCCAGCAGCCACGGCCACCTTGCCTTGCGCCCTCGCTCGCCGCGGGCCACGCTCTTCGCTTCCTGCAGCGCCACCGCGAGGTCGCGCTTGGCCGTGGCCACCGCCTTGCGGCGCTTGCGGTTCGACTCGTTCGCCGATCCCGCCACCGTGGCCAGCGCCTGGGCCGCCTTGCGGCCCGGGTCGCGCAGCTTGACCGCTCGGTTCAGGACCTCGTCGCGGGCCGCGACCGAGTGCTTCCGCACGTCGCGGCGCGAGGAGCGGGTGCTCTTGTCGAAGTCCTTCGTCGCCGAACGGCCTACCTTCGCCAGCTCGTCCGCGCCTTCGGACAGCTTGCGGTCGGTGATCTCCACCGCTCGCGCGGCCGCGGCCGCGCCCACGCGCGCCGCCTCCGCCGCGAGGTCCTTCACGCCGGCCGCCGCCGTCTTCACGGATCGGCCGACCGGAGCATCGCCCTGGCTCATGTGCTCACCTCTCACTAGTCCCGCAGGCCGGGCCTGCTCAGCCTCACACCACCGGGCTACCCGCAAACCGCCCTCCGGAACCTTCGAACCACTCGTCGGTGTCGTCAGGCCCGCACGTCGGGCAGGCTTCGGCCGCGCTGCCGGCGCCACGCGTCGCCGGTTTCGGCGTCGTCGGTCGACGCGCTCAGGTGGGCCCACTTCGCGTCCGTGTCGACGCGGTGCTGCCACGCCTCGCGGCAGTACTCGTAGGCGTCGCTGCCCGCCAGCAGGCGCAGCGGCGGCTCGTCGAGCTCCGCGACCTTAAGCACCAGGTCGGCGACCTTCGCGGGGTCGCTGTTCGCGTGCTTTTCGAAGTCCGCCATCGCGCGGGCCGACGCGCCGACCGTCGCCTCGTACGGCTCGCTGATCGGCGGCGTGGTCATCGACGCGCCGCCCCAGTCCGTGCGCATCCCGCCCGGCTCGAGCACCGTGATCTTGATCCCCAGCGGCGCGACCTCGGTGGCCAGCGCCTCGCTGAACCCACCGACAGCCCACTTCGCCGACTGGTACGCCGTCATCCCGGGGCTGCCGACACGCCCGCCAGGGACGAGACCTGGATGATCCGGCCGCCACCCTGCCGGCGCAGCACCGGGACCGCCGCCTTGGTGACGTAGACCGTGCCGAGGAAGTTCGTCTCGAGCTGTCGGCGGAAGACGTCGAGCGTCATGTCCTCGAGGGACGCCCGGTCGCCCTGGCCCGCGTTGTTGACCACGACGTCGAGCCGGCCGAACGCGGCGACCCCGGCGGCCACCGCGGCTTCGGCGGCCGCCGCGTCGGTGACGTCGAGCCGCTCGACGTGGACGCGGTCGCCGTAGCGGTTCGCGAGGTCCGCCAGGGAACGCGGGTCCCGGGCGGTCGCGACGACGCGGTGCCCGGCGAGGGCCCGTTCGGCAATCTGCCGGCCGAGCCCGCGCGACGAACCGGTCACGTACGCCCGGCGCACAGTTAAGTCAAAGCGGTTGCGTTATCGTGGACGCGTGACCCAGCCCCGTCAGCGCGCCCGCTCCGAACAGGACAAAGAGGTCCGCAAGACGGCCTTGCTCACGGCCGCGCGCGAGCTCGCGGTCGAACGCGGCGTGCGCGAGGTCACGCTCACCGAGGTGACCAGCCGCGTCGGCCTGCACCCCTCGGCGTTGCGCCGGTACTTCGAATCCCGCGAAGAGCTGCTGCTCGAACTGGCGGAGCGGGGCTGGCCCGAATGGCGGGAGCGCCTGCTGACCGACCTCGGCGGCCGGCACCTGACCGCGGTCGAGGTCGCCGACGTCGTCGCCGGGTCCCTGGACGCGCTCCCCCTGTTCTGCGACCTGCAGACGCACGTCGGCCTGAGCCTGGAGGGCGCGGTCCGGCTGGAGCGGGCGCGCCGGTACAAGACCGCGGCCTCGGAGTCCTTCGACGCGATGACGGCGGCCCTCGTCGAAGCCGGGAACGGCCTGGACGCCGAGGGCGCGCGCACGATCCTGACGGCCGCGATGAGCTGCGCGGCCTACCTTTTCCAGCTGTCGCGGCCGTCGCCGACGCTGCGCCGGCTGTACGACGAGGTGCCGCGGTGGGCGCACAGCGCGCTGCGGTTCCGCGAGCAGCTGACGACGCTGCTGCGCGCGGTCGCCCTCGGGGTGACGCGGGAGCCGTGACCCGTCAGGGATCGCCGTGTCCCTTGCCCTTCACCGGCCCGTTCCCGTTCCCCTTCCCCTTCGTCTTGCCCTTGGCCTTGCCGTTTTGGGCGTTCGTGCTGTGCGCGGCACCGGACGTGGCAGGCGCGGGCGGCGCCGCGATGGCCGGCGGCTCCGACGACGTCACCGAGGACCCGCCCTGCGGCGACCCCATCAGGACGGTCGACGCGGGCAGCGTCGCGGCCACCGACGGCGGGGGCCGCACCGGGCTGCCCGGGGTGACCGAGCCGGCGACGGGCTCCCGGCCCGCGTCGGGACCCGCGACGTCCGGCCGGGTGAGCAGCACGCCGAGCAGCACCGCCGCGGCCGCCGTCGCGAGGCCGCCGGCGGCGGCCAGCCGGTGGCGCCGCCGCGCGGGCACCGGAGCCAGCATCGGCGCGTCCGGTTCCCGCAGCAGCCGCACCACCTCACCGGCTGTGGGGCGCCGCGCGGGGTCGAGCGCGGTCATCCGCTCCAGGGCGTGGGCGAGCGGGGCGGGCAGCCCGGCGGGCACGCGGGGTGACCGATTGAGCCGCGCCGTCGCCGACTCCGCGGGCGTGCCGGGGAACTCGCGCTCCCCGGTCAGGCACTCCAGCAGGATCAGGCCGAGCGCGTAGACGTCCGCCGCCGGGCCGATCGGCTCGCCGGCCACCTGCTCCGGGGCCAGGTACGCGGCCGTGCCGGTCACCAGGCCGGACCCGGTGACGTGCGTCGACTCCAGCTCGTGCGCGATGCCGAAGTCGGTGATGAGCGGGCCGTCGCCGCCGAGCAGGACGTTGGCGGGCTTGAGGTCGCGGTGCACGATCCGCCGGTCGTGGACGTGGGCCAGCGCGTCGGCGAGCCGGACACCCAGCTCGGTCACCTCGCCGGCCGGCAGCGGCCCGGCGAGCAGGCGCTGCGCGAGGTTCTCCCCGTGCACCAGCTGCATCACCAGGTAGGGCCGGTCGCCGTCGGTGCCGCTGTCGAACAGGGCGACGACGCGGGGGTGGTCGATGCTGGCCTGGATCGTCTTCTCCCGCGCCCGCCGCAGCCGCTCGACGGCCACCGCGCCCCGGTCGTACACCTTGACCGCGACGTCGCGGCGCAGCCGCTGGTCGAAGGCCTGGTACACGCGGGCGGTGCCGCCGGTGCCGATCAGGCCGTCGACCTCGTACCGCCCGGCGATCACCTCCGGCACGTCGTCGCGGGCCCACCACGGCCGCGCGCCGCCGATGTCCAGCGAGAACCGGGGAGAGGTCGGGGTGTCGCCATCGCGCTCACCGAGCATGGGCGGCGACCTCCGCGGGCTGAGTGCGAACACTGGGCGACGGCTGCTGGCTGAACCGCGGAACGAGCCACACCCTACGCCTCCCCCGGCGCGCATGGTCAACTGCCGAGGACCGCCCGCAGGCCCGGCTGGAGGCGGTCGCCGTGGGCGCGGACCAGGTCGTCGCACAGCTCGAAGATCCGCTCGACCGGCAGCGCGGCCGCCGTCGCCGGGTCCGTCATCGCGGCGTGGCGGATGTGGCGCGGGTCGTCCTCGACCGCCGCGCGCACGACCAGGTCGTTCATGCTCAGGTACGTGCGGTTGAGCGCCGCGAGCTGCGGCGGCAGCGCGCCGATCCGGGTCGGCCGGACGCCGGTGCCGTCGACGAGGCACGGCACCTCGACCACCCCGCCGGCCGGCAGGTTCTCGATCAGGCCGCGGTTGACGACGTTGCCGTACACCGTCCGGGGCGTGCCGGTGACCAGGCTGTGGATGATCTGCGGCGCGTACTCGTTCGTGCCTTCGACGGGCAGCGGCTCGTCGGCCGCGATCGCGTGCCGGGTCCGCTCGTACTCGGCTTCGTTCTCCGCGACGATGTCCAGGTAGGCGCCGATCGGCAGCCGCAGGCGCTCGACCTCCGTCTCGTGCCCGAGGTACCACGGGACGTACTCGGCGGAGTGCTCGCTGGTCTCCGTCGGGTAGTAGCCCAGGCGCCGGAACATGTCGAACCGGACGCGCCGCCGCAGCTGCGCGTCGGTCTCGGCCAGCTCCGCCAGCCGCGGGTACAGGTCGCTCCCCCGGTGCTCGAACCGCAGCACCCACGCCTGGTGGTTGACGCCGGCGGCGACGTAGGTGACCTCCTCGAACGGCACGCCGACCAGCTCGGCGAGCCCGTGCACCGTCCAGTAGACGGAGTGGCAGAGCCCGACGACCCGGGACAGCCCGGTCGCCTCGGCCAGGTACTGGACGTTCATCGCCATCGGGTTCGTGTAGTTGAGCAGCCACGCTTCCGGGCAGACGTCGGCGATGTCGCGGCCCAGCTCCGCCAGGAACGGGAACGTCCGCAGCGCGCGGAAGATCCCGCCGATGCCGAGGGTGTCGCCGATGGTCTGACGCACGCCGTAGCGCGCCGGGACTTCGAAGTCGGTGCGGGTCGCCTCGCCCATGCCGATCTGGACGATGTTCACGACGAAGTCCGCGCCCGCCAAGGCTTCCCGGCGGTCTTCGTGCGCGGTGAGCACCGGTTTCACCCCGCGCACGGCGGCGATCCGCCGGGCCGCGGCCAGCGCGGTCGCGAGCCGCTCCGGGTCGATGTCGTGCAGGGCGACGTGGACGCCGTCGAGATCGGGGTAGGCGAACAGGTCGGCGAGCAGGCCTTGGGTGAAGACGACGCTGCCGGCGCCGACGAAGGTGATCTTGGGGGTCATGGGATCCGATCCGGTGGTTCGCGGTGCGGGGTCAGGCCTTGAGGCCGCTGGAGGTGATGGACTGGATGAACGTCTTCTGCGCGCCGAGGAACGCGAGCAGCACGGGCAGGACGGTGATGACGTTGCCCGCCATCACCGCGGCCCAGTTCGTGTGGTGCTGGCCCTGGAACGTGGTGAGGCCCAGCTGCAGCGTGTACGTCGTGTCGTGGTTGAGCGCGATCAGCGGCCAGGTCAGGTCGTTCCACGTGCTCAGGAACGTCAGCACGGCCACGGTGCTCAGCGCCGGCCGCGACAGCGGCAGCACGATCGTGAACAGCACGCGCAGGCGCGAACAGCCGTCGATCCACGCGGCTTCTTCCAGTTCCCGGGGCAGGGACAGGAAGAACTGGCGCAGCAGGAACACCGCGAACGGCGTCACCAGCGACGGCACGATGAGCGCGCCGAGGCTGTCGATCAGGCCCAGCTTCTTCATCACCAGGAACGTCGGGATCATGGTCAGCTGGAACGGGATCGCCATCGTCGCGACCATCAGCGCGAGCATCACCCGGGAACCGGCGAACCGCATCCGCGCGAACGCGTAGCCGCCGAGCGCGCCGAACAGCAGGTTCGACACGACGGTCACCGCCGACACGATCAGCGAGTTCCCGATCCAGCGCAGGAAGAGCGCGTTCTCGAGGACGTACCGGTAGCCCGCGAAGTCCACCTGGGACGGCCACAACGAAGGCGGGAACCGGTTGATCTCGGCGTTGCTCATCACCGAGCTGAGCAGCAGCCACACCAGCGGCGCGGCGAACACCAGCGCCAGCGGGAGGAGCAGCAGGTGCCAGGCGCTGAACGGCAGCCGCGGGCGGCGCAGCGCGGGCAGCGTGCGCGGCGCCGGCACGCTGTCGATTCGGGCGGTCACCGGAGCGCCTTCCGCGGCCGGCGCGCCAGGCGCACGGCGACCACGACCACCAGCAAGGCCAGCGCCAGGACGTACGCCGAGGCCGCGCCGTAGCCGGCGGTGAAGTTCTTGAACGCCTGCTCCCAGACGAAGTAGACGATCACCGTCGTGGAGCCGAGCGGGCCGCCCTTGGTCGTCACGTACACGAGGTCGAATACCTGCAGCGACGTGATCAGCTGCCACAGCACCAGGAACGCCGTCACCGGCATCACCGCGGGCAGCGTCACGTGCCGCAGCACGCGCCAGGTGCCCGCGCCGTCCAGCCGCGCGGCCTCGACCAGCGACGGCGGGACGTCCTGCAACGCGGCCAGGTAGACGACGACGCAGAACCCGGTGCCGCTCCACAACGTGATCGCGACGAGCACCAACAGTGCCTGCCCCGGATCGGTCAGGAACCCTTGCGGCGACACGCCGAGGTGGTGCAGCAGCGAGTTCGCCGCGCCGAACTGCGGGTCGAGGATGAAGGAGAACAGCACGCCCTGCGCGGTCGCCGACAGCACGAACGGGACGAACACGAGCGTCCGGTACACCCCGATCAGCCGGATGCGCCGGTTCAGCGCCTGCGCCAGCGCGAACCCGAGCAGGATGCTCAGCGGGACGTAGAGCACCGTGTAGAGGACGGTGTTGCCGACCGCTTGGGCGAAGTGCGGGTCCTGGGCGAGCGCGGCGTAGTTGTCGAGCCCGACGAACCGGCTCGGCGTGACGAGGTCGTCGGCCTGGAAGGACAGCAGCAGCGACCACGCCACGGGCACCACGCCGAGGCCGAGGATGATGAGCACGGCGGGCGAGACGTAGGCCCACGCGGCCGCGGTTTCGCGGTGTTTCCTGGCGGTGGGGGTGACGGTGAGGGGACTCGGCAGTCCGGGCATGGCGGCTCCCTAGCGTGGGATGATCAGGGCGGCGTTCGCGGCCGCGGCGCAGTCGCGCAGGGCGTCGGCCGGGGTCGCCTGGCCGAGCAGCACGGCGACGATCGCGGTGCCGACGGCCGCCGACACCTGGGGGTAGGCCGGGTGCACCGGCCGGACGCGGGCGTTCGCCAGCGCGTCCACGAACACCGGCAGGCCCGGCGTCTCGGTGGTTTTCGCCTGCCACGCGGGCAGGTCCTTGGTCTGCGGGCTCAGCGGGAGGCTGCCCGCGCCGTCGTCCCACCGGACGTCCTGGGCCGGGTCCGCCAGCCAGGACAGGAAGGTCCGCGCCGCCTCGACGCGCTCCTCGCCGTTGTCGAAGAGCGTCCAGGTGTCCGGGCCGGAGATGGTCACCGGGCGGCCGCTGAAGCTGGGCAGCGGCACGACCGCGTAGTCGACCCCCGCGTCGGCGATGTCGGGCAGCTGCCACGGGCCGGTCGGGACCATGCCGATGTGGCCGGCTTCGAACGCCTGGTACATCTGCTCGCTGCCGGTTTTCGGGTCGAGGTAGACGGACTTGGCCGCGGCGAGGTCGCGGACGACCTCCAGGGCGCGCACGCCCTGGTCGGCGAACCCGATCCCGCGGCCGCCCGCGCCGATGACGTCGCCGCCGAGGTCCCACACCATCGGCCAGATCCGCCAGACGGTGTCCTCGTCCCCGGTGGCGGGCCAGGCGGTGCCGAAGGTGCCGTCGGCCGGGTCGGTGAGTTTCTTCGCCGTGGCCACGAAATCCGCCCAGGTCCAGCCCGCCGCCGGCAGCGGGAGCCCGGCCTTCTCGAACAACGCCTTGTTGCACACCACGGCCAGGGAGTCGAGCAGCGCCGGGACCGCGCGTACGCGGCCGTTGACGGTGACCGCTTCCCGGGCCGGGGCCCAGAAGCCGGGGCCCGCGTCGACGAGATCGGTGACGTCGACGACCTGCGGGCTGCGCGCGACGCTCGCGAGGTCCGAGCCGAAGACGTACGCGATGTCCGGGTAGGACCCCGACGCGAGCGCCGCGGTGACCTTCTGCAGCATCGCGTCGGCGAGGACGCCGCCGCCCAGGTCGATCCGGATCCCGGGGTGGGTCCGGTGGAAGTCCGCGACGAGCGCTTCGAGGACCTTTTTGCCGGTGTCGGTCTGGCCGTGCCAGACCTCGACGGTGACCGGGCCGCCGGCGCCGCGGGCCGGCCCGCAGCCCGCGACGGCGGCGCCGAGCGTCAGCCCGGCGGCGCCGCGCAGGAATCCCCGCCGGTCCATCAGCAGGTCTTGCGGACGTAGCCGGCTTCGCCCTTCGGGACGACGTCGTGGTCGCGGCGGACGATGCTGAGCGAGCTCCACCGGCTGCACGCGGTCTTGAGGCCGCCGTCGGTGTATTCGATGACGATCACGTGGTCGCCGAACGCGGGCGTGAACTCGCCGCAGTTCTTCTGCTGCCCGCACTCCTCGGCGATGGCGAAGTCGAGGCCGTTGGCCTGGCGCTGATCGGACAGCTCGGAGGTGTTCTTCTGCGCGATCGCCAGGCCCTTCGCGTGGGCGTGGGCGGAAAGCAGGCGGATATAGGCCTGGGCGTCGCTGTCGGAAAGGAGTCCCCGGGAGCGGGTGTAGCTGTCGAAGTTGTCGGGCTCGACCCCCTGGTAGCCCTTGGCGGCGCAGTCGTCGACCCAGGCGTCGACCTTCGCGGCGACGCGCTGGCGCTTGTCGGCGGTGCGCAGGTCGAGGAGGGCTTCGTTCCAGTCCTCGTCGATCACGACGTTGCCGTTGGCGTCCCGCAGCAGCAGGTCGCCCCACTCCCCCTCGGCGCCGGGCTGCGCCTGGAAAGCGTTGACGTAGCAGATGTTGTAGAGGCCCTTGGCGGGCTGGGCCGTGTGGTCGCGGCTGACGACCTTGACGTCGCTCGCCGGGGTGTAGGCCCCGCCGATCTGGTAGTCGAACCCGGCTTTGACCGGGGGTGGCGTGACGGCGGCCGTCGTCGTCGCGCCGGCGGCCGGGGTCGCGTCGGCGGAGCAGGCGGCGCCGATCAGGACCACGGCGGCGAGTGCGGCTCCGGTGATGAACTGAACGCGGGGAAGGGGCATCCTCGAACTCCGGATGGTGGTGGGCACGACCCCGCCTCGGACCACGAGCGCGTCCTGGCGACTCAGTCCGGGCTCGCGGCGGAGGCCGACATACCGGCTGGGCGTACCTCTGACGTCGGGCGTCCGTTCCGACGTGTTCAGCAGTAAAGCGAGCAACACCGGGCATGTCAAGTGCTCGATAGTGCTTGATTACTGCCCTTTATGGACAGAATCGCGCGTTCGGTGGTGCCTGGTAGAAACAGAGCGTCCGATTTCGGAGGTTCCCGGGAGGGTGACGACCGCCAGCGCGCCCGGGCCGGTCGAGGCGCAGTTCCGGGCGTCGGTCACGCGGTTCGCGGGCCCCGCGCGGGCGGTGGCGACGACGGTCGTCGGCGTGTTCGGCGTCGTGGCCACGCCCGGGGACTCGTTGCCGGTGGCGTTCGGCCTGCTTGGCCTCAGCCTGGTGGCGGGCGTGGCCGGCGTCTTCGGGCGGTCGTTCGCGCCGGCGGTGGTGCGCCCGGGCGCGGTGGCGGCGTGCCAGCCCGTGCTGGTGGCGTTGCCGGCGGTCGGGACGGCGTTCGGTGGCGGGGGCTGGCTGCCGGTGGCGCTGCGGGTCGTGGTGGAGACCGTGCTGGCGCGGGTGGCGTTCGTGCTGCTGGTCCGTTCGACGGCCCGGACGGACGCGGCGCGCGCCGAGCAGGCGGCTCTCGAGCAGGCGGAGGCGACCGGGCCTACTACTCGTCGGTGTCGCTGCGCGCCCTCGGCTCCGATGGTCGTTCGACGGGCGTGATCATCACCGGCAGCACCGAGCAGTGCAAGTCCGGGACGGCGGGCAAAGACTTCACTTCGGCCGGCGCGAAGTTCGAGACGTGCACGCTGCAGGGCGCCCGCGAAGGCGCGGCGGTCGAGGCCGCGACTTTCGACAAGGGCGACGGCTACGACAAGTCCCCGGTGGTCTGGAAGAACTGGCCGCGGCCGGCGTCCTCCTGCCGCTCGCATGACAGTTCGCCCGTACAAGTATTGTGCTCGGCAAGTCCTGGGCCGCGGACGACGGCCGGGCTCGCGGGAGGCGCCCATGGCGGACGGCACGCAGGAGCCCGCGCCGGGCGAGGACGAACTCGCGCTCCGCGAGCTGCACGACCGGATCGTCGCGCACCAGCGCGCCATCGACGAGCACCTCGACCGCGGCCGGCGCGAACCCGGGCCGCCCGGCTGAACCGGACGGCCCGGGCCGCTTCAGGCCGCGCTGGAGCGGAAACCGCGCAGCCGCAGGCTGTTGCCGACGACGAACACCGAGCTGAACGCCATCGCCGCGCCCGCGATCATCGGGTTCAGCAGGCCGGCCGCGGCCAGCGGCAGCGCCGCCAGGTTGTACGCGAACGCCCAGAACAAGTTGCCCTTGATCGTGCGCAGCGTGCGCCGGGACAGCCGGATCGCGTCGGCCACCGCGCGCAGGTCGCCGCGGACCAGCGTCAGGTCGCTCGCCTCGATCGCCACGTCCGTGCCGGTGCCCATGGCCAGCCCGAGGTCGGCCTGGGCCAGCGCCGGCGCGTCGTTGACGCCGTCGCCGACCATGGCCACGACCTTGCCCTCGTCCTGCAGCCGCTTGACGACGTCCAGCTTGTCCGCCGGCAGCACCTCGGCGATCACCTCGTCGATCCCGACCTCCGCCGCCACCGCGCGGGCGACGGCCGCGTTGTCGCCGGTCAGCAGCACCGGCGTGAGCCCGAGCGCCCGCAGCTGGGCGATCGCCTCGGCCGACGTCGGCTTGACCGTGTCGGCGACCACCAGGACACCGCGGGCCGCGCCGTCCCAGGCCACCGCGACCGCCGTGTGCCCCCGTTCCTCCGCCGCGGCCTTCGCCTCGGCCAGGTCGCCGGGCAGCGGCTGACCCCAGTCCTCGAGCAGGGCCGTGCGTCCGACGAGAACCGCGTGCCCGTCGACGATCCCTTGCACGCCAAGGCCTTCCACATTCGTGAAGTCCTCGACGGCCGGCAGGTCGACGCGTTCCCGGGCGCCGCGGGCGATCGCCGCCGCGATCGGGTGTTCCGACGCGTCTTCCAGGGCACCGGCCAGCCGCAGCAGCTCGGTCTCCTCGACGCCCTCGGCGGTGTGCACGGCGGTCAGGGTCATCCGCCCGGCGGTGACCGTGCCGGTCTTGTCCAGCACCACGGTGTCGACGCGGCGGGTGGATTCCAGGACCTCCGGGCCCTTGATCAGGATCCCGAGCTGGGCGCCGCGGCCGGTGCCGACGAGCAGCGCCGTCGGCGTGGCCAGGCCCAGCGCGCACGGGCAGGCGATGATCAGCACCGCGACGGCGGCGGTGAACGCGGCCGCCGCGCCCACGCCGGTGCCGAGCCAGAAGCCGAGCGTCGCCGCGGCCAGGCCGATCACGATCGGCACGAACACGCCGGACACCCGGTCGGCCAGGCGCTGCACGTCGGCCTTGCCGCTCTGGGCGTCTTCGACCAGCTTGGCCATCTGCGCCAGCTGCGTGTCCGCCCCGACGCGGGTGGCCCGCACGACCAGCCGGCCCCCCGCGTTGACGGTCGCGCCGGTGACGGCGTCGCCTTCGCCGACCTCGACGGGCACCGACTCGCCGGTGAGCATCGACGCGTCGACCGCGGACCCGCCTTCCTCGACCACGCCGTCGGTGGCGATCTTCTCGCCGGGCCGCACGACGAACCGGTCCCCCACCGCCAGGTCCGACGTCGGGATCCGGACCTCGACGCCGCCGCGCAGCACGGCGACTTCCTTCGCGCCCAGCTCGAGCAGCGCGCGCAACGCGGCGCCGGCGCGGCGCTTGGACCGCGCCTCGAAGTAGCGGCCGGCCAGGATGAACGTGGTGACACCCGCGGCGACCTCGAGGTAGATGTTGCCGGCGCCGTCCGACGGCGCGACCGTCAGCTCGAAGGGGTGCACCATCCCCGGCGTCCCGGCCGTGCCGAACAGCAGCGCCCACACCGACCACGAGAACGCGGCCAGCACGCCCATCGACACGAGCGTGTCCATGGTCGCGGCGCCGTGACGCAGGTTCGTCCACGCCGCCCGGTGGAACGGCCACGCGCCCCAGGTGACGACCGGCGCGGCCAGCGTCAGCGAAATCCACTGCCAGTACGTGAACTGCAGCGCCGGCACCATGGCCAG
Source organism: Amycolatopsis sp. NPDC114478 (assembly GCF_055633805.1). Classification (NCBI taxonomy): domain Bacteria; kingdom Bacillati; phylum Actinomycetota; class Actinomycetes; order Pseudonocardiales; family Pseudonocardiaceae; genus Amycolatopsis; species Amycolatopsis sp. NPDC114478. The sequence continues at coordinate 10,030 of NZ_JBVKDO010000039.1, read as the reverse complement.
GAGGATCACCGGCACCGCGAGCACCGCGCTGGTGATCAGCCGCTGCCGCAGCGGCCGCGTCGGGTCGTCCTCGCCGGTGGCCGGTTCGGGTTCTTCCGGCTGGGGCAGCGTTGCGTGGTAGCCGGCGGCTTCGACCGTGGCGACCAGCGTGGCCGGGTCGACGCCTTCGGGGGCGTGCACGCGTGCTTTCTCGGTGGCGTAGTTGACCGAAGCGGTGACGCCGTCGAGCTTGTTGAGCTTGCGTTCGATGCGGTTGGCGCAGGACGCGCAGGTCATGCCACCGATCGCGAGTTCGATCTCGGTCATGATCGGCTCTCCTTCCGCGGTCACTGGCCGGTGGTGAGGGTGAACTCGGCGGTCCGGACGACGCCGCCGTGCCGGAAGTCGAGGAACAGCCGGTAGGTCCCGGCGCTGGGGACCTCGGCGGCGAACTTCACCTGGGGCCCGGCGCCGGGTTCGCCGTCGGGGTGGACGTGCAGGTAGGCGAGGTCGCCTTCGCGCAGCGCCACCAGGTGCCCGTAGGCGCCGAGGTAGGGCTGCAGGTCGGCGACCGGGACGCCGTCGCGGCTGACAGTCAGCGTAAGGGGCGACGTCTTCCCCGCGGTGAGGTCCCCGGCGAGGTCGACGCGGTAGCCGTCGACGATCGCGACGCGGCTGGGCGGGAAGGTCGCCGGCCGGTAGTCCCCCGCGACCGAGAGGTCGACGCCGAGGGTCATCGGCTTCCCGCCGGTGGGCGCGAAGTCGGCGAAGGCACGGTAGGAACCCGCGGCGGGCAGGCTCAGCGGGACGCTCCACGTGCCGTCCGACGCCAGTTCCGGGTGGATGTGCCGGAAGCCCGAAGTGTCGCGGCGGACCACGATCAGGTGCAGCTTCTTCTCGTGCTCGACGTCGAACGCGGTGACGGGCTTGCCGTCGGGACCGGTGATGCGGAACGTGAAGCGCCCGGCTTCCGCGACCGGGTCGGCGAACGTGTAACCGTCCGAACTGGACGCGAGGCCGCCCGGCAGGTCGGCCGCGGCGGTCATCTCCGCGTGGCCTTCGCCGTGCGCGGTGTCCTCGGCGGCCGCGACCGGCCCGGCCGCCTTGCCCACGACGAATCCGCCGGCGGCGAGCAGGGCGAGCGCTCCGCCGAACACGGCGAGCCGTGCTGTGGTGTTCATGGTTGTTCCCTCGGTTCCGGTCGCCGGTCAGCCGTGCTGCCCGGCGAAGGTGTACCCGGCTTCTTCGACGGCGGCACGGACGCGCGCTTCGTCGACCGGCTCGGCACTGGTGACGGTGACGGCCCCGGTGGGCAGGTCGACGGCGACGTCGGTGACACCGTCGATCGCGCCGACCTCCTCGCCGACCGACGCGACGCAGTGCCCGCAGGTCATACCGCTGACGGTGAACGTGGTCTGGCTCATGGGGTTCTCCTCCGGGGTCGGTGTCTCGACCCGCTCGACCATACCCCTAGGGGGTACCAGTATCAAGCAGGCCCCTCCGAACGGTTCCGCAGCGATCGATGCGAAAGAGGTAGGCTGAGGTGATGGAAACCGGGAAGCGCCGCCCGACCGGCCGGCCGCGGGCCTTCGATCCCGACGCGGCGCTCGAGCGCGCCCTGCTGGTCTTCTGGGAGCATGGCTACGAGGGCGCGAGCCTGGCCGGCCTGACCGAGGCGATGGGCATCTCCACGACCAGCATGTACGCGACCTTCGGCAACAAGGAAGAACTGTTCCGCAAGGCCCTGGAGCGCTACACCGAAGGTCCCAGCGCGTACGTCGTGGACGCCCTGGATCAGCCGACCGCGCTCGAGGTGACCACCGCGCTCCTCGCGGGCACCATCGAGACGACCACCCGGCCGGCCGGGCCCCACGGCTGCCTGGGCGTCCAGGGCGCCCTGGTGACCGGCGACTCCGCCCGCGGCGCCCGCGAACTGCTCGTCGGCTGGCGCGACGACGGCTACACCACCCTGCGCGACCGGTTCGAACGAGCCGTCGACGACGGCGACCTGCCTCCGGAAGCCGACCCTGCCGTGCTCGCCCGCTTCGTCACCGCCCTCGCGTACGGCATCGCCGTGCAGGCCGCCAGCGGCGTCGCCCGCGAGGAGCTGCAGGAGATGGCCGACGCCGCCCTGCGTAGCTGGCCGCTTTCCTGACCTTTCCGCATCGATCGATGCAAAACGTGCTACGGTCGAGTTCTGCATCGATCGATGCGGAACTCGACGAGAGCAGGACCACCCGATATCCGACCTGCGCGCGTTCTACCTGCGCTACCTCGACCAGCTCAACGCCCACCGGTTCGACCGGATGGACGAGTTCATCGACGACCGCACGACCCTGAACGGCGAGCCCGCCACGCGGGACGACCTCATCGCCGTCCAGAAAGCCGATGTGGCCGCCGTCCCGGATCTCCACTGGGAGCTCCAGGAGCTGCTCTTCGACGGCGACCGCCTGGCCGCACGCCTGGTCAACACCGGCACCCCGGCGCGGGAGTGGCTCGGTGTCGCGCCCACCGGCGCGTCGTTCGAGATCACCGAGTACGCCATCTACCGCGTCCACAACGGACGGTTCGTCCACATGGCCGCCCGGCACGACGCCGGCGAGCTGCGCCGTCAGCTCGCCGCCGGAAAGGAAAGCGCATGACCGTCACCCTGATCACCGGCGCCAACAAGGGCATCGGGTTCGAGACCGCGAAACAGCTCCTGCGCCGTGGCCACACCGTCTACGTCGGCGCGCGCGACCCCGAGCGCGGCGAGAAGGCCGCAGCCGAGCTCGGCGCGCGGTTCGTCCGGCTCGACGTCACCGACGACGCCTCGGTCACCGACGCGCTGGCCACGATCGACGCGGCTGAGGGACGCCTCGACGTCCTGGTCAACAACGCGGGCGTGCTCGGCAGCGAAGGGCTCGACGGGCCCACCGCGCTGCGCGTTTTCGACACCAACGCCGTGGGGATCGTGCGCGTCACCGAGGCGGCGCTTCCGTTGCTTCGCAAGTCGTCGAACCCCACGGTGGTCACGGTGTCCAGCAGCGCGGGCTCGTTCTGGGCGGTGACCAACCCCGACCGCCCGGAGTACCAGCTGCCGCTCGCGCTCTACTCCGCGTCCAAGGCGGCGGCCACGATGCTGACGGTCCAGTACGCGAAGGCCCAGCCGGGCATCAAGTTCAACGCGGTCGAGCCCGGCACCACCGCCACCGACATGACGGCCGCGTTCGGCATCGGCCGGTCGCCGGAGGAGAGCGCCGCGGTCGTCGTGCGCCTGGCCACCTTGGACGCCGACGGCCCGACCGGGACACTGCAGGACGAGACCGGGATGTTGCCCTGGTAGAGCGCGCCATCCGGTGGCACGCGGTTCCGCTCACGGCACCACCAGCCGCGCGAGGGGGACGTGGTGCTGGCCCGCGTGCATGTCGCGGTCGCGCAGCGAGCCCTGGCTGACCGGGCGGGGGAAGGAGATCTTCACGACGTTGAGCGACGGGATCCGGAAGATCCGGATCGTGCTCTCCTCCACCCGGTACAGCGCGGCGACCACCCGCTCGTTCAGGAACGCCTCGTCGGCCGCGGCGCGGTAGCCGTCCGCGTCGCGCAGGAACACCTCCATCGTCACCCAGAACGGGCCCGCGTTCTTCGACCGGACCTCGTGGGCCAGGTCCGCCAACGTCGTTTCAGGCACGGGTTTTCCCTTCGACACCGAACTCGGTCCGGAACAGCTCCAGCGGCGCGCAGTCCACGACGTGGTTCAGCACGAACTCGTACGCCGCGCCGCGCTCGACCTCCGCCGGCGACGACGCGAACGCGAAGCTCGGCAGGTAGTCCATCGACGGCGTCGGCAGGTGCAGCATCAGCGGGTTGGCCACCTTCGCCACCGCCGTCGCGGTCGCCTGGTCGGGGGCGTTGACCAGCAGCATCACGCCCACCTCGCGCGGCGGCCCGGTCTCGGGTTCCAGCTCGCCCAGCACCGCGTTGTGGCCGTACAGGCGGAGATCGAACGCGTATTCGCCGTCGGCCAGGCCGAGGGTCTGGCCGACGCGCTGGGTGATCAGCGTGCGCATCAGCTCGGCCCAGGTGTCGATTTCGGCGAGGACCAGCGGGTCGCGGATCGCCGAGAACGACATCGTTTCGTACCCGGTGATCCGCGCGCCCTCCAGCTTGATCGTGTGCTGGGCGGCGCGGTGGAACTCCGACCCCGTGACGCGGACGATCCGGTCGTCGACGGCGGTGTACTCGGCGGCGCTGACGTCGAGGGTGCCGTCGGGTTCCCGCATCCGATGCGGGTTCGCCGTCTCGTAGAGCATGTGCGCGGCCACCGAGATCGGCGTGCACGCCGACGCCGGGTCGAGCGGCTCGATGGTGAAGCCGTCCGCGTCGATCGTGGCCAGGACGCCGCCGGCGCGCGGGTTGCTGGTGCACTGCCCGCCGCATTCGATGACCTTGGCGGCGTGCCACGTCGGCCCGGCGGGCATGCCCATCATCAGCGGGTAGGCGGCCGCGACCGCCGTGTCGGTCGCGCGGCCGGCTAGCACCACTTGAGCGCCCGCGCGCAGCGCCTCGACGATCGGCTCGTGGCCCATTGCGCCGACGATGTGCGTGCAGCTTTCGAGGGTCTCGGCGTCGAGTTTTCCCAAGGGTGGCAACGGGTGGACGCGGTCCAGGTACTCCTTGAGGCCGGTGGTGTCCTGCTCGCTGTAGATCCGCGCGACCTTCAGCTCCAGGCTCTCCTCCGCGAGCACTTCCGCGACGATCCCGGCGACCCAGTCGACGCCGGTGTCCGTGCCGCTCGTGCCGCAGGAGCCGACCACCACCGGGATCCCCGCACCCGCGGCCGCCGTGAAGAGGCTGCGCAGGTCGCGCGCCACGGCTTTGGCGGTCGTCTTCGCCGTCGCGGCGCCGAGGTAGCACGGGCCGGAGTCGGTGGAGCCGCCGTCGACGCTGATGACGTCGGCGCCCAGGGCGATACCGCGTTCGACCGTCGCGTGGTCCCAGCCGGCGCCGAGCATCCCGCTCGGCGCCAGCACGCGCACTGTGTCCATGGTCCTCGTTCCTCTCGGTTCACCACGAATCCGGCCCGGCGGCCGACGGGCGGTGGCGCTGCAGCGCGGCGACGCGGGCGACGAGCAGCACCGCGATCGCCGTGACGACGCCGACGTCGAGCAGCATGAACCGCCACCCGGTCAGGTCGACCATGCCGCCGACCAGGGCCGGGCCGGCGAAGCCGCCGGCCGACCAGCCGACCGTGTAGAGGCCGGAGTACGTGCCGAGCACGCGGGCCGACGGCGCGAGGTTCCACAGCACTACCGCCGTGTTGACGATGAACGCCGCCGCGCCCGCGGCCGCAACGCACATCGCCACGACGATGCCGGTGGGCGTCGAAACCGCGGTGCCCAGCACCATCGCGGCGGCGAACACCGCCATCCCGGCCAGGATCACGCGCAGCCGCCCGAAGCGCTCGGCGAGCAGCGCGACCGGGTAGGCGGCCACGATGAAGGCCAGCCCGCTGGGCAGCGTCAGCCCGCCCGCGTCGCCGCGCGACAGCCCCAGGGTTTCCATGCCGTAGTTGGTGATCAGCGACCGCGACGCGAACCACGCGCCGCCGAAGGCGAACACGGCGGCGATGACCAGCAGCCGGCTGCGATCGGTGTCGCGGACGATGTCGAGCAGGACGTCGCGCATCCGCACCCGCGGCGAAGCCTCGCCGGGTTCGGCCCGGTCCTCTTCGAGCGCGGCCTGGTAGGCCGGCGACCGACTGTCGCGCACCTTCCACGCGAGCACGGCCACCGAGCCCACCATCAACACGGCGGGGATCGCGAAGGACAGCTTCGGGAAGCCGTCGATGAGGAACAGGCTGATCAGCGCGGCGACGATCACCGTGATGCTGGAGGCGATCTTGACCGCCGCGTTGGCCCGGCTGCGCCGTCCGGGGGCGATGAAGTCCGGGAGCAGCGACTCGGCGATCGGCTTGAAGGAGTTCGCGACGAGCGCGTAGCCGAACATCGTCAGGATCAGCAGCGGCAGCGAAGCCGCCGCGTGCGGAATGAGGACGAACAGCAGCGCCGCGACCGGCATGCCGACGACGAGGTACGGGATGCGCCGGCCCCAGGCCGTGCGGGTGCCGTCCGAGCGGTTGCCCATCCACGGCTGGACGAAGATGCCGAGCAGGTTGTCCATCCCCATCAGCGCGCCGATGAGCGCGGCGCTGCCGAGGTGCTCGCGCAGCAGCGGCGGCACCTGCGAGTCGTAGAGGTTCCACGTCGATTCCTGGGCGAAGACGGCCAGGGCCACGAAGAACGTGATGCGCCCGGTCCGGACGCGCGGGGTGGTCAACGTCATCGTCGGCCCCTTCCGTCGGTTCGTGGCCGCCACCGTACTTTTGCTATAGCAAGATGGTCAATAGTTGCATACGAGTTTTGCCGTAGGCTGTGCGGCATGCTGGGTGAAGCACTGCAGACCGACACGCTGGCCGACCGCGTGTACCGGGCCCTGCGCGACGCGATCACCACTGGCGAGCTGCGCCCGGGCCAGAAGGTCACCGAACGCGGGTTCGCCGAGCGGCTGTCGGTCAGCCCGACGCCGGTGCGCGAAGCCATCCGGCGCCTGGAGCAGGACGGCCTCCTCGAACGGGCCGGGCCGCGGACGGTCAAGGTGGCGATGTTCGGCGGCGTCGCCGTCCAGGACCTCGCGGAGGTCGAGGTCGGCCTGCGCGGGATGGTGGCCCGCTTCGCCGCGCGGCACGCGACCCCCGAGCAGCTGGACCGGCTCGACGCGATCCTCGACGAGGCCGACGACCTGCTGATCCTCATCAAGCAGCGCCACGAGTCCGGGCAGGAGGTGGCCAAGCACGTCGGCCGGCTCTTCGACGCCGTGCAGCGGTTCAACGGCGTGGTCGAGTCGTGCGCGGGCAACCCGGTTCTCGTGCGGCTGCTCGACCAGACGCGGGTCTTCTCGTCGCCGGAGCGGCGGTCGCGGGTGCTGGAGCGGGTCAGCGTGGACGAGACGTTCGGCTTGGACCGCTACGCGACCCACCGGCAGCTGGTGCACGCGCTGCGGGCCGGCGACTCGGCGGCGGCCGAGGCCCTGGTGCTGGCGGACGCGCGGGGCGGCCTCGGGGATCTGTTGGCCGGCAACGCATCCTCGGCGAATTAGGCCCCGCGCCAGTCGCGGAAGGCGCCGAGGACGGTGTCGCGCACGTCGGGCGAAAGGGTTTCGGCGGGTAGCGCACCGAGTTCGGCGATGGTGGTGCGGAACTGGTCGAGGTAGGTTTCACAGCCTTCGCACAACGCCAAGTGTTCGACGAACCGGGCTTCGGTCTCGGAATCCAGTGCTCCGTCGAGGAAAGCCGTGACGAGCTCGACGAACTCTTCGCACGTCATGCCGGTTTCCCCTCGGCCCCCAGGTACTCCGCGAGCCGCTCGCGCACCGCGGCTCGCGCGCGGTGCAGGAGCACCCGCTGGTTGGCCGCGGTGATCTCGAGCAGCGCGCAGACCTCGCCGGCGCTGTGGTCGGCGACGTCGCGGAGGCTGATGACGGCGCGCTGGCGGGCGGGCAGCTCGTCGAGCGCACGCGCGATCACTCGCCGGACTTCCAGGGCCAGGGCGGTGTTTTCCGGCGACGGCCACCCGGCGGGGAACTGACGCCAGCCACCGGGGTAGGCATCGTCCGGACCGCGGAACCGGGCCGGGTCGACGGTGGGGCCGTGGTCTTCGCCGTCGGGCGCGAGGCTGGCCCAGGGAATGCTGCGGTGTTCGGCGGTGCCGCGTTTCTTGGCCGTGTTGACCAGGATCCGGTACACCCACGTCTTGAACGCCGCGCGCCCCTCGAACGCGTCGAGGCTCTTGACCACGGCGAGCCACGTGTCCTGGACGACTTCCTCGGCGGACGCGTGGGTGGAGACGAACGAGCGCGCCAGGCGCAGCATCGGCGCCGACCACGCGTCGAGGACGGCGGCGAAGGTGCCGTCGTCCCCGCCGCGCAGCGCGGCGACGAGTTCCGTGTCCGGCGGAAGTGGGCTCACCAGCCGAATATAGCCGCGGAAACGGGCGAAACAGGTGACGGTCATCTTACGGGCACCCCCTCCCGCGACCGCAGCAACGACAGCGCGCCGGCGGGGAACAGCAGCACCGAAAGCAGGCCGGCGCACACGAGCGCGGCCGCGGTCACCGGCGTCATCAGCCCGGTGAGCACCCCGATCTGGGTGGCGGTGACCAGGAACGGCAGCGACGTCGCCTGCAGCAGTCCGGCCGCGATCGCTTTCCCGGCCCCGAATTCCCGGGCGAACAGCACCGCCGGGATGCCGCGCGCGAGCAGCAGCGCGGCCAGGAACAGCGGGACGCGCGCGAGCGCGGCCGCGTCGGCGAGCAGCCCGGACAGGTCGAGCCGCAGGCCGCTGGTGACGAAGAAGACCGGCACCAGGAAGCCGTAGCCGATGGCGTCGAGCTTGACCCGGAACCGCGGGTGCGACGCGGAGTCGCGGTCGAGCACGCCGACGACCGCGCCCGCCAGGAAGGCGCCGAGAATGCTTTCCAGGCCGAAAGTCTCGGCCAGCGCGACGAACGCGACCAGCAGCACCACGGCCGCGCGGACGCGGATCTCGGCCGTGGTGTCCTGCAGCCGCACCAGGGTCGCGCCGAGCCGGCGCGACCGGCCGGCCAGCGCGACCACGACGGCGGTCACGACGACCAGGCTCACGAAGGCCACGAGCAGCACCAGCCGCGCGCCGGTGCTGCCGCCGGAGGCCGAGAACAGCAGCGAAACCAGCAGGACGGCGGCGAAGTCGGCCACCGACGCGGCGGCGATGACCGCCTGTCCCAAGCCGCCTTCGGCCTGTCCCGCGTCCTTGAGCACCGGCACGACCAGACCGAGCGAAGTCGCCGACAGCGCCACCGCGACCAGGAGCGGGCTGCGCACCCACCCCGCGGCGGCGAAACCCGTGCCGACGGCGAGCCCGATGGCCAGCGTCAGGACGTAGCCCAGCAGCGCCACCCGCAGGGCCCGGCCGCGCAGCCGGTGGACGTCGATCTCCAGTCCCGCCAGGAAGAGCAGGAAGGCGAGCCCGAGCAGGGCGACGATCTGCACCGGCAGATCCGGCCGGATCCAGCCGAGCCCGGACGGCCCGAGCGCGATCCCGCCCACGATCTCCAGCACCACGGCCGGCACGCGCAGCTTCGGCACGAGGCCGAGCACCAGCGGGGCGGCGAGCGCGATCGCCGCCACCGCGAACAGGTTGACGAACCCGACGCCGGGCACGGCGGGCTCAGCGGTACTCGGGGTTGGTGAAGTCGAAGCGGCAGCCGGCGTCCCACTCGCTGCGCTGGTTGCCGTGCGCCGGGATGCCGCCCGCGTCCTTCAGCATCCGGGCCAGGTGCAGCAGGTTCCAGGTCATGAACGTCGTGTTGCGGTTGGTGAAGTCGTTCTCCGGGCCGCCGGAGCCCGGGTCCAGGTAGGACGGTCCGGGGCCGGCCTCGCCGATCCAGCCCGCGTCCGCCTGCGGCGGGATGGTGTAGCCGAGGTGCTGGAGGCTGTAGAGGACGTTCATGGCGCAGTGCTTGACGCCGTCTTCGTTGCCGGTGATGAGGCAGCCGCCGACGCGGCCGTAGTAGGCGTACTGGCCGGCGTCGTTGAGCAGGTGCGAGCAGGCGTAGAGCCGCTCGATGACCTGCTTGGTGACGGAACTGTTGTCCCCCAGCCAGATCGGCCCGGCGATCACCAGGATGTCCGCTGCCAGCACCTTTTCGTAGATGGCCGGCCAGGCGTCGGTGGCCCAGCCGTGCTCGGTCATGTCGGGCCAGACGCCGGTCGCGATGTCGTGGTCGATCACCCGCAGCACCTCGACCCCGACCCCGTTCTTCTCCATGATCCCGCGGCTGACGTCGATCAGGCCGTCGGTGTTGCTGGGTTCGGGCGAGCGCTTGAGGGTGCCGTTGAGGAACAGGGCGCGCAGGTCGTCGTAGTTCGGCATGGTCGTCCCTAATCAGTTCGGGGAGTGGGCTGTAAGGCACACTCCTGGTGGTAGCCGGCCGGTAGGTGAGCACTCGGTTTTCCCGGACGCTTGAGTCCTGCT
>NZ_JBVKDO010000038.1:0-69776 GCF_055633805.1 Amycolatopsis sp. NPDC114478 | reverse complement strand
CTTGCCAACGGCGATTCCGTGAGAGCCATACCCGGAGCCCCAGGGCCCACCGATCCTACGAATGACCAGTTCAGACCCAACAAAGAAGGTAGGACATTTCCGTCACGGTGATCTATCGGGCCGCCACCGGCTTCGTTACCCCGTCCGGGGCGCGTACATGATCACCGCGACCCCCGCGAGGCACAGCAGCGCGCCGATGACGTCGTAGCGGTCCGGGCGGTAACCGTCCGCGACCATCCCCCAGGTCAGGGAGCCCGCGACGAACACGCCGCCGTACGCGGCGAGGATGCGGCCGAAGTGGGCGTCCGGCTGGAGGGTCGCCACGAAGCCGTACACACCCAGCGCCAGGATCCCGCCGCCGATCCAGAGCCAGCCGCGGTGTTCCCGCACGCCCTGCCAGACCAGCCACGCGCCGCCGATTTCACACACCGCCGCCGCGAGGAACAGGACGATCGAGCGCAGGACCACCCCGGGATACTAGCTCCCGTGCCGTTCACGCTGAGTCACCCCGCTGCCGTGCTCCCGCTGGCGAGACGTCCCCTCGTCCCCTCCGCGCTCGTCGCCGGGTCGGTCGCGCCGGACGTCTTCTGGTTCGTGCCACGGCTGCCCGGCGTCGGCCTGACGAAGACGCACGAGTTCGCGTCGGTCCTCTGGCTCGACCCGCTGATCGCCCTGGTCCTGCTGGCCGTGTTCCACGTCCTCCTGAAACGGCCGCTGCTGGCGCTGGCGCCGTCTGCGTTGGCCTCGCGGCTCCCGCGCTGCTTCAGCTGGAAACGGCCGGGCTGGATCGCGCTCTCGCTCGTGCTCGGTGCCGCCACGCACGTCGGCTGGGACGCGTTCACCCACGAAAGCGGCGGGCTGCCGTTCCTCAAGATCCCGATCGTCACCGGCGTCGACGTCGGCCGGCTGATCCAGCTGGTCAGCACGATCGCCGGCGCCGCGGTGCTCGCCTGGTGGCTCGTGCGCTGGTACCGCGCCGCGCCTGCGCGTCCGGTTCCGCCGGGCACGCGACACCGCACGGCCGTCACCGCGTTCCTGGCGGTCGGCGCCCTCATCGGCGTTCTGGTGCAGGTGCTGCCGTTCCTGGCCCACCACGACCCGATGACCAGCGCGGGTGTCGTCGGCAACGCGACCTACCTGATGGTCACCGGCGCCTGCAGCGGGTTCTTCGCCGCGCTCGTCCTGTACGCGCTGGCCTGGCACGCGCGGTATAGAGTGTTATACACAAAGCGGGCCACCCGGGAGGGTGGCCCGCTCGAGGTGCGAGACGTCAGACGGTGAAGCCGAGGGCGCGCAGCTGCTCGCGGCCGTCCTCGGTGATCTTCTCCGGGCCCCACGGCGGCATCCAGACCCAGTTGATCCGGAAGTCCTTGACCAGGCCGCCGCTGGTGAGCGCGGCGTTCGTCTGGTCCTCGATGACGTCGGTCAGCGGGCAGGCCGCCGACGTCAGGGTCATGTCGAGGGTCGCCGTGTTGTCCGGCTCGACGCGGATGTCGTAGACCAGGCCGAGGTCGACGACGTTGATCCCGAGCTCGGGGTCGACGACGTCGCGCATGGCTTCCTCGACGTCCTCGATCTTGGCGAGGTCGAGGTCCTGCTTCGCGGTGGTCTCGGCGTCGAGGTCGGCGGCGGTGCGGCCCTCACGAGCGGCAGTGGCGGTTTCTTCGGTCATGCTTCCTCAGCTCCACTGGTGGTCCGGGCGACGGCGTCCTTGAAAGCCATCCAGCCGAGGAGGGCGCACTTCACGCGGGCCGGGTACTTGGCGACGCCCGCGAAGGCTACCCCGTCCTCCAGCACGTCCTCGTCCGGCTCGACCTTTCCCTTGCCCTGCATCAGTTCCACGAAGGCGTCCATGGTGGTGAACGCCTCGTCGATCGTGTGGCCGACGACGAGATCCGTCATGACCGACGTCGAGGCCTGGCTGATCGAGCAGCCCTGGCCGTCGTAGGAGACGTCGGCGACCTTCCCGTCGTCGACCTTGACCCGCAGCGTCACCTCGTCGCCGCAGGTCGGGTTGACCTGGAACGACTCGGCGTCGAACGGGTCGCGCAGGCCGCGCCCGTGCGGGTTCTTGTAGTGGTCCAGGATGATCTCCTGGTACATGCTCTCCAGGTTCACCGCGCCACCCCGAAGAACTTCTGCGCCTCGCGGACCCCCGCGACCAGGGCGTCCACTTCGGACAGATCGTTGTACAGGTAGAACGACGCGCGCACGGTCGCCTGGGCGTTGCACGCGCGGTGCAGCGGCCACGCGCAGTGGTGGCCGACGCGGACGGCGATGCCGAGGCTGTCGAGCACCTGGCCGGCGTCGTGCGGGTGCACGCCGTCGATCACGAACGACACGGTCGCGCCGCGGTCCTTCAGATCCGTCGGCCCGACGATCCGGACGCCCGGGATGGCGCCGATGCCCTCGAGGGCCGCCGCGGCGAGCTCGTGCTCGTGCGTCGCGATGCGGTCCATGCCGATGGCCGAGAGGTAGTCCACGGCCGCGCCGAGACCGATGGCCTGCGACGTCATCGGCACGCCGGCCTCGAACCGCTGCGGCGGCGGCGCGAAGGTCGAGCCCTCCATGCGGACCATCTCGATCATCGACCCGCCGGTCAGGAACGGCGGCATGGCCGACAGCAGCTCGGTGCGCCCGTAGAGCACGCCGATGCCGGACGGGCCGAGCATCTTGTGCCCGGAGAACGCGGCGAAGTCGACGCCGAGGGCGTGGAAGTCCACCGGGAAGTGCGGCACCGACTGGCAGGCGTCGAGCACGGTGAACGCGCCGACCGCCTTGGCCTTCTCGACCAGGAACTCGACCGGGTTGACCGTGCCGAGCACGTTCGACTGGTGCGCGAACGCGACCACCTTGGTGCGCGGCGTGATCAGCTCGTCCACATCGGACAGGTCGAGGCGGCCTTCCGGCGTCACCTTGAACCACTTCAGCGTCGCCCCGGTGCGCTGGCACAGCTGCTGCCACGGCACGAGGTTCGCGTGGTGCTCCATCTCGGTGACGACGATCTCGTCACCCGGGCCGACGACGAAGCGCGCGGCTTCCGGGCCCGCGGTGGCGGCGTTGCCGAACGAGTAGGCGACCAGGTTGATGCCCTCGGTGGCGTTCTTGGTGAACACCAGCTCCTCGGGGTCGGCGCCGACGAACTCGGCGATCTTCGCCCGGGCGGACTCGTAGGCGTCGGTCGCTTCTTCGGACAGCTGGTGCGCGCCGCGGTGGACGGCGGCGTTCGACGTGACGACGTAGTGCCGTTCGGCGTCGAGCACCGCTTCCGGGCGTTGGGACGTCGCCCCGGAGTCCAGGTACACCAAGGGTTTCCCGTCGCGGACGGTGCGCGACAGGATGGGGAAGTCGGCCCTGAGGGCCGCCACGTCCAGTGGCAAAGAGCTGGCCGAGGTGGTGGTCATCGGGCCGACTCCTCTCATTCTCGGTGTGTACTGGCGGAAGTCAGAGCGCGGCGGGCTCGGGCTTGCCCACGTACTTGACGTAGCCGTTCTCCTCAAGCTCGTCCGCCAGCTCCTTGCCGCCCGACTCGACGATCTTGCCGCCGGCGAAGACGTGCACGAAGTCCGGCGTGATGTGCCGCAGGATCCGGGTGTAGTGCGTGATCAGCATGACGCCGACCTCGCTCGAAGCCTTGTACGCGTTCACGCCCTCGGAGACGACGCGCAGGGCGTCGACGTCGAGGCCGGAGTCGGTCTCGTCGAGGATGGCGAACTTCGGCTTGAGCAGCGCCAGCTGCAGGATCTCGTGGCGCTTCTTCTCGCCGCCGGAGAAGCCCTCGTTGACCGAGCGCTCGGCGAACTCCTGCGAGATCTCGAGCTTGCCCATCTCCTCCTTGACCTCCTTGACCCAGTGGCGCAGCTTGGGGGCCTCGCCACGGACCGCGGTGGCCGCGGTGCGGAGGAAGTTGGACATGGACACGCCCGGCACCTCGACCGGGTACTGCATCGCGAGGAAGAGACCCGCGCGGGCGCGCTCGTCGACGCTCATCTCGAGGACGTTCTCGCCGTCGAGGAGCACCTCGCCGGAGGTCACCTGGTACTTGGGGTGACCCGCGATGGCGTAGGACAGCGTGGACTTGCCCGAGCCGTTCGGGCCCATGATCGCGTGCGTCTCGCCCGACTTGATGGTCAGGTTGACGCCCTTGAGGATCTCCTTGGCGCCCTCGTCGGTCGTGACCGAGGCGTGGAGGTCCTTGATTTCCAGCGTTGCCATGAGTTTTCTTTCCTGAAGTCTGAGGTGGACGGCGTCAGGCGCCAACGGCTTCGAGCTCGGCCTCGATCGCGGCTTCGAGGCGCTCGCGCACCTCGGGGACGTCGATCTTCACCAGGATCTCGTGGAAGAACCCGCGCACGACCAGGCGCCGCGCGGCTTCTTCGGCGATCCCGCGCGACTGGAGGTAGAACAACTGCTCGTCGTCGAACCTTCCCGTCGCGCTCGCGTGGCCGGCGCCTTCGATCTCGCCGGTCTCGATCTCGAGGTTCGGCACGGAGTCCGCGCGCGCCCCGGGCGTGAGCACCAGGTTGCGGTTGAACTCGTAGGTGTCGGTGGCCTCGGCCGCGGCGCGGATCAGCACGTCGCCGATCCAGACCGTGTGCGCGCCCTCGCCCTGCAGCGCGCCCTTGTAGCCCACGCGCGACTTGCAGTTGGGCACCGCGTGGTCGACGAAGAGGCGGTGCTCCTGGTGCTGGCCGCCGTCGGCGAAGTAGACGCCGAGCATGTCGACGTCGCCGCCCTTGTCGGTGAAGGTCGCCGTCGGCGAGACGCGGACCAGGTCACCGCCCAGGGTGATCACGGTGTGCCGCAGCGCGGCGTCGCGGCCCAGCTTCAGGTGCTGCTCGGAGACGTGCACCGCGTCGTCGGCCCAGTCCTGGACGCTGACCACGGTGACCTTGGCGCCGTCGCCGATGACGAACTCGACGTTGTCGGCGTAGGTGCCGGAGCCGACGTGGTCGAGCACGACCACGGCTTCGGCGAACGCCTCGGCGCGGACCTGCAGGTGCCCGTAGGCGACCTGGTCCTCGCCCGGGCCGTGGATGCGCAGCACGGACGGCTTCGACGCCTTCGTCTCCTTCGGCACCGTCACGACGGTGGCCTTCCGGAAGGACGAATACGCCTGGGCGGCGATGCGGTCGCTCGGGACGCCGGCCTGGCCGAGCCGCGAGTCGTCGCGGCCGACGGTCTCGATGGTCAGCTCGGGCGCGGCGTCGGCTTCGAGGGTGATCTCGCCGGTGGCGACCGCGCTGCCGTCGTGCAGCCCGCGAAGGCGCTTCATCGGCGTGAAGCGCCAGTTCTCCTCACGGCCGCTCGGGACCTCGAAGGCCTCGACGTCGTAGGAGGTGAAGCGCTCCGCGCGGGAGGCGGCCGGGATGACCGCCCCCTCGCGGAGTCCTTCGGAAACGTTGTTCTCGGTAACCGACATGACTAGCCGACGGACCCTTCCATCTGGAGCTCGATCAGGCGGTTCAGCTCGAGCGCGTACTCCATCGGCAGCTCACGGGCGATCGGCTCCACGAAGCCGCGCACGATCATCGCCATCGCCTCGGCCTCGTCGAGGCCGCGCGACATCAGGTAGAACAGCTGGTCCTCGCTGACCTTGGACACCGTGGCCTCGTGGCCCATGGACACCTCGTCGTTGCGGATGTCCACGTACGGGTACGTGTCCGACCGCGAGATGGTGTCGACGAGCAGCGCGTCGCAGACCACGCTGGAGCGCGAGTGGTGCGCCCGCTTCGCCACGCGGACCAGGCCGCGGTAGGAGGTGCGGCCGCCGCCGCGCGCCACCGACTTCGACACGATGGTCGAGGACGTGTGCGGCGCGAGGTGCTCCATCTTGGCGCCCGCGTCCTGGTGCTGGCCCTCGCCCGCGAACGCGACCGACAGGACCTCGCCCTTGGCGTGCTCGCCCATGAGGAACACCGACGGGTACTTCATCGTCACCTTGGAACCGATGTTGCCGTCGATCCATTCCATGGTCGCGCCCTCTTCGCACTTGGCGCGCTTGGTGACCAGGTTGTAGACGTTGTTCGACCAGTTCTGGATGGTCGTGTAGCGGCAGCGGGCGCCCTTCTTGACGATGATCTCCACGACCGCCGAGTGCAGCGAGTCGGACTGGTAGATCGGCGCCGTGCAACCCTCGACGTAGTGCACGTACGCACCTTCGTCGACGATGATCAGGGTGCGCTCGAACTGGCCCATGTTCTCGGTGTTGATCCGGAAGTAGGCCTGCAGCGGGATCTCGACGTGCACGCCCTTCGGCACGTAGATGAACGAGCCGCCGGACCACACCGCCGTGTTCAGCGCGGAGAACTTGTTGTCGCCGGCCGGGATGACCGAGCCGAAGTACTCCCGGAACAGCTCCGGGTGCTCCTTGAGCGCGGAGTCGGTGTCCAGGAACAGGACGCCCTGCTCCTCCAGGTCCTCGCGGATCTGGTGGTAGACGACCTCGGACTCGTACTGCGCGGCGACGCCGGCGACGAGGCGCTGCTTCTCCGCCTCGGGGATGCCGAGCTTGTCGTACGTGTTCTTGATGTCCTCGGGCAGTTCCTCCCAGGAGGTGGCCTGCTTCTCCGTGGACCGCACGAAGTACTTGATGTTCTCGAAGTCGATCCCGGAGAGGTCGGCCCCCCAGTTGGGCATGGGCTTCTTCTCGAAGAGCTTGAGCGCCTTGAGTCGCGCTTCGCGCATCCACTCCGGCTCGGACTTCTTCCCGGAGATGTCGGTGACGACATCCTCGTTCAGCCCGCGACGGGCGCTGGCGCCCGCCTCGTCGGAGTCGGCCCAGCCGAACGCGTACTTGCCAAGGGACTCGATGGTCTCTTCCTGGCTCAGTGGCGCGGTGGTGGGAGTGCGCTGCTCGGCAGCGGCAGTCATGCGGGTTTCCCTCCATTCGGGATCCGTGCTTCCTCCGGGGACCGCAGCGGGGCCGTCCTCGGAGGCTCTGTGCTTACCGGCTCGGGATGGGCCGGCTGACCCGCCGTGACGGGTACGTGGGTGGTGCACGCGGAGTCACCGCGCGCGATGGTCGCCAGCCGCTGGACGTGGGTGCCCAGCAGCTGCGCGAACGCCTCGGTCTCGGCCTCGCAGAGCTGCGGGAACTCCGCGGCCACGTGGGCGACCGGGCAGTGGTGCTGGCAGAGCTGTGCGCCCACGTTCTGACCGGGGGCGGGCGCACCGACCTGACGGGTCGACGCAGCGTAGCCCTCCCTGGTCAGCGCGGTCGCCAGGGCCTCGGCGCGTGCCGCGGGATCACTCGATCCGGTGATCGCCGAGCGGTGCGGCCCGACCAGCTTCTCGATGCGGCGCTCGGCGAAGGCGCGGACGGCGTCTTCGCCGGCGTGCTCGGCGAGGAAGCGGATGGCCGACACGGCCAGGTCGTCGTAGGCGTGCCCGAAGCGCGCGCGGCCGGGCTCGGTGAGGAGGAAGAGCTTGGCGGGACGACCCCGGCCTCGGGGTCCCCGGCGCGGCGCGTCCCGCGTCTCGGCCTCGCCGTCGGCGAGCAGCGCGTCGAGGTGCCGGCGGACGGCCGCCGGGCTGATCCCGAGCTGCTCGGCGACCACGACGGCGGTCATGGGACCCTGTTCCAGCAGCAGCCGGGCGACCTCGTGCCGGGTCTTGCCCTCGGCGCTGACCTGCGACGGGACGTGCGGGTGCGCGGCGCGGGGCATGTCGCCGCCCGCCTGGTCACCCGCCTCCGTCTTTTTCACAACACAAGTGTGTCTTATTTCCGGATGACCCGCAAAGGCGGGGTCTTCGGCAGTGACCCGACTCACTCCGGGGCGGACCGATACCCTGCACGCGTGGCTGTGGGCGAACATCCTGCTCAGCAGGAACGGCAAGTGGCGGAGCTGGACACCGGGAGTGCCCACCCCGTCACGCTTTCGCCCGTCCGCCCGCTGGAGCCGCTGCCCCTGGAGGCCGACGAGCAGCGCGGCCTGAACGTCGTCCGCCGCTTCGGCACGGTCGGCTCGCTCTTCCTCGCCCTGGGCTCCCTGGGCGCCGGCGCCGCCCCGGTGATCAACCCGGTGCAGGAGATCCCGGTGCTGCGGCTGTTCACCCGGATCCCGACGGTGTCGCTGGCCATCGCCATCTCCGGCATGGGCATCCTCGTGCTCAGCTGGCTGATGCTCGGGAAGTTCGCCCGGCCCGACCGCGCCCGGCTCGCCTCGCAGGGCCAGCTCGCCCGGACCATCGCGCTGTGGGTGCTGCCGCTGCTGGTCATCCCGCCGCTGTTCTCCCGCGACGTCTACAGCTACCTCGCGCAGAGCGAGATCGTGCACCGCGGCATGGACCCGTACGTCCTCGGCCCGGCGCAGGCCCTCGGCGTCGCCGACCCCTTCACCGCGGGCGTGTCGAACATGTGGCGCGAGACGCCGGCGCCGTACGGGCCGCTGGTGCTGCGCCTCGGCGGCTGGCTGGCGCCGCTGGCCGGCAACAGCATCGCCGTCGGCGTGCTGCTGCAGCGGCTGCTCGCGCTCGCCGGCGTCGTCCTCATCGTCTGGGCGCTGCCCCGGCTGGCCCGCCGCTTCGGCGTCCAGCCCGCGACCGCGCTGTGGCTCGGCGCGCTGAACCCGCTGCTGATCTTCCACTTCGTCGCCGGCGCCCACAACGACGCGCTCGCTGTCGGCCTGATGCTCGCCGGCCTCGAGGTCGGCATCCGCAAGCTGCCGATCCGGGTGAAGGGCGACACGCCACCACCGCTCGCACGCGGGGAACTGCTGTACATCGGCCTGGGCGTGGCGATCATCACCTTGGGCGTCGCGGTCAAGCTGCCCGCGGTGTTCGCGCTGCCGTTCTTCGCCGTCATGGTGGCGCGGCGCTGGCACGGCCGGCTCAAGGACCTCTTCTACGCGGGCGCGCCGATGGCGGCGTGGTTCGGCGTGGTCCTCGTCGCGGTGTGCTTCGGCACCGGGCTCGGCTTCGGCTGGGTCGGCGCGACGTTCAACACCCCCGGCCTGGTCCGCTCCTGGATCTCCCCCACCGCCGAGCTCGCCAACCTCTCCGGCGTCCTCGGCATCGCGCTCGGGCTCGGCAACCACACCAACGGCCTGGTCCCGATCCTCGGCGCGCTCGGCTACCTCATCGCCATCGCCATCACCGCGAAGTTCCTGTGGGACAGCTTCAAGTGGCGCTACCGGCCGATCATCGGCCTGGGCGTCTCCCTCGGCGCGGTGATGATCCTGCAGATCAACCTGCAGCCCTGGTACGTGCTGTGGGCGGTCATCCCGCTGGCCGCGGCGGCCGGGACGTCCCGGTTCCGGGTGGCCGCGGCGGTGCTGTCCGCCGCCCTGCCGTTCCTGCTGCCGCCGACCGGCAGCACCTTCGACGGCCGCCCGTACGTGCTGCCGTTCGCCTACGTCGCGGCGATCGTCGTGTGCGGCGGCGGGATGCTCGTCGTGCGGCGGCTCGCTCCCGTCTTGCTCTCCAGGCCGTCCCCGCGGCTGCCCGCGCATGTCGAACCCGTATCGTGACCCGATGTGAGTGCCCCCGCCGTCGAGATCACCGGGCTGGTGAAAAGCTACGGCTCCACCCGCGCGGTCGACGGTCTCGACCTGCGGATGGAGCGCGGCAGCCTGCTCGCCCTGCTCGGTCCGAACGGGGCCGGCAAGACCACCACCGTCGAGATCTGCGAAGGCTTCCTCAAGCCTGACGCCGGTTCGGTGCGCGTGCTCGGCCTCGACCCCGTCCGCGAGTCGGCGCAGCTGCGGCCTCGCGTCGGGATCATGCCCCAGGGCGGCGGCGCCTACCCCGGCGTCCGCGCCGACGAGATGCTCAACCTGGTGGCCTCCTGCGCGGCGTCCCCGCTGGACCCGGCGTGGCTGCTGGACGTGCTCGGGCTGGCTTCGGTCCGGCGGACGCCGTTCAAGCGCCTCTCCGGCGGGCAGCAGCAGCGGCTTTCGCTGGCGTGCGCCCTGGTCGGGCGGCCCGAGCTGGTGTTCCTCGACGAGCCGACGGCGGGCATGGACCCCCAGGCCCGCCGGCTGGTGTGGGACCTGCTGTCGGCGTTGCGCCGCGACGGCGTTTCGGTGCTGCTGACCACGCACCTGATGGAGGAAGCCGAGGCGCTGGCCGACACGGTGGTGATCGCCGACCACGGCAAGGTCGTCGTCTCGGGTGCGCCGCAGTCGCTGACGGTGGACGAGAGCGGCAACGCGGGCCTGCGGTTCAAGGCCCGCACGCGCCTGGACACGGAGCTGCTGACGGCGGCGCTGCCGGAGGGCTACGCGGTGCGCGAGTCGGCACCGGGCACGTACGTCGTGGTGGGCTCGGTCGACCCGCAGGTCGTGTCGACGGTCACGGCGTGGTGCGCCCAGCAGGGCGTCTTGCCGGAGGAGCTGCAGGTCGGCAAGCGGACGCTCGAAGAGGTCTTCCTGGAGCTGACCGGACGGGAGCTGCGGGCATGACTTCGTTCCCCGCCGGGACCTTCACCCCCGCACCGGGCCGCGGCTCGCTGGGCCGGATGCTGCGCACGCACGCCCGGGTCGAGGCGAGCCTGACCCTGCGCCACGGCGAGCAGGTGCTGCTGACGCTGCTGATCCCGCTGGCGTTGCTGATCGGGCTGTCGCTGCTGGACATCCTGCCGGCTTCCTCGCTCGGCTCGACGTCCAAAGTGGACTGGATCACGCCCCGCATCCTGGCGCTGGCGGTGATGTCGTCGGCGTTCACGGGCCAGGCGATCGCGCTGGGCTTCGACCGCCGCTACGGAGTGCTGAAGCGCCTGTCGGCGACGGCGTTGCCCCGGTGGCTGCTGGTCGCCGGCCGGCTCATCGCCGCGCTGGTGGTGGTCGTGCTGCAGTCGGTGATCATCGGCGTGGTGGCGGCGTTCCTCGGGTGGTCGCCGTCGGCGTCCGGGCTTCTCGCGGCGGTCCTGCTGCTGGTGCTGGGGACGCTGGCCTTCGGGGCGCTGGGCGTGCTGCTGGGCGGGGCGCTGCGCGCGGAAGCCGTGCTGGCGCTGGCGAACATCGTCTGGTTCGTGCTGCTGCTGGCCGGCGGGATCCTGCTGGCGCCGTCGTCGTTGCCTTCGGGGCTCGCCGCGGTGGTGGAACTGCTGCCGTCGGGAGCGCTGGCGGAGGGAATGCGAGCGGCGCTGGTCGACGGCTCGTTCGCCCCCGGGCCGATGCTGGTGCTGGCGGTGTGGGCGGTGCTGGCGGGGGCGTTGGCCGCGCGCACCACGAAACTCACCTGAGTCCGATCGGGACGGGTAGAAGTGACCTCACGGACGGCGTGCCGTCCTGAAAAGGTCATCCGGATTCGCATCCGGACCCCAGGGGGCAGCTTCACATGGTTTCGAAAACCCGCGTCTTCTTGATCATGCTGCTCCTGCTCGTGGTGGCGATCGGCGCGATCATCCTCCTGGTCAAGCTGGACGCGGGAGCGTTCTGGGTCCGGACGGTTCCCCTCGCCGTGCTGGGCATCGGGGCGGCCATCGCGCAGTCGATGGGCTGGTTCCAGAAGAAGGCCAAGAAAACCGAGTGACCTAGGTCCCTTGCGGCCGCGCCGCCGTTCTGGGCGCCGGGACCTGCCGAAAGCCCGTTTCCCGCGCGGTTCTACCATCGACGGCGTGCCGTTCACCAGCCTCGTCGCCCGCCTGCCGTTTCCGTCCGCCGCCGTGCAGCGGGCCGTCGGGATCGCCGCCGTCGTCGCGCAGGCGCTGATCGGCGTCACCGGCTCCATCGTGCGCGTCACCGGGTCCGGTCTCGGCTGCCCGACCTGGCCGCAGTGCGTCGCCGGCAGCCTGGTGCCCAAGCACGACTCCGGCATCGACGCGCTCAACCAGTGGATCGAGTTCGGCAACCGGCTGCTGACCGGCGTCGTCATCGTCGTCGCGGCCATCGCGGTCATCACGGCGTGGCGCGTGCAGGTCGACCACCCGTCCCGCACGCGCCTGGTGAAGCTGGCCTGGACGATGCCCGGCGGCGTCGTGCTGCAGGCCGTCGTCGGCGGGATGACCGTGCTCGCCAAGCTCGAGTGGTGGACCGTCGCGATCCACTTCCTCGCCACCACTCCCCTGGTGTGGCTCGCGGTCCTGCTGCTGCGCGCATTCCGCGAGGGCGACGAGCCCGCGCGCTCGCTCGTCCCCGCGTCCGGCCGGGGCATCCTGGTGGCGCTGGCCGTGGTGATGTGGCTGGTCCTCGCGGCGGGCACGACGGTGACCGGCGCCGGCCCGCACAGCGGCGACATCAACACCCACCGCCTCGACGCCCCGGTGGAGTCGCTCGCCCAGGTCCACGGCGGGCTCCTGGTCCTCTACTTGCTGCTGCTCGCGGTGTTCGGCCTCCAGCTGATGCGCATCGGCGCGCCGAAGGAGCTCTGGCAGCGCTACACCTTGGTGTGGGTGGTCGCGGTGGCGCAGGGCGGGCTCGGTTCGCTGCAGTACGCGCTGGGCGTGCCGGAGGCGATGGTGTCGTTCCACGTGCTCGGCGCGATGGCGGTGATCATCGCGACGGCGTCGCTGTGGGTCGGCAGCCGCGACCGCGGCCCGGCGGTGTCGCTGACGGCGGCGCCTAAGGAACTCGCCACCGCCTGAGCAACCGGCGGCCACCCGGCCGTAACACCCCTCGGCTACGGTCCGCCCCATGACGACGCGCTCCGCGCCCAAGCCGCTCATCTCCCACTGCCGGGGCACCGGCGAGATGCTCGTGCTGAAGACGTTCCTGCTGGTGCCGTTCGCGGCGCTCCTGATCGCGGTCCCGCTGGTGTGGGGCTGGGGCATGACCTGGATCGACCTAGCGCTGGCGGCTGTGTTCTACGTGTTCGCGACGCTCGGCGTGACGGTCGGTTACCACCGCTACTTCACGCACGGAGCGTTCAAGGCGTCCCGGCCGTTGCGCGTGGCTTTGGCGATCGCGGGCAGCATGGCGGTCCAGGGATCGGTGATCTTCTGGGTGGCCAGCCACCGCCGTCACCACGCTTTCGCGGACCGCGAGGGGGATCCGCATTCGCCGTGGCTGTTCGGAACGTCCCCATCGGCGCTGCTGCGCGGCTTCTGGCACGCGCACATGGGCTGGATGTTCTCGCGCGAGGTGACCAACGCGGACCGCTTCGCCCCGGACCTGGTGGCGGACCGCGACCTGCGGGTGGTGAACCGGTACTTCTGGCTGTGGATCACGTTGAGCTTGGCCCTGCCGGCGGTCCTGGGCGGGCTGCTGTCGTGGTCGTGGTGGGGTGTGGTGACGGCGTTCTTCTGGGCGGGGTTGGTCCGCATCGCTTTCCTGCACCACGTGTCTTGGTCGGTGAATTCGATTTGCCACCTGATCGGGGAGAGGCCGTTCGCTTCCCGCGACAAGGCGGCGAACTTCTGGCCCCTGGCCCTTTTGTCCATGGGCGAGTCTTGGCACAACTCGCACCACGCGGACCCGACTTGTGCTCGGCATGGGGTGTTGCGGGGGCAGGTGGATGTCTCGGCGCGGGTGATCCGGACTTTCGAGCAGCTCGGCTGGGCGACCGATGTCCGGTGGCCGCGAGCTGACCGGTTGGCCGCCAAGCGCTCAAGCGCGCAAGCATAACGTGCGCGTATCGACACGAAAGAGAGCTGACCCGCTCGATCGTGTCGCCCAGTTCCTCTTACGGTGAGCCAACTTCCCATCACCGAAGGAGACCTCATGGACGAGCGCAGCACGAGCGGGAAACTCGGGCGGATTGCCGCCATCGGCACCCTGATCCTCGCTCTGGCCGGGGTGATCGCCCCCATGTCGAGCAGGCAGGAGCCGGTTGACACCACCGCCACCACCGTCCTCGCGGGCGGCGGTGGCGGAAACACCGGCAACTAGATCACCGAACGGGAAATGATCTCTCGTGACCGGTGCGATATACATCGGTCACGAGGATTTCCACCTGAAGGCAATTCCGTACGCCTCCCGCGGATGGCACCCTTCGACGAAGGTGTGCCGGACGAAACCGTCCCGGACGGGAAGCAAATGCGGATCACCGTCCGGCGGTTGCCGCGTCCGTTCGTATTCCAGTTGTTCCGCGTACCACCAGCACGCCTCGGGCAGCTGCTTCGCGTCGAAGGTCAGCTGGATCGTCAACCCGCCGGGCTCGATGCCGTGGTGGTCGATGTCGACGTTGACCCACCTGCGTTCCTCTTCGAGCTGCCCGTCGAGCGCCTCGGAAACGAACGTGTAGCGCTCGCCCTTCCGCAGCGTCCGGCGAAAGCTCAAGCGCGCCTGAATCGGGTCGCCTGTGTGCGCCCTCGGCGAAGCGACCACGCGGCACGCCCACAAGGCGGTCACAGGCAGCTCCGCCGAATCGTGAGCCCATCCGATCAACGCACGCGTGTCGTAGCCGTCAACTCCGTCCTCACAGGCGATGATGTCGCGCTCGGTGATGCGGCGCCGGATCGTCCGGCGGTGCATCACCGCGGTGATGAGCATGCGTTCGATGAACACCGGCTGCGCCCCTCGCGAGGCCGCTCTTGCCCGCCAGACACCCCGCTCCACCGCCGCCCGGCCGATGTCGATGTACACCGGCCAGTCCCGACCGGCCGCCAGTTTCTCCGCCAGCGAGGCCGCCAGCGCCGCGAGCGACAACCTCCAGGCTTGATGCATCGGCGTGGGGGTGGTCGGCGGCGGATCGCCGAAGACGCCCGGCAGCAGCATCAACTGCCGGAAGCGGTCGCCCAGCGTCGCTTGCCAAGCGGTACCGTCCGGCGCCGGCGGGACCCGGAACGCCGCCATCAACGTGGTGCGGCGGCGAGAGTTCGCGGCCGCGCCGATCTCGTCGACCAGCAGGCCCCACACGGCGTACGCGCGCAACTCGGGCGGTAACGACGCAGTCGGCGCCACCAGGGGGCACAGCACAGCCGCCGGTTCGCCCGCCGGGTTCTCGGTCGCGTCGCGGAAGAAGTGAAGCGGCTCGCCGTCTTTGCGTTTCGCCAGCCAGCGCAGCGCGGCTTCGACTTCCGCGGGCGAAGCCGCGACGTCTCCTGGTTCGCTGCCCATCCCGATCGTCATGACGCCCTCCGCTACCCCGCGACGAAGATCGACAATTCCCGACAACGAGGAAAAGCACGGCGACAACGAAAAATCCGGTCCGGAAACAAAAGATCATTCCCGGCCAGGCCCGTCGCCGGTCACCATCGCCTGGGAGTACTAGTACACCGATAAAGGGGTAGCACAGTGACCGAGGAAAGGACAAGCGAGCCGACGCGAAGCCGCGGGCTGCGGGAACTGATCAAAGTCGGCCTGAGCGGGATCGGCGGGCTCTACCTGCTCACCGGCTCGATCGCCGTGACCACGATCGGCGCCATCGTCGCCCTCGCGTTGGCCGCCGTGCGATGACTACGCCAGCTGCTGCCGCACCGCCGACGCGAACCTCATCGCCGCGGCCGGGTCCGTCTGGCGGAAGCCCAGCGATGGCTCCGTCAGCTCCAGCTCCAGCAGCAACGGCTTGCCGTCCGCGCCGCGGACCAGGTCCACCCGCGCGTACAGCAGCTCCGCGCGCAGGATGCCCAGCAACGCCGATGCCGCGTCCAGGACGTCCTCCGCCAGCGCCACCGCGTCCGCGGGCGGCGACGCCGGAGCCAGCTTCTCCGACAGGTACAGGCCCGACGAGTCCATTGTGGAGCCCAGCATCGCACCCTTGGAGAACGCGTGCGAATAGATTCCGCCCAGGTACACCAACGCCAGCTCGCCGTCGGTGTCCACACTGGACTGGTACGGCTGGATCAGCGCCGTGTGGCCCTCGGCGTGCAGGGCGGCCACGTGCGCGGAAGCATCGGCACCCGCGGCGAACCGCGCCGCGCCTCGGGAACCCGCGCCCACCGACGGCTTCACCACGAAGTCCGACGACGGGAAGCGAACCGGGTCGCCAGGAGAAACCAAGACCGTCGGCACCACCGCGACACCCGCGTCGAGCAGCTCGACCAGGTACGACTTGTCCGTGTTCCACCGGACCACCGCCGCCGGGTTGAACAGCGCCGGCACCGACTCGCACCACGAGAGGAACGACTCACGTCGCGCCGCGTAGTCCCAGGTCGCCCGCAGGATCACGGCGTCGGCGGACGCGAAGTCGGCGTCGGAATCCCAGGCCGCCCACGCCACCGAAAAGCCCAGCGAAGACAAAGCGGGCACCACGGCGTCGTCGTCGCCGTCGCCCGAAGGGAGCTCCGCGCAGCCGACCAGGATCGCGCTGGGGCTCACCGGCCCGCCATCTTGCGGCGGTGCTCCGGGCCGATCTTCGTCTGCTTGACCGTCTCCGCGTCCCACGTGGCTGGTGCGAGGTCCTCGACCGATTCGACCAGCGCCTCGCCGGTCGCCACCGAGGGCACCACGACGTCGCCCAGCGCGCCGTCGGCGCCGACCAGCACGACGCGCGCGCCGGCCCGGCCGATGTTCTCCACCACCGCGCGGGACGGCTTGCCGTGCGCCTTCACGAACTTGCGGGCCGCGCCCAGCTGCGCGCTGGTCGGCGGGACGACAGCTTCAGATGTTTCGGACACGTACCGAACCATAACCAAAGGAGAGCCGGAACGCGGAACAGCGTGGCGTCGGCCATAGTTGCACCGGGAGAACCCGACCCGAGGAGGACGCATGCCCACCGCAGTGCAGGTGACGAAGACCGGCGGCCCGGAAGTGCTCGAAGCGGCCGAAGTGGACGTCCCGGCCCCGCAGGCCGGCGAGCTGCTGGTGGACGTCGCCGCGGCCGGCGTCAACTACATCGACACCTACCAGCGGCAGGGCATCTACCCCATCGACCTGCCGTTCGTTCTCGGCCTCGAGGGCGCGGGCACGGTCGTGGAGGCGGGCGCGGACACCGGTTTCGCGCCCGGCGACCGCGTCGCCTGGCAGGGCGCCCTCGGCAGCTACGCCGCACGCACGGTCATCCCGGCGTCGATCGCCGTGAAGGTACCCGAAGGTGTCTCGCTGGAGACGGCGGCCGCGACCATGCTGCAGGGCATGACCGCGCACTATCTGGTCGCCTCGACGTTCGAGGTCAAGCCCGGCCACGACGTGCTGGTGCACGCGGCCGCGGGTGGCGTCGGCCTGCTGCTGACCCAGCTGGCGAAGGCGCGCGGCGCCCGCGTGATCGGGACGGTGTCGACCGAGGAGAAGGAGAAGCTCGCCCGCGAAGCCGGCGCCGACGACGTGATCCGCTACGACCGCGACGACTTCGCGAAGCTCGCCCGCGAGCTGACGAACGGCGAGGGTGTCGACGTGGTCTACGACGGCGTCGGCAAGGACACCGTCGACGGCAGCCTCGCCAGCCTCAAGATCCGCGGCCTGCTGGCGCTGTTCGGCGCGGCCAGCGGCCCGGTCCCGCCGATCGACCCGCAGCGCCTCAACTCGGGCGGCTCGCTGTACCTGACCCGCCCGACGTCGGCGCACTACACGCGGACGCGCGAGGAGATCGACTGGCGCTCGAAGGAGCTGTTCGACGCGATCCAGGCGGGCGAGCTGACCGTCCGGATCGGCGGCAAGTACCCGCTGGCCGACGCCCGCAAGGCCCACGAGGACCTGCAGGGCCGCCGCACCACCGGCAAGCTCCTGCTCATTCCCTGACCCACACGGCGCGCCAGTGGTAGCCGTCCTGCTCGGCGCGCTCGGCGGTGAACTCGACCTCGGCACCCTCGTGCAGTTCCCGGAACGTGTTCGGCGGGGCCTCGATCATCGAGAAGTGCACCCAGACGGGGTCGTCGAAGCCCGGTGCTTCGACGACCCCCCAGCCTTCCTCGGCGTGCCATTCGCGGACGCGGCCGCGGTGGGTGGCCACGACCGCTACGAAGCGACCGAGACGGCGTCGGTGACGAAGACCAGCGTCTCGTTCGGCTTGATGCCCTGGCCGCCCTGGCCGTACGCCAGGTCCGGCGGGATGATCAGCAGGCGGCGGGTGCCCTGCTTGATGCCCTCCAGGCCCTGGTCCCAGCCCGGGATGACCTCGCCCGCGCCGAGGTTCAGGTCGAACGTCTGGCCGCGGTCGAACGAGCTGTCCAGCTTCTGCTTGTCCGACCACGTCACCAGCAGGTAGTTCATCTTGAGCTTCTGACCGGACTTCGCCCCGGCGCCGGTGCCCTCGGACAGGTCCTTCGTGATCAGCTTCTTCGGCGGGTCGCAGTCGTCGGGAATGGTGATCGTCGGCACCTCGCCGAACTTCCCCGTCGTCTTGATGTCGTCCGCGGTGCACTCGCGGCCCTTGCTCTGGGGCGCCTGGGCGGCGTCCGACGACGGCGGCACCGAAGGTCCCGCCGGGGCGGCGGCCTGGGTCTTGGCCTGCTGGCCGCACGCCGCCAGCGACAGCGCCGCCGCGGCGACGACCACGATCTTCCCGATCTTCTGCATGCGAGGCACCCTAGCCAAGCACGGAGAGTGCCGGGACGTCGTCACCCGTGGCGACCACGCCGAGCCGCCGCGTAGCGCGCGTCAGCGCGACGTACAGGTCGTTGAGCCCGCGCGGCGAACCCGCGACGACCTCGTCCGGCGCGACCAGCACCACCGAGTCGAACTCCAGGCCCTTCGACCGCTCGACGGTCAGCACGCTCAGCCGTTCGTCGTGGTCGGAAAGCCACGAAGACACCTCGTCGAAGCGACCGCCCGGGACCAGGACCGCCACCGTGCCACCGTCCATTTCGGACAGCTCGCGCGCCACCAGCCCGGGCAGCTCCGCGGCCAGGGACGCCGGGCGCACCGACCACGGCGGCACCCCGGTCTCCCGCACCGAAGACGGCGCCGACAGCTCCGGCGAAACCTCCGCGAGAACCTGGGCCGCGACGGCCATGATCTCGGCGGGCGTGCGGTAGTTCACGGTCAGTTCTTCGAGACGCCACCGGTTCTCGACGTACGGCGAGAGCACCTCGCCCCACGACCGCGCACCCCCGGCCGCGCCGGTCTGGGCGACGTCGCCGACCAGCGTCATCGACCGGTTCGGCGACCGGCGCATGAGCAGCCGCCAGTCCATCGCCGACAGCTCCTGGGCCTCGTCGACGATCACGTGCCCGAAGGTCCACGTCCGGTCCTGCGCGGCGCGCTGGGCGGCGGTCAGCTCGCTGCGCGCGACTTGCCGCTCGGCGAACAGCTCGGCGTCGAGGACGTCGGAGACGCGCAGCAGCTCTTCGTCGATGATCTCTTCGTCCTGCTCGAGGATGTCGAGCACGCCCTCGGCGTACGCGCGGTTCTCGCGCTCACGGCGTTTGCGCTCGACGCGGGCTTCGGTGTCGTCGACGCCGATCAGCTCGGCCAGCTCGTCGAGCAGCGGCACGTCGGCCGGCGTCCAGCGGGTGTCGCGACCGCTCTCCAGGAGCGCACGCTCTTCGGGGGACAGCAGCTTGCGGGCCGCGCCGGAGAGCCGTTCGCGGTCGGCGAACAGGTCGTCGAGCACGCTTTCCGGGGTCAGCACCGGCCACAACTCGTTCAGCGCGGCGGCGACGTTGTCATCGGCCGCCAGCTCGGCGCGGATGTCCTGCAGGTCTTGACCGTCCAGGAGGTCCTCCCCCAGCTTCCGGGCGGCCTGGCGGGTCAGCGCGTCGAGGACGTCGGAGACGAACAGGCGCCGCGCCGGGTTGTGCGGCCGCCGCGAACGGCGGGCGCGGGTCCGGGCGTCGGTGCAGGTCTTGCGGTCCAGCCGCAGCACGTCGTGCTCGTACTCGATCTCCATGACCGGCTCGGGCACGCGCTGGCGGTCGCGCACGGCGTTGGCCAGCACCTCGGCCATCACGAGCCGGCCCTTGACCTCGGTCGTCTCGCGGGATTCGACGCCGTCGGCGTCCAGGCCCGGGTAGAGCTGCCCGATGGTGGCCAGCAGCACGCCGGTCTCGCCGAGCGACGGCAGCACCTGGCCGATGTAGCGCAGGAACGTGCTGTTGGGCCCGACGACGAGCACGCCGCGCGTCGTGAGCTGCTGGCGGTGCGTGTAGAGCAGGTAGGCCGCGCGGTGCAGCGCGACGGCGGTCTTGCCGGTGCCGGGGCCGCCCTGGACGACCATGACGCCGCCGAGCGGGGCGCGGATGATGCGGTCCTGCTCGGCCTGGATGGTGGCGACGATGTCGCTCATCTCACCGGTGCGGCGCTGTTCCAGCGCGGCCAGCAGCGCGGCTTCGCCGGCCAGGCCGAGGTCCTGGCCCTGGTCGGCGGCGGTGAGGTCGAGGATCTCGTCGTCGAAGCCGGTCACCTTGCGGGTCAGCGACCGCAGGTGCCGCCGCCGGCGGACCCCTTCGGGTGAAGCCGCGGTGGCGAGGTAGAACGGCCGCGCGACGGGCGCCCGCCAGTCGACGAGCAGCGGCCGGTAGTCGTCGTCCTCGTCGAACAGCCCGAGCCGGCCGATGTAGGTGGTCTCCTCGGCGCTTTCGGGGACGAAGTCGAGCCGCCCGAAGGCGAGGCCCTGTTCGACGGAGCCGAGCTGGGCGAGCCGGTCGGTGTAGAGCGTCGTGGCGACATCGCGTTCGGTGCGGGCCTGCGGGGTGCCCCCGGCCAGCTGCAAGGTCTCGTC
This sequence comes from Amycolatopsis sp. NPDC114478, assembly GCF_055633805.1. Lineage (NCBI taxonomy): Bacteria > Bacillati > Actinomycetota > Actinomycetes > Pseudonocardiales > Pseudonocardiaceae > Amycolatopsis > Amycolatopsis sp. NPDC114478. Next base: position 49,358 of record NZ_JBVKDO010000038.1, on the reverse strand, counting down.
GAGGCGGCGCTGGGCGTCGACGCGCTCGGCGTCGAGCTTCGCGTAGAGGGTGGTGACGTACGCCTGCTCGCGGGCGAGCTCGGCGGAGAAGTCGTCCGAGGAGACGGACAAGAGCATCCTGCTTTCGCCTCAAGGAAAAAGAGCCAACCGAGTCTAACGGCCCCCGCAGCGCGATCATTCCGCCCCGAGGGCGCAGTACGGGTAGACCTCGGTGCGAGCCTGTGGGCCGGGGGAAACGCGGTCGGGGAAGTCGCAGCCCCGCCCGGCGTGGCCTCGCCGGCCCGGGGCAGTTCACCCCCGGCAGCGAAGACGATCGCGCCGAGGAGACGACGGCGCCAGGACACCCTTGCGGAAGTCTCGCACAGTGTTCGCAGGCACACCGAGAGTTCCGCTATTCCGCCCCGAGGGCGCAGTACGGGTAGACCTCGCTGCCGGGCGGGAGCACCGCCGGCAGCACCTTCTCCCCCGGCGCGCACGACACACTCGCCGCCGGAAGCTCCTCGCTCTGCGAGATCCGGCCGGTTTCAACGCGGTGAAGCACCACCGCTCCGCGACTGGTCAGCGCCCGGCAGTTCGCCGACGTGTAGCGAACCCCGCCCGGGACGGGGGTGGCGGTGACCGGCGTGTAGCCGCCCAGGCTTTCCGGGGCCAGCCACACCACCGGGCCGAACGTCACCGGCCCAGCCCCCGCGACGGCGGTGCGCTGCCCCGGCGCGAGCAGCGGTACCTCGGCGCGCGTCGAGCCGGCGGTCACCGGGATGCGGTACGCGAACTGGGCGCTGGTGTTCTCGACCACGGTCCCGGCTCCCTGCTCGACGACGCGGAGGCCACCGCCGCCGGGAGCCGCGTCGGGCGCGCCCGGGACCGCCGTGATGCGGGACGGGATGGCGCAAGCCGTGCCGAGCAGCTCGTTCGTGTCGAGCGGCACCTTGCCGCGGCCGAGGAGGGCCAGTAGCCCGAACACGGCTACCGCGACCACGCCGACCCCGATCTTCTTGAGCATCGGGGTGCTCACGGGATACCGGTGCTCGAATTCGCGACGCGGTAGAGGTCGCCGGCACGGCCGTAGTACGACCCCTCGACGACGGAGACCACGATGTGCGCTTCCGGCTGCCAGTACGCGCGCAGCTCGCCCGCTTCCGCCGGGTAGGGCACCTCCCGCAGCGGCACACCTCGCTCGACGAGCAGCGTGCTGACCTCGTCGAACGTCACCGGACCGGGGAACGCGCCGTAGCGATCGCGGATCACCCGGTTGACCAGCTCGGGCTCGGCGTACCGGAGCCGGTGGGCCTGGACCGAGAAGTGGGTCCCCTCCCAGCGCCCCTTGTTCCGCTCCCAGAAGAACTCGACCAAGCCGTGGTCGCGCCAGAGGCCGCGCTTCGACCGATTTTCGCCGTAGTCGTCGCCGAGCAGCTCCGCCACCCGCTCGGGTGACCACGTGGGGGCGGCGCCCAGAACGGTTCCGGACTCGATGACGTCGGCGAAGAACTCCGCCGGGCTCAGAACGGCAGGCCGAGGGTGGGCAGGCCGATGGCCGAGTCCACCGCCAAGGCCACGAACACGATCATCAGGTACGTGTTCGACCGGTGGAACAGCGCCATCGGCTTCGTCTCTTCACCGCGCCGCACCGCTGCCTGGAGGCTGTGCGCGTAGAAGAGGAACCAGCCGCCCGCGAGGATCGCGAACGTGCCGTACAGCCAGGACGTCACCGGGAGCAGCAGCAGCGTCCACGCCACCATCACCCACGAGTAGATGACGATCTGGCGGGCGACGTGCTGGGCGGTGGCGACCACCGGCAGCATCGGGACGCCCGCGCGCTCGTAGTCGTCGCGGTACTTCATGCCGAGCGCCCACGTGTGCGGCGGCGTCCAGAAGAAGATGACGCCGAACATCACGAACGCCGGCCACTGCACGGTGCCGGTGACGGCCGCCCAGCCGATGACCACCGGCATGCAGCCCGCCGCGCCGCCCCAGACCACGTTCTGCGACGTGCGCCGCTTCAGGCCGAGCGTGTAGACGAAGATGTAGAAGAGGATCGTGGCCACGGCCAGCACAGCCGACAGCAGGTTGACCGTGAAGTAGAGCACCACGGCCGAGGCGACGCCCAGCACCAAGCCGAAGATCAGCGCGCCGCGGCGGGGCACCGAGTCCTTCACCAGCGGGCGGCGCTTCGTGCGGTTCATCACCTTGTCGATGTCCGCGTCGATCACGCAGTTGAGCGCGTTCGCGCTGCCCGCGGCCATCGTCCCGCCGACCAGCGTGGCCAGGACCAGCCACGGCGAGGGGATCTGACGGCCGGCGAGGAACATCGCCGGGATGGTGGTGACCAGGAGGAGCTCGATCACCCGCGGCTTCGCCAGCGCGGCGTAGGCGCCGACGACCCGGCGGAGGCTTCGCCGGTCACCGTGCGGTCGATCACCGGTCGGGTGCACGGCGCTGGTGTCTTCACTGCGTCCGTGCGCAGCGTTCACCAACGACATTTCACTCCCTGCGTCAGGTTCGGGCGGGTCCGTGCCGGAAGCCGTGGTGGAACGCCGGTCTGAACCCTCGAACGATGTTAGACGTGGTGAATCCCGTGGGTGATCGCGGGTCCTCGACCGGCCCAAGCACTAGGCTGGCCGCGACGGGCCGCGATTGCCCCTGCGCATGGCCGCGAGCAGGAATATCGTCCCTTCGGGATCGATTGAGATAAGTAGCCGCGCGTACGGGTAACCGGAACGAGGAAGACCAGCCGCAACCATCATGACCGGGAGTTGGAGTTCAGTGTCCGAAACCGCCACTACCAGCGAGAACAACCCACTCCTCCGGCGTAACGTCCCCGCCGACTGGACCGAGACCGACACCCGCGCCGTGGACACCGTCCGGGTGCTCGCCGCCGACGCGGTCGAAAACTGTGGCAGCGGCCACCCCGGCACCGCGATGAGCCTGGCGCCGCTGGCCTACACGCTCTTCCAGCGCACGCTGCGTCACGACCCCGCGGACCAGCACTGGCCGGGCCGCGACCGGTTCGTGCTGTCGGCCGGCCACTCGAGCCTGACGCTCTACATCCAGCTGTTCCTCGCCGGCTACGGCCTCGAGCTCGAGGACCTCAAGCAGCTGCGCAAGTGGGGCTCCAAGACCCCGGGTCACCCGGAGTACCGCCACACCGACGGCGTCGAGACCACCACCGGCCCGCTGGGGCAGGGCCTGGCCAACGGCGTGGGCATGGCGATGGCGGCCCGCCGCGAGCGCGGCCTGCTCGACCCGGACGCGGCGCCCGGCGAGAGCATCTTCGACCACCACATCTTCGTGATCGCCTCCGACGGCGACATCGAAGAGGGCGTCACCTCCGAGGCCTCGTCCATCGCGGGCCGCCAGGAGCTGGGGAACCTGATCGTCTTCTACGACGACAACAAGATCTCGATCGAGGACGACACGAACATCGCGCTGTCCGAGGACACCGTGAAGCGCTACGAGGCCTACGGGTGGCACACCCAGGTCGTCGAGGGCGGCGAGGACGTCGTCGCGATCGAGGAGGCCATCAAGAACGCGAAGGCCGAGACGCAGCGGCCGTCCTTCATCGCGCTGCGGACCGTGATCGGCTACCCGGCCCCGAAGAAGATGGGCACCGGCAAGGCGCACGGCGCCGCGCTGGGCGCCGAAGAGGTCGCCGCGGTCAAGAAGATCCTCGGCTTCGACCCGGAGCAGTCGTTCCAGGTCGAGGACGACGTCCTCAAGCACACCCGCCAGGCGCTCGAGCGCGGCAAGGCCGCGCACGCCGAGTGGCAGGAGAAGTACGAGGCCTGGGCCAAGGCCAACCCCGAGCGCAAGAAGCTCGCGGACCGGATGGCCACCCGCACGCTGCCCGAGGGCTTCGCCGACAACCTGCCGAAGTGGGAGCCGGACGCCAAGGGCATCGCGACCCGCAAGGCCTCCGGTGAGGTGCTCAACGCCCTCGCCGAGCCGCTCCCGGAGCTGTGGGGCGGTTCGGCCGACCTGGCCGAGAGCAACAACACGACGATGAAGGGCGCCGACTCGTTCGGTCCCGAGAAGGCCGCCACCGAGATGTGGCAGACCAATCCGTACGGCCGGACGCTGCACTTCGGCGTCCGCGAGCACGCCATGGGCTCGATCCTCAACGGGATCGCGCTGCACGGCGGCACCCGCCCGTACGGCGCGACGTTCCTCATCTTCTCCGACTACATGCGCCCGCCGGTCCGGCTGGCCGCGCTGATGAAGGCGCCGGTCACCTACGTGTGGACGCACGACTCGATCGGCCTCGGCGAGGACGGGCCGACGCACCAGCCGATCGAGCAGCTTTCCGCGCTGCGCGCGATCCCGGGCCTCAACGTCGTCCGCCCGGCGGACGCCAACGAGACCGCGTACGCGTGGAAGGCCGTGCTGGAGGACATCCACCACCCGTCCGGCCTGGCGCTGACCCGCCAGAACGTGCCGGTGCTCGAGGGCACCAGCGCCGAGGGCGTCGCGAAGGGCGGCTACGTCCTGGTGGACTCGGACGGCACCCCGGACGTGATCCTGATGGCCACCGGCTCCGAGGTCCAGCTCGCCGTCGAGGCGAAGAAGACCCTCGAGGCCGACGGCGTGAAGGCGCGCGTCGTCTCGATGCCGTGCGTCGAGTGGTTCGACGCGCAGGACGCGGCCTACCGCGAATCCGTCATCCCGGCCGGTGTGAAGGCCCGCGTGTCCGTCGAGGCGGGCATCGCCCAGTCGTGGCACCGCTTCACCGGTGACGCCGGGGTGAACGTTTCGATCGAGCACTTCGGCGCCTCCGCCGATGCCGCCACACTGTTCCGTGAGTTCGGTTTCACCGCGGAAGCAGTCGTCGAGGCCGCGCGCCGCTCGATCCAGAACACCAAGAATTCCTGAAGGGGATGACAGTGCCGCCTCATCCCCACCACCCACCCTCAATCGAGGAGCGCACCTTATGAGCACCGACAAGCTCGCGCAGCTGTCCGAGGCCGGCGTATCGATCTGGCTGGACGACCTTTCGCGTGAACGCCTGAACACCGGCAACCTCGCCGCCCTGATCCGCGACAAGCACGTGGTGGGGGTGACGACCAACCCGACGATCTTCGCCAACGCGATGTCGAAGGGCGAGGCGTACGACGAGCAGACGAAGGAGCTCGCCGCCCGCGGCGCCGACGTCGAGGCGACCATCCGGGAGCTGACGACGACCGACGTGCGCAACGCCGCGGACCTGTTCCGCGACGTCTACACCGCCACGAACGGCGTCGACGGCCGCGTGTCGATCGAGGTCGACCCGCGCCTGGCCAAGGACTCCGACAAGACGGTCGTCGAGGCGCAGGACCTGTGGAAGACCGTGGACCGGCCGAACGTGCTGATCAAGATCCCGGCCACCGAAGAGGGCCTGCCGGCCATCACCAAGACCCTGGCCGAGGGCATCAGCGTCAACGTCACGCTGATCTTCTCCGTCGAGCGGTACAAGGCGGTCATCGACGCCTTCTTCGCCGGCCTCGAGCAGGCGAAGGCCAACGGCCACGACCTGCGCGGGATCCACTCGGTCGCGTCGTTCTTCGTGTCCCGGGTGGACACCGAGATCGACAAGCGCCTGGACGCGATCGGCACCGACGAGGCCAAGGCCCTGCGCGGCAAGGCCGCCGTCGCCAACGCGCGGCTCGCCTACGCGGCCTTCCAGGAGCGCCTCTCGACGGACCGCTGGAAGGCCCTCGCGGCCGACGGCGCGAACGCGCAGCGTCCGCTGTGGGCGTCGACCGGCGTGAAGAACCCGGACTACTCCCCGACGCTCTACGTCGACCAGCTCGTGGTGAAGGACACCGTCAACACGATGCCGGAGAAGACCCTGGACGCGGTCGCCGAGCACGCCCAGATCACCGGTGACCAGGTCACCGGCCGGGCCGCCGAGGCGCAGGAGGTCTTCGACAAGCTCGAGGCCGTCGGCATCGACATCACCGACGTGTTCCTGGTGCTGGAGAACGAGGGCGTCGAGAAGTTCGAGAAGTCGTGGACCGAGCTTCTGGAGACCGTGCAAGGGCAGCTCGAGCAGGCGAAGGGCTGAAGCACGACATGACGACAGGTGAGAAGACCGGCGTCGAGATCGTGGACGCCGCACTGGCGGAGCGCGCCGCGCCGCTGGCCGAGCAGCTGGTCAACGACCAGGTCGCGTCGAAGCTGGCGGCGCAGGACGCGACGCTCTGGGGGCCGGAGGCCGAAGCCGAGGCGTCGATCCGGCTGTCGTGGACGACGCTGCACAAGTCGTCGCGGCCGCTGATCGGCGAGATCGAGGCGCTGCGGACCGAACTGCGGTCCGAGGGCGTCGACCGCGTCGTGCTGGCCGGCATGGGCGGTTCGTCGCTGGCGCCGGAGGTGATCACCGCGACCGACGGCGTCGCGCTGACCGTCCTCGACACCACCGACCCGGGCCAGGTCGCCGACGCGCTGGCCGGCGACCTCGAGCGCACGGTGATCGTGGTGTCGTCGAAGTCGGGCGGCACCGTCGAGACCGACAGCCACCGGCGGATCTTCGCGAAAGCGTTCACCGACGCGGGCATCGACGCGGCGCGGCGGATCGTGGTCGTCACCGACCCGGGCTCGCCGTTCCAGGCACTGTCCGAAAAGGAGGGTTACCGCAAGACCTTCCTCGCCGACCCGCACGTCGGCGGCCGCTATTCGGCGCTGACGGCGTTCGGGCTCGTCCCGGCCGGTCTCGCCGGCGCGGACGTCGCCCGGCTGCTCGACCAGGCCGCCTCGGTGGCCGACGAGCTGGCCGCGGACTCGGCGGACAACCCGGCGGTCAAGCTGGCCGCCGCCTGGGCCGCCGCGCACGAGACGGGCGCCGAGAAGGTCGTACTGGCCGACACCGGTTCGGGCATCAAGGGTTTCCCGGACTGGGCGGAGCAGCTGATCGCCGAGTCCACCGGCAAGCAGGGCACCGGCCTGCTGCCGGTCGCGGTCGAGGGCCCGGAGGCGCCCGGCTTCGCCGACGCCAAGTCCGACGCCACGCCCACCGCGGTCGGCAGCCCGCAGGGCGCGGCGAAGCTCTCGGTCACCGGCTCGCTGGGCGCGCAGTTCCTGCTCTGGGAGTTCGCCACGGCGTTGGTCGGGCGGCTGCTCGGGATCAACCCGTTCGACCAGCCCGACGTGGAAGCGGCCAAGAAGGCGGCCCGCGCGCTGCTGGACGACCCGGAGAAGCTGAAGGGCGGCGAAAAGCCGTCCAATGTGGATGGACCGGTCGAGATCTTCGGCTCCGAAGGCGTTGTCACCGAAGGAAAGCTCGCCGACGTGCTCCGCGCGTTCTTCGCTTCGGCGCCGGAAGCGGGCTACATCGCGGTCCAGGCCTACCTCGACCGCCTGGACGACGCCTCGGCGTCCCTGCTGCGCGGTGAGATCGCCAAGCGCACCGGGCTGCAGACGACGTTCGGCTGGGGACCGCGGTTCCTGCACTCCACCGGCCAGTACCACAAGGGCGGGCACCAGAACGGCGTCTTCCTGCAGCTGACCGGCGCGGTCGAGCGGGATCTCGACGTGCCGGACCGGCCCTACACCCTCGGCCAGCTGCAGCACGCGCAGGCACTCGGTGACGGCCAGGTGCTCGCCGAGCACGGCCGCCCGGTGCTGCGCCTGCACCTGACCGACCGTGCCGCGGGCCTCGCGGCCGTCGTCCGCGCGGTACAGGAGGTCGGCGCATGACGTGGAAGAACCCGCTGCGCGATCCGCGGGACAAGCGGCTCCCGCGCATCGCCGGGCCGTCCAGCCTGGTGATCTTCGGGGTCACCGGCGACCTGGCCCGCAAGAAGCTGATGCCCGCCATCTACGACCTGGCCAACCGCGGGCTGCTGCCTGCCGGCTTCTCGCTCGTCGGGTTCGCCCGCCGCGACTGGGAGCACCAGGACTTCGGCGAGCTCGTGCACGACTCGGTCAAGGAGCACGCGCGGACGCCGTTCAAGGAGTCGGTGTGGAACCGGCTCGCCGAAGGCATCCGGTTCGTGCAGGGCACCTTCGACGACGACGACGCTTTCGACCGGCTCGCGCAGACGATCAAGGACCTCGACGAGGAACGCGGCACCGGCGGCAACACCGCGTTCTACCTGTCGATCCCGCCCGGTGCGTTCCCGGTGGTGACCAAGCAGCTGGCCCGGTCCGGGCTGGCGCACGCCGACGAGAACACCTGGCGGCGCGTGGTCATCGAGAAGCCGTTCGGCCACGACCTCAAGAGCGCCGAAGAGCTGAACGCGATCGTCAACGACGTCTTCCCCGAGGAGTCGGTGTTCCGCATCGACCACTACCTCGGCAAGGAGACGGTGCAGAACATCCTGGCGCTGCGCTTCGCCAACCAGCTGTTCGAGCCGATCTGGAACGCCAACTTCGTCGACCACGTGCAGATCACCATGGCCGAGGACATCGGCCTCGGCGGCCGCGCGGGGTACTACGACGGCATCGGCGCGGCCCGCGACGTCATCCAGAACCACCTGCTGCAGCTGCTCGCCTTCACCGCGATGGAGGAGCCGCTGTCGTTCGAACCGCGGGCCTTGCGCGCGGAGAAGATCAAGGTGCTCTCGGGCACCAAACCGGTCGAGCCGTTCGACAAGACCACCGCGCGCGGCCAGTACACCGGCGGCTGGCAGGGCGGCATGAAGGTGCCCGGCCTGCTGCAGGAAGAGGGCTTCGCGAAGGACTCGAAGACCGAGACCTACGCCGCGGTGACCCTCGAGGTGCAGAGCCGCCGCTGGGCCGGGGTGCCGTTCTACCTGCGCACCGGCAAGCGGCTCGGCCGCCGCGTCACCGAGATCGCCATCGTGTTCAAGCGGGCGCCGCACCTGCCGTTCGACTCGACGTCCACCGAGGAGCTGGGGCAGAACGCCCTGGTCATCCGGGTCCAGCCGGACGAGGGCATCACGCTGCGGTTCGGCTCGAAGGTACCGGGGACCACGATGGAGGTCCGCGACGTCACGATGGACTTCGGGTACGGGCACGCGTTCACCGAGTCCTCCCCCGAGGCCTACGAACGCCTGATCCTCGACGTCCTGCTGGGCGAGCCGTCGCTGTTCCCGGTGAACGAAGAGGTCGAGCTCTCCTGGAAGATCCTCGACCCGATCCTGGAGAACTGGGCCAAGGAAGGGTCGCCGGAGCAGTACCCGCCGGGCACCTGGGGCCCGCCGTCCGCCGACGAAATGCTGGAGCGCACCGGCCGGAAATGGAGGCGCCCGTGATCATCGACCTGCCGTCCACCACGACTTCGGCACTCAACAAGAAGCTGGTGGAGATCCGCGAACAGGGCGGGCAGGTCGCGCTGGGGCGCGTCCTGACGCTGGTGATCGTGGCCGACGACGACGCCAAGCTGGAAGAGGCCATAGAGGCGGCCAACGGCGCGAGCCGCGAGCACCCGTCGCGGGTGATCGTGGTGGCCAAGGGCGCCCGCACGGCCGCCCCGCGCATCGACGGCCAGATCCGGGTCGGCGGCGACGCCGGCGCGAGCGAGGTCATCGTGCTGCGCCTGTACGGCCAGCTGGTCGGGCAGGGCCAGAGCGCGGTGGTGCCGCTGCTGCTGCCGGACGCGCCGATCGTGTGCTGGTGGCCCGGCGCCGGTCCGAAGGACCCGGACAAGGACCCGCTCGGCGAGCTGGCCCAGCGCCGGATCACCGACTCGGCGGCGGAGAAGAACCCGGTCAAGTCGCTGACCACGCGGGCGAAGGCGTACACCGAGGGCGACACCGACCTGGCCTGGACGCGCCTGACGCACTGGCGCGCCCAGCTCGTCTCGGCGCTGGACCTGCCGCCCTTCGAGAAGGTCACCGCGGCGACGGTGACCGGCGAGGCCGACTCGCCGTCGACCGAGCTGCTGGCGGCCTGGCTGGCCGAGTACCTGAAGGTGCCGGTCAAGCGGGTCAAGAGCTCGGGCGCGGCGGGCATCATCTCGGTGACGCTCGACCGCCGCTCGGGCCCGGTGGAGCTGCACCGCCCGGACGGCCGCGTGGGCACGCTGACCCAGCCGGGCCAGCCGACCCGCCGGATCGCGTTGCAGCGGCGCAGCACGCAGGACTGCCTGATCGAGGAGCTCCGCCGGCTCGACCCGGACGAGGTCTACGAAGCGGCTCTGCACGGCCTGGGCAAGATCACGTCGGGCACGAACGGCAAGACGGGCGCGCCGCCCAAGGCGGACGTCACTTCGCCGGCCGCGGCGGCCGGTTCGGCTGCTTCCGGTTCCAAGAAATGAGCAAAACGGAAGTAGTCGTCTACGCGAACCAGGACCTCCTGGCCGCCGCCGCGGCGGCCAGGCTGGTCACGCGGCTGGTGGACGTCCAGGCGGCCAAGGGCTCGGCGTCGCTGGTGCTGACGGGCGGCGGCACGGGCATCGCGGTGCTGTCGGAGCTGAGGGAGTCCTCGGCCCGCGACGCGATCGACTGGTCCCGCTTGGACATCTACTGGGGCGACGAGCGGTTCGTCCCGGCGGATTCGGACGAGCGGAACGAGAAGCAAGCCCGCGAGGCCCTGCTCGACCACGTCCCGCTGGACCCGAAGCGAGTCCACGCGATAGCGGCGTCCGACGGCGAGTTCGGGGACGATCCCGATGCGGCGGCGGAGGCTTACGCTTCGGTGCTGGCTTCCCAGGCCGGCCCGGAGGACCACGGCGACGTGCCGTCGTTCGACATCATGATGCTGGGTCTCGGCGGTGAAGGGCACACGGCGTCGGTGTTCCCGGAGTCGCCGGCGGTGTACGAGACCGAGCGGTCGGTGGTGGCGGTGCGCAATTGCCCGAAGCCGCCGCCGACGCGGATTACGTTGACGCTGCCGGCTATCCGGCGTGCCCAGGACGTGTGGTTGATGACGGCCGGGGCGGCGAAAGCGGACGCGGTGGCGTTGGCGCTGTCGGGAGCCGGTGAGGTCCAGCTGCCGGTGGCCGGGGCTCGCGGGCACCGCCGGACGTTGTGGCTGCTGGATCGGGCCGCGGCCGGGAAGCTTACGAAGGTGTACCAGCCGCCTACGGCTTGAGTTCGTTCTCGAAGGCCCCCTCGGTTCGCCGAGGGGGCCTTCTCTATTCGTCTTGCTTCACGCGCCAGCCGCGCTCCAGGCGGCCGAAGATCTCCTCCGCGGCCCGGCGCGGGTTCTTCGCCGCCAGGATCAGTTCTCGCGAGGCCAGCGCGAACCGGGCCAGCGCCGCGCACGACACGTCGTCCTCCGCGGCCTCCACCTCCTCCGCGATCGCCCTCGCCAGCGCCGTCTCGTGGCGCATCCACATCCGGCGGGCGTAGTCGCGCAGGACCGGCGTGCTCTCGATCAGCCGGATGAACTCCGGGCTCGGGCCGCCGTCCGCGCTGTCCTGCAGCATGTGCTCGCGCAGCGCGTCCACGATCGAATGGCCCTGCGGCCGGCCGCGGACCGCCAGGACCAGCGCCGCCTCGATGTCGTCGTCCTGGTCGAACAGCAGCGCTTCCTTGCTGGGGAAGTACTTGAACAACGTCGTCACCGAGACGTCGGCGGCGTCGGCCACCTCCTTCACCCCGACCTCGTCGTAGCCGCGCTCCAGGAACAGCTCCAGCGCCGCGTCGGCCAGCGCCTGCCGGGTCTGCGCCTTCTTGCGCTCGCGGCGTCCGATCACTTCGGTCATGCGCCCAGCCTACGTGATGGTTGACTCACTTCAAAAGTTGAGTCGTTGCACTTTTTGAGTCACTGTGCTTTTCTAGGGACAGGCCGCCGGACCCGCCGGCGACACCCACTTCCAGGGGGAAGCCATGAACTCCATCGCGATCGTCGGCGCCGGCCTCGGCGGGCTCGCCTGTGCGCGTGTCCTGCAGCTCCACGACATCGACGTCACCGTCTTCGAACAGGAAGCCTCGGCCGACGCCCGCCCCCAGGGCGGCACGCTCGACCTCCACGGCGACACCGGCCAGGTCGCCATGCACACCGCGCGGCTGCACGAACAGTTCCGCGCACTGGCCCGCCCCGAAGGCCAGCAGATGCGAGCGGTCGACCCGCGCACCGGCGAAACCGTCTTCGACGAGAGCCCCGCCGAGGGCGACGACTTCCGCCCGGAGATCGACCGCGGCCAGCTCCGCGGCCTCCTCCTCGACTCCCTCTCCCCCGGCACGGTCCGCTGGGGCCGTCCGATCGCCGACGTCACCAAGACCGGCGCAGGCGCGCGCCTGACGTTCGCCGACGGCGCGGACCAGGACTTCGACCTGGTCGTCGGCGCGGACGGCGCGTGGTCCCGCGTGCGCCGCGCCCTCACCGGCGTCCGGCCCGAGTACAGCGGCGTCACGTTCGTCGAGTTCGGCCTCGACGATGCCGACCACCGCCACCCTGCCCTGGCCGCGCTCACCGGCCAGGGGACGCTGATGACGAAGGTCGGCGGCAACGCGCTCGTCGCGCAGCGGACCAGCACCGGCCACATCCGCTGCTACGCGACGTTCTACGCGCCCGAAGACTGGGCCACCGGGCTCGACTTCGCCGACACGGCGGCGGTGCGTACGCACCTGCTCGAGCGCTACGCCGACTGGCACCCGAGCGTGCTCGCGTTCCTGCACGAGCTCGACGGCGGGTTCACGCACCGGCCGTTGCAGGTCCTCCCGGTGCCGCACGCCTGGACCCACACCCCGGGGCTCACGCTGCTCGGCGACGCCGCGCACCTGATGCCGCCGCTGGGCGTCGGCGCGAACCTGGCCCTGCTGGACGGCACCGAGCTCGCCACCGCGCTGGCGACGGCGCCGAGCGTCGACGAAGCTGTCCGGACCTACGAGACCGGGATGCTGCCGAGGTCGATCGAGACGGCGAAGGCGTGCGCCACAGGCCTGCACGACCTGCTCGGCGACGACCTCCGGTCCATGGCGGCCTGATGACCCCTTGCCGGACGACCACACGTGGGTAACATGATTCCCACGATGTGGTCGTCTCGGTGCACAGTACGGAGCAGTACTCCCACTCTTGGTAGCACCCTTCCGCCGTCATACCCCGGACGGAGTAGTCGACTACGGAATTCGGACGCCGTAACTCCGACAACGGGTGAAACTTACCGTCTTCGTACGCCACCTCGTTAGCATCCGCACATTTGTCCGTTGCTGCGCGTCCCGATCGGGCCCTGAGCACCTCTCACCAACAAGTCCACAAGACGAATGGGGTCGCCAGCGATGAGTACAGAGGGACTCTCGATTCCAGGCATCTCGATCGCCGGCTCGGGGCCATCGGCCGCCGAGCGGGTGCGCAAGCGCGGGTTGAGCCTGTTCGGCTCGGTGCCGCGCCCCGCTGTGGTCACGTTCGCCATCGAGGCGGCCGCGGTCATCCTGGCCGTGCTCGACGTGTGGCTGGTGATCCCCGAGAAGGCCCAGCCCTATTCGATCTGGCTCTCCGGCGCCGCGTGCCTCGCGGTGGTGTTCCGCCGGAAGTTCCCGTTCCTCGCCGTGCTCGTCGCGGTCCCCGGCTTCCTCGCCGGCTGGGCGCAGCTGGCGTCGATGATCACGCTCGGGATGCTCGCCACCCGCCGTCAGCTGCACTGGCAGACGTGGGTCGGCGCGGCGCTGGTGTGGTGCTGCCGGTTCGTCCAGTGGCCGCTGGAGGACTTCGCCCAGCTCAGCTGGCGCGAGCACATCCTCGACGGCATCTACGGCGTCCTCGTCGCCGGCATGCCGATCGCGATCGGCCTGCTCATCGGCGCGCGGGCCGAGGTTTCGAACAAGCTCGCCGAGCTGGCCACCAGCCGCGACCGCGAGCGCCGCTTCCACGCCGACGCCGTCCGCGCCGAGGAGCGCGCCCGGCTGGCGCGCGAGATGCACGACGTCGTCTCGCACCAGATCACGCTGATCGCGATGCAGGCCGGCGCGTTGCAGGCCCAGTCGACCGACGACCGGGCGCAGGAGACCGCGCAGGTCATCCGGACGCTGTCGAAGCGGACGCTGGAGGAGCTGCGGTCGTTGCTGAGCGTGCTGCGCGCGGGCGCCGACGACGACGGCCCGCGCCCCGGGATCAACGACCTCGACCGGCTGATCCGGACCTCGGAGGTCCCGGTGCACCTGTCGGTGGAGCACCTGCCGGAGGCGCTGCCGAACCAGGTCTCGGCGGCGGCGTACCGGACGGTCCAGGAGTGCCTGACGAACGTCCACAAGCACGCCCCGGGCGCGACGGCGACGATCCGCATCCAGGGTGAGCACGGAGCGCTCAAGATCGAGGTCCGCAACGAGCGCGCCCGCCGAACGGCGGAGGCCCTGCCCTCGGGCGGCCACGGGTTGACGGGCTTGGCCGAGCGGGCGCGGTTGCTGGGCGGGAGTTTCGAGACGTCCGGCACGGAGGACGGCGGGTTCCGCGTCCGGGCCCGCTACCCGCTGGATCGCTGAGGGCGGCCGCCGGCCCCCGGTATCCAGTTTATCGGCGGGGTACGACGATTTCGGATTCGATGGAGCCGCGAACGGCGGATTCCGGACTGAATGGGCCGGGATTCGCCGTTCGCGGCTTTTTCCGTGCGGAACTATCGGGGGTCGCCGGTAGCGTGGAAATCGGGGGCTGCTCAGGCGCGGAAAGCGTCCTCCATGGCCGAAAGGCCTTGCCGCGCGGATTCGGCAGTCCCGGCGCCCGGCACCAGGAGTGAGTTCGGCCCGGTAGTAGGCGGCGCGGTGGGCGATCGCTCCCGCATCGCGTGGCGGGTCGCGGGATGCGAATACGCTTTGTCCACGATCACCGTCTCCGGCCGCCGCCTTGCCGCGGCGGCAGCAGCGGCTCGATCGCCGCCCACGCCTCGTCCGTCAACTCGCCGCGACGAACCATGTCCGCTTGGGTTGGAAAACGGGGCTGCTCACGTCCGGAACGCGCGAAAAACCACCCCGAGGTGGCCCCGGGGTGGCTCTCGGCCGCCGAAGTTAGATGATCTCCCGGCGCTGGCGCAGGCGCTCGAGGGCTTCGGCCAGGATGGCCTCGCCGTCGGCGTCGCTGCGCCGCTCCTTCACGTACGCCAGGTGTGTCTTGTACGGCTCGGTCCGTGGTGCGGCCGGCGGGTTCTTCTCGTCCTGCCCGCCGGGGAGGCCGCAGCGGGGGCAGTCCCACTCGTCCGGGATCTCCGCGTCGAGCGCGAACGACGGCCGGGCTTCGTGGCCGTTGGCGCACCAGTAGCCGACCCGGCGCCGCGGCGCCGATTCTCCTCGTTCCGATTCGCCCGTAGGACCGGCACCCACCCGGGTGCCCCGAATCGCGTTACCGCCAACCATGAATCCTCACACCTAGGAATCGGCGGCGCGCCCCCCAATAGGCACGCCGAATCGCTGCGCTCCCCCGTCGTGACCCGGTCGCGATCGACGGTGGAACGCCGGACGCCTCACACCTTGAGCAGCAGACCCAGGCCCACGATGCTGATCAGCCAGACCGCGCCCAGCAGCAGGGTGATCCGGTCGAGGTTCTTCTCGGCCACGCTCGACCCGGCCAGGCTCGACTGCATCCCGCCGCCGAACAGCGACGACAGGCCACCGCCCCGGCCCCGGTGCAGCAGCACCGCGACCACCAGGAAGACGCTGGTGACGATCAACAGGATTTGCAGGAACAGCTTCATGTCATCCTCTGGGCTCTAGGAGAATGCAGGGGTACGGCATGGTCGTTTCCGACCACCACCGTACCCCTGGACTCGTCCACTGCTGTGTGACGGACCGGATACACAGGCTACCCGGTCGTGGCCTCGATCAGGGCAGCGGCCCGCCCGCGGCGAGTGCGCAGAGTTTCGTGAACTCCTCGCCGTCGAGGCTCGCTCCGCCGACCAGGGCACCGTCGATGTTCTCGCAGCCCACCAGCTCGCTGATGTTGCCCGACTTCACCGACCCCCCGTAGAGCACCCGGACGGACGAAGCGACCTCGTCGCCGTACTTCTCCTGGAGGGTCGCCCGGATGGCTTTGCAGACCTCTTCGGCGTCGGCCGAGGAGGCGACCTTGCCGGTGCCGATCGCCCAGACCGGCTCGTACGCGACCACCACGTCCTTGACCTGCTCGGCCTTGAGGCCCTTCAGGCCCTCGATCAGCTGCGTCGTGGTGTGGTGGATGTGCTCGCCGGCCTCGCGGACCTCGAGCTTCTCCCCGATGCAGAGGATCGGCGTGATGCCGTGCTTGAGCGCGGCCTTGACCTTCTTGTTGACCAGCTCGTCGGTCTCGGCGTGGTACTCGCGCCGCTCCGAGTGCCCGACGGCGACGAACTTGCAGCCCAGCTTCGCGAGCATCACGCCCGAGATGTCACCGGTGTAGGCGCCGGAGTCGTGCGGCGAGAGGTCCTGGGCGCCGTAGGTCAGCGACAGCTTGTCGCCGTCGACCAGGGTCTGCACGCTGCGGATGTCGGTGAACGGCGGCAGCACCGCCACGTCGACCTTCGCGTAGTACTTCTCCGGCAGCGCGAAGGCGATCTTCTGGACGAGCGCGATCGCCTCGAGGTGGTTCAGGTTCATCTTCCAGTTGCCGGCGATGAACGGCTTGCGTGCCACTAGTTCTTCTCCTCCAGGGCCACGACGCCCGGCAGTTCCTTGCCTTCGAGGTACTCCAGCGAGGCACCGCCGCCGGTGGAGATGTGCGAGAAGCCGTCCTCGGGCAGCCCGAGCTGACGGACGGCCGCCGCCGAGTCGCCGCCGCCGACCACGGTGAACGCGTCGCTCTTCACGAGCGCCTCCGCGACGGCCCGGGTGCCGCCGGAGAAGGCCTCGAACTCGAACACGCCCATCGGGCCGTTCCAGAACACGGTCTTGGCGTCGGCCAGCTTGCCGGCGAACAGCTCCCGGCTCTTCGGGCCGATGTCGAGGCCCTGGCGGTCGGCCGGGATGGCGGTGGCGTCAACGACCTCGTGCTCGGCGTCGGCCGAGAACTCCGTCGCGGCGAGCACGTCGACCGGCAGGACCAGTTCGACGCCGCGCTTCTCGGCTTCGGCGAGGAAGCCCTTGACCTGGTCGAGCTGGTCGGCCTGCAGCAGCGACTGGCCGACCTCGTAACCCTGGGCCTTGAGGAAGGTGTACGCCATGCCGCCGCCGATGAGCAGCCGGTCGACCTTGGTCAGCAGGTTCGCGATGACGCCGAGCTTGTCGGACACCTTCGCGCCGCCGAGGACGACCACGTAGGGCCGCTGGACGTCGTCGGTGAGCTTCTTCAGCACGTCCAGCTCGGCCAGCACCAGGCCGCCCGCGTACGCCGGGAGGACCGACGCGACCTCGTAGACCGAGGCCTGCTTGCGGTGGACGACGCCGAAGCCGTCGGAGACGAACGCGCCGCCCGGGACGAGCGCGCCCAGCTCGGCGGCCAGCTCGGAGCGGTCCACGGCGTCCTTGCTGGTCTCGCGCGCGTCGAAGCGCACGTTCTCCAGCAGGACGACACCGCCGTCGGCGAGGCCGCCGGTCAGCGCCTTCGCGGACTCGCCGACCAGGTCACCGGCCAGCGCGACCTCGGCGCCGAGCAGCTCCGAGAGCCGCTTCGCGACGGGCGCGAGGGTGTACTTCGGGTCCGGCTCGCCCTTCGGGCGGCCGAGGTGCGCGGTGACGACGACCTTGGCGCCCGCGTCGGCGAGCTTCTTGATCGTCGGCAGCGCGGCGCGGACCCGGCCGTCGTCGGTGATGCGCTCCCCGTCGAGCGGGACGTTCAGGTCGGACCGCACGAGTACGTACCGGCCCTGAACGCCGTCGCCCAGCAGGTCGTCGAGGTTCTTGACGCTCATCTGTTCAGGACAGCTTCGAACCGACGAGCTTGACCAGGTCGGCGAGGCGGTTGGAGTAGCCCCACTCGTTGTCGTACCAGCCGACGACCTTGACCTGGTTGCCGATGACCTTGGTCAGCGGCGCGTCGTAGATGCAGGACGCCGGGTCGGTGACGATGTCCGACGAGACGATCGGGTCCTCGTTGTAGCGCAGGTAGCCCGACAGCGCGCCCTCGGCGGCGGCCTTGTAGGCGGCGTTGACCTCTTCGAGGGTCGCGGCCTTGGTCAGGGTGACCGTGAGGTCGGTGGCCGAGCCGGTCGGCACCGGGACGCGCAGCGCGTAGCCGTCCAGCTTGCCCTGCAGCTCCGGCAGGACGAGGCCGATGGCCTTCGCGGCGCCGGTCGAGGTCGGCACGATGTTCAGCGCGGCGGCGCGGGCGCGGCGCATGTCCTTGTGCGGCGCGTCCTGCAGGTTCTGGTCCTGCGTGTACGCGTGGATCGTGGTCATCAGGCCCTGCTCGATGCCGAAGGCGTCCTGCAGGACCTTGGCCAGCGGGCCGAGGCAGTTGGTGGTGCAGGAGGCGTTCGAGATGATGTTCTGCGAGCCGTCGTACTTGTCGTCGTTGACGCCGAGCACGATGGTGAGGTCCTCGCCCTTGGCGGGCGCGGAGATGATGACCTTCTTGGCACCGCCGGCGATGTGCGCCTTGGCGGCGTCGGCGTTGGTGAAGAAGCCGGTCGACTCGACCACGACGTCCACGCCCAGGTCGCCCCAGGGCAGGTTGGCCGGGTCGCGCTCGGCGAGGGCCTTGATGGTCTTGCCGTCGACGACGATGCCCTCGTCGCTGACGCTGACCTCACCCGGGAACCGGCCCAGGATGGAGTCGTACTTCAGCAGGTGGGCCATGGTCGCGACGTCGCCGAGGTCGTTGAACGCGACGACCTCGATGTCGTGGCCGCTGGCCTGCACGGCGCGGAAGAAGTTGCGGCCGATGCGGCCGAAGCCGTTGACACCTACGCGAACGGTCACTGCTGCCACTCCTCTGGGGATCGGCCGGGTGACCCGGCCGTGACTTGCGGGCTCGCGGCAACCCTAGCGTGCGGGCGCGCGCGTCCCTGACTGCCCTGACGAGACTTCCACCACTTGGCGAACGGGTCAAGAATCGATTAAGAAGCCGGGGGTGTGTGGGTGGGGTTTCGGGGGTGGGTCGGTCGGGGGTTTCGGTTTTGTTCGCGGGACCGGTTCCGGCTGGCTGAGGTGGGTGCGGGTGGGCGGGTCTTGGTGGGTCTGGTTGGGTGCTGTAACGATTCAGTCGCTGGGTGGGATTGGGTGGTGAAAGGCTGGTTGGGAGAAGGGCTCGGGGCGGCTTTCGGGGGCGGCGTGAGGTCTATGACTCGACCGATCCAGCGATAGGAGAGGGCGGCCGCGGGCACAGTTTCGGGGCGGGCTTGGCTCGGCGCGAGTCACCTCGGCAGGCACTCGCGGCCCATGGGCCGCAACGCAGCTCGGCTGAGCTGGGCTCGGCTGACGCGGCTCGGCTCAGCCGGACCCGGCTCGGCTTAGCTTGGTGGGGCTTGGCTGGGCCCGGCTCGACCTCAGCCCAGCCCGGTCCGGCTTGGCCCGACCTCAGCGCGGCTCGGCCCGGTCCGGCTCGGCTGGGCTCTACCCGGCTCATCCCGGCCGAGCTGGGCTCGGGCCGGCTCAACCCCGGCCCGGCCCGGTTGCGCCCGACCTCAGCGCGACTCGGCTCGACTCAGCCCGACCTCAGCCCGACCTCGGCTCGGCCCGGCTCGGCCCGAGCTCGGCTTGGCTCGGCCCGACCTCAGCGCGGCTCGGCTCGGCTCAGCGGGACCCGGCTCGGCCGGCCAGGCTTAGCTTGGTTGGGCTCGGCTGTGCCCGGCTCGACCTCAGCCCAGCCTGGTCCGGCTTGGCCCGACCTCAGCGCGGCTCGGCCCGGCCCGTCATCCCACCTGACCGGCAGCCCCTCCCCTACGCCGTCAACTCGCGTTCGAGCGGGGTCCGGAACCGCGGCACCGCCCTGACCTCCCCATACCAACTCGCACACCGATCCGCCTCCGCCTCCACCCTCTCCGCGACCTCCGACCCCACGTCCTCCAACAGCCGGTACGCGATCTCCCCCGATGCTCGCTGTGCCCAGCCTCCGATGATCCGGCCGGATGCCCACACCGTCGGGCCGATGTTGCCGCTGCGGTCGAACAGCGCCGGCCTGTGCGGACCCAAGAACCACTCTCGCTCCTGCCAGCCCATCGGGGTCGGGTCCAACGCCGGCAAGAACGCCACCCACGGCGACGGCTCGGGCACCGGCGAAAGGTCGTCCGCCAAGGCCACGCCGGGTACTCCCTCCAGGTCCACCTCCACCGGAGACACCGCAGCCAATGCCTTCTTCGTCTGCGTCGCCGTCCAGCCCGTCCACCAGCGCAGGTCCGCCACCGGCGCCGGGCCGTACGCGCGCAGCCAGCGGCGGGCCAGCTCCGCCCGGGCCTCCTCCGGGTCCCACGACCGCAGCCCCGGCACCCAGGCGTCCAGCGGGTGCCACACGTACTGGCTGCTGAGCCAGCTGCCGCGGGGGCGGCCGCGGGCGATGCGGCCACCGGCCGCCAAGAGGAACAGCACCCGGCTCGTCACGTTGCCGATCGCTTCGTACGGCTTCCCGGCCGCCATCAGCAGCTGCTGGCGCAACCTCGGCTCGTCCTCGCTCAGCTGCTGCGCCGTCGCCGAACCGCGGGCGCGCAACGCCGCCTCCACCGACTCCTCGACCTCCGCCAGCCACTTCCCCGGCTCCGGCACGTTCTCGGGATACCCCTGCTGCCCGAGGTGCTGTTCGAGGAGCTTCCGCTGCTTGACGGCGATGTCCGCCGAACACGCGGCCTGCACGAGCGCCGCCGTGTCGAGGCTCGTCACGAACACCGTGCGGCGCATGCCGAGCAGCCGCAGCAACGTCCGGTCGGTGTACAACGCCTGCTCCACCAGGGAAACGCCTGGAGACGCGAGCCGCGCGGACGCCGACAGGTGGACCGTGGCCGGGTCGGTGGCGTGCAGGGCCACCACCCCGGCCACGGCGTCGGTGACCGTGGCCGCCGGCGCGGCCAGGTGGTGGCGGACCGCGAGGCGGGCCCGGCGCTGCGAGGTGCTGATCGTCGGAGGCACCCGCAATACCTACCACCGCCCACCGACAAAAACCGCTGGTCGCCCGGTCCGGCCCGGGGATAGCCTCACGAAATGGTCTCCGGCGCGCACTTCGCGGCCTTCGCCGCGCTGACGTTCCTCATGGTCGTCGTTCCCGGGCCGAGCGTGCTGTTCACCATCAGCCGCGCGCTCACGGTCGGGCGCCGCGACGCCCTGCTCACCGTCGTGGGCAACTCCGCGGGTGTCTACACGCAGGTCGTCGCGGTCGCGTTCGGCCTCGGCGCGCTCGTGACGACGTCGGCCGCGGTCTTCACCGCCATCAAGATCGCCGGCGCGATCTACCTCGTCTACCTGGGCATCCAGGCGTTCCGCCACCGCCGGAAGCTGACCGAGGCCATGGCCGCCCGGGTGCGCGCGACGCCCGGCCGGGTCGTCACCGTGCTGCGCGACGGGTTCGTCGTCGGCTTCGCGAACCCGAAGTCGATCGTGTTCCTCGCCGCGCTGCTGCCCCAGTTCGTCGACCCGGCCGTCGGATCGGTGCCCGCGCAGATGCTGCTGCTCGGCCTGTGCCTGCCGGCGATCGCGCTGGCCACCGACAGCGCGTGGGCGCTGGTCGCGGGCACGGCCCGCGCGTGGTTCGCCCGCTCGCCGAAGCGCCTGGAGATGGTCGGCGGCACCGGCGGGCTCGTGATGATCGGCCTCGGCACGACGCTGGCGTTCACCGGCCGGGGTGACTGAGCACCAGGTCCAGCAACCCCGGGAACGCGGCGTCGAATTCGGGACGCCGCAAGCGGTTCAGCCGCCGCGGGCCTTCGTCGCGCTGCTCGATCAACCCCGCCGCGCGCAGGACCCCGAAGTGGTGGCTGAGCGTCGCCTTCGCCACCGGCAGGTCGAACGTGCCGCACGCCTTCGACCACTCCGGCACCTCGGCGAGCGAGCGCAGGATGCTGCGACGCACGGGGTCGGCGACCGCGGCGAGGGCGTCCTGCAAGGACACCTCCGCCGGGACGCCGTGGGTGAGGCCACGGGCCCGCGCCGAGGTCACCGCACGGCCTCCGCGAGTGCCGGCCACCATTCGCGGGGCAGGTCACCGGCCGGGACGACGACCTGGTCCGCCCCCGCCGCCCGGTACTCGCGCAGGCGGGCGACGACCGCGTCGAGGTCGCCGTGCACCGTGAGGCCGTCGACCAGCGTGTCCGAGAGGTCCGCGATGTCGGCGTCGGTGAAGCCCATGCGCCGGAAGTTGTTGGCGTAACCCGGCATCCCGGCGAGGAACCGCAGGGAACCGGAACGGGCGCGTTCGCGGGCCGCCGACACGTCGGACTCCGGGACGACGTTCAGCAGCACGATCAGCTGCTTCCCCGCACCGAGGATCTCACGCGCCGAAGCGACGTAGTCCGTCGTCACCAGGAACGGGTACGCGCCGGCCGCACGGTCCCGCGCCAGCTCCAGCATCTTCGGGCCGAGCGCCGAAAGGATCCGCGCGGACGCGGGGACGGTCTCGTCCAGCTCGTCGAGGTAGTCGTTCAGCGTGGCCAGCGGACGCGGGACGTGGGCGCCACCGAGGCCGACGACGAACCGCCCCGCCGGCAGGTCCGCGTACGCCCGGGCCACGTCGGCGGCCGGCACCCGGTCGACCGGCAGGATGCCGCTGGCCACGGGGATCTTCGCGGTCCCGTGGACCACGTCGGTGATGAGCGGCAGGTTGCTGCCCTGCCCGCCCGGCAGCCAGAGCGCGGCGTACCCCAGCTCCTCCAGCTCGGTGGCGGCCGCGACGGTCTCCGGCCCGGTCGTGCCCAACGTGGCGCCCAGCGCCCCCAGGTTCGTCATGCGCCCGGCAACCACGGAACTCCGGAAGATGTTCCCGTCACGCCGTTTGTTCGTCCTCAGCGGAATCCGCCGGCGCTTCGGCCGGCCGCGTGAACATCCGGGTCGCCGAAAGCCGCGCGACGCCGTCGGGGTCGCCGAGGTCGTCCAGGGAGCTGCGGATCGTCGAGTCCACCGACAGGTACTTGCGGCCCGCCCGCAGGTCGGCGTCGTTGCGCAGCCGCACGATCAGCGGGAACTCCGACAGCGCGCCCGCGTCGAACAGCCCCGTCGTGTAGATCAGCTGCACGCCCAGTGCTTCGGCGACCGCACGCTGCAGCTCCAGGAGGTACCCGGCGGACGCGCGGCCGATCGGGTTGTCCAGGAACAGCACGCCCGAGTGCCGGTTGCGGACCTTGCCGCGGTTGTTGGCCCGCAGCGCCGCCAGCGTGCAGTAGAGGATGATCGCCGCGGTCAGCTGCTGGCCGCCGGAGAAGACGTCGCGGATCTCCGAGACGCGCTGGCGTTCGGTCCGCAGCACCGAGTCCGGCTTGAGCATGTCGACGCGGAAGCCCTTGGGCGCCGCGGCCCGGACCCCGCGCAGCACCAGGGAAAGCCCGTCGCGCTTGACGTCCCGGCCGTCCGCGGTCTTGCCGACGGCGGCCTCGTCGACGACCTCGCCGAGCTTCTCGGTGAGCGCGTTGTCCTCCAGCTCGGTGAACCGGATGCGCAGGAACTCCTGCCCGGACCAGTCGCCGAGGCCGTCGGGCAGCCGCGAGACGCGCTGGGCCGAGCGCAACGTCCGGAGCGCGCCGTCGACCATGCCCTGCAGGCGGGTGATGATGCCGCCGCGGTGCCGGTCGATCTGCGCGAGGTCGTCGGTGAGCGACCGCAGCCGCGGCCGCAGCGCCTCCGCCCACTCGGCGGCGTGCGCCGGGAGCTGGTCGCGCTTGACCGAGATGACCTGCTGGCGCACCGGCGTGCTCAGCTTCTCGAACCGCTTCTCCGTCGCGTACTGCGCGAGCTGGTCCGCGGCCGCGCGCACCCGGCGGTCGCCCGCGTCGGCGGCTTCCTGCGCCTGGCCGAGCGTCGCGTTGAGGCGGCTGTGCTGGGCGCGGGCGGTCTCGACGTCGCCGTCGTAGGCGTCCGCGTCCGTGTCGGTGACCAGGTGGGCCATCGACTCCGCGAGCAGCGCGAACCCGGACGCCGAACTGCGGGCCGACTCCAGCGTCGCCTCCGCGGCCGCCCGGCGTTCCTGCAGCTCTTCCCACTTGCGCGCGGCGGCCGACGCCTCCAGGCCGGCCGCGTCGATCAGCTCCAGGCCGTGCTCGATGTCCCGCGGCTTCTCGCCGTTGACGCCGTTCTGCAGCGGCAGCGCGTCCAGCTCGGCGCGCCGCGTCGAGACGAGCCCGATGGCTTCGGTGCGCTCGTCTTCCAGGCCGTCGACGACGCGGCGGGCGCGCGCCAGCGCGGCCGCGCGGGCGGACGCGTCGGAGCCGTCCGGTGTCTCCAGCAGCTCGGCCGCGCGGGCCCGGACCGCCTCGTCCAGCGACTCCACGGCCGATCCCGCGGCCGCGTCGGCGGACTCGGCCTGTTCCAGCTCGGCCCGCAGGTCGCTGCCGACCTCGACCTTCGCGTACGACTCGGACGCCGACAGGTACGTCCGCCGCAGCGCGTCGACCGGTTCCGACGGCACCGGGCCTTCGGCGGCGTCGGCCGCGCCCGGCACCTCGGCGAGTTCGGCGCGCGCGGTGGTCGCGGTGCGGCGGTGGCCGTCGGCGGTGCGCTGCTCCTCCCCCGCCTGCTCGCGCAGCCGCGCGGCCTTGCCCGCCGCGTCGGCGGCCTGCAGGTCGGCGCGCTCGGCGACCTCGGTGGCGCGCTCGACGTCTTCGGTCCACTCGGTGATCCGCGCGCTGCGCGCACCCAGCTCGCCGAGCCGCCGCGCCTTCTCCTCGGCTTCGGTCGCGGCCGCGCGGAGCTCGGGGACGCGCTCGCGCAGCGACGCCGCTTTTTCGCTCAACCGCGCGAATTCCGCGTCGGCCTGCTCCAGTGCGGTGCGCGCGGTCTCGCGCGCGGTGCGGGCCGCCTGGGCCTGCTCGGCCAGGGTCGCGACGGCGCCGGGCGGGTAGTCCTCGCGCCAGGTCGTGAGCTTCCACGTCAACGCGCCGTCCGCGGACAGCTTGGCGGACAACGACTCCAGCCGCCGCTGCCGCTCGGTGTGCCGCCGCGCGACGGCTTCCCGCTCGGCGTCGGCGGCTTCTTCGTCGTACATCGCGGGGTTCGGCGGCACGAGGAACTCGACGCCGGGCGCGGTGGGCGCCTCGGCCAGGAGTGCTTCGGTGGTGCCCACGGCGATGGTCGCGCTCGGCAGCAACCGCCGCTTCGTGAGCACCTCGCGGGCGCGGTCCACGTGGGCGGCGTCGTTCAGCAGCACGCCGGACACCAGCTGCGGCAAGGTCTCCAGCACCTCGGCACGCCGCCCGGCGTCCAGTTTGGACAGATAACGCCAGCCGGACCACGCGGTGATCCCGGCTTCCTCCAGCGCGTCGAGGGCGGCCTGGACGTCCTCCGGCGGCGGCAGCAGCCCACCGGACCCGAGCGCCGCCAGCGCGCGCTCGTCGGCGGACTCCTCCATCCGCAGCGCGGTCTGCTCCTTCTCGACGGCCGCGCTCGCCTCGCGCAGCCGTTCCAGCAGCACCGGCAGGTCGCTTTCGAGAGCGACGTCGTCCGCGCCCAGCAACTCGATCAGCCGCCCCTCCGCGGCCAGCGCGTCGGTGCGGCGGTGGGCGCGGTCGAGGTCCTCGGTGGCGCGCTCGAAGCGGTCCTGGGTGGTGCCCGCGAGCTGGTGGGCCTCGTTCACGGCCCGTTGCGCCGCTTGGAGATCCGTCGCGACGCGGTCGAGTTCCTGCTCGCGCCGCGCGAGTTCGGCGGTGGCCGCTTCGGCGGCACTGCGGGCGGCGCGGGACGCCTCGGCGACGTCGGCCCCCGACGGCAGCAGCCCGGCCCGCACGGCGTTCTGGACTTCTTCGCGCAGCTCAGTGATCCGGGTGGTCAGCCCGCGCGCCTCGGCCCGGCGACCGGCGACGAGGTTGGCGGCCTCGTCGCGTTCGGTCTGCGCCTTCTCGGCTTCGGCCCGCAACGCGCCCGCGTGCGCCTCGGCCTTGTCGGCCTGGCGCTGGGCGTCCTGCGCCAGCGCGTGCAACCCGCGTGCGAGCGCCGAAGCGGCGTCGTTGCGCGCCTTCAGCGCCGGCCGCGCCTTCTCCTCGCGGCTGCCGACCAGCTCGCGCAGGTCCTTCGCCTTGCGGGCCGAGTTCAGCTGGTTGAGCACGGTCGCCGTCTCGCGCCACGCCTCGGCCTCGGTCTTCGCCGCGGCGAGTTCGGCGTCGACGCGCTTGCGGACCTCCTGGGCTTCGTCCAGGCGCAGCACCGCGACCAAGCGACGCAGCTCGGTGACGGCCGCGGCGAGCCGCCGGTGGTCGCCCTCGGCGAGCTTCTCCGCGGACTTGACCTCGGTGACGTGGTCCTCGAGCCCGGACAGCCGCGCGTTCTCGAGTTCGTTGCGCGCGACGACGCGGGCGGCGAGCGCGGCCATGTCGGCCTTCGCGGACTCCGCGATCTTCCGCGACTCCGCGGCGACGCCTTCTTCGGCGGCCAGCGGGCCCAGCAGGTCCAGGGCGCCGGCCACGAAGTCGCGTTCCGCCAGGAGATCCCCGCGTTGCGCCAGGTTGTGCGCATACGTCGCGACGACCTCGGCGAGGTCCTTCGGCTCCTCTTCGGAGATCACCGCGCGCAGCAGGAACTCGACGAACGCGTCGTCGGTGCCGAACGCGAACGCGTCCGCCGCCTCGCCCTCGCCGGCGTTCATCGCGCGCTGGTAGCGGAACAGCTCGGTGTCGAGGCCGAGCGTGTCGAGCCGGCCGGTCCACTCGTGGTGGCGACGGGTCCAGGACAGCTCCAGCTCCGGCTCGGCCAGCTGGGCCGCGGCGAGCTTGTCGTGGAAGCCGGACATGGTGAGCAGCCGGCCGTCCTGGGTCATCGGCAGCGAATCGAGCCCCAGCGCGGCGGTCGGGCGGAAGCAGTACCAGGAGTCGGCGAGGTTCTCGGAGTCGGCGGACACGACGTGCCCGCGCCATTCGGAGACCTTGCCGGTGATGATCCGGTGCCCGCTCTCGACGTGCAGCCACTCCAGCACGACGTGCGAGACGTCCTTGGCGGCGACGAACTTCTCGAGCACCTTGGTGCTGGTGGTGCCGACGACCTGGCGGCGCCCGGGCAGCATCACCGAGAAGATCAGCTTGATCAGCACGGACTTGCCGCCGCCGTTCTCCAGGAACAGCACGCTGGCCGGCGACGGGCGGCGCAGCTCGGCCGGCCCGGTCGCGTGGATGCCGGCGCTGAACAGCGCGTCCTGCTGGGGCGCGGTGATCTTCGCGCCGACGCCGCTGAAGTCGAGCACGACGTCCTGGTAGCGCGCACCCGCCGGGCCCACGGAATGCAGGCGGACCCGCGAAAGCTCGTACATCTACTCCCCTTTTACAGCGTGTCCGACGAGGTCGCGCGCAGCGTGCCCCCGGCGTTCGCGACGGCCACGACGTCGAGCGCGAGCAAGTCGTCGAAGGCGGCGTCGGCGGCGAGTTCCCGCACCTGGATCTGGTAGCGCGGCGTGGTCCGGTAGGTGCCGCCCTGCTCGTCGCTCACCGGGACCAGGAAGCCCTGTTCGGCGAGGAAGCGCAGCGCGCGGGAGACCATGCCGCGGGTGGTGTCGGCGGCCAGCCGGCCGTCCTTGGTGGCCGCGGCCGCGGGCCGGCGGGTGTAGGCGCGCCAGGCCTGTTCCAGCTCGGGCGCGTCGGCCAGGGGGTCGTTGTTGGCCTCGGCCTGCGCGGCGCGTTCGTCGAGCATCCGGGCGGCTTCGCGGACCATCGCGTCGACCTGCTCGACGCTGACGCGCCCGATGTAGGTGTCGTTGGCGAGGTCGTCGGGACGCGGGTAGCCGAGCGCGGCGGTGGCGAGGTGGATGAGGCCGTGCAGGACCTTCTCCGTGTCGCGGCGCTCGCGGATCTTGGCCTGGCGGGCGTAGGAGTCCATCTTGATCTCGAAGACGGACTCGTCGGTGGCCGCCAGCACCGCGCCGGCCTGCTGGTTGACCTCGAGGACCATGAGGCCGAGCCCGGCGGCGACGGCGTGGGTGAGGGCCTTGAACGCGTTGTCCTCGCCGTAGCGGCGCACGAGGTCGCCGTAGACGACGTCACGCGCGGGCAGCTGCTTCGGCCGCATGCCGAAGGCGACCAGCCGGGCCGCGGCTTCGGCGTCCACGCTGCTGTGGGACAGCGCCATTACGCGACTTCCTCTTCTTCGTCGGCACGCTCTACGGCGGCGGTGGACAGGAGCAGGTCGGCGCCGCCGAACTCCGGGTCGTCGAGGAGCGTGCCGTCGTCGACCGCGAGCAGCACGTGCCGGTCGCCTTGGCGGCGGGCCGCGCCGACCCCGGGACTGTAGGCGTGCACGGCGCGCAGCGCGACCAGGGCGGCGAGGCCGGGCTGGCGGCTGCGGCGGGCTTCTTCGAGCAGGCCGGAGAGCCGGCGCGGCACCTCGGGCAGGTCGAGGAGCTCGTCGGCGGCGCGCCAGACGTCGTCGCCGAAGCGGTCGGTGGTCTCCGCGGGCATCAGCTCCGGCTCGGGGATCTCCCCGACGAGCTGGTCGCGTTCCGGCGCGGGGCGCAGGAGCAGCGAGACCAGCGACGACAGCGACGGCACGACTGGCGCGGTGATCCCGGCGGCGGCGTGGAAGAAGTGCTCGACGGGGGCGACGGCGTCGGCCAGCGGCAGCCCGAGCGTCGGGACGAGGAGCTGGCCGAACAGGTCGAGCGTCGCGCGCTGGGGCGGCCCGGAGAACTGCTGGCGGTCCTGCTCGGCGCGGAACACCGCGCCCGCGTCGGCGAGCCGGGACTGCAGGCGGGTGTGGCGGCGGATGCAGTCGCCGACGATGTCGACGAGCTCGGCGGCGCGGCGCTTGCGGTCGAGGTCCTCGGTCTCGTCGCGGGCGGTGGTGATGTTCTTGAGGATGGCGTTCTCGGCGCGGAAGCGGGCCTCGATGTGGCTGAGCGCGCTGTCGAGCAGCTCCGGGACCTCGCGTTCCCAGTCGACCGAGCGGACGTCGCGGCGGGTCGCGTCGAGCTTCGCCCGCAGGGTCTCGCCGTACTGGACGGTCCGGTAGCGGGCCTGCTCGGCGGCGAGCTTCGCGTCGGCCAGGCGACCGCGGTTGATGAGGTTCTCGAGCTTGACCTCGGCGGCGATCTGGGCGGACTCGACGTCGGTGTCGAGAGCGCCGACGAGGACGTTGATGGCCTCGTCCGTGGCGCGGAGGTAGACCTCGCCGTCCGGCGCGGCCAGCTCGACGAGCAGCTTGAAGTCGAACTGGCGCCGCTGGTAGCCGCCGGGCCCGATCGAGCCGTAGACGCGCCGGAAGCCGCGGTCGGTCGTCCCGACGTTGATCAGGTTGTCCAGGACCCACTTGGCGACGCGGACGTGCTCCTCGGGCATCCGCGACGGCGCCTGCTGGGCGATGAAGGGCAGCAGCCGGTCGATGACCTGGTCGTGGCCGGCGCCGGTGTCGAAGTCCATGGCGATGGTGACCTGGTCGATCGTGTGCAGCGCGATCTCGGCCATCTGGTAGATCGTGGCGTCGGCCCAGTCGAGCTTCGCCTTGCGCGCGTCCAGGTCGTGCAGCGGCGCGGTGCAGGCCAGCGCCTTGAGGCGGCGCGTCAGCCCCTCGTCGGCCAGTCCTGTTCCCCCGGTGTCGTCTCGCACAGCAGGCCAGGCTAGTCGGCCACCCTCTGCGCACGCGCGGGTGACTCCATCCATGCCCCCACCACCACCCTCAACGGTGACGCTGACGCGTCGCAGTGTTTGTATTAACGTCGCTCACATGCGTGAGATGAGCCGCGAAGAGTGGTGGAAGTTCGCGTCCGAAGGCACCCGGACCGGCATGCTGGGCCTGGTCAGGGCCAACGGCGCCCCGCTCGTGACGCCGGTGTGGTTCCTGCTGAACGAGGGCCCGGACGGCGACGAGCTGATCTTCACGACCGGCACGGAGACGCTGAAGGGGAAGGCCATCGCTCGCGACGGCCGCATTTCCCTCGCGGTCGACGACCAGAAGCCGCCGTACTCGTACGTGCAGTTCAGCGCGGAGGCGCGGCTGACCCACGACTACGACGACATGCTCGAGTGGGCGACCCGCCTGGGGGCGCGGTACATGGGCACCGAGCGCGGCGAGGAGTACGGGAAGCGCAACGCCGTCCCCGAGGAATCGCTCGTCCGGGCGAAGATCACCAAGGTCGTCGCGCGGGCCGAAATCGCCGGCTGACCTGGTTTCGCTGGTACTCTCGCCCGCGGGGGTGGGGGTCATGCTTCCGGGTGAGGACGACAGACGTGACGCCGTCAAGGCGATCCTGAGCTCCGGCCGGCGCGAGCTGGTCGCCGAGCTGGAACGGCTGGACGGCGGGGCCCGCTTCGGCCGCGGCCGGGTACGGCTGCTGGAGGACGGCGAGGTCTTCGAACGCGCCGGGATCTCGGTGACGTCGGCCGACGACAGCGACTTCTTCGCCACCGGGCTGTCGGTCGTGCTGCACCCGCGCAACCCAAGGGTTCCCGCGTTCCGGGCGGCCTTCCGGTACTGCGAATCCGGGGACGCGTGGTGGTTCGAAGGGGCCGCGGAACTCCTGCCGTGCTACGGCTTCGCCGAGGACGCGACCCACTTCCACCGGGTGCTCAAGACCCACTGCGACACGCTCGACCCGGCGTTCCACGCGCAGGCGAAGCGGGCCGCCGACGACCGGTTCCGGCTGCCGCACCGCGCCGAGCCGCACGGGATCGGCGGCATCGCCTTCGACCACCTCAGCCCGTCCGGGCCGCACGGCTGGCGGCGCGGCGCGGCGTTCACGGCGGCGGGCATCGCCGCCATCGCGCCCGCGTACCTCCCGATCGTCCGCCGGCGGCGGGAGCTGCCGTACGGCGAGCGCGAGCGGCAGTGGCAGCTGCACCGCCGCGGCCGGTTCGTGGAGTCCGCGCTCTTCCACGCCGCGTCGGCCACGCGGGCCGACGCCGAGGCCGTGCTGACGGCGCTGCCGCCGCTGGTCCGGTGGGACTCCGGGTTCGCGCCGGAGCCGGGGAGCCCGGAAGCGGAGCTGGCCGCTTTCCTCGAACCGCGCGACTGGGCGGGCGAAACCGCGGCGTCGGACACCCGGATCGCCGGCTGACGCGCGAGCGCGCACCGGTCAGCGGGAAACCCTTCTTCACCAAGGGTGAGCGCCCGTGTCGAGTATTGACACGGCCCGCTCGGAGGGTGTGAGATCTGTCCCTATAGATAGGAAACTTTCCTAACTATTAGGTCCGAGTCCGGTGGTCCGCCGACCAGTTCCGCCCCGGTCACCCCCTGTCCCCCGACCCACGCAGGAGGCTCCCAGTGGCACCCCGTCCACCGTGGCGCGTGGTACTGGCCGGTACCGCCGTCGCGGCGCTCGGCCTCACCGCGCTCAGTCCGGTAAGCGCTTTCGCAGCGGACACCGATTATGAGTCCGAAAACGCCGTGATCTCCCAAGGCGTCGTCGAATCGAACCACGCCGGCTACTCCGGCACCGGGTTCGTCAACTTCGACAACGTCGTGGGCAGCTACGTCGAATACTCCGTGAACGCCGCGCAGGCGGGCACGCACACCCTGACCTTCCGCTACGCCAACGGAACCGCCGACAACCGCCCGGTGAAGCTCGTCGTCGACGGCGGGGACAAGGGCACCGTCGACTTCCCCGGCACCGGCGCGTGGACGACGTGGAAGACCGTCACGGCGACCGTCCAGCTGACCGCCGGCGTCAACAAGGTCCGCACCACCGCGACCACCGCGAACGGCGGGCCGAACGCCGACAAGCTCACCGACACCTTCGTCTCGCCGGTCGACCCCGAGCCGCCGACGCCGCCGTCGAACCTCAAGGCGAGCAACATCCTGCCCACCGCGGCGACCTTCACCTGGACCGCTGCGACCGACAACGTCGGCGTCGTCCGCTACGAGATCAACCGCGGCGGCAACGTCCTCAAGACCGTCGACGGGAACACCACCAGCGCGACCGTCGACAACCTGACGCCGAACACCGCCTACGACATCTCGGTCGGCGCGTTCGACGCCGCGGGCAACCCGTCGCAGCAGAGCAACGTGGTCACCTTCACCACGCCGCCCAGCAACGACACCACTCCGCCGTCCGTGCCGGGCAACCTGCGCTCCACCGGCGTCACCGCGAACAGCGTTTCCCTGGCGTGGAACGCTTCCACCGACGACGGCGGCACGATCGCGGGCTACGACGTCTACCAGGGCGCCACGAAGGTCGCGACCACGACGTCCCTCGGGACGACGGTCACGGACCTGAACCCCAGCTCCTCGTACACCTTCACGGTCAAGGCGCGCGATCCCAACGGCAACAGCTCCGCGGCGAGCAACGCGGTCACCGTCAAGACGTCCGCTCCGGGCGGCGCAGGGGGCATCCCGGAGTACGACAAGGACATCGCGAAGGTCGACCTCGGCTGGTCGGTGGACTTCCTGCCGAACGGCAACGCGCTGGTGACCGAACGGGACCGGTTCGAGGTCGTGCTCGTGACGCCGTCCGGCCAGAAGACGACGCTGGGCAAGGTGCCGGGCGCGGTCACGACCAGCGGTGAAGGCGGCCTGCTCGGCCTGGCGATCTCGCCGAACTGGTCGAGCGACCACGCGATCTACCTGTACCACACGGCATCCGGGGACAACCGGATCGTCAAGATGACCTACGACGGCAGCACGCTGTCCTCGACGTCGACGCCGGTGCTGACCGGGATCGCGAAGAACCGCTACCACAACGGCGGCCGGATCAAGTTCGGCCCGGACGGCAAGCTCTACGCCACCGTGGGCGATGCGAAGAACAGCGACAACGCGCAGAACAAGAGCTCGCTCAACGGGAAGATCCTGCGGCTCAACCCCGACGGCTCGGCGCCGTCCGACAACCCGTTCTACGCCACCGGCGGCAACGCCCGGTACGTCTGGAGCTACGGCCACCGCAACCCGCAGGGTCTGGCCTGGGACTCCCGCGGTCAGCTGTGGGCGACGGAGTTCGGCGAGAGCAGCCAGGACGAGCTCAACCTGATCCAGAAGGGGGGCAACTTCGGCTGGCCCAGTTGCGAAGGCACGATCGGCAGCTGCAGCGGCTTCATCGCGCCGAAGAAGACCTGGCCGACGTCGCAGGCGGGCCCGTCCGGGATCGAGATCGTCAACGACTGGATCTACATCGCCGCCGTCACCGGCGGGCAGCTGTTCGCCACGCAGATCAACTCCGCGGGCACCGGCGTCGGCACCGTGTCGGCGCTGTTCTCCGGCCGCTGGGGCCGGCTGCGCTCGGTCACGAAGTCGCCGGACGGCGGGCTGTGGGTGACGTCGACGAACAACGACAAGAACGGCGGGACGCCGTCGGTGCTGGACAACGTGATCGTCCGGCTGAAGTTCCCCGGCGGCTCGACGCCGGGTGGCTTCAAGCTGGCCAGCTCCGCGTTCGCCGACAACGGGACCATCCCGGACAAGTACACCTGCGCCGGCGACCACACGGCGGGCCAGGACCCGTCGCCGCCGCTCGCGTGGGGCGCGTCCACCGGTGCGAAGGCGTACGCGATCGTGTTCGCCGACGTCGCCAACAGCGGGAACAAGCTGCACTGGGCGATCTGGGATATCCCGGCCGCCACGACGTCGCTGCCGGAAGGACTCGCCGCGGGCTACCCCGTGCCGAACCAGGGTGGCGCGAAACAGAAGGCGATGGGCAGCGGGGCGACCGCACAGCAGTTCTTCGGCCCCTGCCCAGGCGGGTCGAGCCACCCGTACACGTTCACCCTCTACGCCCTGAACACCGCGACGGTCCCCGGCCTGAGCTCGTCTTCGACGATGGCCCAGATCGAGACGGCGATCAAGGGCGCGTCGACGGCGAACGTCGTGCTGCGCGGCAAGTCCAGCGCAGCCGCCCAGTAGCCGCGGCAGGGGTGACCGGAGCGGCGCCGGTCACCCCTGCCGCCCTCACCCCTGTTCGGTGAGCGTGCGCAGGTGCGCGTCGACGTCGAAGCCATGTTCCTCCAGGCGACGGCGGGCGAGCAGGAGCTCGTCGGGGGTGAACAGCTCCGAGTACTCCGTGCGGAGCATCGTCGCCTCCGAGCTGCGGCCGAGCTGGTTCTTCTCCCAGAGGACGGTGAACCCGCCGGCGGTGCCGGCGCCGCGCAGCAGGAGCCGGGCCGCTTCGACGCCGCCGTGCTCGCGGACCATGCGCTCGAACTGCGCCGGCCGGTAGCCGTAGTCCTTGGCCAGGACCCGGCAGCCGTCGAGCAGGTCCTCGGTGAACCGCGCGGCGAGGCGGGGATCGGCCGGGAGGGGAGCGGCTGGTTCGGGCATGGGACACCTCTCGACGCGATGGCTTCCCTGATTAATCGCGAACGGGAGCGGTTTCGCTACGCCGTTCGGGCAGCCAATCCGTGAACTCCACTCTGCGTGGGCAGGATACCGGACATAAGCGGCCAAACGGAACCTATCGGTGGCCCCTGCCATGCGAACCGTGGTGCACGGCGACGTTTACGTCCACTGTGGACAGAGTTACGTCCCCAGCGACGGCGGCGAGGACCGGTGAGACCTCGGACTGGCGCCGGGCGGCTACCGCGGCGCTACGGCGCCACCGGGATGGACGCCGGGCGGGACCGCTACCTGCCGCAGTTCCGGCCCGCTCCCCGGCGCCCGACGCGGTGGTCCGGCAGCACAGCGCGGCCGCCGCGTACTGGCACGACTTCGCGCGGAAGCTGCCACCACCGCCGAAGCCTGGGAATCGCGCCAGTGGGACGCTCGCGCGAAGGTGGAACCGGACCGGCTCCCGCGCGAATGGGGCGGCAGCCTGCCGGATGAGCGGATCCTGGCGCTGCGGCCGGGGTTTCTCCGGCAATTCGCGCAGCGGGAGCGCGGTTTGGCCGGTGCCGCCGTCGCGGCCTCGGCCGACGCTCAGCGCACGCTGGGTGGCGCGCCGGACGTTCGAGCGGGCGGGCGTGGACCGCGTCGGCTGGATCGCCGACGCCGGACGGGCGCCACGACAACGCCTTGCAGCAGGCCACGGCCTTCCCGGCAATCTTAGGCGCGGCGGAGGACGATCCCCTCGAAGCGCCGGGGCGCACGCCGTCCGCGGCCGCGGTGACGTTCGGGGATGAGCGGACGGCGGGATCACCAGCCGAACAGACCCGCCATGATCCGCGCACACCGGGCCGTCATCGCGGCCGCGTCTTCGTCCGGGCGGTCGATCCACCAGCTGATCAGCGAGTCGACCACGCCGGTCCAGACCTGGGCGACAGCCTCGATGTCGACCGGGTCGGCCAGCCCGCGCGAGGTCATCAGCTGCGTCGCGCCCAGCAGCGCGAACGCGTCCAGGCGGTGCCGGTAGTCCGCCGCCGAGGCCGCGATGTCGCCCGTGGCCGGGACGGTTTCGTCGCGCAGGAGGCGCCACGCGTAGCGGTCGTGGTCGAACGTCGTGAAGATCGCCGAGAGCACCTTCAGCGGCATCTGGTCGGGCTCGCCGCCGGCCGCCATGGTCGTCGCGA
The DNA here is from genome assembly GCF_055633805.1 of Amycolatopsis sp. NPDC114478. Lineage (NCBI taxonomy): Bacteria > Bacillati > Actinomycetota > Actinomycetes > Pseudonocardiales > Pseudonocardiaceae > Amycolatopsis > Amycolatopsis sp. NPDC114478. The sequence continues at coordinate 14,170 of NZ_JBVKDO010000038.1, read as the reverse complement.
CGCCTTCGGTCAGCCGGTCGCCCGCGCGGTGCAGGCAGGCCAGGTAGAGCCCGTCCTTCGAGCCGAAGTACTGGTACAGCAACGGTTTCGTGACGCCGACCCGGCGCGCGATCTCGACCATCGACGCGCCCGCGTAGCCCGCCCGGCCGAACTCCTCGGTGCCGGCCACGACGAGCTGGGCCTCCCGCTCTTCGCGAGGCATCCCCTTGGTCCCGACCGCCCTTGACTCCGTCACACGCGAGAGCCTACCGTGCGTAAAGTGACCCGAGGGTAAGTTACCGTCAGGTCAGATCAAGGAGGCGACGTGGCCGAGTTCCTGGCGCACCTGCGCGACCCCGTGCTGTTCGCGATTCCGGTGTTCGTGCTGTTCGTGGCGATGGAGATCGTCGCGGTGCACGTGCTCGGCCACGACGACAACGTCGTCGGCTACAGCGTCGCCGACACCCGCACGAGCATGCTGATGGGCACCGTCGCGGTCGGCGTCAACGCGCTGTTCCGGCTGGTGATGCTCGTCGTCTTCGCCGCGTTGTTCGAGCTGGCGCCGGTCGAGTTCGACCCGCGCGACTGGTGGACGTGGGTGCTCATGCTGCTCGGCCAGGAGCTGGTCTTCTACGCCTACCACCGCGCCAGCCACCGCGTCCGGCTGCTGTGGGCCGGCCACCAGGTCCACCACTCCAGCGAGCACTACAACTTCTCGACCGCGCTGCGCCAGAAGTGGACGCCGTACTTCCAGCTCCCCTTCTGGTCGGTGCTGGCGCTGTGCGGGATCCCGCCGTGGATGATCCTGACCGGCCTGTCGATCGACCTCGTCTACCAGTTCTTCGTGCACACCGAGAAAGTCGGCAAGCTGCCGCGCTGGTTCGAGTACGTCTTCAACACCCCGTCGCACCACCGCGTCCACCACGGCAGCGACGAGGAGTACCTGGACGCCAACTACGGCGGCATCCTGATCATCTGGGACCGCCTGTTCGGCAGCTTCGTGCCCGAGGGCAAGCGGCCGACGTACGGGCTGACGAAGAACATCGGCACGTACAACCTGCTGAAGGTCGGCTTCCACGAGTACGGCTCGATCCTGCGTGACCTGCGCGCGGCCAAGACGTGGCGCGCCCGCGCGGGCTACGTGCTCGGCCCGCCCGGGTGGGCGCCCCGCACCACGACCGGCGCCGGAGCCGACGCGCTGCCCAGGAGTTTCAGCGCCGTCTCCGACGGCGAACCGGGCTCGGCCGTGTAGGCGATCAGGCGCTGGCCCGACGTGCCCGGGATGACGAGGTTCTCGAAGCTGAGCTCCACCTCGCCGACCACCGGGTGCCGTAGCAGCTTCACGCCGGACGTGCACGTGCGCACCGGGTGCCGGGCCCACAGCTTCGCGAACTCGTCGGAGTTCATCGTGAGCCCGCCGACGAGCTCGGCGAGCGCGCGGTCGTCGTGGTGGCGCCCGGCGACCAGGCGCAGCGACGCCACCGCCAGCTCCGCCTGCTCACTCCAGTTCCGGTACAGCGCGCGGTACCGCTCGTCCAGGAACAGCATCCGGGTCAGGTTGGGCCGGGTCGCCGGGTCGTCCGGGCTCCCGGGCGGGAGGTGGGCGGCGAGCAGCGCGTGGCCCAGCTGGTTCCAGGCGAGGACGTCGCCCCGCCGGTCCATGAGCACGGCCGGGACGTGGGTCATCGCCCCCAGCAGCTGCCGGGCCGACGCGCTCGCGTGGGTCACCCGCGGCGGCGCCGGACGACGGGACGACGGGGCCGGCCGCGCGAGGTCCTTCAGGTGGGCCGTCTCGTCTTCGGTGAGCCGCAGTGTGCGCGCGATCGCCTCCAGCGTGCTGTCGGAGGCGTTGCCGGCGCGACCCTGCTCGAGCCGGGTGTAGTGGGTGATGCTGACGTTGGCGAGCGTCGCCAGCTCCTCGCGGCGCAGGCCGGTGACGCGGCGGCGGGCCGGGTGCGGCGTGATGCCGACGTCCTCGGGACGCAGCGCGGCGCGGCGCGACTTGAGGAAGTCGCCCAGCTCGGATGGGGCTGCCATGGACACCTCCGGTACTCACCCCCATGATGCCCGGGCCGGAAGCGATGAGCCTGGTGCTGTCGTGACCACCCTCGTGCGGACGGGGCCGACCGGGGTTCTGGCTGGGGTTCCGGGTCCCGACGATCGTTCTCGGTGACCGACGAACCCCGCTGGAAGGACTCCCGTGTCCGTCACCGAAATCGAGGCACCCGCCCGGCTCACGCCCCGGCTGCGGCTGGTGCTCGTCCTGCTGCTCGCCACGCAGTTCATGCTCGCCGTGGACTTCGCCATCCTGAACGTCGCGCTCCCGGTGATCGGCGGCAACCTCGGCTTCTCGCTGGGGCACCTGCAGTGGATCGCGACGGCGTTCGCGCTGTGCGCGGCGGGTTTCACGCTGTTCTGCGGCCGGGTCGCGGACCTGTTCGGCCGGCGTCGGCTGTTCCTCGGCGGCCTGGTCGTCCTGGGCGCGGCGTCGGTGCTGGGCGGCCTCGCGCAGAACCCGGAGATGCTGATCGTCGCCCGCATCTTCCAGGGCCTGGCCACCGCCGCCGTGACGCCGGCCGCGCTGTCGCTGATGACGGTGTCGTTCCCGGAGGGCCCGCTGCGCCAGAAGGCGCTCGGCCTCAACGGCGCGCTGATGTCCAGCGGCTTCACCGCCGGCGCCATCCTCGGCGGCGTGCTGACCGACCTGCTGTCGTGGCGGTGGGCGTTCTTCATCAACGTGCCCGTCGCCATCGCCGTGCTGCTCATCGCCCCAACGGTGATCAAGGAGTCCCGGCCCGACGAGCGCCCGAAGCTCGACGTGCCCGGCGCCATCACCGTGACGCTCGGCCTGCTGGCCATCATCTTCGGGCTGACCCAGGCGAGCGAGGAGGGCTGGGGCTCGGCGACCGTCCTCGGCTCACTGGCGGCCGGTGTGGTGCTGCTGGTGCTGTTCTACGCCGTCGAGCGCAAGGTGCCCGCGCCGCTGGTGCCGCTCACCGTGCTCCGCAAGCGGTCGGTGGCCTGGGGCAACGTCGCGGGCCTGATCGCGTTCCTCACCGAGTGCTCGCTGGTGTTCCCGCTGACCCTCTACCTGCAGGAAGTGCTCGGCTTCTCCCCGCTCGCCGCGGGCCTGTCCTTCGGCGTGCTCGGCCTGGGCACGGTCACCGGCGGCGTCTTCGCCCCGAAGGTCATCGGCAAGGTCGGCAGCAAGCGGACGCTGATCATCGGCGGCATCCTGCAGACGGTGTTCACCGCGGCCCTGCTCGGCCTCGGCGACGACCGCTCGTGGATGGCGCTGATGCTGGTCGCCAGCTTCGCCGGCGGCGTCGGCAACATGCTCGTGATCGTGGGGTTCATGGTCACCGCCACTTCGGGGCTGGCCGACCACGAACAGGGCCTGGCCACCGGCCTCGCCACCATGACCCAGCAGGTCGGCATCACGATGGGCACGCCGATCATGAGCGTGGTGGTCACGTCCGCCGCGGCGGGCACCGGAGCCACGGCCATCCTCGGCGGCCTGAAGGCGGCGATCGCGGTGAACGCTGCCATCGTGCTCCTCGGCCTCGTCACCAGCGCTCTGTTCCTGCGCGGCGATCGGTCCGCCGCGCGGTGACGGGGTGAGCGGGTCGGCCCCCCGTGCTCGGAACGGGGGCCTCGACCGGTTTTCGGCGCGAGCCGCCGGTCAAGCGCGGTCGTGGAGCGTGACCTGGTACCCGTCGGGGTCGGCGAAGGTGAACGTCCGGCCGAACGGGCCGTCGATCGGCGCCGAAACGATCGGGTGGCCGTCGGCGGCCAGCGCGTCGTGAATGGCCTGGACATCGGTGGCGTGGAGCCAGATCGCGGCACCGATGCCGGGCTGGGCGACGGACGCGAGATCGGTGCCCGGCACGACGTCGCGCAGGGCGAACGCGATCGGCTTCGTCTCGAAGACGACGGCGTGCGGCGGGCCGGCCGGGGATCGGACGAGGCCGAGGTACTGCTCGTAGAACGCCTGCGAAGCCTTGAGGTCGCGCGCCTGGAGCGAGATGAAGTCGGGGCCGGTGACGGGCATGGGGTGGTCCTCCCTTTCGTGTCAGTCTTCTGACACGCACCACCCTATGTCAGAATACTGACATGAGTCAAGACGAGCCCGGCGTCGACCTGAAGACGTCACTGGGCTACCTGCTGAAAGAGGCGTCGAGCGCGCTGCGCGCGGCCATGGAGGAGGTGCTGCGGCCGCTCGGGATGAGCGTGACGCACTACTCGTGCCTCGAGCTGCTGGCGCAACGGCCGGGCTTGTCGAACTCCGAGCTCGCGCGCGGCGCGTTCGTGACCCGGCAGACGATGAACGTGCTGCTCCAGACCCTGGAGCGAGACGGCTACGTGACCAGGCCCGCGGAGGCACCCGTCGGGAAGGCGCTGCCCACGCGGCTCACACCCCGCGGCCGGAAGAGCCTGGAGAAGGCGAGTGCCGCGGTCCGGTCCGTCGAGGACCGGATGCTGGGCGGCATGACCGGGGCCGAGCAGGCGGCCGCGTTCCGGAGCCTGCAGAGCATGATCCGCTCCCTGCGCGAGACCCGATGAAACCGCCCCTCGGGAAAGTCCCGGAGAAGACACCCGCCGCGGGCGCGGAGGTCGCGTGCGCCCGTCGCATCGGATATCATCGATACGTTCATGACCAGCACGGAAGGCCGGCCCAGACATGCCCGTGACAGGCGACATCGCGGCCCTGCTCGAGCCCCTGAAGGCGCTCGCCAACCCGGTGCGGTTCGAGGTGCTCCAGTGGCTGCGCGAACCGGAGGAGCACTTCCCCGTCGACGCCGCCGTCGTCGACCCGCGCGAGGTCGGCGTCTGCGTCAGCCACATCCAGGCCAAGGCCGGGCTCGCGCAGTCCACCGTCTCCGCCTACATGGCGGTGCTGGAACGCGCGGGTCTCGTGCGGGCGACGCGCGTCGGGAAGTGGACCCACTACCGACGTGACGAAGAACGAATCGCCTCGTTCATCGAATCGTTCGGACAGGAGCTCGGATCGCTTTCGGCCGGCGTGGCTTAGGCGCCGGCAGCCGGTGTGCCGGTGGTCAGCCGGCCGCGGACGTCACGCCGTGTCCCGCAGGTCGAGGGCGTTCTCCGGGCGCACCGCGGCCGGCAGGCTCGCCAGCGGCGGCTGCCGCGGGGACGTCAGGTCCGTCAGCACCAGCTCGCGCTCGACGCCGCTCTCCGACGACCCGCGCCGGAACTGCGCGAGCAGCGTCGCCGGCGGGATCGCGGTGACCAGGCGGCCGTAGTGCTCCAGGCGGTCGAACAACGTCTGCATGATCTGCCCGGACATCCGGCCCAGCGCCTGCGTGCTCTGGTGCCGGTGGGCGCGGTGGCCGAGGTCGACCTGGGCGAGCGCGTCGAGGCCGCGCAGCTCCAGCAGGTCGATCAGGTGGCCGATCTCGACGCCGTAGTTGACGACGAACGGGACGCTCTCCAGCACCTCGCGCCGCCCCGCGTATTCGCCGGCGAGGGGCTGCACGAACCCGGCCAGCTCCGGCCAGAACATGTTGAGCAGCGGCCGGGCGACGAGCTCGGTGACGCGGCCGCCGCCGTCCGCCTCGGTGCCGAGCGGGCGGTGGTAGAAGCCCTTGACGTAGGCGACGGACGGGTCCGTGAGCAGCGGGCCGAGCAGCCCGGTGACGTAGTCCGTGGTGAAGTCGTGGAGGTCGCCGTCGACGAAGACGACCAGGTCACCGGTCGTCGCGGCGACGCCCTTCCAGAGCGCTTCGCCCTTGCCCTGGTACGCCGGGAGCCCGGGGAAGACGGCGTCCTGCGCGACGACCCGGGCTCCTGCCGCGGCGGCGACTTCGGCGGTGGCGTCGGTGGAGTGGCTGTCGACGACCAGGATTTCGTCGACGAGCCGGCCCTGCAGCTCGTCCCGGATGGCGGCGATGATCGCGCCGACGGTGGCTTCCTCGTCACGGGCCGGGATGACGACGGACACGGTGGTGCCCCGCTTCGCGGCGACGAGGTCGTCGACGGTCCAGTCCCCCGCCTTGCTGCTGCGCCGGGCGAGCCAGGTGCCGACCTCCGGCGTCACGTGTGGGTGAGCGTTGCGCATGCTGTCCCCTTCCCTCGTTCGTCTCCGAGGTTCGGGGTGCCGCGTTTCGGCGACGGCGCCGGGGTGCTACCGCGGTGTTACGAAGTGGGGCGCCCGGTTAACGCGACGGGCCCAAAACCGGCTGACCGGCGCGGCCCCACGGCCTCGGCTCGCCGCCGATGAGCCAGTACTTCAGCATCGACGGCCAGGACGTGTGGAACCCGTCCCACGGGCCCGCCACGGTGTTCACGCGCCTCGCAGAGGCGTTCGTCCCGCTGGCCGGGCCGTCGGGGATCGGGGCGACCCCCGGCGACCCCGACGACCACCCGATCGACGGCGCGGCCTTCGCGAAGTTCACCGACGCGCTGGTCGCCGAGTACCGCGCGACCTCGCACCCGATCCAGCGGGCGCTCCTGGAGGGGTTCGTGGCGACGGCGGCCGTGCTGGCGCGCCGGGCCGGGCTCGCGCTGCCCGCGCTCGACGGGCCGGCGGCGGTGTCGTCCCGCGACATCCCGGGTGGCGGAGCCGCCGGGCCCGACCGGCTCGCCGAGCTGATGGCCGGCTACGCGCGGGCGATGCCGGCGTGATCGAGCCGAACCGGCCGTTCCGCTGGGACCTCGTGCGCCCGGCCACCTCGGCTCGCTGGTGGACGGCCTGCCCGAGCCGGACGTGTGGTTCCTCGGCGCCCTCGTCGAGTGCGCTGCCAAGGTGCTCGCGCGGTCCGGGGACGGCGAGCTGTACTTCGTCGGCCGGTCCGCCGACTCGGTGTTCGACCTGCTCGGCGGCGCCCAGCCGGACCCGGAGTGGCTGCACCTGCTGCCGCTGTCGACCGCGTCGACGACAGCTGGTTCTCCGGCCGCCTCGACCCGGCCGAAGTGGACTGGGCCGCCGACGACCGCGCGGACTGGCGGTGCGGGAACGGCTGGCCCGGGTGCTCGAGCGCGAGCCGGCCATTTCCGAGCCGTGGCTGCGCGACCTCGTCAGGCGTCCTCTTCTTCCAGCATCTCCGGCGTGACCGCGGACTCCGTGTCCGGGATGTTCAGGTCCTTCGCCCGCTTGTCCGCCATCGCCAGCAGGCGACGGATGCGGCCCGCCACCGCGTCCTTCGTCATCTGCGGGTCCGACAGCTGGCCCAGCTCCTCCAGCGATGCCTGGCGGTTCGACAGCCGGAGCTTGCCCGCCGCCAGGAGGTGGTCCGGGGCCGTGTCGCCGAGGATCTCCAGGGCTCGCTCCACCCGGGCCGCCGCCGCGACCGCCGCGCGGGCCGAGCGGCGCAGGTTCGCGTCGTCGAAGTTCGCCAAGCGGTTGGCCGTCGCGCGGACTTCGCGGCGCATCCGGCGCTCTTCCCACTGCAGGACGCTCGTGTGCGCGCCCAGGCGGGTCAGCAACGCGCCGATCGCGTCACCGTCGCGGACCACCACCCGGTCGGCTCCGCGGACCTCACGCGACTTCGCCTGGATGCCCATCCGGCGCGCCGCCCCCACCAGGGCCAGCGCCGCCTCCGGGCCCGGGCACGTCACCTCGAGCGACGACGACCGGCCCGGTTCCGTCAGGGAACCGTGTGCGAGGAACGCGCCCCGCCACGCCGCTTCCGCGTCCGCCACTCCCCCGGACACCACGGCCGCGGGCAGCCCGCGCACCGGGCGGCCGCGCTGGTCGATCAGCCCGGTCTGGCGGGCCAGGCCCTCACCGTCCTTGACCACGCGCACGACGTACCGGGTGCCCTTGCGCAGGCCGCCGCTGGCGGTGATGACGTGGACGTCCGAATGGTGGCCGTACAGCTCGTGGATCTCCTTGCGCAGCCGTCGCGCGACCGAGCCCGTGTCCAGCTCCGCCTCCACGACCACCCGGCCGGCCACGATGTGCAGCCCGCCGGCGAAGCGGAGCAGTGACGCGACCTCCGCCCGGCGCGGCCCGATCTTCGTGATCTCCAGCCGGCTCAGCTCGTCCTTCACCGCGGCGGTCATCGCCATTGCTGCCCCTCCCTGCCTTTCGCTCCTCCCCCGTGCTCTCCGCCGAGACCGAGAGCCTCCCGCATGCACAACGCGAGCGCATCAGGATCATGCCGTCCCGCCACTTCGGGGTCGGCCACCGCCCCCAGGTGGGCCCGGCCCCCGAGCCGTTCCGCCGCGCGCCGGAGATTCGCCGGGTCGGGCACGGAATCGCGGTCCGCGATCACCGCGTCGACCCGCAGATCGGGCGCGTGCTCGAAGAGTACGTCCAGGTGCCGCTCCGGCGAGAATCCCGCGGTTTCCCCCGGCTGGGGGACAAGGTTGAGCACGAGCACCTTCGTCGCGGTGGTTTTCACGAGCGCGTCGTGCAGGCCCGGCACCAGCAAATGAGGTAAAACGCTGGTGAACCAGGAGCCCGGACCGAGGAAGACGACGTCGGCGTTCAGCACCGCTTCGACGGCTTCCTCGCACGCCAGCGGCGGCCGCCCCGAACCGCCGGGCGCGCGCAGGCTCACCCGCTGCACCTGCCCGGGCGTCGACGCCACCGCGACCTGCCCGCGGATCGTGCGCAGCGCCGCCGGGTTCTCGCTGTCCAGGCCGCTGACCTGCCCCTCGATTTCGAGGGGCTCCGGCGACATCGGCAGCACGCGGCCCGAGACGCCGATCAGCCGGCACGCCTCGTCGAGCGCGGCGACCGGGTCGCCGAGCACCTCGAACAGCCCGGCCAGCAGCAGGTTCCCCACCGCGTGGCCGGCCAGCGCGCCGTCGCCGCCGAAGCGGTGCTGGAACACCTCGGCCCACAGCGTGCCGCCGTCTTCCGCGGCGAACGCGGCGAAGGCCTGCCGGAGGTCGCCCGGCGGCAGCAGCCCGAGCTCGCGCCGCAGCCGGCCGGACGATCCGCCGTCGTCGGCCACGGTCACGACCGCGGTGACGTCGGGGGTCACCCGCCGCACCGCGGACAACGTGGCGTGCAGCCCGTGGCCGCCCCCGAGGGCGACCGCCCGCACGTTATTCACGACCAAGGTCGCGGTGCACCACCTTCACGGCCATACCGTCCTCTTTGGACAGACGCTGGGCGAGTTCCACGGACAGCGCCACGCTGCGGTGCTTGCCGCCGGTGCAGCCGACGGCGAGCGTCAGGTACCGCTTGCCCTCGCGCTTGTAGCCGGCGCCGATCAGCCGCAGCAGCTGGTGGTAGCGGTCCAGGAACTCCTCGGCGCCCTCCTGCGAGAGGACGTAGTTGCGGACCTCGCCGTCGAGGCCCGTGTGTTCGCGCAGCTCCGGGATCCAGAACGGGTTCGGCAGGAACCGGACGTCCATCACCAGGTCGGCGTCCATCGGCAGACCGTACTTGTAGCCGAAGGACAGCACGGTGACCCGGGTCTGGGTGCTCGCTTCCGAACCGAACGCGTCCTCGATCTTGGCGCGCAGGTCGTGCACCGACAGCGACGACGTGTCGAGCACCAGGTCGGCCTCTTCGCGCAGCGGCTCCAGCAGCGTCCGCTCCGCCGTGATGCCGTCGGCCAGCCGGCCGTCGCCCTGCATCGGGTGGCCGCGGCGGACGGCTTCGAAGCGCCGCACCAGCACCGCGTCGGTCGCCTCCAGGAACAGCACGCGCGGCTTGTAGCCCCGCGCGTCGAGGTCCTTGATGACCGAGGCGAGGTCGTCGGTGAACGCGCGCGAGCGCACGTCCATGACGACGGCCACCTTCGTGATCGCGCCGCGCGCCTGCGCGCCCAGCTCGACCATCGTCGCGATCAGCTCCGGGGGCAGGTTGTCGACGACGAACCAGCCCAGGTCCTCCAGGCACTTGGCCGCCGTGCTGCGGCCCGCCCCGGACAACCCGGACACGACCGCGACCTCCATGCCGGACCCGCGGATCTCCTCTTGCGCACTCACTGTCTTTCCCTACTCCCCTGCTTGTGTGCCGTTGCCCGCACCGGACTCCCCGGCCAGCGCGGCGACCACGGCCTCCGCGGTGCGCCTGCCGAAGCCGGGCACCGCCTCGATCTCTTCGATCCGGGCCTGCTTGAGCTTCTTCACCGAGCCGAAGTGCTTGATCAGCGCGGTGCGGCGAGCCTGCCCCAGCCCGGGCACACTGTCCAATTCGGACGTCTGCAGCCGCTTGGAGCGCTTCTCGCGGTGGTAGGTGATGGCGAAGCGGTGGGCCTCGTCGCGCAGCCGTTGCAGCAGGTACAGCCCCTCCGACGTCCGCGGCAGGATCACCGGGTCGGGGTCGGCGGGCAGCCACACCTCTTCGAGCCGCTTGGCCAGCCCGATCACGGAGATGTCGGTGATGCCCAGTTCCGCCAGCACGTCCGCCGCCGCCGTGGCTTGCGGGCCCGCGCCGTCGACGACCAGCAGGTTCGGCGGGTAGGCGAACTTCTTCGGCCGGCCGGTCTCCGGGTCGAGGCCGGGCGTGCTCGTTTCCTCCGCCGTTTCCTTGAGGTAGCGGTGGAAGCGCCGGCGCACGACCTCGGCGATCGACGCCACATCGCCCTCTTCGGCCGCTTCGCGCAGCGCGAAGCGCCGGTACTCGGACTTGCGCGCGAGCCCGTCCTCGAAGACGACCAGCGACGCCACGACGTCGCTGCCCTGGATGTGGCTGATGTCGATGCACTCGATGCGCAGCGGCGCGGTGTCGAGGGCCAGGAACTCCTGCAGCTCGGTCAGCGCCGCCGACCGGGCCGTCAGGTCGCCGGCACGCCGCAGCTTGTGCTGGGTGAACGCCTCCCCCGCGTTGCGCTCGACCGTCTCCGCGAGGGCCTTCTTGTCGCCGCGCTGCGGCACCCGCAGCTGCACCCGCGAGCCGCGCAGGCCGGTCAGCCACTCCGCGACCGCGTCGGCGTCGGCGGGCAGCTCCGGCACCAGCACCTCGCGCGGGACGACCGGCCCGGCGTCGACGTCGTCGCGGGCGTCCAGCTCGGCCTCGTCGCCGTAGAACTGGGTCAGGAAGTGGTCGACGAGCGCCGGGACGTCCATCTCCTCGGCCTTGTCGATCACCCAGCCGCGCTGGCCGCGGACCCGGCCACCGCGCACGTGGAAGACCTGGACGGCGGCTTCGAGGTCGTCGTGGGCGAACGCCACGACGTCGGCGTCCGTGCCGTCGCCGAGCACGACGGCCTGCTTCTCCATGGCGCGGCGCAGCGCGCCGAGGTCGTCGCGCAGCCGGGCGGCGCGCTCGAACTCGAGCTCCGCGGACGCGGCCGCCATCTCCGCTTCCAGCCGCTTGATCATGACGTCGGTCTTGCCGGCGAGGAAGTCGCAGAAGTCCTCGACGATGTCGCGGTGCTCCTCGGCGGAGACGCGCCCGACGCACGGCGCGGAGCACTTGTCGATGTAGCCGAGCAGGCACGGGCGGCCGATCTGGCCGTGCCGCCGGAACACCCCGGCCGAGCAGGTGCGGGCCGGGAAGACGCGCAGCAGCAGGTCGAGCGTCTCGCGGATGGCCCACGCGTGCGCGTACGGCCCGAAGTAGCGGACGCCCTTCTTGCGCGCGCCGCGGTAGACGTGCAGCCGCGGGAACTCCTCGTTCAGCGTCACCGCGAGCACCGGGTAGCTCTTGTCGTCGCGGTAGCGGACGTTGAACCGCGGGTCGAACTCCTTGATCCAGTTGTACTCGAGCTGGAGGGCCTCGACCTCGGTGGTCACGACGGTCCACTCGACGCTCGCCGCCGTCGTCACCATCTGGCGCGTGCGCGGGTGCAGGCCGGAAAGGTCGGCGAAGTAGGAGTTCAGCCTGCTGCGCAGGCTTTTGGCCTTGCCGACGTAGATGACCCGCTTGGTCGCGTCGCGGAACTTGTACACGCCAGGGGCATCCGGGATGCTCCCCGGCGAGGGACGGTAGGTGGTCGGGTCAGCCACTCCCCCAGCCTATTTGCCGCCACCGACAGTTCTCGCGCGCCCCCGGCCGCCCCGCCGGAAGTAGGGTGTTCGTCCGATTCCGACTTCGGTAGGTGTCGCCCCGGGTGAGCCGGTGGTTACTTTCCGACCGGCCCGATCGGGCCCCGTCCGAAAGGATCACCTCCGTGAGCTCTCTTCGTACCCTCGGCGCCGCGTGCACGGCCGCCGTCGCGCTGACCCTCGCGGGTGGCGCCGTCGCTTCCGCCGGCGTCCAGCCGAACATCGTCGGCGGCACGACCGCCCCCACCGTGTCTTGGGGCGCCCAGGTCTACGTGAACACACCCGGGCGCGACTTCCAGGGCTTCAACTGCTCGGGCACGGTGATCGCCGCGCACTGGGTGATGACGGCGGTGCACTGCCTCGACCAGGACGGCTCGGGCATGCACGTCAAGGTCGGCAGCAACACGCTGTTCTCGGGCACCGAGATCGCGGTCGACGGGGAGTACGAGTCCCCGAACGGCGACATCGCGCTGCTGCACCTGGCGTCGGCGACGAGCGCGGCGCCGATCACGCTGGGCAGCGCGGACCCGTCGACGGGCAGCACCAACCAGCTCTACGGCTGGGGCCGCACCACCCCGACCGGTCCGCCGGCGTCGGCCCTGAAGACGGCGAACGTCCAGGTGACCGGCCGCTCGACGGACGCCTACGGCGGCCGCGCGATCCAGAGCGTCGGCATCAACGGGTCGGCGTGGAAGGGCGACTCGGGCGGCCCCCAGGTGTCGGGCGGCGTGCAGGTGGGCGTCGCGTCGACGGTCCAGAACCAGAGCGGGACCAACACCCGCGGGACGAACAACTACGCGAGCGTGGCGTCGAGCCGGTCCTGGATCCGGACGACCGCGGGCGTGTGAGCTCCCGGGGCGGCGCTTCGGCGCCGCCCCGGTTTTGTCGGTGGCGTGTGGGATGCTCGCGGGCATGCGGATCGCCACCTGGAACGTGAACTCCATCGTCCCCCGCCTGCCCCGGGTGCTGGGCTTCCTGGAGGAGACGGCGCCGGACGTGCTGTGCCTGCAGGAGCTGAAGACCACGACGGAGAAGTTCCCGCTGGCCGAGGTCGAGGCGCTCGGGTACGAGGTGGCGGCGTACGGGCTCGGGCGCTGGAACGGCGTCGGGATCGTGTCGCGCGTGGGGTTGTCCGACGTGGTGCGCGGGCTGCCGGGCGAGCCGTCGTTCGAAGACGCCGCGGAGGCGCGGGCGATCGGCGCCACTTGCGGCGGCGTGCGGGTGTGGTCGGTGTACGTGCCCAACGGGCGTGAGCCGGACAACCCGCACTACGCGTACAAGCTGGAGTGGCTGGAGGCGTTGCGGTCGCTGGTTTCTTCGGAGCTGTCTTCTGCGCCCTTCGCGGTGCTGGGTGACTTCAACGTGGCGCCGACCGACGCGGACGTGTGGGACATCGCGGTGTTCGCGGAGTCGACGCACGTGACGAAGCCGGAGCGGGAGGCGTTGGCCCGCCTGCGGGACCTCGGGTTGTCGGACGTGTTCCCGCGGCCCTTGAAGTACGACCACCCGTTCACGTACTGGGACTACCGGGCCGGCAACTTCCCGAACAACAAGGGGATGCGGATCGACCTGGTGTACGGCAACGAGGCGTTCACGTCCGCGGTGACGGATTCCTATGTGGACCGCAACGCCCGCAAGGGAAAGGGCCCGTCGGACCACGCCCCGATCGTGGTGGACCTGGACCTCTGACCCACTCCGAGTAGGTCGTCCAACGCCGATTGGTCCATCTGGGCGGGCAATCGTCGTTTCGCCCGGCAGAACGACTTACATACAACGTGAGATCACGACTTTGGCGGTCGAGCACGACCGGCCCCGTTCCGCGCGGCGGAACCCGGCGCGTCCGGCGGCGACGTGCCGGCGAGGTCGTCAGCAGGTTCCTGCTCGACCTCGATCCCGGGGTCCGGCGCGTCCTCGACTGGCGAGAACGCGCCCAGGCGCTGCGGCCGCCGCGCCGAGGCCGCCGGTTCGCACTCACCGGTGCGAGTTGTGCGGCCGCAGTGGCGATCGCTCACAAGCTCACCGAGAATGTGCTGCCGTGGCTGTGGTGACCACCGTCGCCACAGCCGGGCACCGCAGTCGGCGACCCGAGCGAGACAGGAACCGCCGCGGCTAGCTCTAAAACTGACTGAGGTTGTTGACAGTCTGGGCCCCTTGATCGAGGGAGGCCCATGGCTGAGCGAGTGTGGAGTGAGAAGGACCTGGTCAGGCGCGCGAACCGGCGCCTGGCCGTCCTTCGCCACCCCGAAGAAGTCAGCGGGAACGTCGCGGCGACTTGCCG
>NZ_JBVKDO010000037.1:0-73720 GCF_055633805.1 Amycolatopsis sp. NPDC114478 | reverse complement strand
CTCCGGCCGCGACGCTGTGATCACCTGCACCACACCAACATGATCAACTACCGGCCCGGCCGCTCCGACACCGGGTTACGAGACATCCCTTAGGGCGATCAGGATGCCGACCGACGCGACGGTGCTGCCGACGCCGGTCGTGAAGCTCTTCAGCAGTTTGTCGACCGGCATCCCGGCGGTCAGGCCGAGCACGAGCGAGCCGAGCACCAGCGACAGGAACGGGTGCAGCTTCACCTTCGTGATCAGCACGACGATGACGGCGATCGCGACGACGGTCGCGATGATCAGGCGGGTGTCGTGGCCGGTCCAGCCGGCGGCGAGGACGGTGTTCACGCGTGCTCCCGGAAAGCGGTCAGGGCGGCTTCGGTGATCTCAGCCGGCGTTTCGCGGATGTCGAAGATCGCGCCGGGCTCGTCCGCTTCGAGGGGTTCCAGGTCGGCGAGCTGGGAGTCCAGAAGGGACACCGGCATGAAGTGGCCCGAACGCGACTTCATGCGTTCGGCGAGGATCTCGCGGTCGCCGTGCAGGTGGGCGAACCAGACGTCGCCGCCGGTCCGCAGCACGTCGCGGTACCGGCGCTTGAGCGCGGACGACGTCACGACGCCGCCGGAGTCCTGGTGGTCGCGGATCCAGCCGGCGATGGCCTCGAGCCAAGGGGCGCGGTCGGCGTCCGTCAGCGGATGCCCCGCCGTCATCTTGTCGATGTTGGCCTGCGGATGGAACGTGTCCGCCTCGGCGTATTCGACGCCCAGCGCGTTCGCGAGCGCCGTGCCGATCGTCGTCTTGCCGGAGCCTGACACCCCCATCACCACGATGACGGTCATCCGCACCTCCCACTTCGTTGTGCTCGGGTGAGTCAAACTCAAAAGTACTACTTATTCAAGATGAAGTACTACTTAATCGAGTCAGATCGCTAAGTTGGCCGGGTGAAGCACGAACAAGCATTGGACGCTCTCGGCGCGGCGATCGCGAACGGAGAGCTGGAGCCGGGCACCGTCCTGCGGTCCGATGAGCTTCAAGAGCGCTTCGGTGCTTCACGGACGGTGGCGCGCGAAGTCGTCCGGGTGCTCGAGACGATGCGCCTGACCAGCAGCAAGCGCCGGGTCGGCGTGATCGTCCGGGACCAGGCGGAGTGGAACCACTACGACCCGCGCCTGATCCGCTGGCAGCTCGACGGCCCCGCGCGCCCGGCGGCCCTGGCGATGCTGAACGAGCTGCGCTCGGCGATCGAGCCGTGCGCGGCGCGGTACGCCGCCCTGCGTGCGACGCCGGAGGAGCGCGGCCGGCTCGGCGCGCTGGGGGAGCGGCTGGCGCGCACGGCCCGGGCCCGCGACCTCTCGACGTTCCTCGAGTTCGACATCGCGTTCCACGACCTGCTGCTCGGCGCGTCCGGGAACCCGATGTTCGCGCAGCTGTCCGAGGTCGTCGCGGAGGTGCTCACCGGCCGGACCGGGCACGGGCTGATGCCGCCGGAACCGCAGCCCGAGGCCGTGGCGTGGCACCTGGAGGTGGCCGCGGCGGTGGCCGCCGGGGACGCGGACCGGGCCGAGCGGGCGATGCACGACATCGTCGTCCAGGCGCGTGACGAGATCGCCGCGCTGGTCGAGTAGCCTCGTCGGGTACTGGACTTTTCTTCCGCCGGGGGGCACGGGTGAGCGCGGCGCGCGCGATCGGACTGGTGTTGGGCGTGGCGGCCGACGGCGCCCTCGGCGACCCCCGTCGGCGCCTCACGGTGACGGCGTTCCGCCGCCTCCCGCAGCGCACGGGCGCGGCGGTCGCGGGCGTCGCGGTGGCCGGCGGCCTCCTGCTCGAACGCGCCGGCCGCGGCCGCCCGCTGGTGCAGGCGTCGGCGACGGCCGTGACGACCTGGGCGGTCCTCGGCGCGGCCGGCCTGGCCCTGCAGGGCACGGAGCTGGCCCGCGACCTCGAGGAGTCCCGCTTCGACCCGGCCCGCGCGACACTGTCCGAACTGGACCCCCGCGTGGCCGACGGCCTGGACCTGGTGGGGCTGTCGCGAGCCTCGGTGGAAACGGTCGCGGAGAACACCTCGGACGCGGTGGTCGCGCCGCTGGTCTGGGGCGCGGTCGCGGGCGTCCCGGGCCTGCTCGGAGCGCGCACGGTCAGCCTGCTGCGCCGGGCGCGCGTGGGCCGGCCGGGCCACTGGGCGATCGACCGGCTCGACGAGCTGGTCCACCTGGTCCCGACCCGCGTGGCGGCGGGCTTGACGGTGCTGGCGGCCCCGGTGGTCGGCGGTTCGGCGGGGGGCGCGTGGCGGGCGTGGCGCCGCGACACGATCGCCCACCCGAGCCCCAACGCGGGCCGCGTCGAGGCGGCGTTCGCCGGAGCCTTGGAAGTTCGCGTCGGCGGGCGGACGGTCTACCCGCACGGGGTGGCGGAACTGCCGGTGCTGGGGGTCGGGCGGAACCCGGACGCCGGGCACGTGACGCGGGCGGTGGAGCTGTCCCGCGTCGTCGGGTGGCTGGCCGGGGTCACCTCGGTCCTGCTCGCGGTCGTCGCGGGTCTTTGGCGCCGCTCGCGTTGACGTTGTAACTCCTCCGCGTATCGACAGGCGTAGGCAACGCTTCGCGATAATGGGAGGATTTTCGTGCGGTACAAGCACATTGCGGTGGGCGTGATCACCGCGAGCCTGTTCACCCTCGTCGTCACCGGCACCGCCGAGGCCAAGCGCCACTGCGGGCCCACCTACGAGCAGGACTCCACCGGCAGCCTGGGCACACCGTTCACGCTGAAGTCCAAGCACGACGACGACGGGCCCGGCGGGTCGTTCGTCGTCGGGGAAGAGTTCGAGATCCACACCAACGTCGCCGGCCAGACCTGGAGCATCACCTTCGCCGACAACGGCAGGGTCTTCTTCACCGGCGACGACGTCTCGGCGACCACGGGGATCCGGGAGCAGCACCCGACCGCCAACCAGCCGGGCGTCACCCAGCACATGACCGCGGACGCGGTGAACCACACCACGGGCGAGACCATCCACGGTTTCCTGGACGTGCTCCCGGTCCCGGGCTGCGGCGGCTGACGCGATCCGTGCGTCGCGGCTGAGGGCCCTCAGCCGCGGCGGCGCAGCTGCGCCAAGGCCTCCTCGTCGAGCCGCCCGCCGCGTTCGGCCAGCTTGCCGCCGATCCGCGCGCGGTCCTCGGGGGTCTTGTTCCCGCCGAACTTGAACTTCGCCCGCACCCCGGTGATCGTGAACTCGATCCCGCGGATCCCGGGCAGCAACCGCCGGTCCGGCGCCTCCGACGCGCTCACCGGCGCCCGCGCGCCATCCGGTTCGAAGTGCCGCAACTGCTTGTCCAGCAACGCCGCCTTCGCCTCCGGGTCGTCGACGAGCCGGACGTCCCCTTCGAGCTGCACCGTCGCGTAGTACGACGTCGGCACCCCGACCGCCGGGTCGCCGGCCGTGTTCCAGTCCGCGCGGACGTACGTGTAGTCGTCGACGACCGTCAGCAGCGCCCGCGGGTGCTCCTCCAGCAGCGGCCAGATCGGGTTGGGGCGCGCCAGGTGCGTGAGGACCGTGTCGTCGCCGTCGAACGCGAAGTGCGCCGGCGTCACCACCGGCAGGTCGCGGCCCGCGCCGCCGGCGATCAGCTGGCCGAAGTCGTGCCCGGCCAGCCACGCGCGCCATTCCGCGTCTTCGGCGGCGTCCCAGGGGTGGATCAGCATGACCTCAGTGTCACCACCGCAAGTGGCCTTACCGAAGGTCCATTGCGACGCTATTTCTGATGGCCACTTTCGGCGAGCTCGTCTTCGGCCAGGATCTCCGCGACGGACTTCCGGCGCGTCGGCGCCTCCGACGACGAGTCCAGCGCGCCGCCCGGCTTCAGCTCGCGCACGGTGAAGTACAGCCAGCCCAGCAGCGCCATCGCGCCGAACGCGATCCACTGCAGCGCGTAGGACAGGAACGGCCCGGAGTCGGTCTGCGGCAGCGGCAGCGCGCCCAGCACGCCGGGCTGGCCGGTGTCGAGCTGGAAGTACCCCGGCCGGATGTCGAGCTTCGCGGCCCGCGCGACCACCCGCGAGTCGACGACGTAGCTCTGCAGCTGCCCGCCGGTCGACGCGTCGGCGAAGGCGTCCCGGTGCTTCGGGTCGGTCTCGTCGGCGCGCGCCCGTGCGGTGACCTGCACGATCCCGGGTGGCGGCGGCGCGTACGGCAGCACGCCGGACTTGCTGTCGAGCCGGACGTACCCGCGGTCGATCAGGACGACCGTGCCGTCGGTGGTCCGCAGCGGCGTCAGGACCTCGAAGGCGCCCTCGCCCTGGACGGTCCGCAGCCGCGCGACGACTTCCTTGTCCGCGAGGTACTGGCCGCTGATCGAGACGAGGTGCCATTCGGTGCGCTGGTCGGGCCCGCTGCCCGGCGGCAGCAGCTGCGCGAGCGGCAGCGGCGCGGCGGTGAAGGACGCCTCCAGCGCGGAGTTCTGCTGCTCGCGTTCGGCGTTGCGGCTGAACTGCCACGGCGAGAGCAGCGTGAAGCAGCAGATGGCGAAGGCGAACACCACCACCGTCAGAGCCAGCCACCCGGGCTTGAGCAGGAACCGCAACCGCACCCCACCACGGTAGGCCGTACCCCGGCGCGCCCGCCCGCCGACCTCCGCCGGTTGTGACCTCTACCCGCGCGAACGCACCCAATCCAGCAAACCGGGCACCGAGCGTTCGATCATGCCGAGGACGTCCTCGAAGCCGTCGTCACCGCCGTAGTAGGGATCCGGGACCTCGGCGCCTTCGGGAGCGGACGGGTCGAAGGAGCGAAGCAGCCGGACCTTCGCCGGATCGTCGACGCGAGCGCGGAGGAACTCGGCGTGCCCCTCGTCGGCGGCCAGGAGGAGGTCGGCGTGGAGGTCTTCGTCGGACACTTCGGAGGCGACGTGTTCGGAGGGGTAGCCGTGGGCCTTGAGCGTGGCGCGGGCCCGCTTGTCGGCGGGCTCCCCGGCGTGCCAGGGCCCGGTGCCGGCGCTGGTCACGCGGATACCGTCGATTCCGGACTCGTCGAGCTTCGCGCGGAAGACGAGTTCGGCCATGGGGGAGCGGCAGATGTTGCCCGAGCAGACGAAGACGAGGTGCGTCACGCCGCGAGCGTAACCGGCCGGTTCACCCGGTCACCCGCTCGCTCGGCGGTACCTCCCGGATCCGCGTAATAGGAGTACCAGACCCCGCGACCAGTGCGGAAACGTCCTCGACACCGCCGGAGAGCCGTCATGACGCCTCGCACTTTCGTGGCCATCGCCGCTCTCGCCGTCGTCATCGCCGCGCTGGTTCTGCTCGGGGCCACGGTGAAGGCAACCGCCGTGGGTGGGGAGTCCGTCGTGTGCGGGAGTGGGTTCAAGACCGATATGAGCCAGGCCGCGCACGACTCGAACGTCAACGCGCTGACGAACGCCTACGCGGCCGACGCCGGGGAGGTGTGGGCGCTGCCCGATCGCACTGAGGGTTACCAGGCGGCATGCGATGCCGCCCTGTCCGTGCGCCGCGGCTTCGGCTGGGGTCTGCTCGCAGTCGGCGGGCTCGTGTTCGCCAGCGCCCTGGTCGTGCGGCGGCCGGGGCGCCCGCCCGCGGCGACGGCGTAGTCAGGCGCCGGTCACGAATGTGAGTGGCCGGTTCACCCGGTCACCCGCTCGCTCGGCGGTACCCGCCGCCCC
Organism: Amycolatopsis sp. NPDC114478; assembly: GCF_055633805.1. Classification (NCBI taxonomy): domain Bacteria; kingdom Bacillati; phylum Actinomycetota; class Actinomycetes; order Pseudonocardiales; family Pseudonocardiaceae; genus Amycolatopsis; species Amycolatopsis sp. NPDC114478. Next base: position 68,063 of record NZ_JBVKDO010000037.1, on the reverse strand, counting down.
GCGCCGCCACTTAGCGTCGATCACGCGAGGACGCGAACCGGAAGGAGAGCGACATGCACGGGTGCTGCTCGAAGTGCACCGGACAGGGCTGCGGCTGCTGCGGCAACTGCAACTGACGCTGCACCGGCGCTCGCGGCGGCGGCAGTGGACCCGCCGCCGGGGCGCCCCCTAAGCAGGCAAGCAGGTCGCCGACGTCGCTTCGCCCAGCGCTCGCGCGTGCAGCGCGTCGAACCGGTGGACCAGGTCCGCCACACCCGCCGCCACCAGCTGCCGCGTCGGGCACGCGCGAGACCCGCGAAGCGACAACGTCGCCGCCAGCTCCGTCAACAACCCCGCGTTCACCCGATCGATCACCGGGCGGATCTGCCCAAGATCGGGCCGGGTCGTCGGCACCTCCGACGGGTGCGCGTCCCAGCGGGCGTACCACCCCCGCTGCACCAGCTTGTTCGCCTCGATCTGCGCGCGGAAGAACCGCACCGCGTCCGCCGGGTCCAGGCCCAGCCCGGGCGCCTGCGCCGACACCGAGTCGTAGATCTGCTGCTCGCGCGCCGGGTCGTCGATCGGGGACGGTGTGCCGTACTTCGCCGCCGCCACCTGGTCCGCGATCGCGACGCGCTGGGCCGCCAGGTCCGTCAGGCGCCACAGGCCAGGAGCCGAAGCCGCCGCCGGGACCGAAGCCAGGACCAGGCCCGACACCACCGCGAAGAGCACCGCCAGTACTCGCATGGCCCGCGACCGTACATGCGAAGATCCCCCGGTGCCCGCGCTTTCCGAAATCATCACCGTCCTGGAGCAGGCGTACCCGCCCGCGCTCGCCGAGTCGTGGGACGCCGTCGGCCTCGTCTGCGGCGACCCGGCCGAGCCCGTCACGCGCGTGCTCTTCTGCGTCGACCCGGTCGCCGAAACCATCGACGAGGCCGCCGCGCTCGGCGCGCAGCTGATCGTCGCCCACCACCCGCTGCTCCTGCGCGGCGTGCACGGCGTCCCGGCCGACACCGCCAAGGGCGCGCTCGTCCACCGCATGATCCGCGACGGCATCGCGCTCTTCTGCGCGCACACCAACGCGGACTCGGCCGACCCCGGCGTGTCCGACGCCCTCGCCCAGGCGATCGGGCTGCGCGTCACCGGCCCCCTCACCCCCAACGAAGACGGCGTCACCGGCATCGGCCGCCTCGGGGAGCTGCCCGAGGCCGAGCCGTTCGCGCGGTTCGTCCAGCGCGTCGCCGACGCCCTGCCCGCGACCGTGCCCGGCGTCCTCGGTGCCGGGGACGCCGACCGCCCGATCCGCACCGTCGCCGTCTCCGGCGGCGCCGGGGACTCCTACCTGAAGCAGGCCACCGCGGCCGGTGCCGACGCCTTCGTCACCGCCGACCTGCGGCATCACCCCGCCGGCGAGCACCTGGCGAACCCGGGCACCGTGCCCGCGCTGGTCGGGCTGACCCACTGGGCCAGCGAATGGCCCTGGTGCGGGCAAGCCTCGGCGGTCATCGGCAACGCGTTTGCGGGTAACGTCGACACCTACGTCTCCACGCGGTGCACCGACCCGTGGAACGTCCGCGCCGAGCGCACATCGAATTAAGAGGAGCACCGTGAAGGCCGAACCCGCCGTGCAGCGCCAGTTGCTCGAGCTCGCCAAGGTGGACGCCGAGCTCTCGCGCACCGCGCACCGCCGCCGCACCCTGCCCGAGCTGGCCGAGATCGACGCGGGGGAGAAGACCGCCCGTGAGCGCCGCGACGCGCTCGTGTCCGTGGAGACCGCCGCCTCCGACCTCGACCGCGAGATCGCCCGGCAGGAGAAGGAGATCGAGTCGGTGCGCGCCCGCGAGGACCGCGACCGCAAGCTCCTGGCGTCCGGGTCGGTCAACTCGAAGCAGATGACCGACATCGAGCACGAGCTGCAGACCCTGCAGCGCCGCCAGAGCGCGCTCGAAGACGACCTGCTGGAGCTGATGGAGCAGCGCGAGGCCCTCGGCATGGACGCGCAGCGCACCGGCGCCGAGGTCGACAAGGCCGAGGCCGAGGTCGCCGCCGCGATCGCCCGCCGCGACGAGGCGTTCAAGGACCTGGACACCACCCGCGCCCGCCGCGACGAAGACCGCGCGAAGCTGCTGCCGCGCTTCCCGGAGCCGCTGCTCAAGCTGTACGAGCGCGTCCGCGAGCACAAGGGCATCGGCGCCGCGCTGCTGCGGGCCCGCCGCTGCGGCGCCTGCCAGCTGGAGATGGACCGCAACACGATCGCCGAGATCAAGGCCGCGCCGGAGGACGACGTCATCCAGTGCGAGAACTGCGGCGCGATCCTGGTCCGGACCATGGAGTCGGGTCTGTGACCTCGCATGTCATCGTCGAGGCCGACGGCGGTTCCCGGGGCAACCCGGGCCCGGCCGGCTACGGCGCGGTCGTCAAGGACAGCGACGGCGAGGTCCTCGCCGAGCGCAAGGAAAGCCTCGGCGTCGTCACGAACAACGTCGCGGAGTACAACGGCCTGATCGCCGGGCTGACCGCCGCGGCCGAGCTCGGAGCGTCCACTGTGGACGTCCGGATGGACTCGAAGCTCGTGGTGGAGCAGATGTCCGGGCGCTGGAAGATCAAGCACCCGGACATGCAGCCGCTCGCCGAACGCGCCAAGGAACTGGCGGCCGGCTTCTCCCGCGTGAAGTACGAGTGGATCCCGCGGGCGGAGAACTCCCACGCGGACCGGCTCGCGAACGAGGCCATGGACGCGGCCACCGGGAAGCCCGCCGCCGGGAAGCCCGCGCCGAAGCTGCCGACCCGCAAGCCCGACCGCGCGGCCGTGGCCTGGACCGGCGCGAAAGGCACCCCGACCCGGCTGCTCCTGCTGCGCCACGGCCAGACGGAGATGTCGGCGCTGCGCCGCTACTCCGGCCGCGGCGACGTCCCGCTGACCGAGCTGGGCCGCTCCCAAGCCGCCGCGGCGGCGAAGCGGCTGGCCGCGATGGACGGGCTGGTCGTCGACGGCGAGGCCGTCCCGATCATCTCCTCGCCGCTCACGCGCACGAAGCAGACCGCGCAGGCCGTCGCCGACGCGCTCGGCGGCCGCGTCGAGACCCACCCCGGCCTCATCGAGACCGACTTCGGCGACTGGGAGGGCCTGACGTTCGCCGAAGCGGCCGACCGCGACCCCGAACTGCACGGCTCGTGGCTCGGCGACAGCTCGGTGCCGCCGCCCGGCGGGGAGAGCTTCGAAGTCGTCCACCGGCGCGTCCGCAAGGCCCGCGACGAGCTCATCGCCGAGCACGGCGGCAAGACGTTGGTGCTGGTCAGCCACGTGACGCCGATCAAGACGCTGCTCCGGATGGGCCTCGACGCGGGACCGCAGCTGCTGTTCCGGCTGCACCTCGATCTGGCGTCGCTGTCGATCGTCGAGTTCTACCCGGACGGGAACGCTTCGGTCCGGCTGGTCAACGACACCTCGCACCTGGCCTGACCCCCCGAAATGTGGGGTGGATCACGGTCAACACCGACGCGTGGCGGACCCCGGATGGGGTATTGGCTAGAGTGTCTCGACCGCGTCGCCGCGGTGGCGGATCCACGGCTGGGTCCACTTCAGGGGGCGCCAGCTCGCGCGTATCCCACCGGCAGAAGCCTGCGGGCGGAACAGTGACGAGGACATGACGGCTAGCGCACTCACCGAGACCTCCCCGAGCGACGTCCCCGAGGACCCGGCACCCGCGACGACCACGCGTGGCTTGGGCGCGCGCCTGGCGCCGGTGCTGGCCGTGCTCGCCGGCGTCGCGGCGGTCGCCGCCCACGCCACGCGCTACGGCCACTGGATCGTCGACGACGCCGCCATCACGTTCTCCTACGCCCGCAGCTTCGCCGACGGCCTCGGCCCGGTGCTGCAGCCGGGCGTCCCGCCGGTCGAGGGCTTCTCCGACCCGACGTGGATGGTGCTGCTCGGCCTCGGCAAGCTCGTCGGCCTCTTCGACCACGGCTCGCTCTTCGGGCTCCCGGACTACGTGCTGTTCCCGAAGGCGCTGGGCCTGCTGTTCACCGGCGGCATCCTGACCGCCTGCTACCTCGCGGCGAAGCAGATCTTCACGCGCTTCGCGTGGCTGGCGACGCTGATCGCCGGCCTGACGCTGGCGACGATCCCGTCGTTCGTCATCTGGGTCGTGTCCGGCCTGGAGAACTCGCTGTTCGCGTTCACGGTCGTCACGCTGGCCGTGACCCTGTTCGTCGCGGTGAAGCGCGACAAGCTGCTGACCCCGAAGGTCGCGCTCTGGGCCGGCGTCATGGTCGCGTTCGCGGCGCTGACCCGGCCGGAAGGCCTGATCTACGCGGGCGCGTACCCGCTGACGGCGCTGTTCCTGCTGCGCGGCGGCCTGTTCTGGAAGAGCTTCCGGCTGGCGCTGCTGTCGGTGGCGGCGTTCGCGGTGCCGTTCGGCGCGTACGTCGTCTGGCGGCACGCGGAGTTCGGGCGGCTGCTGGCCAACCCGTCGGTGGCCAAGCAGCAGGGCCTGCCCGGCATCGACGCTCTGAAGCGGCCGTTCGAGCTGGCGGGCTACGCGGGCTGGGCCGGCGTGGTCCTGCTGGCGCTGGTGATCGTGTTCGCGCTGGTCAAGGCGCCGTGGCGGCGGTCGCTGATCGCGTTGCTGGTGCCGCTGGGGCTGGGGATCGTCGCGTACGGCGTGATGGTCGCCGACTGGATGTACCAGCACCGGTTCGCCAGCCCGGTGTGGCCGCTGGCCGTCATCGCGGGGACGCTGTCGGCGGGCGAGCTGCTGAAGCACCGGCGCGCGTTGCTGCGGATCGGGATCGTGGTCGTGCTGGTGGGGGCGTTCGTCCCGTCGGCGGTCGGGTTCGCGGCCGCGGCGGACAAGTTCGCGAAGAACCCGAACATCACGGCGTGCCTGGTGGCCGACCGCTTCGGCCGCGGCTTCAACACGTACGCGGACATCCTGGGCATCGGCAAGGCGTCGCTGCTGCTGCCGGACCTCGGCGGTTCGTCGATGACGAGCCGGCTCGAGCTGGTGGACATGGCGGGCCTGGTCAACAAGCCGATCGCGGACCTGGTCCACGACAACGACCTGGCGGGCCTGCGGAACTACGTGTTCGACACGGTGAAGCCGACGTTCATCCACTCGTGGGGCCCGTGGGCCGCGGGCAACGGCATCGCGCTGGACCCGCGGCTGGACCGCGACTACGTGCTGATCTATTCGTCGCCGATCGAGGGCCTGCGCAACGGCGACTGGGTGCGCAAGGACGCGGTGACGGACCCGGCGAAGCTGAAGGCGGCCCAGGACTACGCGGCAAAGACGATCCCGGCGGTGGCGGCGGACCGCTTCGGCGGCCCCCTGGACGACTGCGGCGCGACGATGAAGCCGGGCCAGACGATCACGATGCCCCGCTGAGCCTCAGCGGAACGCGTCAGCTCACCGATCGGCCTGCGCCCGGAGTTCGTGAGCCGTCCCGACCAGGCGGTTCGCGTCGGCGGGCGGTGCTAGCTCGCCACGCTCAGGCTCAGCCACAACGCCCCGGTCGCCGCGGCCAGGCACAGCGGTGTCGTGATCGCCCCCAGGACGTGGAACGTCTTCGCCGACGGGTGCTCCGGCAGCGTGCGGCGCCACAGCAGCGTCGCCAGCGAGCCGAGGTAGGTCGCGTTCGGGCCGATGTTCACGCCGAGCAGGACCGCCAGCAGCACGCCCGGTGCCGGGTGCGGGCCCAGGACCGACAGCAGGATCAGCGTCGCCGGGAGGTTGTTGACCAGGTTGGCCAGCAGGGCCGCCACGCCCGCGGCCACGAGGAGGTCGAGCAGGCCGGTCGACGTCGGCAGGACGTCGCGCAGCAGACCGCCGAGGACGTGCTCCGAGACCGCCTCCACGACGACCGCCAGCCCGAGCACGAACAGGACCAGCTGCGGCGACGCCTCGATGACCAGCTGCCACGGCTTGATCTTGCCCAGCGCCAGCGCCCGGACGCCCAGGATCAGCGACGCCAGCGCCGCGATCCACACCGGCTCGACATGCCCCAGCTGGCCGACCCCGAAGCCGACGAGCGTCAGCGCCAGGATGACGAGCGCGAACGTCGGCGTCTCGAGGTGCTGCTTCGGGTCGGCGGTCTCGCGCGGACGCAGGTCGGTGGCGAAGAAGCGCAGGAACACCAGCAGTTCGATGCCGATCGTGACGAGCCACGGCAACGCCATCATCGCCGTGAAGCCGGCGAAGGTCAGCCCCGACGCGGCGAAGGCGAGGAGGTTCGTCAGGTTGGACACGGGCAGCAGCGTCGACGCCGAGTTCGCCAGGTGCGCGCAGGCGTAGACGTGCGGGCGGGGCGGGAGCTTCAGGCTGGTGGCCGTCGCGAGGACGACCGGGGTGAGCAGGACGACGGTGGCGTCCAGGCTGAGGATCGCGGTGACGCCGGCCGCCGCGGCGAAGGTGAGGACGAGCAGCCGGCGGGGCTTGCCGTGGCAGGCCTCGGCCAGGCGGTTGCCGAGCCAGGTGAAGACGCCGTCGACACTGGCCAAAAAGGACAAAAGCAGGATCGCGGCCAGGAAGCCCAGGGTCGGGAGGATTTCGACGGCCCGGTGCCCGGCCGCCGCCGGACGCACGAGACCGAGCAGCAGCGCGAGCCCGGCGGCCGGCACCGCGGCGACGGCTTCGGGCCAGCCGCGCGGACGCACGATGGCGAAGACCAGCACGGCGGCGAGGAGCGCCAGGCTTCCCGCCCCGGCCCAGAAGTTCACGCTCCCACGCTAATCGACGCCCGGCGCGGTCCGCCGGGGGCGCCCCCGTTTTCCACGCTACCGGAAGGCACCGACAATTCCGCGAGACCGGCGGCGGCCCGCTCGAGCGTGGCCCGGTTTTGTCGGTGGTCGCGAGTAAAGTGGAAAACGGGGGCGCCCCCGCGGGCTCAGACTCCCAGCGGCTCGGGGGTGGCCGCGCCGCGGGCGAGGTCCTGCTCCTTCGCCCGGATCACCGGCAGCACCTCTTTGCCGAAGTGCTCGACGTCCTCCAGGTAGTGCAGGAACCCGAGCAGCAGCAGGTTCGCCCCGCGCTTCTTGTACTCGATCGCCCGGTCCGCGATCTGCTCCGGCGTCCCGATCAGCTTGGTCCGGAACCCGTCGTTGTACTGCACCAGATCCTCGAACCCCGAGTCCGCCCACATGCCCTTCGAGTCCGAAGTGGACCTCCCGGCCTGCGCCACGGCCGACCGGAACCCCTCCACCGCCTCGACGTTGGCCTTCGACACGATCTCGCGAAGCACCGCGCGCGCCTCGCTCTCCGACTCACGCGCAATCACGAACCCGTTGAGTCCAAAACGGACGGTCCTTCCATGAGAAGCGGCATACCCCTGCACCTCCGAAACCTGCTCGGAGAACCCGTCGAAGTCCTTGCCGTTGCTGAAGTACCAGTCCGACACGCTCCCCGCCAGCTTGCGCGCCGCCGTGGAGTTGCCGCCCTGGAAGATCTCCGGGTGCGGGGCCGCCACCGGCTTCGGCTTGATGTCGAAGTCGTGGATGCGGTAGAAGTCGCCGCGGAACTCCGCGTGGTCGTTCGTCCACAGCTCGCGCAGGACGCGGATGAACTCCTCGGACCGCCGGTAGCGCTCGTCGTGCTCCAGCCACGGTTCACCCAAGCCGGTGAACTCGCCCTTGAACCAGCCGCTCACCACGTTCACCGCCGCTCGGCCGCCGGAGATCACGTCGGCGCTCGCGATGAACTTCGCCAGCACGCCGGGGTGCCACAGGCCCGGGTGGACGGCCGCGATCACCTTGAGCCGCTGCGTCGCGAGCAGCAGCGCCAGGCTGAAACCCGTCGACTCGTGCTGGTACGCCGCGCCGTAGCTGGCCGTGTAGCGCACCTGCGAAAGCGCGTACTCGAACCCGCTGTTTTCGGCCAGCACGGCCAGATCTCTGTTGTACTCGTAACCCCAGTCCGTCCGCTGTTCGATGTCGGACGTGACGAGGCCACCGCTCACGTTCGGGACCCAGTAGGCGAATTTCAACGGCTCTTCGAGGGACATGGCCCGAGTAGAGCAACGCCGCCCGGACCGGTCAACGCGCGTCCACGCGGTGGGAACTCACCCGCCGCGGTGCGACTTCGCCAGCGCGCCACCGAGTTCCGCGCGCCCGGGGATGCCGAGCTTGCGGTACGCGCCCGACAGGTGCAGCTCCACCGTCCGCCGCGTGAGGTGCAGCGCCGTCGCGATCTCGCGGTTCGTCAGGCCCTGCGCGGCCATCACGGCGATGCGGTTCTCCTGCCGCGTCAAGCCGTGCTCGTTGTCCTTCGCCGGGGTCAGCGCCCGCCGCGCCGACCGCAGCTCCTCCGCCGCGCGCCGGGCGAGCGGCCGCGCTCCGCAGTGCTCGCTCAGCTCGACGGCCTGCCGCAGCGTCTCGATGGCCTTTTCCGACTGGCCGTGCCGCGCCTGCAGCGTGCCCAGCTCGGTCAGCGCCGTCGCCAGCTGGAGCCGGGCCGGCGACGACCGAAGCGTCGTGATCGCCTTCGTCAGCGCGCGCTCGGCTTCGTCGTCCTCGCGGACGAGACCCATCGTCGTCAACGCCGTGCCCAGCGGCCGTGCCGCGCCCCAGCGAGCGGAGGCGTTGATGTCCTCTTCGGCCAGCCGGGCCGCGTCGTCGGCCTGGCCCAGCGCCAGCGCCGCCCGCGCCGCGTGCGCGCGCCACGGCACGAACCCCGGGAACCGCATGCCGTGGTGGGCGAGCCGGCGCCCGCAGCTGAGCAGGTCCTCGAACCCGAAGCGCGTGTACCCGGTCGCGACGCGCAGGCGGCCGCGCGCGTACAGGAGGTACGTGTGGGTGAACAGGCCCTGGCTCGCGACGAAGTCCATCCGGTCCAGCAACGACGTCGCCGCCTCGAACCGGCCCAGGTCCACCCAGCATTCGACGAGCTTCGCCGCGCACAGCACGCCGACCGGGCACGTCGTCGTCCCGCCGCGCTCGTCGAAGCGGCGCAGCAGCGACTCGAAGTGGACGCTCGCCCGCTGCAGGTCGCCGCTGGCCTGCAGCGCGATCCCGCGGGCCAGGGTAGGGAGCGCGCCGTGCGGGACGTGCACGTCCCACGGCTCGCGCTCGACGTCGAGGACCCGGCACAGCCGGTCGACGTGCGCCGGCTCGTCGGCGAGCACCGACGTCGCCAGCGTGAAGAAGTAGTGCTGCTCGAACAGCTCGCCGTCGTCGCCGGTCAGCGCGTCGGCGAAGTGGCCGACGGCCTCCTGCGCGGACTCGCCGCTGCGGACCGCGTCGAGCGCCAGCAGCGCCGACCGGCTGCGCTGCGCCGCCGGGTCGGTCAGCGGTGCCCACTGCTCCTCGAAGTCGCGGAACTCCGGCGGCGGGCCGAGCCGGCTGCCGGCTTCGGCGAGGTAGGTCATGCACAGCAGCGGCCAGACGGCGTCCGGGCCGCCCGCGTCGAGCCGTGCCGCGATCTGGCCCGCCGCGCTGATCGCCAGCCGCGCGTCCTGGCCGCCGCAGAGCGACAGCAGCATCGCCGACGCGATGAACGCGGCCGTGTCGCGGTTGCCGATCGTGTCGACGGCCTCCCGCACGCGCTGCGCCGCGGCGGGCGGGTCGACCTGGAACTCCGCGTGCGCCAGCTGCAGGAGCACGGCCACCCGGCGCCCCGACGTCAGCCGCTCCGCCAGCGCCCGCCGCAGGTACCGCGCGCCCAGCTCGGACCGGCCGGCGAACACGGCGTTGCGCGCGCTCAGCCGCAGGACGTCGACGCCCCACGGGATCCGGATCGACGTCGCGTCCAGCAGGTGCGCGGCGACGCGCTCGGCCGGCGCGCCGGTCTCCGACAGCAGCTTCGCCGCCCGCGCGTGGTTGACCGCGCGCGTGGTCTTCGGCATGTCCTTGAGGATCGAGTTGCGGACGAACGGGTAGGTCAGCGTCGGGGCGTTGCTGTTGTTCAGCACGTGCAGCCGGACCATGGTGTCGATCGCCTGCAGCGCGTCGAACTCGTCGACGCCGGCGAGCTGGGCCAGCAGGTCGAAGCCGGCGTCCTCGCCGAGGATCGCGGCCGCGTGCAGGATCTCCGGCGCGTGCGGGAACTCCTCCATCCGCGTGTGGAGCACCTGGCCGATCAGCGACGAGCCGAGCTCGTGCGGGTCCGCGCCGGGCAGCAGCCGCGGCCGCAGCGCGTGCAGCAGGTACGGGTTGCCGCCGGTCGCCTCGCGGCACGCGGTCGCGAGCTCGCCCTGGGCGAGGCCGAGGATCTCGGCCGCGCCCGCGTCGCCGAGGCCGTTGAGGGTGATCGTCGCCGGCGTGCAGCCCGCCATCTCCAGCAGCGCGACCTCGCGGTGCGGCGGGTGGCCGATCAAGGACGTGAGTATGATCAACACCGGCAGGTCGAGCACGCGGTGCCGGATGTAGGCGAGGCACCGCATGGACCAGGCGTCGGCGAGGTGCACGTTGTCGATGCCGAGGAACAGCGGACCCCGCTCGGTCGCGTCGCGGACGATCCGGAAGAAGCGGTCCAGCGCTTCGCTCTCGCCGGCCGGGCCGCACTCGGCGGGGAGGCTCGCGGAGCCGGGGTCCAGCGCGTCGGCCAGCTGGCGGGCGAGCCCGCCGGGCAGGTGGCTCTCCAGCCGCGACCCGGTGGCGATCGCGACGGTGAAGCCGGCGTCCGCGGCCAGCGCGGCGGTGGTGTGGAGCGTGGCGCTCTTGCCCATGCCGAACTCGCCGACCAGCACCGCGCTCGCGGCCGTGCCGCCGAGCGCGACGGGGAACAGGCTGGTCAGGCGGCTGAGCTCGGGCTCGCGGCCGGGGAGCCGCGGGGCGGGGCGCTTCGGTACCGAAGCCCCGCTGACGGGGTGCTCGGGATTTACTTCGGTATCCACCGTAAGGACTTTCATGTTGGGTTCGGGCAGACTACTGGAAACCGGCTGACCACGGGAGATCCCGCAGGTCACCGCCGGTACCGGCCACGACCTGAGCAGGGGAGACGATGGACGCAGCGGATGCGAACCAGGTTCTCGCGGTGGCCGGCCGGGCAGCGCGGGCGGCCGTGACGGCCGCGCCCAGCGCGAGCAGCACCAGTGCTCCGGTGACCATCCCCCGCCGGCCGGAAAACCCGCCCGGCTTCGGACCAGGGGCGGCCCCGTCGCCCGGCGGCGGGTAGCCGCGGTCCGCGCCGGTTCGCTCACGGGCGGAGCCGGCGGGCGCCGGGTCGCCGGCTCCGGCCGGGCCACCCGGGGAACCGCCGCCCGGCAGGTACCCGAGCCGGGCCGCCGCATCGAGGGCCTCGGACACCGGGTGGAACCCCTCGAGGAGCTCCCGGCAACGAGGACACCCGCGCAGGTGGGTTTCGAACTCTTCCGAGTCGTCGAGGACACCCAGTTCGTAGGCCGCCGCCTCCCGGTGCTTCCCCTTCATCGGGCCGCTGCTTCCCCGAGCGCTTTCCGCAATTGCCGCATCGCCGTGTACAACCGCGATTTGACGGTTCCCTCGGGAATTCCCAGAATTGTCGCCGCCTGCCGGACCGTGTTTCCGGCGAGGTACGTCTCGACGATGACGGCCTGATATTTCTCGTCCAGTTCCGACAATGCCCGGCTAATCGTTAGCGCGGCTAACGAACTGTCCGCGCGGTCGGTGGACTCGGCGTTTTCCGGGATCTCCAGAGCGACCTCCTGCGGGCGGACCCGGCGATTCCGCCAGCCGTCGATGACGATCCGGCGCGCCACCGTGAGCAGCCAGCCGCGCAGCATTCCGGGCTCGCGTTCGAGCGTGCCGGAGTGCTGCCACGCGCGGATCATGGTCTCCTGCACGACGTCTTCGGTCCACTGTCGATCATGGTTGGTCAGAGCCAGTACCTGGGCGAACAGGGTTGCGCGGAAGTCCTTGTAGAGCAACGGGACGAGATCGTCTCCCGCGTCCGGGCGCGGCGCGACCGCGGTCGCGGACGAGGTGTAGCCGACGGAGTCGCGACTTTCTCTGCCCAGTGCTTCCATAAAGCTCGCAACCTCACCTGACTGGCGGACCGTGGGGCCTCCGGAGCGTAGCGCACAACCACTTAATAGACCATATGCATTAGTTTCCGTACCCCATTAGTCCCGACCCGAACCGCGCCGGTTCATTTTCTGTCTTGTGACCCACGTCACAGTCACTAAAAGGTGACGGCGAGAACCGGATCACTCCTTTTCTCCGTAACCACCGGTGAGGACTACTTCGCGAAGGGAGAACGGATGCCGTTCCGATTCGTGGCCTTGTTCGCCGCCACCACCGCGTTCGTGCTCGGCTGCGTTCTCCCCGCTTCCGCCGGCGAGCTGCAGCAGACCGACCGCACTCTGCTGACGCGCCTGAAGCAGCACACGCTGTGGGCGACGCCGGCGAGCCGGCAGGCCGCCGAGCGCGCCACCAACCGGCGCGTGCGCGCGGTCGCCGTGCGCATCGCCGACGACCAGGCGCGCCTCGGCGTCGCCCTGCGCGCGGTCGCCGACCGGCTCGCCTTCACCCTCCCCGGCGAGCCGACCGAGCAGGAGCGCGCCTGGGCGGGCGAGCTCGCCGCGGACTCCGGCGACGCGTTCGACCACGTCTACGTCAACCGCCTCCGCGCCGAGTACGGCACCCTCTTCTCCCTCGCCTCGGCCGTCCGCGCCGGCACCCGCGACGACGACGTCCGCGCGTTCGCCCAGACCGCCGTCGACACCGCGCTCGGCCACCTGACGCTCCTCGAAAGCACCGGGCTCGCCGACACCACGTCCCTGCTCGTCTCCGCCACCGAGGCCGACACCCTCGGCGGCGGGGACGTCGCCCTCGGGGCCGGCTTCGTGGCCGTCGCCGCCGTCGCCACGTTCGCCCTGCTCCGCCTGCTCGGAACCCCCGGCAGGACCCAGCCGCGCACCCGGAGGTAAGCCCGCCCATGTCCCCGTCCGCCGCGCTGTTCCCGGTGTCGCCGCACGACACCGGGATCGCCGAGGCCGCCGCGCTGTCCGGCCGCCTCACGTACCTCTGCATGTGCCTGACGCTGTGCTGGGGCGTCCTGGCCGCCACCGGCTGGGTCCGCCGGTTCAACGGCCGGGACGCGCTGCGCACCGGTCACGTCCTGCTCGCCGCGTTCACCCTCGCCACCTGCACCGTGCACGGGCTGACGTTCCTCTTCCTCGAGGACGACCCCTTCGGCGTCGCCGACCTGCTGCTGCCCTTCTACGACGGCACCCCGCGGCACGCGCTGGGCATCCTCGGCCTCGAGCTCGTCATCGCCGTCTCGGTCACCGCGGGCCTGCGCCGCGGCGCGCGCGAAGGCCGCTGGCTGCGCTTCCACCAGTTCGGCTACCTTGCGATCGGGCTGCTCGCCGTGCACGCGTGGCTCGGCGCCGTCTCGAGCGGGCACCTGGCGGTCGTCTGGCTCGCCGGGATCACGCTGCTCGTCCCGCCGGTGCTGCTCTCGGCCCTGCGCGTGCTGCCCGCGTCCGCCCTCGTCCGGGCCGGGCTGATCGAACCCGAGCCCGAGGTCGCCGCGCTGCGCGTCGACGTCGACAGCCACCGCTGCCACTCCTACGGCGTCTGCCAGTCCGAGGCGCCCGGGGTCTTCCAGCTCGGCCACGACGGGCAGCTCGAGTACGAGAAACGGCCCGGTGCCGGGGAAACGCCGAACGTCCGCGCGGCCGCGCGCGCCTGTCCCATGAGAGCCATCCACGTGTTGGGAGCCACCCGATGAGCGAACGCATCGTCATCGCCGGAGCCGGCCTCGCCGGCCTGCGCGCCGCCGAACGGCTGCGCGAACTCGGGTTCGACGGCGAAGTCGTCGTCCTCGGCGCCGAGCCCGACATCGCCTACCACCGCCCGGCGCTGTCCAAGAGCCTGCTGACCGGCGCGGTCAGCCGCGCGCAGACGCTGCTCGCCGACCCGCTCGAAGTCGACGCGGAGTGGTACTTCGACAGCCCGGTCACCGCGCTGTCGCCGAACCGGCAGGTCGTGCACCTGCGCGACGAAGAGGTCCGCTACGACGGCCTGATCATCGCCACCGGCGTCGAACCCCGCCGGATGCCCGGCGCGCCGCACGGCCACCCGCGGGTCGTCGTCGTCCGGACCCTGTCCGACACGACGGCGTTGCAGCGCGCCCTGGCCACCAACTCGGGTCCGGTGGCGGTCATCGGCGACGGCTTCATCGGCTGCGAGGTCGCCTCCAGCCTGCGCGAGATGAACCGCGAGGTGGTGCTGATCGGCCGGGCGCGGGCGCTGATGGCCGACGTCCTGGGCCCCGACATCGGCGACTGGCTCACCGCGCTGCACACCGCCCGCGGCGTCCGGCTGGAGCTCGGGACGACGATCCGCCGGTGGCATCCGGGGACCATGTCGGTCGGCCTGGAGTTCGCCGACGGGCGGGCGATCGACGTCGCGTGCGTCGTGGTCGCGGTCGGCAGCGTGCCGGCGGTGTCGTGGCTGCGCGGGGCGAAGCTGCCGCTGGACGACGGCGTCGTCTGCGGGCCGACGTGCCACGTCCTGGGGTCGGACACGATCGTCGCGGCGGGTGACGTCGCCCGCTGGCCCAACCTCCGCTACGACGCGACGCCCCGGCGTGACGAGCACTGGCTCAACGCGGTCGAGATGAGCCGCGCGGCGGCCGAGAACCTGCTGGCCGGGCCGGCCGGGTCGCCGGCGTACACGCCGGTGCCGCGGTACTGGTCGGAGCAGCACGGCGTCCGCATCCAGGTCGCGGGCCGGCCGATGCTCGGGACCGACACGGTGCTGCTGGAGTCGCCGGTCCCGGGGACGCGGCCGATCACGGGCTCCGTCCGCGACGGGCGGTTGGTCGGGCTGATCGGCCTCGACAGCCCGGCGGCGGTGCTGCACTGGACGGCGGAGCTGGCCCGCCAGCACCCGGCGCCGGCGGTGGTGCCACCGCAGCGGCCCCCGGAAGTTGATCGGCCCCGCCACCACAGCCGAGCCGCGGCGGGGTACTGACGCGGCCTGGGCCTGGGCCTGGGCCTGGCCCACGCCCGAGCCGACCGGCGCTCGCCTTTGCCGACCTGCGCCCGCCAACTCGCGCCCACCTCTGCCGACCGCGCCCGCCCCTTGTGGACCTGCGCTCGCCCTTGCGGACCTGCGCTCGCCCTAGCCGGCCCGCCCCTTTCCGACCGGCGCCCGCCCTTGCCAGCCCGCACCCGAGCCCACGGGTGCCCGCCCTTGCCCACCCGCGCCCGCCGACTCGCGCCCGCCCTTGCCGGCTCGCGCCCGCCCTTGCCGGCTCGCGCCGACCCGCGCCGACCCGCGCCCGCCCCCTTACCGACCGGCGGCCGCCCCTGGGGGCTCGCGCCCGCCAACCCGCGCCCGCCCCCTTTGCCGACCGGCGCCCGCCCCTGGGGGCTCGCGCCCGCCAACCCGCGCCCGCCCCCCTTGCCGACCGGCGCCCGCCCCTAGGGGCCCGCGCCCGCCAACCCGCGCCCACCCTTGCCGACCCGCGCCCACCGGCGCCCACCCTTGCCGACCCCGCGCCCACCCCTCGCCGACCCGCGCCACCCGCGCCGCCCCTGCCAACCGGCGGCCGTCCCTTGGCGACCGGCGCCCGCCCGTTGCCGACCGGCGCCGGTCCTTACCAGCCCGCGCCCGCCGGGGCCCGTCCTTGCCGACCGGCGCCCGCCACCCCGCGCCGCCCCGTCCCCGCGGTCCTGAACGACTCCTTCAGCACCGCGGAAGACCTGAATGAGTCATCCAAGACGTCCGCGGCCGAGCCGGGCCCGGGCGCTGGGCTACCATCCTCTCCGCGGACGAGCAGGCAGGGCGGTCGCGGGCCGGGGTGACCCGGCCCGAGGAAAGTCCGGACTCCGCAGGGCAGGGTGGTTGCTAACGGCAACCCGGGGTGACCCGCGGGAAAGTGCCACAGAAAACAGACCGCCCCGGCCCGCGAGGGCCGGGGTAAGGGTGAAACGGTGGTGTAAGAGACCACCAGCGTCCCGGGTGACCGGGACGGCTGGGTAAACCCCACCCGGAGCAAGGCCAAGAGGAAGCCCCCGGGCTTCTGCGCAGGCGTTCGAGGACGGCCCGTCCGAGCCTGCGGGTAGGCCGCTGGAGCCTGCCGGCGACGGCAGGCCGAGATGGATGGCCGCCGCCCCGCGAGCCGTGAGGCGACCGGGGAACAGGATCCGGCTTACATGCCCGCTCGTCCGCCCCGGGCCGAAGGGGACGCAATGTCCCCTTCGGCCTGTCCCCGCGTGGTTACCCGGTAGTAGGGTGCGCCCATGGCGGGTGACGAGAAGCGGTTCAAGTCGGCGTTCGACTCCCTTCACGCTCTGGCGTACTTCGCGCCCGAGGTGGACCAGGCCCTCACCGGCATCGGCCTGCGGCCCGGCCGGATGCCGTACTTCGCGAGCCGGTCCGCGGCGATGGGTGCCGTCGGGCCCGAGGTCGTCGCCGCCACCTTCTACAACTTCAACCCCGAGGTCGTCGCCCGCGTGATCCCGCGCGCCTGGACCCTCGCGACGCCCGAGCAGGTCCTCGTGGCTCGGCTCGAGGGCGTCGACCAGGCCCTGACCCGGCTCCTCGGCGAAGGCGAGCTGAAGAGCGACCAGGTCGTCGAGGGCGCCGAGCTCGCCCGCGAGGCCACCGCCGGGTGCGCCGTCGAAGGACGGCCCCTCTACGCCGCCCACGCCGGCCTGGACTGGCCCGAGCCGCCGCACCTCGCGCTCTGGCACGCCATCACGCTGCTGCGCGAGCACCGCGGCGACGGCCACATCGCGGCGCTGCTCCTCAACGGCCTGAGCGGCGTCGAAGCGCTCGTCACGCACGTCGCCACCGGTGCCGGCTTCACCGTCGACTCCGCCAAGCTGACGCGCGGCTGGAGCGACGAGCAGTGGGCCGCCGCCGAGCAGCGCCTGCGTGACCGCGGGCTGCTCGACGGCGAAGGCGCGTTGACCGGCGAAGGCGTCGCGGTCCGTGACCGCGTCGAGGCGGCCACCGAAGCCGCCGCGCGCGGCCCGTGGGACCACCTCGGGCCGGAGAAGCTGGCCCGGCTGGAGGAGCTCGGCCGGGATCTCACGCGGCGCGTGGTAGCTGCCGGTGCGTTCCCGAAGGGCGTTTTCGCCCAGCGCCGCTCCTGAGTGCCAAGATCACGCTATGTAGTGAAAGGCGTGTGAGGTTTTGAGCGCCGTGTGACGGACCGTTCGGAGCGGCAAGATCGACATGGCCGCCGACCGGCCGCAGGGCGGTCACAGAGCGGACTCGCGCGACGGGGCCGTTCGGGTCATGTCACACTGTTCCAGGCCGCACGACGGCCACGGTGCCAGTACCCACAGTGAGCAAATCCCGAGCAATGGGGTGAGTTCGTCAGCACACTGAGAATGATGGGTGCCCGGGCTTTAACCCGAGGGCCCTTGCCGCGATGATGGTGGGCGTGGAGTTTTCGTGTGCCGTGCGCGCCACACCGGTTGACACCCCAGCCGTCGTCTACGCAGCGCGCTTTGACCACTACCCCTCGTAGCCTCCATTATGTTCGAAGCACCGCCTGAGCCAGAGCCGCGCGGGCCCCACCGCGCACCGGGAGTATCGCGATGATGACCTTGACCACCCTCGACACGCTGGCTGCCGGCGGCCAACTGGGCACGAGCAACGTGCGCCAGTGGCTGCTTGACAACGTCATCCCCCTGGTGCTGCTGGCCGTTGCCCTCCTGCTTCTCTGGCTGGGCGGCGGAAAGGGCGACAACGCCGGTGTCATGCGCCGGCTCGCCGGCGTGGTCATCGCGCTCGCCATCATCGGTCTCGCGGTCAGCGGCGCGGGCGTGAACGTGGGCCAGTGGATCGCCGGCCTGTTCACCGGCTGAGGCGGCGGCGTGCGGATCAGGACTGATGACGAGGTCTACCGGGTCGACGCCGTCTGGCTCGGCCCGCCGAAAGCGACTTTTCCCTGGAGAGCCCGCTATGTGGCGTGGCTCATCGGCATCCCGGCGTTCTTCGTCGTCCTCGGCATCGAACGCTGGGCGGGGTGGAGCTTCGGGTTCTTCTCGACCGCTTGGGCGTTCGTCGCCACCATCGCGATCACGCGGCTGCTCACCGCCAAGATCAGCCACGAGCGCCCGCTGGGCACCGTGGTCGCGATGGCCGGGCGCGAGCTCAACACCCCCAGAGAGGTGACCACGGGCACCGGTGGCGCGGTCAGCGCCAGCCGCGTCCGGGTACGGGCCGAACGCCCGCTGCCGAAGCACCGCCGGAGGCGGCAGTACCAGCACCACGGCGCGCCGCCGGGTGCTGCCTTCACCCAGGGAACACCACGAGCGCGCCGGAGCCGCGGCAACGCGGCTCGGGCCGGGAGGTAGTCGTTGTTCGGTCGCGGCGGTAGCCGAGGAAAACGGGGTCGGGAGACGCACTCGGGCGCATGGCAACCGCCCGAGCAGGTCCGCGCGGCGCGGAACGGCTCGGGGGGCGGCAACGGCCGTCGCCTGACCGGCGAGCAGGCGATCCCCGCGTATACCCCCTCGATCGCGGTGCGAAGCATCGACGGGCACCTCGTCCGCACCGGGTACGAGGTCTACGCCTGGTACCGGCTGGCGCCGCAGCGCTGGTCGTTCCGGTCGGACTCGCAGCGGCGCGACCTGATCGCGGCCATCGCCGGCCAGTACGCCGAGCTGCAGGGCCGCTGGCTGCACCTGCGCGTGACGAACCGGCCGTACCCGATCCGGATGTGGGCCGAGGCGCATGTCTACAACGCCCACGGCCGCCCCGGCGACGTCCCGGGCGCGCTGTCGTTCGACGACTACCTGATCGGCGAGCAGCAGCAGCTGATGGGCCGCTCGATGGCCGAAAAAGAGGTCTACCTGGGCGTCCAGGTGCAGACCCGGCGGATGGTCGACCGCGCGGTCGAGCGGGCCGCGCCGGTGCTGCGCAAGATCCTGCCCGAGGCCGTCGACGCGGAGCTGACCGCGCTGGACTCCGAGGTCGAGCACCTCGACCAGGTCATCGGCAGCGCGGGGCTGGAAGGCCGCCCGGTGCACGCCGAGGAGATGTCCTGGCTGATGCACCGCTCGTGCTCGCTCGGCCTGCCCGCGCCGCGGAACATGCCCGCGGTGCCCGGCGCGGCCTGGGAGCCGGAGGACCTGGCCAGCTTCACCGACGCCGCCGACTACTACGCCGACCCGTACGCGCCGACGGTGACCGTCCGCGGCCGCACCGGCTCCAACGCCGGCGTCTCGCGGCACCTGGCGATCCTGACCGTCGGGCAGATGCACGGCCTGCAGATCCCCGAGGTCGACGACCCGTGGATCCAGCACGCCGACCGCCTGCCCGCCGCGGTCGAGGTGTCCGCGCGCATCTACGTCCGGCGTCCGGAAGAGGTCGCCGGCGAGCTGCAGCGCCAGATGAACAAGGTGCGCTCGCAGGTCAAGCACTACACCGACGAACACGAGCTGGAACCGCCGCAGTCGTTGTCCCGGCAGGCCGGGCGCGTGCTGGAGATCGACGACGAGATGACGTCGGGCTTCACCGCGCTGGCCACCCGCGTCCGGTCCTGGTGGCGGCTGGCGGTGTCCGGCCCGACCGAGCGCGACGCGCTGCGCCTGGCCCAGCAGCTGCTCGACCTGTACAAGCCGAAGATCGCCATCGAGCACCCCGAGGCCCAGTACGCGCTGGCGCGGGAGTTCATCCCGGGCGAGCCGCTGGCCTCGGCGGCGTACATGCGCCGCGGTTCGGTGGTCTGGGCGTCCTCGGCGGTCCCGACGGCGACCGCGGAGGTGGGCGACCGCCGCGGCATCCTGCTCGGCGAGACGTGCACGGCCACGCGGCGCCCGGTGGCCTGGGACCCGTGGATGGCCCAGGAGATCCGCGACGGCTCCGGCCTGACGGCCATGGTGGCGGGCCTGGGTGGTGGTAAGTCGTTCCTCGGCGGTGGCATCGTCTACAAGACCCTGCGGGCCGGGGCGAACTGGACGATCCTCGACCCGTCCGGCCCGCTGTCGCGGCTGTGCGACCTGCCGGAGCTGCGCCCGTACGCGCGGCCGATCAACCTGCTCAACGCCCAGCCGGGGATCTTGAACCCGTACCGGGTGGTCGCCGAGCCGCTGATCGAGCACTTCATGGACGAGGACGACCCCGAGCGCTCCTGGCGCCGCGAGAAGGCCCTCGCGGGCGCGACGCGACGTCGTCTGGTGCTGGACGTTCTGACGGGTGTCTTGCCGTACGAGGTCTCGCGGATGGCCCAGACCCGGATCGTGCTGCTGCGCGCGGTGCGAGCCGTCGGGGGCCGTTTCGACGCGGATCCCGGCCAGGTAATCGATGCGCTCCGGCGGGATTCGTCGGAACACCACGAGCACGCGGGCGTCGTCGCGGACTTCCTCGACGAGATGCGCGAGCGGATGGCGCTGCTGATCCCGGAGACGGACGCGGACCCGTACGCCGAGACGCGCGACGACCGCCTGACGGTCTTGACGATGGCCGGGCTGACGCTGCCGAAGGACGGCGTCCCCCGCGAGTACTGGACGGACGCGGAGTCCCTCGGCGTCGAGATGCTGAACCTGGCGGCGTGGCTGACCCAGCGGTCGGTGTACGAGAAGCCCAAGGAGATGCGCAAGGGCGTCTGGATCGACGAGGCGTTCTTCCTGTCGGAGGTCCCGACCGGGCGCGTGCTGATGAACCGCTTCGCGCGTGACTCGCGGAAGTGGAACGTCCGGGTGTTGCTGTCTTCGCAGATCCCGGCGGACTTCTTGAAGATCCAGGGTTTCGTGGCGCTGCTGGACTCGGTGTTCGTGGGTCGTCTCGACGACGACGACGCCCAGGCGGACGCATTGCGGCTGCTGAAGGTTCCGGTGGGCGTGGGCTACGAGCAGGTCGTGGCGGCGCTGGGCCGTCGTCCTGGCGCGCAGCGAAGTGGATTGGAGCGGGACGTCGAGCCGCGCCAGTTCATCTTCGGCGACGGCGCGGGCGGCGTGGAGCGCATCCGCGTCGACTTCTCGGGCCCGCACCTGGACCACCTGCGGGCGGTCATGGACACGACACCGGGTTCCAAGGACGCGGCGCCCTCGCGCCGGCCGGGGAACGAGCTGGCGCTGCCGGCGGAGGAGAAGAAGCCGTACGTCGCGGTCCCGCCGGAGGACGACATCGAGCTGGAGCAGGACTTCGAGCTGGCGGCGGAACTGGAGGTCGGCCTCGCCGACGAAAACCTCCTGGGCGCGCCCGACCCATTGGCGTCCGAGACGGGCGAGGTGGAGGGCGGCGTGTCCTCCAACGGAAACGGCAACGGCGGGCAGCAGCACGCCCGCACGGGCGGAAAGGGCGGCACCGGCCGGGACGCCGCATGAGCGCCGCCCGGAGCCGAAGTAGCCGCACCGCCTCCGGCAGCGCGAGGCGGACCTGCCGTTCCTCGGCACCGGCGCGGGCGACCGCGGAGGGTGCCGCATGAACACCTTGCTGACGTTGGCGGTGCTGCTGACGCTGGCTGCCGCCTGGCACGCGCTGAAGCGCCGGATCAAGGAAGGCCCGAAGGCGCGCCGCGTCCCGAGCCGCAAGGCGACGATGTTCGCCGTCATGCTGGTGCTCGGCCTGCAAGCCATCGCCACGGCGCCCGCGGCCAGCGCGGCCGCGTGCGGCGAGGCGCCGAACCCGGAGCGGCCGGGCGCGGGCATGGTCGGCGCGATCGACCCGCCGGAGGGCCACGGCGAACCGAACAGCGCCTACATCGACTACAGCTACGCGGGCATGGTCTGGAACACCTTCGAGACCAACTGCTCGGGCCTCAACCTCACCCCGGCAGGGTCCACTTTGGACACCTGGGGTGGCAACCAGCTGTTCAACCTGGGCAAGAACATCGTCGGCGCGACCAACTCGCTGCACTACACGGTGCTCGAGGGCGGCCTGCTGAACCCGATCTACGCCGCGGTGAAGTCGGGCGCCGAGAAGGTCTACAACAACATCTACGCCCAGTTGTTCGGCCTGGTCGCGCTGATCCTGTCGATCATGCTGTTCCGCAACATCTGGCGCGGTGACCTCGCCGCGGTCAGCAAACGGGCGCTCTACGCGCTGGCCGGGGTGTGGCTCGCGGCGTCGTCGCTGGCGATGCTGCGCTACTTCGACCCGATCGACAAAGCGATCGTCCAGACCACCACGAACATCCAGGCGGGCTTCGTCGACGACAGCGGCGACCGGATCATCCGGGACATCCTGCCCACCCAGCTCCACACGCAGATCGTCTACAACAACTGGCTGCGCGGGGAATTCGGCACACCGACGGCGCCGCAGGCGGAGCAGTACGGCAAGCCGTTGCTCGACGCCCAGGCGTTCACCCGCAACCAGCTGGTGAACGGCGACGACGCCAACCAGGCGGTCATCGACGGCAAGAAGAACGCCTACAAGGACATCTCCACCAAGCTCGGCCCCGCCACCGGCTACTTCACCGGCGAAGCGGGCGGCCGCACCGGCGCGGGCTTCCTCTCCCTGGGCCAGGCCCTCGTCTACTCCCTCTTCCAGCTCCTGGCCAAGGCCAGCGTCCTCCTGGCCCAAGTCCTCATCCGCCTCTTCGCCCTCACCGCCCCCCTGATCGGGCTCATCGCCCTGCTGCACCCGGAAATCCTCCGCCGCGTCCTCAAGGTCGCCGGCGGGGTCGCCTTCAACCTCGTCGTGCTCTCCGTGCTCGCCGGCGTGCACGCCCTGCTCCTGCAAGCCATCTTCGACGCCGGGAACTCGCTCAACATGCTCACGCAGATGGTCCTCGCCGGGCTCATCACCGTGCTGCTGTTCATGGTCGGACGGCCCGTGCGCCGCCTGTGGCAGATGGTCGAGATGTCGGTCAGCATGGTCGGCGCCGCCGTGCCGTCGCCGGGCGGTGGGATCTTCTCGCGGTTCCGGCGCAACAAGAACGGCCCGACGCCGCAGGACGAGTTCTGGCAGACCGTGCGCGACACCGACGACGTCGTCGACGGCGAACAGCGCGGCCCGCTCGGCGCCACCGCCGGCGGTGGCCGGTTCCGGCCCGAAGCCACGATCTTCGCCAACGCCCAGCGCCTCGACCACACCTCCGGTGCGGCCCGCCCGGCCGCCGCCTGGTCCGGCGCCTGGCCGGGAGCCGTCGGAGGCGGCGGTTCCGCGGGCGCGCTGCCCGCCGGCGGTCGTCCAGGCGCGCCGGTGTTCGGCCAGTACAACCCCGCCAACGGCGACCCCGGCGACTACGTCGTCGTCGGCGCCGGCGGGCGGCCGACCACCGCTCGCGAGGAAAGCCGGCGCGTCGACACCTCGCCGGTCGCCGACCGGCGCTGGAACGACGAGCCCGAACCCGTTGTGGTGCCGTCCGATCTGCGCACGCCGGAGTCCGGTTTCAGCGACTACGCACCGCAGGACGTGCCGCGGACGCCGGGCGTGCGGGCGCAACCCCGGCGCGTCGACCCCGAAGTCGTCGCGGGCAAGCCGGTTTTCGTGCTGTACCGGCCGTCGCGCGGCATCGAGGTCCGCGAAGAGCCGCGGGACACCGACCAAGTCATGGGGCGGTGACCGATGCCGATCCGCACGAACCGCGGCCGCGCCGCGGTCTACCGCCGCCTGTGGGGCTGGCCGCTGCGCTCGCCCCGCCACCTGATGGGGACGCTGGTCGTCCTCGCGATCCTGGTCACCGCGCTCGGCATCGTGCTGCCGAAGGTGGTCGGCAAGCCGCAGGCCAAGGCGTCGCCCACCACCGGGACGCCGACGACGTCCGTCACCGCGACCCCGCCGGGCGTCGCGGCGCCGGTGCCGACGTCGAACCTGCCGACGCGGCTGTCCGCGCCGCTGGCCACCCCGACCACGGCCGCGCCGAACGGCGACGCCGTCCGCGTCGCCAAGGAGTGGGCCGCGGCGTGGGTCAACCACCCCGCCGGCATCACCTCCGAGCAGTGGCTCGCGCAGCTGAAGCCGTTCACGACCGAGGAGTACCTGCCGGTGATGGCGTCGGTCGACCCGGCGAACATCCCGGCGACCAAGGTCACCGGTGAGCCCGTCGTCGGGACGTCGTACACCAGCTCGGTGCAGCTGACCATCCCGACGGACGGGCCGAAGCTCGCCATTACGGTCGTGAACACCAACGCCGGCTGGCGCGTCGCCGACTACGACCAGGCGAGCTGACCGTGCGGCGGCTGGGGCTGTGGCTGGGGCTGGTCGTGTTCGTCGCGATCGGCGCCCTGGTCGTCACCGCCGTCGCCGCCAAGGTCGTCATCGACAACCAGCAGGCGCAGGCCCGGGGTGTGTCGCTGATGAGCTGCGACGCCTCGGTCGGCCCGACCCAGCCCGGCCAGGGCGACCGCGGCACGGTCGACGCGTCGAAGCTGGACGACGAGCAGAAGGGGACCGTCGCGCTGATCATCTCGGTCGGCAAGCAGCGGTCCCTGGCGCCGCGCGCGTGGCAGGTCGCGATCCAGGCCGGGATGACCGAGTCCGGGCTGCACAACCTCACCTACGGTGACCGCGACTCCCAGGGCATCTTCCAGATGCGCCCGTCGATGGGCTGGGGGACGGTGTCGCAGGTCACCGACCCGACGTACGCCGTCAACAAGTTCTACGACGTGCTGCTCGGGGTGCCGGACTGGGAGAACAAGCGTCCCGGCGACGCGGCGCAGGCCGTCGAGCGCTCGGGTTTCCCGGACCGGTACCACAAGTGGGAGCCGATGGCGGCGACGCTGGTGCAGAACGTCGGCCAGGTCGTCGACGTCGTCGCGTGCGGAACCGGCCTCGGTCAGCTGCTGCCGCCGAGCCAGGCCGCGGGGAAGGCGATCAGCTTCGCGCTGGGCGAACAGGGCAAGCCGTACGTGTGGGGCGCCACCGGCCCGAACTCGTACGACTGCTCGGGCCTCATGCTGCGCGCGTACGAGTCGGCGGGGATCATCCTGCCCCGGGTTTCGCGCGACCAGTACCACGCGGGCGCGTTGCTGCCGGTGCGCGAGGCGCAGCCCGGTGACCTCATCTTCCTGGCCAACGACCCGTCGAACCCGGACACGATCCACCACGTGATGATGTACCTGGGCGACGGCAAGGTCGTCGAGGCCCAGCAGACGGGCGTGCCGGTGCACACGCGCGCGTTCTCGTTCGACGAGGCGGAAGTCGTACCGCAGGCGGTCCGGCCCGGCGTTTAGCATGGGTCGAGAGCCCTTGACCCGAACGGGGCCGGCCGATTCACCCGACGTCGCGGCGCTTCCACGAGCAGGTGGCCGCGTACTGGCAGAGGATGAGCACGTGGGACGCAAATTCGGCAAACGAGGCAAGCCCGGCACGGGCTCGCCCCAGGACCCGGCGGCGCTGTTCGGCGCACCCCAGCCGCCGAGGCAGTCGGCGCGCCCCGCGTCCAGCACGCCCCTGGCCGACCAGCTGGCCCAGGGCTACCCGGGCGTGGACCCGGGGTACGTGGTGTTGCCCCGGTCGTTGGCGGAGGGCATGTCGCTGCCGTGGCAGCACCAGATGGCGGCGTTGCTGGCCCAGTTCCACGCGGAGCACGCGTCTTTGGCATGGCCGATCTACCGGGTGGTGCCCTCGCGGTACGAGCGGTTGGCGGACCTGGACGAGGAGCAGCTCGCGGAGGCGGGCTACCTGGTCGAGATGGACGCGGACGGCGAGATGGTCTACCGCGAGCGGAGTGGGCGGAAGGTCGACGACCCGGAGAACACGTCGGTTCTGGTGTCGTGCCTGGACCCGATTCCCCGGCCGGCTGCGCGTCCTGCGCCGCCTCCTCCTGGGGCTCCGCCGGCGCCTGGGCAGGCGCCGGCTCCGATGAACATCGGTCCGGCGCCGGTTTGGCGGACGGTGCCGCAGCCGCCGCCGGTGCCGGGTACTCCGCAGCAGCCGTCGGGGTGGGGGCGTCCGTCGGAGGAGGGTGCTTCTGGGTGGTCTGGGCGCCCTGTTGAGCCGGCGAAGGCGCCTCGCCATGCGGCGCCGGAGCCGTCTTCGCCGCTGAAGGGGGCCGAGGAGGAGCACCCGCCTGAAGGGGCGCACGATCAGCCTTTCGTTGCACCGGATCCTGCTCATCAGCAGCCACCGACCGAGCGGCAGGCATCTGTTGCGGCGCGGGAGCGGTTATTTGCCGAGACGGAGGACCAACCCTCCGATGGCGGGCAAACGTTCGCCGGTGCCAAGCAGCAAGCGCCGACCGAGCCAGAGGCGCAGTCGCCTGCCGCAGACCAGAGGCAATCGCCCACGGAGTCGCAGCTACAGCCGCGACCGGAGTCGGCGGGGGCCAACCAGCGGCCATCGGCGGTGGAGCCGCCTGTTGGGTCACAGTCGCAATCGGTTGTCGAGTCGGAGTCGCCAGCTGAGCCCCAACCACAATCGGTGACCGCGGATCGGCAGCAACCGCCCGCTGAGTTGGAGGCACAGCCGCACTCGTTGGCCGATTCGGAGTCACTAGCTGGGTCCCAGCCGCAATCGGTGACCGCGGACCGGCAGCAACCGCCCACTGAGCGGGAGGCGCAGCCGCACTCGTTGGCCGAGTCGGAGCTGCGGCGGCAGTCGGCTGTCGAGCCGCAGTTCTCGGTGCTCCCGGAACCGGTCGCCGAGTCGCTGGTCCAGCCGTTGGCCGAGTCGGAGGCGCAGCCGCACTCGGCTGAGTCGGAGCTGCCGCAGTCGGCTGTCGAGTCGGAGTCGCCGGCGCAGCCGGCTGCTGAGTCGCAGCCGCAGTCGCCCGCCGAATCGGCGGGGGAGTCGCAGTCGCCACCTGTGGTTCAGGCGGAATCGGCTGTCGAACCGGTGGGTGCGCAGCTGGCTGCTGAATCGCAGTCACCGGCTCAGCCGGTCATCGACTCGGAGCAGCAATCGGCGGAGGTGGACCAGCGGCAATCGCCAGACGAATCGCAGGTGCAACCGCGGCCGCCTGCCGAGTCCGAGGTGCAGCCGCTTGCCGAGTCGCAATCGGCAGCGCAGCCGCAGCCGGTCGTCGAGTCGCAGGTCCAGCCGCCTGCCGAGTCACAATCGGGCGCTGCGGAACAGCAGGAATCGCCCGCTGAGTCGTCAGCACAGCCGGAGCCGCCCCTGGCCTCGTCGCCGGCCGGTGCTCAGCCGCAATCGCCGACCGAGTCGTCGGCACAGCTGGAGCCGCAGTCGTCGGCTGAGCAGCAGTCGATCGCCGATTCGTCGGTGCCGCCGCAGCCGCCAGTCGAGTCGCAGCCACAATCGGTGGCTGCGGATCAGCTGGCTGCCGATTCGGCGGTGCCGCCGCCTGCCGTCGTTGAGCAGCAACCGGTTGCCGAGCCGATGGATCGGCCGCAGCCGCCGGTCGAGGCGCAGCCGGAATCGGGAGTTGCGGATCAGCCGCAAGCGCCTGCCGAGTCGACGGTGCGGCCGCAGCCGGCGGCTGAGTCGCAGTCGCACTCGTCTGGCGAGTCGGCGGTGGGGGCGCAGCCGGGGGATGAGCCGGTGGTTCGGCTGGAGTCGCGGTCGCGGTCGCGCTCGTCGGCTGAGTCTGGTGAGTCGGCGGTGCGGTTGCAGTCGGGCGATGAGCCGGTCGTGCGGTCGGAGTCTTCCGCTGAGTCGCGCTCGCCAGAGCCCCTTGTGTCGGAAGCGGAACCCTCCGCCGCGGATCACCATCAGGCGCCCGCCGAGCAGCAGTCTTCCCCGCGGCCGCCGATCGGTGAGCCGTCAGCTCAGCAACCCGTTGCTGAGTCGGAGGTGCGGTTGCAGGCGCCCGATGGGCCGGAATCGCGATCGCCCGCTGTGGCCCCGCCTCAGGCGGCCGCCGGATCGCAGCCTGCTGCCCCGCAGCAGCTGCCCACCAGCTTCGAGCCGCCCGCTGGGGCGCAACTGCCTGCCGCGGGCCAGCATCAGCCGCCCGGCGAACCGCGGCAGTCGGCCCAGCCGCAGCAGCCGGGATCGCAACCTCCTGCCGTGGGCCAGCATCAGCTGCCCGGCGGACCGCAGCAGTCGGCCCAGCCGCAGCAGCCAGGGCCGCAACCGGCTGCCGCGGCCCAGCAGCCGCCGCCCGGCGGACCGCAGCAACCGGCCCAATCGCAGCAGCCGGGGCCGCAGCCGCCTGCCGCGGCCCAGCATCAGCCGACCACTCCGCCGCGACCTGACCAGCAGCAGGCCGGGTCGCAGCCGCCTGCCCAATCGCAGCAGCCGGGGCCGCAACCGTCTGCCTCGGCCCAGCATCAGCCGCCTACCCCGCCGCGACCTGCCCAGCCCCTGCAGTCTGGGCCGCAGCCCCCTGCCCAACCGCAGCAGCCCGGGCCGCAGCCGCCTGCCCCGCAGCAGCAACCGCCTGCCCAGCAGCCCCCGGCTCAGGAGCCGCCTGCCCCGCAGCAGCCTCCCGCCCAGCAGCCCGCGGCCCAACAGCCCCCGGCCCACGAACCCCCGGCTCAGCCGCCCGCTGCGGCCGCCCCTTCCTGGCGTCCGACCGCTCCCGCCCCTCCGCCTGTGCGGTCCGGCAAACCCGTCTTCCCGGGCCCGGAATCGACCCCCCAGCCCTTCCCCACCCGGCACGCCGCCCCCGCGCGCCCCGTCTTCCCCGGTCCCGGCACCATGCCCGCCACCCCGCCCACCGCGCGTCCCGTCTTCCCCGGGCCGGACACCCCCCTCCCGCAACCCACCAAAGACCAGCAAGAGCCCGCCACCCCGCCGCGGGGGACTCCTCGCGGGTGGTTCGACGAGTTCAACGACCAGCCTCAGGACCCCCAAGACCCCGAAGAACCGCAGGACTTCGGCCCCACCGGGCAGCCGACCGAAATCCCCTACCGGTACAAGCGCTGAAAATCCGGCCGGGTAGTGCGAACCTGGGTTCATGTCCAAAGACCCGAACCCGGACCCGGGGTGGTACTACAACACCCGCACCCACCAGGTCGAGCACCTCGAACGCGGCCGCGGCGTCGACCTGCTCGGCCCCTACCCCGACGAAGCCACCGCCCGGCGGGCGCTCGACATCGCCAAGGAACGGACGCGGCAGGCCGACGCCGCCGACGCCAACTGGAACGACGACTAGACCGCTAGCCGCGGCCCCAGCACGAACTCCGGGTCCACCTGCGCAGCCAAGTCCGCGCCCGCCCAGGCGCGCGCGTTGCGCAGGTGGAACTCCACCGCCTGGCGCTGGTAGCGCGCCCAGTCGCGCTGCTCCGCGTCGACCGTCGCGTGCATCGACCGCAGCGTCGAGAGGTTGCGCGGCTCGAGCTCGGTGATCGGCCGGGCCGTGCCGCGCTCCGCCGCGCGCACGTGCCCCGATGCCGACAGCCACCCCAGCAACGCCGAACCCACCTGGTCCTGCAGGAACTCGACGTCGTCGGCGTCGGTCACCTTGTTGCCGACCACCACCAGCCGCACGCCGAAGTCGCGCGCGTAGTCCGCGTACTGGCGGTACACGCCCACGCTCCGGACCGTCGGCTCGCACACCAGGAACGTCACGTCGAACCGCGTGAACAGCCCCGACGCGAACGCGTCCGCCCCCGCGGTCATGTCCATCACGACGTACTCGCCCTCGACGTCGACCAGGTGGTTGAGCAGCAGCTCGGCCGCCCCCACCTTCGAGTGGTAGCACTTGACGCCCAGGTCGTCCTCGTCGAACTGACCGGTGACGCCGAGCCGGACGCCGCCCAGCTGCCGGAAACACGCCGAGAACACCGGGTTTTCCTCGAACGGCCGGACCAGCCGGGACCCGCGGCCGGGCGGGGTCGTCTTGATCATCGACGCCGCGTCCGGGATCCGCGGGTTGTCGCCGCGCAGGTAGTCCTTGATCAGCGCCATGTTGTCGCCGAGCGTCGGCCAGGCGAGCGCCTCCTCCTCGGTCGCGCCGAGCGCCACCGCGAGGTGCTGGTTGATGTCGGCGTCGATGGCCAGCACCGGCCGGCCGGCGTCGGCGAGGTACGCGACGAACAGCGACGACAACGTGGTCTTGCCGCTGCCGCCCTTGCCGACGAACGCGATCTTCACGGGATGCCCTTCCTGAGAATGAAGACGGTTTTCATTATTGCTCGAGAACGTACACCCGACCGGCCCGCGCCCGATCGGGCGATCATCGGCCCCTTCCGGGGTTAGGGTTGGGGGGTGCCTCCCCTGGTGATCAGGACACACTCGGCGGGCGGGGACTTCGGTCCGCTGCGCGCCGAGTTCTCGCTGCCGGAGTCGTTCGGGCCCGACGTGCTGGCCGAGGCGGAGGCGGCGGTCCTCGATCCGCTGGCCGAGCGCCGTGAGGACGCGACGGACCTGCCGTTCGTCACCATCGACCCGCCCGGAGCCAAAGACCTCGACCAGGCGATGGTCGTCGAGAAGACCGCGCACGGCTTCCGCGTGCACTACGCGATCGCCGACCTCGCCTCGTTCGTCCCGCCCGGCGGCGCGCTCGACCGCGAATCGCGCCTGCGCGGCCAGACGCTTTACCTGCCGGACGGGAACGTCCCGCTGCACCCGCCGGTCCTGTCCGAAGGCGCCGCGAGCCTGCTGCCCGGCGAGATCCGGCCCGCGGTGCTCTGGACCATCGAGACCGACGAAGCGGGCGAGCCGACCGCCACCCGCGTCCGCCGCGCGCTGGTCCGGTCCACCGAGCAGTTCGACTACGAGACGGTCCAGGCCGCGCTCGACGCCGGCAACCCGCACCCGTCGGTCGCCGCGTTGCCCGAGCTGGGGCGGCGACGGCGCGAGCTGGCCGTCCGGCGCGGCGCCGTCGAGCTGCAGCTGCCGGAGCAGGAGATCAGCGGCAACCCGGACGGCGGCTGGGTCCTCGCGCGCCGGCCGCGCACGGTCGTCGACGCGTGGAACGCCGAGATCTCGCTGCTCACCGGGATGGCCGCGGCGCGGATCATGATCGACGCGCGGGTCGGCGTCCTGCGCACGCTGCCCGACCCGGAACCCGAGGCCGTCGACTGGCTGCGCCGGTCCGCCGAGGCGCTGGGCATCGCGTGGGCGCCCGGCGCGACCGTTTCGGAGTTCCTGTCCCGGCTTGATCCGGGGCAGCCGGCGTCGATGGCGCTCTACGCCGACACGACGCGGCTGCTGCGCGGCGCGGGCTACACGGCATTCGACGGCGAACTGCCCGCGTTAACGACGCACGCGGGCATCGGCGGCGCGTACGCGCACGTGACGGCGCCGATCCGGCGGCTGGTCGACCGGTTCGCGACGGAGATCTGCCTGGCCGTCTCGGCCGAGCGAGACGTGCCTGACTGGGTCCGGGCGGCGCTGGCGGACGTCCCGGACCGCATGATGGCGTCGGACACGCTCGCCGCGAAGGTCGAGCGCGCGTGCATCGACCAGGTCGAGGCGTGGGTGCTGGCCGAGCACATCGGCGGCGAGTTCAGCGCGGTCGTGCTGCGCGCGGACGAGAACAAGGCGGAGATCCTCGTCGAGGACCCGACGGTGATGGCGAAGTGCGCGGGCGAGAAGCTGACCGCGGGGGAGCGGATCGGCGTCCGGCTGACCGCGGTGGACGTCGAGAAGCGGAAGGTGTCGTTCGAACGCGCATGACTCTCGTCGACGATCTCGGGGAGCCGGTGCCGCTGAGCAGCCCGGCTTCGCGCGTGGTTTCGCTGGTGCCGTCGCTGACCGAAGCGGTCGAGCTCAGCGCGCCCGGCCGGCTGATCGGCGCGACGGACTACTGCACGCATCCGGCTGACTTGGACGTGCCGCGGGTCGGCGGGTCGAAGTACCCGAAGCTCGACCGGGTGCTGGACCTGGCGCCCGACCTCGTGCTGGCGAACTCGGAGGAGAACCGCCCGGAGGACGTGGAACGACTGCGTGCCAACGGGATCCCGGTGTGGGTGATGGCCGCGGCGGCGTCGGTGCCGGCGGCGCTGGGCTCGCTGCGGCGGATCCTGACCCAGGCGTACGAGCTGGACGAGCCGGAGTGGCTGGTCGCGGCGGAGGAGGTCTGGCGCGAGACCCGGCCGGTGCGCTTCCACGCGGTGGTCCCGGTGTGGCGCAAGCCGTGGATCGTCCTGGGCCGCGACACCTTCGGCGGCGACGTCCTGCGCCGGGTGGGGGTGGCGAACGTCTACGCGGGTTCGCCGGAGCGGTACCCGCGACCGGAGATCGCGGAGCTGCGGGCGCACTTCGCGGCCGACGCGGACCTGCTGGTGCTGCCGGACGAGCCCTACGTGTTCACGGAGGAGGACGGCCCGGACCACTTCCCGGACGCGCGGTACGTCCTGGTCTCGGGCCGTCACCTCACGTGGTACGGACCTTCGCTGGTCGAGGCGCATTCCGCGTTGACGGAGGCGCTGGCCGGGCTGTGAAAGTCGAAACCCCGCGCGAGGGCGGCGCGAACGGCGTCGACGACTTCGGCCGGGCGGACCGGCTCGGTCGCCAGGTGCAGCCAGTTGTCCGGCCGCGGCCGCCCGGTGTCGACGACGAGCGTGGCGCCGGGCCGGTCGGCGAGTTCGACCGCGAAGGTCATCGTGGCGCCGAGCCCTTGCGAGTAGGTCGGCCTGGGGCGGACCGACCAGCGGTAATTCGTGCCGTCGATCGTGATTGGCCGCGAACCCTTGCGCGCTGGCGTCATGAAGCCCTCCCCGCTCGGCCTCGAACCTACGTCGAGGCCGAGCGACAAGCGAGCATTTTCAGAACGTCAATCCCGTCAGGACCGTGACCCGCTCCTCGGTGAAGTCCGCCATCGCCGAGGCCGGGCCCTCGCGGCCCACCCCGGAGTCCTTCACCCCGCCGTACGGCATCTGATCCGCGCGGAAGCTCGGCACGTCACCCACCAGCACCCCGCCGACCTTCAACGCCGCCGACACCTCGAACGCCGTCGGCAGGTCGCGGGTGAACACGCCCGCCTGCAGCCCGAAGCGCGACGCGTTGATCCGCGCCACCCCGTCGGCCACCGACGGCACCCGGACCAGCGAAACCACCGGCCCGAACACCTCCTCGGCCATCACCGACGCGTCCTCCGGGACGTCCGCCAGCACCGTCGGCTCCACCGTTGCTCCCGAGCGGCCGCCGCCGGTCAGCAAGCGCGCGCCCGAGGACACCGCCGAAGAGATCCATGACGACACCCGCGTGGCGGCGTCTTCGTTGATCAGCGGGCCGACGTCGACGCCCTCCGCACGCGGGTCGCCGGTGCGCAGCGAAGCGACCTGCTCGACGACCTTCGAGGCCAGAGCGTCGAAAACCGAATCGTGCGCGTACACCCGCTGCACCGAGATGCACGACTGCCCGGCCTGGTACATCGCGAACGTCGCGATCCGCTGCGCCGCGAAGTCGAGGTCCGTCCAATCCGGACAGACAAGCACCGCGCCGTTCCCGCCCAGCTCCAACGCCACGTGCTTGCGCGGCGCGCGGTCGCGGATGGCCCAGCCGACCGGGACCGAGCCGGTGAACGACACCACCGGCAGCCTCGGGTCCTCGACGAGCCGGGACGAGGTCTCGTTGTCCACCGGCAGGATCGACCACGACCCCGCTGGGAGGTCCGTGCCGGCCAGGATTTCGCCCAGCAGCAACGCCGTCAGCGGCGTCGCCGGCGCCGGCTTCAGCACGATCGGCGCGCCCACCGCGATCGCCGGGGCCACCTTGTGCGCCACCAGGTTGAGCGGGAAGTTGAACGGCGTGATGCCCAGCACCGGGCCCCGCGGCACGCGCCGGACCAGCGCGAGCCGGCCGGTGCCGCCCGGGTCGGTGTCGAGCCGCTGCAGCTCGCCCGAGAAGCGGCGGGCCTCCTCGGCGGCCCAGCGGAACGTCGACACCGCGCGCCCGACCTCGCCGCGCGCCCACTTCAGCGGCTTGCCGGACTCGGCGGTGATCAACGCCGCGATCTCTTCGGACCGCTCACCCAGTTCCCGGGACACGTGGTCCAGCGCGCCGGCGCGGACGTGCGCGGGCAGCGTCGCGAACTCGTCGGCGACGTCGTGCGCGGCCTGCACCGCGGCTTCGACGTCCGAAGCCGACGGCACGAAGTGCGAACCGGCCGTCGAGCCGTCGAAGGAGTGGCGGACGTCGACCGGAGGACCGCCGGTCACCGGCTTTCCGGCGACCCAGAAGGGGGAAGTCATGCGCGAGCCTCCGTGCGGACAGCGTGCTCGAGGACTGAGAGGCCCTCGTCGAGCAGGTCGTTGGACAGGGACAGTGGCGGCAGCAGCCGGACGACGTTGCCGTAGGTGCCGCAGGTCAGCACCACCACGCCGGCCCGGTGGCAGGCCGCCGCGACGCGCTTGGTGAGGTCGGCGTCCGGTTCCGAAGTTCCCGGACGGACGAACTCCGCGGCCAGCATCGCGCCGCGGCCGCGGACGTCACCGATCACGCCGGTCTCATCAGCCAACGCCCGCAACCGAGGCAGGACAACGCCTTCGATGCGCTTCGCCGATGCCGCCAGATCTTCGGTCTTCATGGTCTCGATCGAGCCGAGCGCGGCTGCGCAGGCGATCGGGTTGCCGCCGTACGTGCCGCCGAGGCCGCCCGGGCCGACCGCGTCGAGAAGCTCCGCGCGGCCGGTGACGGCGGACAGCGGCAGGCCGCCCGCGATGCCCTTCGCCGTCGCGATGAGGTCCGGGACCACGTCCTCGTCGGTGGACGCGAACCAGGAGCCGGTGCGGCAGAAGCCCGTCTGGACCTCGTCGGCGACGAACACGACGCCGTTTTCGCGACACCACGCCGAAATCGCGGGCAAGAAGCCGCGCGCGGGCTCGATGAACCCGCCCTCACCCTGGATCGGCTCCAAGACGACCGCGGCCACCTGGTCGCCGCCGACCTGCTTCTCGATCCGGTCGATCGCCAGCGCGGCCGCTTCGGGGCCGGACAGGCCGTCGCGGTAGGGGTACGAGGCCGGCACGCGGTAGACCTCGGGCGCGAACGGGCCGAAGCCGTGCTTGTAGGGCACCGACTTCGCGGTCATGCCCATCGTCAGGTTGGTGCGGCCGTGGTAGGCGTGGTCGAACACGACGACGGCCTGACGCCCGGTCGCCACGCGCGCGATCTTCACGGCGTTCTCGACGGCTTCGGCGCCGGAGTTGAACAGCACCGACTTCTTCGCGTGGTCGCCCGGCGTCAGCTCGGCCAGGGCCTCGCAGACCTCGACGTACCCCTCGTACGGCGTGACCATGAAACAGGTGTGGGTGAACCAGCACGCCTGCTTGCGGACGCGGTCGACGACCGCGGGCGCCGAGTGCCCGACGTTCGTCACCGCGATGCCGGAGCCGAAGTCGATCAGGACGTTGCCGTCGGCGTCGGTGAGCAGGCCGCCGCTGGCCGAGGTGACGTAGACGGGCAGCACCGAGCTGACCCCGGCGGCGACGGCGTTCGCGCGGCGCTCCTGCAGCTCGCGCGAGGCGGGGCCGGGGATCTCGGTGCGCAGCCTGCGCTGCCGGGGCGCCGGGGCCTGCGGCTCGGCGGTGGTGCTTGCGGTCACGGCGTGCTCCCTGGGGAAAGTCGGTGGACGTCCTCAGGATGAGCGGTCACCGGACGGTCGTCAGCTGGACGTTCTGGCTAAATCGGTGCGTATGATTGGCCGTCATGGCACTCACGCTGGCCGGACTGGCCACCGACCGCCCGCTCGGGCTGCGGGTGCTGACCGGCGAAGACGTTCTCGATCGGCCGATCGGCTGGGTCCACCCGACGGAGCTGACCGACCCGCAGGCCTTCCTCGAAGGCGGCGAACTGCTGCTCACGACCGGGCTGGCCCTGGACGAAGAGTCGTCGCCGGCCTACGTGCGCCGGCTGGTCGACGCCGGGGTCGCGGGGCTCGGCTTCGGCGTCGGGCTGAGCCACGAGTCCGTGCCGCGCTCGCTCGTGACGACGGCGGCCGACGTGGGCCTGCCGGTGCTGGAGGTGCCGCGCGAGACGCCGTTCATCGCGATCACCCGCGCGGTGTCCCGGGCGGTGGCGGCCGACGAGTACGCGACGACGGTCCGGATCGGCCGGGCCCAGCAGGAGCTGACGCGCACGGCGGTCGGCAAAGGCGGCCCGGCTGGGGTGCTGCGCAAGCTGGCGAAGCTCGTCGACGGCTGGGTGCTGCTCTTCGACCGGACAACCGTCTCCGAAGCGGCTCCGGCGAGTGCGCGCGCGTACGGCGCTTCGCTGCGCGAAGAGCTGGAGCGGCTTCGCACCGGTACGCGGGTTGTCGCGCTCGACAGACAGGAAGTCGTGCTGCAGACCCTCGACACCAGCGCGCGCCGGGTGCTCGCCGTCGGTGCTTCGCTGGACACGGCGGGGCGGCACATCGTCAACACAGCGGTTTCGGTGCTTTCCCTGGCGCTGGAACAGGATCGCGCGCAGGCGGCGGCGCGCGAGGCGTTGCGGACCGGGCTGCTGGAGCTGCTGGTGGGCGGGCAGGCGGAGCTGGCCCTGCGGGTGCTGGCCGCTTCCGGGACCGAAGCGCCGGCCGCGCCGTGGTCGGTGCTGGTGTTCGCGGGCGTGCCCGCAGCGCGGCGCAAGCTGCTCGGCGCGCTGGAGAACGAGCCGGTGTTTGCCGCGCGGCACGGCTCGTCGGTGGTCGTGCTCGGCGCCGCGGAAGCCGTGACGGACGCGGCGCTGCGGATCGGCGGCCTGCACGGGGGAGTGGCCGGCCCGGTGGCCCCGGCGGACTTCGCGGTCGGGCTGGAGCAGGCGGAACTGGCGTGCCGGGTCGCGGAGGCCGAGGGCAAGGTCCTGGTGTCGGCGGCCGAGCACACGGGCCGCGGCCTGCTGACCCTGATCGAGCCCGCGGTGGCGCAAGCGTTCGCGCGCGGGCTGCTGACCCCGTTGCGAGACCACGACGAGACGGGCCGCGGCGACCTCGAGACGTCGTTGCGCTGCTGGCTGGAACACCACGGCCACTGGGACGTGGCGGCCGCGCGGCTGGGCGTCCACCGGCACACGCTGCGGAACCGGATCCGCAAAGCCGGCGAACTGCTGGGCCGGGACCTGGACTCACCGGGCGTCCGCGCGGAGCTTTGGGTGGCGCTGCAGGCGTGAGCAACGGCGGCACCGCGCCGGGCGTCCCCTTTTCGTGGGCTACCGAATCGCCGCCGCCGCGGTGGCGGGAGGGCTGGTCCTCGCCGCGGGCGGGGCTGCCTTCCTCCCGTGGACGGCCAACCACTTCGGCTACGCGCTGCCCGGCGACCACGGGCTGCCGTACCGCATCCACCACGCCGGCCGCGACTACCGCGGTGCCGCCTGCGCCGGGGCCGACTGGTGCGCCGGTTCGCCTTACTGCGTGCCGTTCAGCGTCGACGAGACGGCGTTGACCCAGGTCGACGAGGTCGGCACGTGGTTCGGGACTGCGCACGCCGTCTACACCGCCGAGCCCGTGACCGACGGCGTCCCCATCCGGGTTCTCGTGCGAGCGGACGGGAACTGCTTCGTCGGCTACGCGCTGATGGGCGGCCCCTAGCCGGTGACGAGCACGATCGGTGAGTCGCCGCAGCGCCGCAGGGCCGGTCCCGGTTCCGCGCCCGCCGACCACCAGGCCGGGACGTCGGCCTCGCGCACCAGCGACCCCGTCGGCTGGCGGACGCTGTTGGAGACGATCACGCGCCCCTGCGCGTTCAGCAGTGCCGCCCCGCGACCCAGCGACCTCAGCCGGGGACGCACCGCCCGCTCGAATTCGCGCACGTACACGTCCGCGCCGACCACGCCCGCGAAAGCACCGCCGCGGAACACCGGGATCGTGAACGTCAACGTGTACTCGTCGGTGCACAGGTAATCGACGTACGGGCCGTTGATGTGGCGCCGCCCGGTGTCGCGGGGGACCGTGAACCACGACTGGCGCGTGTAGTCCAGGAAGTTCTCGCTCGCCGGGTCCAGGCTGATGAACAGCTGGGACGGCGGCTCGCCCGTGGAGCACGTCCACCACTCGAAGCCGAACTCGGAATCGGCCAGCACGCGCGGTGCGCTGACGAAACCCGCGCCGATGACCAGGCCGCCCAGCGCCTCGATGACCTGCGGGCGGATCCGGTGCAACGCCGACGCGGACGGGTCGTCGGCCAGCACCGACTCGGCCGCCGCCAGCAGGGGCTTCAGCCGTTCGAAGACCCCTTCCACCAGCGCCGAGACCTGCTCGACGACCTCGTCGCCGGTCAGCGTGCGGGTGTCGTTCACGGTGCTCACCTCGATGCGCGGAGTGTGCCGGAGTTTACGGGGCCAGCAGGTCGAGGTGCACGTCCGCGAGGCGGTCGAGCGCCCCCAGGATGTGCTCCTCGGTGAGCTTGCGGGCCAGCTCGCCGTCCGCGGCCGCGATCGCCGCGGTGATCGCCGCGTGCTCCTCGTGGGCGTGGGACGCCGGGTCGAGCGGGAGCCACAGCAGGCCGCCGCGCTCGGTCTGCAGCTGGAGCTCTTCGTGCGTCAGCCGGGGTGACTGCGCGGCCGCCGCGATCTCCAGGTGGAACTGCCGCTCCGCCCGCGTGAAGTCGATGCCGTGCGCCGTGCGGAGGTCGTCGGCCGCGAGCCGCAGCCGCTCGATGTCTTCCGGCGAGCTGCGTTCGGCCGCGAGCTTGGCGGCGGCCCCGGCGATCGCCAGGTAGTGGTCGCCGACGTCGCGCAGGTCCGACAGCGACACCTCGCGCAGCCGCGAGCGCCACGCGTCCGGCGGCGGGTTGGCCGGCGCCCGGACGAAGCTGCCGCCGCTGCGCCCTCGCCGCGTCTCGACCAGCCCCTGCTGCCGCAGCGCCACCAGCGCTTCCCGGACGGTCACGGTCGAGACGCCGAACTGCGCGCTGAGGTCGGCTTCGCTGGGCAGCTGTTCCTGGTCGGCGAGCAGGCCGAGCGTGATGGCGTCGGCCAGCCGCGCCGCCACCGCCTCCGCGCGGCCGACCTGGCCGAGCGGCGCGAACATGGCGGACCGCGCGCTGTGCGACATGCCCTTGCGCATCGTGACCCTTCGCCTCGCCGCTACCCGTTCGCACCAATCTTGCCTGATCCTCTTGTCCTATTACATATGGACTTATATGTTTTAGCTCCGATCGCTGGAGGAGTCCATCGTGCAGGAGCTGAAGCACTACGTAGGCGGCGCATACGTCGAGTCCAAGTCGGGCCGGACGGCGGAGATCATCGACCCGGTCACCGGGCGCCCGTACTGCACCGCGCCGATCGCCGGGCCCGAGGACGTCGACAACGCGCTGCAGGTCGCCGCGACCGCGTTCGAGAGCTGGCGCGCGACGACCCCCGCGCAGCGCCAGCTCGCGCTGCTCAAGCTCGCCGACGCGCTCGAAGCCCGCGCCGAGGAGGTCGTGGCCGTCGAGTCCGCGAACACCGGCAAGCCGATCGCGCTGACCATGGCCGAAGAGATCCCGATGATCCTGGACCAGGTCCGGTTCTTCGCGGGAGCCGCGCGTGTGCTCGAAGGCCGTTCGGCCGGCGAGTACATGGAGGGACACACGTCGTTCGTCCGCCGGGAGCCGGTCGGCGTGTGCGCCCAGGTCACGCCGTGGAACTACCCGCTGCTGATGGCCATCTGGAAGATCGCGCCCGCGCTCGCCGCCGGCAACACGGTCGTGCTCAAGCCGTCCGACACGACGCCGGCGTCGACGCTGCTGCTCGCCGAGATCGCCGGCGAGTTCTTCCCGCCGGGGGTGTTCAACGTCGTCTGCGGCGACCGCGACACCGGCCGCGCGCTGGTCGAGCACGACATCCCGGCGATGGTGTCGATCACCGGCTCGGTCCGGGCCGGCATCGAAGTCGCGCGCAGTGCCGCCAACGACGTCAAGCGCGTCCACCTGGAGCTGGGCGGCAAGGCGCCGGTCATCGTCTTCGCCGACGCCGACCTCGAAGCGGCCGCCGAGGCCATCGCCATCGCGGGTTACTTCAACGCCGGCCAGGACTGCACCGCCGCCACGCGCGTGCTCGTCGCCGACGAAGTCCACGACACGTTCGTCGCGGCGCTCGCCCGGCAGGCCGAGAACACCAAGACCGGCAAGCCGGACGACGAAGACGTCGCCTACGGCCCGCTCAACAACGCGGCCCAGCTGGAGAAGGTGGCCGGGTTCATCGACCGGCTGCCGGCGCACGCGACCGTCCACTGTGGAGGGCACCGCGCCGGCGACGAAGGCTACTTCTACGAAGCCACCGTCGTCTCGGGCCTCAAGCAGGACGACGAGCTGAGCCAGAACGAGATCTTCGGCCCGGTCATCACCGTCCAGCGGTTCGCCGACGAAACCGAGGCGCTCAAGTCCGCGAACGCCGTGCAGTACGGCCTCGCGTCCTCGGTCTGGACCCGCGACCACCAGCGCGCGATGCGCCTGGCCGCGAAGCTCGACTTCGGCTGCGTCTGGATCAACACCCACATCCCCCTGGTCGCCGAGATGCCGCACGGCGGGTTCAAGAAGTCCGGCTACGGCAAGGACCTCTCGCTGTACGGCCTCGAGGACTACACCCGCGTCAAGCACGTGATGAGCGCATTGTGAGGGTCGCGATGCCCAACCAAGCACCCACCGAGACGCGGGAAGAGCCCGCGGCCCCCGAAAGCACGCGTCCGGCGATCCGGCTTTCCGGGCTGCGCAAGCACTTCGGCGACGTCCACGCGGTCGACGGCGTCGACCTCGACATCCCGCCCGGCGAGTTCTTCTCCATGCTCGGCCCGTCCGGCTCCGGCAAGACGACGGTGCTGCGCATGATCGCCGGCTTCGAGCTGCCCACCGAGGGCACGATCGAGCTGGACGGCCGGGACGTCAGCCGGCTGGCGCCGTTCGAGCGCGACGTCAACACGGTGTTCCAGGACTACGCGCTGTTCCCGCACATGTCCGTGCAGCAGAACGTCGAGTACGGCCTGCGCGTCAAGCGCGTCCCGAAGCAGCAACGCCGGGAGCGCGCGCTCGAAGCGCTGAAGACCGTGCGGCTGGACGACTACGGCTCGCGCAAGCCCGCGCAGCTCTCCGGCGGGCAGCGCCAGCGCGTCGCGCTCGCCCGGGCGCTGGTCAACCGGCCCAAGGTGCTGCTGCTCGACGAGCCGCTCGGCGCGCTCGACCTCAAGCTGCGCCAAGCCATGCAGCTGGAGCTCAAGCAGATCCAGCGCGACGTCGGCATCACGTTCGTCTTCGTCACCCACGACCAGGACGAAGCCCTGACCATGAGCGATCGCATCGCGGTGTTCAACGACGGGAAGATCGAGCAGGTCGGGACGCCGGAAGAGGTCTACGAGCGGCCCGCCAGCGCGTTCGTCGCCGGGTTCGTCGGCACGTCCAACCTGCTGGGCGGCCGCGGCGCCGAGTCCGTGATCGGCCGGCCGGGGCTGTTCAGCATCCGGCCGGAGAAGATCCGCATCGACGGCGAGCTGTCCGAGCCCGCCGCCGCGGGGGACACCAGCGCGACCGGCACGGTCACCGACGTCGTCTACGCCGGGGCGACCGTCCGGTACGCCGTCGCGCTCGACGCCGGGGGACAGCTGTCGGTCGTCCGGCAGAACGTCGATGACGCGGTTTTCGCAGACGGGCGCGTCCGGCTGAGCTGGCGGAACGAACACAGCTTCCAGGTCAGTGATGTCCGGGGCTTCGCCCCGGGGCCGGGGGCTCCGCCACCCGGAACCCCCGAAAAGCGCCAGTAGTACCTCGAAAGGGTTGCCATGAAGAACAGGAAGACGCGGCTTGCCGGGCTCCTCGGCGCCAGCCTGCTGTTGGCTGCATGTGGCACGTCGGGCACGAGTTCGTCCGCGCCGCCCGGTGCGCAGGGGTTCACCCCGCCGAAGCTGGAGGCGCTCAAGGCGCTCGGGCAGCCGGAGGGCCAGCTGAACGTGCTGGCCTGGCCGGGGTACGCGGAGAACGGCTCGAACGACCCGAAGGTCAACTGGGTGACGCCGTTCGAGCAGCAGACCGGCTGCAAGGTGAACGTCAAGCCGTTCGGCACGTCCGACGAGGCCGTGACGCTGATGAAGACCGGGCAGTACGACGTCGTGTCCGCCTCGGGTGACGCGTCGCTGCGGCTGGTCGCCTCGGGCGACGCCGAGCCGGTGAACACCGCGCTCGTCCCGAACTACGCCGACGTCCAGCCGTTCCTCAAGGACAAGTCCTGGAACAGCGTCGGCGGCGTGTCCTACGGCATCCCGCACGGCTGGGGCGCGAACCTGCTGACCTGGCGCACCGACAAGGTGACGCCGGCGCCGACGTCGTGGTCGGTGATGTTCGACGCGAACTCGCCCTACAAGGGCAAGGTGATCGCCTACGACTCGCCGATCTACATCGCCGACGCCGCGCTGTACCTGCAGGCCCACCAGCCGGACCTGGGCATCAAGAACCCGTACGCCCTCGACGACAAGCAGTTCACCGCCGCCGTCAACCTGCTCAAGCAGCAGCGGCCGCTGGTGAGCGAGTACTGGTCGGACTACCTCAAGGAGTCGCAGGCGCTGAAGAACGCCGACGCCGTCGTCGGCACCGCGTGGCAGGTCACGGTCAACCTGACCAAGGGCGAGGGCGCGCCGCTGGAGGCGTCCGTGCCGAGCGAGGGCGCGACCGGCTGGTCGGACACCTGGATGGTCGCGGCGAAGTCGGCGCACAAGACGTGCGCGTACAAGTGGCTCGACTACATCATCAGCCCCAAGGTCAACGCCCAGGTCGCCGAGTACTTCGGCGAGGCGCCGGCCAACCCCAAGGCGTGCGCGGAGATGACCGACAAGACGCTCTGCGACACCTACCACGCCAACGACGCCGGGTACG
Organism: Amycolatopsis sp. NPDC114478; assembly: GCF_055633805.1. Classification (NCBI taxonomy): domain Bacteria; kingdom Bacillati; phylum Actinomycetota; class Actinomycetes; order Pseudonocardiales; family Pseudonocardiaceae; genus Amycolatopsis; species Amycolatopsis sp. NPDC114478. Next base: position 25,700 of record NZ_JBVKDO010000037.1, on the reverse strand, counting down.
CGGCGAAGATCGCGTACTGGACCACGCCGATCCAGCAGTGCCTCGACGGCCGCACGGACGTCAAGTGCAAGGACTACGGCGAGTGGACCAAGGCCTGGACCGAGATCAAGGGCTGACCCCGATCCCCGGGAGCGGCGGGCTGTGTCCCCCCACTCCGCCCGCCGCTCCCGGACCTCTTCCTGCGAGGTGTGATGACCGCCGTATCGGCCTTCTTCTACCGGAAACCCAAGCTGCGCCTGGGTTTCCTGCTGTCGGCGCCGCTGCTCTGGCTCGGCCTCGCCTACCTGGGCGCGCTCGCCGCGCTGTTCGTCACGGCGTTCTGGCACACCGACAGTTTCACCGGCCAGGTCGTCATCGACTGGTCGCTGGACAACTTCAAGACGCTGTTCACCGACGCCGTGTACCGCACGATCACCTTCCGCACGGTCGGGATCGCGGCGCTGGTCACGGTGATCGACGCGGTCGTCGCGTTCCCGATGGCGTACGCGATGGCCAAGTTCGCTTCGCCGCGCGCGCAGCGGATCCTCGTGATCGCGGTGATGACCCCGCTGTGGGCCAGCTACCTCGTGAAGGCGTACGCGTGGCGCTCGATGCTGTCCGGAAACGGCGCCCTGAGCTCGATTTCGCCCGGTTACGGCGTCACGGCGACGATCATCACGCTCTCGTACCTGTGGCTGCCGTACATGATCCTGCCGATCTACGCGGGCCTCGACCGGCTGCCGGACTCCCTGGTGGACGCGTCCGGCGACCTCGGCGCGCGCTCGTTCCGCACGTTCCGGTCGGTGATCCTGCCGCTGACCTTTCCGGCCATCGTGGCCGGCTCGATCTTCACGTTCTCGCTGTCCCTGGGCGACTACATCGCGGTGAAGATCGTCGGCGGCACGTCCCAGATGCTCGGCAACGTCGTCTACGACAACATCGGCGCGGCGAACAACCTCCCGTTCGCGGCGACGGTCGCGACGGTGCCGGTCGTGATCATGCTCGCCTACCTGGCCGCGGTGCGCCGCACCGGCGCGCTCGACAACCTCTAGGAGCGCTCATGCGGACGCTGTTGCGGACGGCGCTGGGGCTCGGCCTGGCGGTGATCTACTTCCCGCTGGTCGTGGTGCTGCTCAACTCGTTCAACGCGGACACGACGTTCGGCTGGCCGCCGTCGAGCTTCACCCTGGAGTGGTGGCGCCGCGCGGCGTCCAACGAAGGGGCGCTGCACGCGCTGTGGACGAGCGTCCAGGCCGGCCTGGCGGCGACGGCGATCGCGCTGGTGCTGGGCACGATGGCGGCGTTCGCGTTGCAGCGCTACCGCTTCTTCGGGCGCAACCCGGTGTCGCTGCTGATCATCCTGCCGATCGCGCTGCCGGGCATCGTGACGGGCATCGCGCTGAACAACGCGTTCCGGACGATCCTCGGCATCAACCTGGGCCTGCTGACGGCGATCATCGCGCACGCGACGTTCTGCATCGTGGTGGTGTTCAACAACGTCGTCGCGCGGCTGCGCCGGATGGGCGGCAGCCTGGAGGAGGCGTCGATGGACCTGGGCGCGACGGGCTTCACCACGTTCCGGCTGGTGACGTTCCCGATGCTGCGCTCGGCGCTGCTCGCGGGTGGGTTGCTGGCGTTCGCGCTGTCGTTCGACGAGATCATCGTGACGACGTTCACCCTGGGCACGGGCATGGAGACGCTGCCGATCTGGATCTACGACAACCTGTTCCGGCCCAACCAGGCGCCGATCGTGAACGTCGTCGCCGCGGTGCTGATCGTGGTGTCGACGGTCCCGGTGTACTTGGCGCAGAGGCTGTCCGGCGACACGGCGTCGGGTGGCCGGCTGTGACTTCCGGGCGGTCTGCAAAACGGGAAGCCGGCAGCGCGACGAGAGCACGGCGTCACCAGACCTCCCCCGCCCTCCTCCCCAGCTGCATTCAGTCGACGACCGGGTTTGTCAAGGCACGCTTTCCCGCCTTGACAAACCCGGGCGGCGACGGACAATCCGAACGGAGGGCGGGGGAGGTCGGACCCGGTCTGCCGCGGCTTCAAAGAAAAAGACTGTCCTCGCCGGACGGGCAGGGCTCCGGGATGACCGGGGCTTTCCGAGTCTTCTCACCTTTTCGAGGTGGGCCGCTGGGTGGTCATCCCGTCGCCTGATTGAGGCCTATCACTTTGAGCCGGGCCCGCAAGCCTGGCATGCTCCCTCGCCTTGGTCTCTGGGTTGCGGGCCCGGCTCAAAGTGATTTCACGGCCTCAGGCGACGGGATGACCACCCAGCTCCTCTTGTGGGTCGCGCTATGCGCGGAATGCGTCCGTTGCCGCCCGCAGCGCGGCCAGCACACCCGGGTCCGTCACCGCGTGCCCGGCGCCCTCCAGGAGCTTCAGCTCCGAGCCCGGCCATGCCCGGTGCAGCTCGTACGCCGTGGTCGGTGGGCACACCGTGTCGTAGCGGCCCTGCACGAGGACGCCCGGGATGCCCGCTAGCTTGCCCGCGTTGCGGATCAGCTGGCCCTCTTCTAGCCAGGCGCCGTGGCGGAAGTAGTGGATCGCGAGCCGTGCGAACGTCAGCGCGAATGCCGGTTCCGCATACTGGCGGACGAACGACTCCTGCGGCTGCACGGAAACCGTTGCGCCCTCCCAGGTGCTCCACGCGACCGCCGCCCGGTGGCGGACCTTCTCGTCGGAGTCCTCGAGCAGGGAGGCGTACGCGGCCAACGGGTCGTCTCGACGAGGCTCCGGGATCGGCGCCAGGAAGGCCTCCCACTCGCGCGGGAACAGGTTGGCCGCGCCGCCGCGGTAGATCCAGTCGAGCTCGCTCCGGCGCACGGTGAACACGCCGCGCAGGATGATCTCGCTGACGCGGGAAGGGTGCCTCTCCGCATACGCGAGGGCGAGGGTCGCGCCCCACGAACCGCCGAAGAGCTGCCAGCGCTCGATTTCGAGCTTTTCGCGCAGCTTCTCCATGTCGGAAACCAGGTGCCACAAGGTGTTCGTGGACAGCTCGTCCGCGCCCGGCGTCGACTGACCCGAGCCGCGCTGGTCGAACAGGACGATCCGGTAGGCCGCGGGGTCGAAGTGCCGCCGCGCCATCGGCGCGATGCCGCTGCCGGGCCCGCCGTGGAGCACCACCACCGGCTTCCCGGCCGGGTTGCCCGCCTCCTGGTACCGGATCCGGTGGCCGTCGCCGACGTCCAGGAACCCTTCGGCGCGCGGGGGAATCGGCGGGTACAGCTCCTCCATACCCGACACTCTGCCGGAGGGTCCTGGCCGTCGCCCCGACACCCCGCCGCCGAGAGCCGGGACGACGACCAAGAAAGGTGGGAGCCCGCCCCCGCCGCCGGGCTGAGCGGGCTCCCGTCCAGGGGGTCAGCCGCCCGAGGCGGCCGGGTCCGACGAAAAGGGGGCGCGGTCACGGCCGCTGACAACCCGCACACGCAGCATTCCCGTCCTCCTCGTCGAGGGTCCGAATCTTCGTCGTGGCGGCGACGGGCTAAACGCTAAGCCACAGTGCGAACGTCAGTCAAGGACATGATTGAAGTTCATATACGTGAACACGTGCTGAGAGGACGCTGAGCTGGGTGGTGCCCCTTGCCGGCGCTTAACGGATGAGCCGGTACGTTCCGGTGTCGGGGATCGGAAAAGCAGGACGGAAAGGCTCGGAATGTCCGCGGTGACCTATCTCGAGGCGATTGTCGTCGGCGCCTTGCAGGGGGTGTCGGAATTGTTTCCGGTGTCCAGTCTCGGCCACAGCATCCTGCTGCCCGCCTGGCTCGGCGGATCGTGGCAGCGCGACCTGAGCATCGGCAAGGATTCGCCGTACCTGGCGGTCCTCGTGGCGATGCACGTCGCCACCGCGCTGGCGCTCGTGCTGTTCTTCCGCAAGGACTGGGTGCGGATCATCCGCGGCCTCTGGACGTCGGTCCGGCACCGCGAGGTCCGCACGCCCGACCAGCGGCTCGCCTGGCTGCTCGTGCTCGCCACCATCCCGGTCGGGCTGGCCGGGCTGCTCTTCGAAGGGCTGCTGCGCGACTTCCTCGGCAAGCCGGTGCCGGCGGCGATCTTCCTCACGCTCAACGGCGGGGTCCTCTACGCCGCCGAGAAGTTCAGCCGGCCCAGCAAGGCCGCCGCGGAAGAGGACACCGTGGACTTCTCCGCCGAGGACACCATGGTCATGCGGGCGGTCAGCGTCGAAGAGGCGACCGACGTCCGGCTGGCGAAGCTGCGCGTCGGCGAAGCGGTGCTGATCGGCGCGGCGCAGATCCTCGCGCTGCTGCCGGGCATCAGCCGCTCCGGCATCACGATGGTCGCCGGGCTGCGCCGCGGGCTCGGCCACGAGGACGCCGCGCGCTTCGCGTTCCTGCTCGCCACCCCGGTCATCCTCGCGGCGGGCGTGCTCAAGATGCCGACGCTGTTCGCCCCGGAGAACCACGCTTCGCTCGGCCCGGCGCTCGTCGGCAGCCTCGTCGCGGGAGTCGCTTCGTACATTTCTGTCCGGTTCCTCACCGGATACTTCGAAACGCGCACTCTGACCCCGTTCGCCATTTACTGCGTGGTCGCCGGAATCGGCAGCCTGATCTTCTTCGCGGTGTGAAGTGCCGCTGACGCTCGACGCCCCGGCGGTCCTGTGCGTGCTCGTCCTGGGCACGCTCTACGTCCGCGCGGCGCGCCACCGCGAGTGGCCGCCGGGCCGGACGGCCGCGTTCCTCGCCGGGCTCGCGACGATCGTGGTCGTCACGTGCTCGCCGCTGGCCGTCTACGACACGACGTTCTTCTGGGTCCGCGCGGTCCAGACGGTCACGCTGCTGATGATCACGCCGCTGCTGCTGGCCCTGGGCTCGCCGATCCGGCTCCTGCTCGACACCGTCCCGGCCCGGTGGCTGCGCGAGCACGGCCGCGGCCCGCTCGCCCGCGCGCTGACGTTCCCGCCGGTCGTCACGCTCGCCCTGGTCGTGCCGGTGCTGGTGCTCTACCTGACCCCGCTCTACGACCTCACGCTGCGCTCGCCGGTGGTGGACGGCCTGGTCCGGCTCGCGCTCGTGCTGGCCGGGTTCACGTACTTCTGGACGCGCCTGGCCCTCGACCCGACGCCCCGGCAGGACCCGCACCTCGTGTCGGTGTGGATCGCGTTCACCGAGGTCGTCTTCGACGGCGCGCTTGGCCTGGTGCTGTGGCTGGGGCCGCTGCTCGCGCCGGCGCACTACGCGGCCGCGCACCCGGGCCAGGGGCCGGATCCGCGCACCGACCAGATCATCGGCGCGGGCGTGCTGTGGATCGGCGGCGACGTCGCCGGCCTGCCGTTCGTGGTGGCGTTGTTCGTCCGCTGGGCCCGCGACGACGAGCGGCGCGCGAAGCAGATCGACGTCCAGTTGGACGAAGAAGCCGCTTCGGGCGCCGCATCGACGTCGGGGCTGTGGTGGGAGAACGACCCGGCGCTCGCCGAGCGGTTCCGGAGCCGGGGTTAGTCGTGGAAAGCGTGCTCCGGTGCCGGGAACTCGCCGCGGCGGACGTCCTCCGCGAAGGCCGTCGCCGCGTTCTGCAACACCGTCGCGACGTCGGCGTACCGCTTGACGAACCGCGGGGCCTTGCCGCGCCGCAGCCCGGCCATGTCCTGCCAGACGAGCACCTGGGCGTCGCAGTCCGGGCCGGCGCCGATGCCGACCGTCGGGATCTTCAACTCCGCCGTGACGCGCTTGGCGGCTTCGGCGGGCACCATCTCCATCACCACCGCGAACGCCCCGGCCTCCTGCAGCGCCAGCGCGTCGGCGAGCAGCACGTCCGCCGCTTCGCCGCGCCCCTGCACCCGGTAGCCGCCGAGGTTGTGTTCACTCTGCGGGGTGAACCCGATGTGGCCCATCACCGGCACGCCCGCCGACGTCAGCGCCTCGACGTGCGCGGCGAACCGCCGCCCGCCTTCGAGCTTGACGGCGTGCGCGCGGCCCTCTTTCATGAAGCGCACCGAGGTTTCGAGCGCCTGCTGCGGCGAGAGCTGGTAGGAGCCGAACGGCAGGTCGGCGACGACGAGGGCCCGCTTGACCGACCGGGTGACCGCCCGGACCAGCGGCAGCAGCTCGTCGACCGTCACCGGCAGCGACGTGTCGTAACCGAAGACGTTGTTGGCCGCGGAGTCGCCAACGAGCAGCACGGGGATCCCGGCCTCGTCGAACAGCGCGGCGGTGTACATGTCGTACGCGGTGAGCATGGGCCACGGTTCGCCGCGTTCCTTGAGCTCACGCAGGTGGTGGACGCGGACCTTCCGGCCCGGCGCCGGTTTGGCGGCGGGTCCGGTGCCGTAGGGGGCGGGTTCTTCGGCGCTGGCAGACATCGTCGTCGACCGTCCTTCCCTCGAGGCCTCGGTGAGGTCCCCGGGTCGTGGAGCAGAGGCGTCTCAAAGCGTGACACGCCCCCGGACCGGCCCCAACCCGGTGCGACCAGCTTCACACCCCCGGGTAGCACGGGCCGTCAGCCTTCAGGTTGATGCCCGGGGACAACCAACCCGGGTTCACTTACGTCAATAGCAGGCAAGACCTACGATCAGCCGGGAAAGGCGACGAAAGCAACGATGGGAAACCTCGCGAGCACGCGCCCGCGCCTGCCCGCCTGGAAGGCGAAGGCGGGCGGCATCGTCGCGACCGTGGTCCAGCTGGCCGCGGTGTTCTCGGTGCTGCTCCTGATCACGAGCGGCCCGCACGGGCGCCTGCTCAACGGCATCGACATGGCGTTCTCGAGCCTGAGCGTGCCGACCAGCGCGAGCCTGGTGATGGTGCTGCTGCTGGTCGTCCTGGGCAGCGCCCTGCGCCGCCGCAAGAAGGCCGCGCTGTACACGCTGGTGCTGTTCCAGGTCGTCGGCCTGGTGCTCACCCTGGCCCTGCAGGCGACGCTGCTGTGGTCGCCCGAGCTGCTCTCGCTCGGGTCGAAGCAGGTCCGGCACATCCCGGTCCAGCTGTGGGCCCTCACGGCCGCCGACGTCCTGTCGGTCGCGCTCATCGTCTTCCTGCTCGCGCTGCGCCCGGCGTTCCCGGCCCGGCTCGCGCCGAGCGCCTGGCGCGACGGCCTGACCGTGCTCTTCGGCGGGTTCCTCGCGGTCATCCTGATCGGCTGGGCGCTCGCGGAAGCGTTCCCCGGCCACCTCGGCGACTCGTGGGAGCGGTTCGCCTGGGTCGTCAACCACGCCACCGGCGAGAACCTGCAGCTGCGCCGGATCGGCGTCGGCGAGGGGCCGGGCTGGCTCGACGTCTTCCTCGACCTCGGCGCGACCATGGTCGCCACCGCGGCGCTGTACCAGCTCTTCCGCGGCGTACGCAGCCGTCGCCTGCGCACCGACGAGGAAGAGCTTCGCGTGCGCAAGCTCCTCGCCGAACACGGCGAGGACGACTCCCTCGGCTACTTCGCGACCCGGCGCGACAAGAGCGTCGTCTTCTCGCCGAACGGCCGCGCGGCGGTGACCTACCGCGTGCTCGGCGGCACCAGCGTCGCCAGCGCCGACCCCATCGGCGACCCCGAGGCGTGGCCGGACGCGGTCCGCGCGTGGCTCGACGAGACGCGTACCTACGGCTGGACGCCCGGCGTGCTCGGCGCGAGCGAGCGCGGCGCGAAGGCGTATACCGACGCGGGGCTGCGCGCCCTGGAGATCGGCGACGAAGCCGTGCTCGACGTCCGCGAGTTCAGCCTCGCCGGGCCGGAGCGGCGCTCGGTCCGCCAGGCCGTCAAGCGCATCGAGCGCGCCGGCTACACCTCCCGCGTCCGCCGGCACGGTGAGATCCCCGACGACGAGATGGCCGAGCTGCTCGCCCGCGCCCAGGCGTGGCGCGGCGCCGAGACCGAACGCGGCTTCTCGATGGCGTTGGGCCGGCTCGGCGACCCGAGCGACGGCCGCAGCGTGATGGTCGAGGCCTACGACGCCCGCGGCGACCTGCGCGGCCTGCTGTCGTTCGTCCCGTGGGGCCGGCGCGGCCTTTCGCTCGACCTCATGCGCCGCGACCGCGACGCCGAGAACGGCCTCAACGAGTACATGATCGCCGAGGTCGTCGCGGCCGGGCAGCACCTGGGCGCGCAGCGGATCTCGCTCAACTTCGCCATGTTCCGCGCGGTCTTCTCCGAGGGCGAGCGGATCGGCGCCGGCCCGGTGCTGCGGGCCTGGCGCGGCGTCCTCAGCGTCGCTTCGCGGTTCTTCCAGCTGGAGTCGCTGTACCGGTCCAACGCCAAGTACGGGCCGGAGTGGGAGCCGCGGTTCCTCTGCTACTCCTCGGCGCGGCGGCTCCCGCGCGTCGGCATCGTCGCGGGCGCGCTCGAAGGGTTCGTCCCGACCGGCCGGTCGCGGTCGCTGCGGCTGGAGACGGTCGGCGACGACTTCGTCGCGCGCGTCCGGGAGATCGAGGAGTCCGCGGCGGTCCCGGCGGGGAAGCCGGTCCGGCGGCCGGAACAGGTCCGCGTCCGGATGGCGAAGCTGGCCAAGCTGCGGGAAGCCGGGATCGACCCCTACCCGGTCGGGTTCCGCCGTGACGACCAGATCGGCGATGTCGTCCGGAAGTTCGGCGGCCTGCAGCCCGACAGCGCCACCGGCCACCGCGTCCGGATCGCCGGGCGCGTGCTGGCGATGCGCACGCTCGGCGGGCTGTGCTTCGCGCGCGTCAAGGACTTCAGCGGCGAGATCCAGCTGATGCTGGAGACCGGCGAGCTCGACCTCAAGGGCTGGCGGACCGGCGTCGACCTCGGCGACCACGTCGGCGTCAGCGGCCAGGTCGTGACGTCCAAGCGCGGCGAGCTCTCGGTGCTCGTCGACGAGTGGACGGTCACCGCGAAGTGCCTGCACCCGTTGCCGGACAAGCGGAAGGGCCTCACCGACCCGGAGACGCGGGTGCGGCAGCGCTACCTCGACCTCGCGGTCAACCCCGACTCGACGAACATGCTGCGGCTGCGGTCCACGGTGGTCCGCGCGGTGCGCGACCGGCTGCACCACGCCGACTACCTCGAAGTCGAGACGCCGATGCTGCAGGCGGTCCACGGCGGCGCGAACGCCCGCCCGTTCGTCACCCACATCAACGCCTACGACATGCGGATGTACCTGCGGATCGCGCCCGAGCTGTACCTCAAGCGGCTGTGCGTGGCCGGCGTCGAGCGCGTCTTCGAGCTGAACCGCAACTTCCGCAACGAAGGCGTCGACGCGACGCACAACCCCGAGTTCACGATGCTCGAGGCCTACCAGGCGTACGCCGACTACGACACGATGCGGACGCTGACGCGCGAGCTGGTCCAGCACGCGGCCGAAGCGGCGTACGGCGCCCAGATCGTGCGCCGGCCCGGCCCCGACGGCAAGGTCGCCGAGCACGACATCTCCGGCGACTGGCCGGTGATCACGGTGCACGACGCCGTCTCGGCGGCCTTCGGGGAGCAGGTCGACTCGGGGACGTCCGTGGCGGACCTGCGCCGGCTCTGCCAGGCGGCGGGCGTGCCGGTGGGGGAGGACCCGAGCCACGGCGACCTCGTGCTCAAGGCGTTCGAGCACCTCGTCGAGGGCGCGACCGTGCTGCCGACCTTCTACACGGACTACCCGACCGACGTCTCGCCGCTCACCCGCGAGCACCGCGAAGACCCGCGGCTGGCCGAGCGCTGGGACCTCATCGCGTTCGGCTCCGAGGTCGGCACCGCCTACACCGAGCTGACCGACCCGGTCGAGCAGCGGCGGCGGCTGGAGGCGCAGTCCCTGCGGGCGGCCAGCGGCGACGTCGAGGCGATGGAGCTGGACGAGGACTTCCTGCTCGCGTTGGAGCACGGGATGCCGCCGACCGGCGGGCTCGGGCTGGGCATCGACCGGCTGCTGATGATGCTCACGGGGGCCTCCATCCGCCAGACGGTCCTGTTCCCCTTCGTCCGTCCGCACGCGTAACGACTCGGTCGATCTGATCACGCTGGTTCCGCCGGATCCGGCGGGGTCGCTTAATGTGTGCCTCGTGCGCACGGCTCGATTCGCCTCGGCCCTCCTCATGGGACTGGCCGTGCTGGCGTATTCGGGGTGGGTCCTGGAGTTCTTCGTCCCGACGGGCGTCTCGCCGGTGCACGACCCGGTCGAGGCGCTGCTGACCGGTCCGCCGGTGTTCCGCGTGCTGCTGGCGGTCTCGGGGGTCGCGTTCCTGCTCGCCGGGCCCCCGCTGCACCGGCTCGGCCCGGTCCAGTGGGCGGCGCGGTTCAGCTCGATCTCGGTGAGCGCGTTCGGCGTGGTCGCGCTGCTGCAGGCCGCCTACCCGGAGCGCAGCGGCGTGCTCTCGTCCGTGGCGACCGTCGTGCTCGTGGGCGGCGTGATCAGCTTGATCCTGTGGTGGCCGCCGGGCTGGCGCGCGCTCGCCGTCGCCGGGCTGGTGGTCGTGCTGGTCACCTGGGCCGCCCTCGTGCTCGCGCGGCAGCTGGACACGGCCGAAGGCGTGGTCAGCCGGATCGAGCAGGTGGTGCGAGCCGTCCTCTACGGAATGGGCGGGGCGTACGCCTTCATCAAGCCCGCGCCACGACATGCTCCTCGAGGCGGCTGAGCAGCTCCCGCCGGAATTGTCGGTGGCCGGTGGGACGATGCCCGCAACGAACGCGAAGGAGTGGATCGACATGGCGGGAAACGTGCCCCCGGTGGCCGACGAGCGGGACGGGCTGCTGCGCTTCCTCGAGCAGCAGCGGTACGTGCTCAAGGTGGCCGCCCACGGGCTGACCGACGAGCAGGCGAGAAGCACCCCGACGAACAGCGCGCTGTCGGTGGGCGGCCTCGTCAAGCACGTCGCGACGACCGAGGACGGCTGGCTCGACATCATCCTGAAGCTGCCGCAGAAGCCGTTCGGCGACGCGATGGCGGACTACGCGGCGGGCTACCGGCTGGGCGAGGACGAGACGCTGGCGGGCGTCCTGGCCCGGTACGACGAGGTCGCCGCCCGCACGGCGGAGGTCATCGCGGGGATCGAGGACCTCGGCCAGCCGGTTCCGGTGCCGAAGGGCGTGCCGTGGTACCCGCAGGACATCGAGGCGTGGTCGGTCCGCTGGGTGCTGCTGCACCTGATCGAGGAGACGGCCCGCCACGCCGGCCACGCGGACATCATCCGCGAGCACGTCGACGGCGGCACGGCGATCCCGTTGATGGCGGCCGTCGAAGGCTGGCCGGAGACCGCGTGGGTCAAGCCGTGGCAGGCGACCGCGCCGGCCTGAGCCGGTCAGAACAGGGTCGGCTCGTCGGCCAGCGCGCCTTCGATCACCAGCATCCGGCGCTTGGTCGCGACGCCGCCGTGGGCCGAGAAGCCGCCGTCCTTGCCGCCCGCGGCGAGGACGCGGTGGCACGGCACGATGATCGGGAAGGGGTTGTGCCCCATCGCCTGCCCGACGGCCTGCGCGGACCCCGGCATGCCGAGGCGCCGCGCGATCTCGCCGTAGGTCACGGTCTTGCCCGGCGGGATCGTCCGCGCGACTTCATAGGCGCGCCGGTTGAACTCCGGCACGCCCGAAAGGTCGAGCGGAATCGCGGCGAGGTCCGGACGCCCGCCGTCCAGCAGCGCGACGATGGCCGCGGCGGCCGTCCGCGCAGCAGGCGGCGGCGGCCCTTCGACGGTGTCCGGGAAGCGCTTCGCCATCCAGGCGCGCAGTCCGGTGCTGGGCAGCGACGTCCCGGCGACGAGGTCGTCCCGCCACGCCAGCCCGCACGGCCCGATCGCCGTGTCGAACACCGTGAACCCGGTTGTCATGCGATCAGCCTACGACCGAAGAGGAATTGCGGAGTGGCCGATGCGGCGAGCGCTGCCGGCGCGGGATGATGGCGGCGTGCTCGATCACCTCGTCTACGCCGGCCCCGACCTCGCCGCCGCCGTCGCCCACGTCGCCGAGCTGACCGGGGTCACCCCGGCGCCGGGCGGCAGCCACGTCGGCCTCGGCACCGCCAACCACCTCGCCGACCTCGGCGCGGGGATGTACCTGGAGGTGATCGGCCCGGACCCGGCGCAGCCGGACCCGGACGTGCCGCGGCCGTTCGGCATCGACGACCTGACGGAGCCCGCGCTGGTCGCGTGGGCGGTCCGCACGACCGACCTCGACGCGACGATCGCCGAGGCCCGCGCCCACGGCTTCGACCCGGGCGACGCGCTGGAGATGTCCCGCGCGACGGCCGACGGCGAGACGCTGAACTGGCGCCTGACCCCGCCGAGCGCCCCGGGCACGCTGCGCCCGTTCCTCATCGACTGGGGCACGACCCCCCACCCGACGACGCGCGGCCTGCCGTCGATCCCGCTGCTGATGGTGACGGCCACGCACCCGGACCCGTCCTCGGTCCACACGGCGACCGAGGCGCTCGGCCTGGAGCTCCTGGTCCGCCGCGCGGAAAAGGCCACGCTGACGGCGGCCCTCCGTACGTCGGAAGGCCGCCAGGTCGCGCTGAGCTGAATGCGGGAAGCGGCTAGGCCTTGCCCTCGCGCCACGCGTTGGTGATCGGCAGCCGCCGGTCCCGCCCGAAGGCCTTGAACGTGATCTTCGTGCCCGGCGGGTACTGGCGCCGCTTGTACTCGGCCTTGTCGACCATCCGCACCACGCGGTCGATGGTCTCCGCGTCGAACCCGGCCTCGATCAGGTCGGCGTACCCGCGGTCGCCCTCGACGTAGTCGTCGAGGATGTCGTCGAGCAGCGCGTAGTCCGGCAGCGAGTCCGAGTCCATCTGACCCGGCCGCAGCTCGGCCGACGGCGGCTTCGAAATCGAGTTCTCCGGGATCGGCGGGATCTCGCCGTTCTTCGCCGCTTCGGCGTTGCGCCACCGCGCGAGCTGCCAGACGTGCGTCTTGAAGACGTCCTTGATCGGGGCGAACGCGCCGACCGCGTCGCCGTAGATCGTCGAATACCCGACCGCCAGCTCGGTCTTGTTGCCCGTGGCCAGCACGAGGTGACCGTCCAAGTTGGACAGTGCCATCAGCAGCATGCCGCGCGTGCGCGCCTGGATGTTCTCTTCGGCCAGGCCGGTCAGGGAAAGCTGCTCGACATACACGCGGACCATGTCCTCGACCGGTTCGACGCGGTAGTGCGCCCCGATCCGCCGCGCGAGGTCGGCGGCGTCGTCCTTCGAGTGGCCCGACGAGTACTGCGACGGCATCGAGACGCCGTAGACGTTGTCGCCGCCCAGCGCGTCCGCCGCCAGCGCCGCGCAGACCGCCGAGTCGATGCCGCCGGAGAAGCCGAACGTCACCGACGAGAAGCCGTTCTTGTGCACGTAGTCCCGCAGCCCGACGACCAGCGCGTGCCACACCTCGGCCTCGTCCGGCAGCGGCTCGCTGATCACCGGATGCGCGGTGGGCTCGTACGCGGGCAGCGGTTCCTCGCTCAGGACGCGGCGCCGGACGTGCAGGCCTTCGAGCTCGCCGTCGCCGGCGTGGCCGCCCGCGGTCAGGTCCATGTCGAGCACGGCCAGGTGCTCGACGAACTGCGGAGCGCGCGCCAACACGGTGCCGTCCGCGGCGACGACGAGCGAGTCGCCGTCGAAGACGAGGTCGTCCTGCCCGCCGATCTGGTTGGTGTAGACCAGCGGCGCGCCCGCTTCGGCGGCGCGGCGCGCGATGAGCGGCAGCCGCTGCTCGTCCTTCGACCGCTCGTAGGGCGACGCGTTCGGCGCGACGACCAGGTCGACGCCCGCGCGGCCCAGCGCGGAGATCGGCCCCCCGTCCTGCCAGATGTCCTCGCAGATGACCATGCCGATGTCGAGCCCGTGGAACCGGACGACGTCGAGCGTCGTGCCCGGCTTGAACCAGCGGTGCTCGTCGAAGACGCCGTAGTTCGGCAGGTGGTGCTTGAACTGCCGCGCGACGACCTCGCCGCGGTAGAGCGCGGCGGCCGCGTCGCGCGGGCCCACCTCGTCGGAGTCGAGGTAGCCGACGTAGGTCAGGACCTCACCGCACCCGGCCTCGTCGAGGCGGCGCGCCAGCGACTCGACGCCTTGGCGGGAAGCGGCGGCGAAGGTCTTGCGCAGCGAGAGGTCCTCGACGGGGTAGCCGGTCAGCGACATCTCGGGGAAGACCACGACGTGGGCACCGGCCTCGGCGGCCCGGCGGGTCCAGGAGACGTGCAGGTCGGCGTTGCCGTCGAGGTCACCGACGGTGGGGTTGACCTGGGCGAGCGCGATGCGCAGTTGCGGCATGCCGCCATTCTGTCCCACCGTCACCCGGGAGGCCGAGCGAATGTGGGCGAAACGCCACGCTAGGTCGACGCGACCGCGTCCCGGTGCTTGAGCTTCGCCATCCGCCCGTCCCGGTGGTGCCAGACGATGCCCTCGAACTCCGGGTGCGCGAGCAGCCACGCCATCAGCCCGTCGAAGTCGCGCGGGACGCCGGCGAACTCCTGCGCGTTCGCGTGCGGGACCAGCTTGTGCGCGCCGAGCTGCTCCGGATCGCCGTTGACCTTCGGCCCGCACAGTTCGTAGGTCCCCGGCGCCGCACCGAAAAGCCGCTCCTGCGCCTCTTCGAAGAACTTCGCGAACGCCGATTGCCCGACCGGTTCCCAGCCGACGGTCTTCCCGGTTTCGGGGTCGGTCTGCACGGCCTCGAACCCGTCCGGCGCGGCCTTGCCCGCCTTGACCTCGCGCCGCGCCCACCACGTCCCGGACTCGTCGAGCCGGACGCAGGTGCCGTCGTACTTGCGGGTGGGCACGCCTTCGCCGTCGAGCACCCACTGGCACGCGGGGTGCACTTCGCGCGTGACGCGCCGAAGGTCTTCGGGGTCGCGCCGGAACAGCGTCGGGATCTTGCGCATGCCCCGATTCTCCCGGCCGGGGCAAACGAGAAAACCCCCGCCCGGACCAACCGGACGGGGGTTTTCCGAGCGGACGGCTACTTCCGCTTGATCATGCTCCGGACCTTCTTGATGGTCTGCTCGAAGTCGGAGTCGAACGGGTTGTCGTGCACCAGGTAGGTCCACGTCGTGTTCGCCCGCCGGACGCCCGCCTCGCCGAGGTCGATGCCCTCATCGGTCAGCTCGGCCTCTTCGAGGGTCTTCGCCGCCCGCGAGTCCGCCTCGGCGATGATCTTGTGGAACTCCGGGATCGCCGCGCGGTGGAACTCGTCCAGCGGCGTCTCACGCGCCAGCGCCCGGAGGTGGATGCTCTCGCGGACGTCGGTCAGGTACGCCAGGTGGTCCGACCACAGCTGGTCGACGTGGAACAGCAGCACCTCGCGGCACATCTGCTCCAGCTTCTCCTGGTCGTCGAGCTTTTCCTTCAGCTCGGCGAACTTCTCCGGGTGCGCCTTCTCCAGCTGCTCCGCCGCGTACGCGGTGTGAAGCACCTTGTCGCGGTGCACCAGCAGGTCACGCCGCTGCCGCTCGATCAGCCGCGTGTAGCGCCAGGTGTTGCGGTGGATCTCCAGGTCGACGCCCTCGGCGACGCGCTGGGCGTGGTTGAGCTGCCGCAGCGCCGCCGGGTCCTTGATCTCGCCGGTCTCCTCGTCGTCGACGATGCCCTCGGGCACGTCCGGCGCGTTCGACAGCACGAGCTCGTCGTTCAGGCTCGCGAAGAAGATCGCGCTGCCCGGGTCGCCCTGGCGGCCGGAGCGGCCGCGCAGCTGGCCGTCGAGGCGGCTCGACGGGTACCGCGCGGTGCCGATGACGTGCAGCCCGCCCAGCTCGACGACCTCGTCGCGGGTCGCGCCGTCGGTGCCGCCCAGCCGGATGTCCGTACCACGGCCGGCCATCTGCGTGGACACGGTGACCGCGCCCTTCTTGCCGGCCTCGGCGATGATCGCGGCCTCTTCGGCGTCGTTGCGCGCGTTGAGCACGACGCACTCGAGGTCGACCTTCGCCAGCTTCTCGGCCAGCTCTTCGGACTCGGCGACGTCCTGGGTGCCGACGAGGATCGGCCGCCCGGTCTCGTGGACCGTGCGGATCTCCTCCTCGATCGCCCGCAGCTTCTGCGACGGCGACGCGAAGACGCGGTCCTCGAGGTCCTCGCGGATGTTCGGGGTGTTCGGCGGGATGACCGCGACCTCGAGCTCGTAGAACTCGCGCAGCTGCTCGGCGACGGCGACCGCGGTACCGGTCATGCCGGCGACCTCGGGGTAGCGCGCCAGCAGCGCCTGGACGGTGATCGAGTCCAGGATCTCGCCGCGGTCGGTCGCGGTGACCTGCTCCTTCGCTTCGACGGCGGCCTGCAGGCCGTCCGGCCAGCGCTGCAGCTCGGCGACGCGGCCGCGGGCGGCGTTGATGAGCTGGACCTTGCCGTCGCGGACCAGGTAGTCGACGTCGCGGGTGAGCAGCGCGTGCGCGTGCAGGGCGACGTTCACCGCGGGCAGCCGGTCGGACGCCGTCTCGCCGTAGAGGTCGTCGACCTCCAGGCCGAGCGACTTCGCGACGACGGACGCGCCCGCGTCGGTCAGCCACGCGTTGCGGCCCTCGGAGTCGGTTTCGTAGTGCAGGTTGAGCCGCAGCCGCCGGACGACCTTCGCGACCTCTTCGTCGGCGTCGGTGTGGTCGATCGAGCCGGCCATCACCAGCGGGACGCGGGCCTCGTCGACCAGCACGGAGTCCGCCTCGTCGACGATCGCGACCTCGGGGGGCGGCTGGACGAGGTCGTCGACCGACGTCACCAGCCGGTCGCGCAGCACGTCGAAGCCGATCTCGGCGACGGCGCCGTACGTGACGTCCTTGGCGTAGGCCTCGCGACGCTCTTCGCGCGAGTGCGCGGGCTCGACCCAGCCGACCGACACGCCGAGCAGGGCGTAGACCGGGCCCATCCACTCGGCGTCGCGCCGGGCCAGGTAGTCGTTGACCGTGACGACGTGAACGCGCTTTCCGCGGATCGCGTAGCCGGCGGCGGCCAGCGCGCCGGCGAGCGTCTTGCCCTCACCGGTCTCCATCTGCACGACGTGCTTGGTGAGCAGGCCCATCGTGCCCAGCACCTGGACGTCGAACGCGCGCTCGCCGAGGGCGCGGCGGGCGGCCTCGCGGCCCAGTGCGCACACCTCGATCAGCTGGTCGTCGCCGAAGGCGGTGTCCTTCAGCTTCTCGCGGAGCTCGCCCGCCCGCTCGGTCAGCTCCGCGTCGGAGAGCTTCTCGAGCTCGGGTTCGAGCTTCTCGACCGCGGGCAGCAGTGCTTCGTAGCGGGTCAGCTCGACGCTGCCCGGCCGCTGGATGATCCGGCGGAGCTTCTTGCCCACCCGGCTGATCAGTGCTGCCACCCCTGGTCTCCCGTTCTCTCTTCGCTCGACCGGCCTGCCCCACCCAACGTGGCGGTGGTGCGTTCGAGTTCCGCGGCCGGATGGGACGATCCAACCGTGTTCCCTCATCCCAGCGCCAGGTCCGGACGTCGCCGGATCACCGCAATTGCGACATCCGTGCTGATGGCGGCCTCGCTGGCCGCCTGCACGTCCACCGGAAAGCCGGCGCCACCGGCGCCGACGACCGAGTCGCACCCCCCGTCCGGGCCGGTGCCCGCCGGGCTGGAGCGGTTCTACGGCCAGAGCCTGAGCTGGGCCGACTGCGCACCTTACGCGACGTCGGAAGACGCGCGTTCGGCGTTCCAGGCGAAGGACGTCCAGTGCGCCCGGCTGACCGTGCCGCTGGACTACGCGAAACCGGCGGGGGACACCATCACGCTGGGCCTGCTCCGCCGCAAGGCGACCGGGGAGCGGATCGGGTCGCTCGTGGTCAACCCGGGTGGACCGGGCGCGTCGGGCATGGTCGCGGCCGCCGGGCTGGCCAAGCCGATGACGAGCACCGGGCTCGGCAAGCGCTTCGACCTGGTCGGCTTCGACCCGCGGGGGATCGGGGCGAGCCAGCCGGCCATCCACTGCCTGACCGACCGGGAGCGCGACGCCGACCGCGCCGACGACAGCGAGACCGACGGCTCGCCGGCCGGCGTCCTCAGGCAGGAGTCGCAGGAGAAGGACTTCGCCGCGAAGTGCGCCCAGCGCACTGAAGACGGCACCGGCATGCTGGCCAACGTCGGCACGCGGGACGTCGTAAAGGACCTGGACGTCCTCCGCTCGGTCCTCGGCGACGAAAAGCTCACCTATCTGGGCTACTCGTACGGCACCCGGATCGGGTCGGCCTACGCCGAGGCGTTCCCGAAGAACGTCCGCGCGATGATCCTCGACGGCGCCGTCGACCCCGAGCAGGACGCGGTCGAGTCGCTGGTCGCCCAGGGCCAGGGCTTCGGGACGGCGTTCACGCAGTTCGCGAAGTGGTGCACCGCCCAGCAGGACTGCGCGCTCGGCCAGGACGCGAACGCCGCGGTCAAGGCGTTCCAGGACCTCGTCCGGCCGCTGATCGACTTCCCGGTGCAGGTCGGCGACGGCCGCAAGCTCTCCTACGAAGACGCGACGACCGGCGTCATCCAGGCGCTCTACCAGGAGAGCCTCTGGGACACGCTCAACTCGGGTCTCAACGAGCTGCGCCAGCAGCGCGGCGCGACGCTGGAGAAGCTCGCCGACATCTACAACGAGCGCGACACCGACGGCAAGTACGGCACCACCCAGGACGCCTTCACGGCGATCCGCTGCGTCGACGACCCGCGCGTCACCGACCCGGCCGTCATCCTCAAGGCGCAGGAGGAGTACGTGAAGGTGGCGCCGTTCCTCGACGACGGCCGCCCGGCTTCGGCAGCCCGTGACGCCTGCGCGTTCTGGCCGGTGCCCAACACCTCAAAACCGCACGCGCCGAACGTCGAAGGCCTGGCGAAGACGCTGGTCATCTCGACGACCAACGACCCGGCGACGCCGTACCAGGCCGGCGTCAACCTCGCGAAGGGCCTGAAGGGCGCGCTGCTGACCTTCGAGGGCACGCAGCACACGGTGTTCCTGCAGGGCGTGAAGTGCGTCGACGAGGCAGGCACGGACTACCTCGTCGACGGCACGGTCCCGCCGGACGGCAAGCGGTGCACCGGGCAGTAGGCCTGGCCGCGTGCGCGGTGCTGCTGGCAGCGTGCACGGGCGCTCCGGCGCCCGCGCCGCCGCCACCCCCGCCTGACCTGGGGAAGTTCACTCAGCAGAAGCTCGCGTGGACGCCGTGCGGGGAGGCTCTGGACTGCGCGCACCTGACCGTGCCGCTGGACTACGCGGCCCCGGACGGGCCCGCGATCACCGTCGGCCTGCTGCGGCACAAGGCCACGAAACAGCGGATCGGCTCGCTGGTCGTGAACCCCGGTGGGCCCGGCGGCCAGGGGACGGCGACGGCCGCGGCGCTGGCCAAGACGCCCGCCGCCGCACCGCTGCTCGAGCGCTTCGACCTGGTCGGTTTCGACCCGCGTGGCGTCGGCACGAGCGAACCGCGGATCACCTGCCGCACCGACGCCGAGGTCGACGCGGACCGCGCGGCCGACGTCGAGAGCGACATGTCGCCCGAAGGGGTGAAAAAACAGATCGCCGAGACGACCGCGTACGGCGCGAAGTGCGCTGAAGCGACGAAGTACGGCAAGGAGTTTCTCGCGCACGTCGGCACGCGAGACGTCGTACGCGACCTCGACGTCCTTCGCGCCGCGCTCGGCGACGAGAAGCTGACCTACCTCGGCTACTCGTACGGGACGCAGATCGGCGCGGCCTACGCCGAGGCGTACCCGCGCAACGTCCGCGCGCTGCTGCTCGACGGCGCGGTCGACCCGGCCCAGGGCCTGGTGGACTCGCTGGTCACGCAGGCCGCGGGCTTCCAGGACGCGCTGAACGAGTTCGGCAAGTGGTGCGCGTGCCCGCTCGCCGGCAGCACCGAAGCGTTCCAGCGGCTCGTGCGTCCCCTGATCACGAGGCCCCTTCCGGCCGGGACCCGGAAGCTGTCGTTCGAGGACGCGATCACGGGCACGTTCGCCGGGCTCTACTCACGCGGCGACTGGCCCGCCCTGAAAGCCGCGCTCGCGCAGGTGGCCCAGGGCAACGGCCGGACCCTGCTGGCCTTCGCCGACGACTACTACCAGCGCGACCGCGACGGCCACTACAGCGGCGCGATCGACGCCTACTTCGCGGTCCGCTGCGCCGACCACACCCGCGTCACCGACCGCGCCGAAATCGACCGCGCGCACGAGAAGATGCTGGCCGGCGCACCCTTCCTGGCCGGCGGCACGCCCGACACGAGCGAGCTGGACATCTGCTCGACCTGGCCGGTCCCGCCGACGTCCACCGAGCACGCGCCGCGTCCCGCCGGCCTGCCGAAGCCGCTGGTCATCTCGACGACGCACGACCCGGCGACGCCGTACCAGCAGGGCGTCGACCTGGCGAAGGACCTCGGCGGCGTCCTGCTCACCTACGCAGGCGTCCAGCACACGGTGTTCCTGCAGGGCAATTCATGTGTGGACCGCGCGGGCATCGCGTACCTCGTCGACGGGACGGCCGCCGAGACCCGCTGTTAGCCGAGGTCCGCGGGCTCGTTCTGCTTGGTGAGCGACAGCTCGATCATCACCGGGCTGAGGTGGTCGCCGGCCGGCGGGATCTGCGCCCACAGGCGGACGAACCGGCGCGGCCCGTCGGCCGACACCCAGACCTTGACGACGACGTCGTCGTTGACCTGCGGAAGCACGCCGTGCGCGACGGCCGCGGGCACCACGCCGCCGACGCGCAGGGCGGCGGCGCCGTCGACGTTCTCCCGGCCCTCGGTCTTCGCGGCGGTGACCCCGTCGAGCAGGCGTTTCAAGCCGGCGGACAGGCCGAGGAACCTCCCGACGGCGTACACCTCGGGCAGCGGCGTGGTCCCGGCTTCGGTGCTGACCTGGCCGTCCCGCACGGTGAAGCGGTACTTGGTGTGGCCTTCGCCGTCCTGGACGTCGGCCGTGCCGGTCGCGGCGCCGCCGCCGTCGAGGGTCGCGTCGCCCTCGATCAGCCGGAGCGGGAAGCCGGGCAGCACGCCGTTGACGCCGGCCGCGAAGTGCACGCTCCGGACCTCGGCGAACGACGTCGCGGCGTCGCGGACCAGCTCGGACCCCGCCGGGAACGGCCCGCGCGTGTCCGGCGATCCGGTGCAGCCGGCCGTCAGCAGGAGCACGAGCAGGAGGGCGAAGCGGGACATCCCCCGAGCCTACTGAGCGGCCGGGCGTGGCTCGATCCTTTCGGACGATGTCCTTCAAGCCACTTTCGGCGTCACGCGCGCGCGGCGAAACTGCTGGGGTGACTGTCGAGACCCGCCCCGCCCCGAAGCTGCACCGCGCCTGGCTCATCGCCGGTGCCGCGTTCGTCGCGCTGCTCGCCTCCGCCGGCTTCCGGTCCGCCCCCGGCGTCCTCATCGACCCGCTGCACGAGGAGTTCGGCTGGTCCACGACAACGATCAGCTCGGCCGTCTCGGTCAACCTCGTCCTCTACGGCCTCTTCGCACCCTTCGCGGCGGCGCTGATGGAGCGGTTCGGCATCCGCCGCGTCTCGGCGACGGCGTTGTTCGTCATCGCCGTCGGCGCGGCCGGCACGGTCTTCATGAGCGCGAGCTGGCAGCTGATCCTGTGCTGGGGCGTGTTCATCGGCGCGGGCACCGGCTCGATGGCCATGAGCTTCGCCGCGACGGTCGCGACCAGGTGGTTCGTCCGCAGCCGCGGCGTCGTCACCGGCGTCCTGACCGCGGCGGGTGCCACCGGCCAGCTGATCTTCCTGCCGCTCATCGCGAACCTCGCGGTGACCTCGGGCTGGCGGACGGCGTCGCTGGTGATCGCGATCGCCGCGCTGGCGGTGGTCCCGGTGGTCCTGCTGGTCATCCGCGACCACCCGGCCGACGTCGGCACCACGGCGTACGGCGCGCCCGCCGACGCCGAGGTCGCGCGCCCGGTATCGAAGACCGGCTCGGCCCGCCGGGCGCTTTCGGTGCTGGGGCAAGCTTCGAAGACGCGGACGTTCTGGCTGCTGGCGGTCGGCTTCGCGATCTGCGGCGCGACGACGAACGGCCTGGTCGGCACCCACTTCGTCCCGGCCGCGCACGACCACGGCATGCCCCAGACGACGGCGGCGGGCCTGCTGGCCCTGGTCGGCGTCTTCGACGTCGTCGGCACAATCTTCTCGGGCTGGCTGACCGACCGCGTCGACCCGCGCATCCTGCTCGGCGTCTACTACGCGCTTCGCGGCCTCTCGCTGGCGCTGCTGCCGCAGCTGTTCACGGATTCGGTGCAGCCGAGCATGTGGGCGTTCATCCTGTTCTACGGCCTCGACTGGGTGGCCACGGTCCCCCCGACGGTCGCGCTCTGCGTCCGAGCCTTCGGCGACGCGGGCCCGATCGTGTTCGGCTGGGTCTTCGCCAGCCACCAGCTGGGCGCGGCGTTCGCGGCCTCGGCCGCCGGCCTGGTCCGCGACCAGCTGGGCAACTACGACCTGGCCTGGTACGCGGCGGCGGTCCTGGCGGTGCTCGCGTCGATCGCCTCGCTGGCCATCACCCGCGCGAAGAAGCCGGTACCGGTGCTCGCGACGTGACTTGGTCAACCCCGGCGCGTCGTGAAACATCCCGTTAACACGCTGTCGTTAGGGTGCGGCCATGGATCGCCAGCAGGAATTCGTGCTCCGCACGCTCGAGGAGCGCGACATCCGTTTCGTCCGTCTCTGGTTCACCGATGTGCTGGGGTTCCTCAAGTCCGTCGCGGTCGCGCCGGCGGAGCTCGAAGGCGCGTTCAACGACGGCATCGGCTTCGACGGCTCGGCCATCGAGGGCTTCGCGCGCGTCTACGAATCGGACATGGTCGCCAAGCCCGACCCGGCCACCTTCCAGGTCCTGCCGTGGGAGACCCCCGACGGCGGCCCGTACTCGGCCCGCATGTTCTGCGACATCGCGATGCCCGACGGCTCGCCGTCGTGGGCGGACCCGCGGCACGTGCTGCGCCGCCAGCTGTCGAAGGCCGCCGAAGCGGGCTTCACCTGCTACGTACACCCCGAGATCGAGTTCTTCCTGCTCTCGACCATGCCCGACGACGGCAGCGAGCCGGAGCCCGCGGACAACGGCGGCTACTTCGACCAGGCCAGCCACGCCACGGCGACGCACTTCCGCCGCCACGCCATCGAGACCCTCGAGGCGATGGGCATCTCGGTCGAGTTCAGCCACCACGAAGGGGCACCGGGCCAGCAGGAGATCGACCTCCGCTACGCCGATGCGCTGACGATGGCCGACAACGTGATGACGTTCCGCTACGTCGTCAAGGAGGTCGCGCTGACCCAGGGCGTGCGCGCGACGTTCATGCCCAAGCCGTTCACCGACCAGCCCGGTTCGGGCATGCACACGCACGTCAGCCTGTTCGAAGGCGACCGCAACGCCTTCTACGACGCCGAGGACCCGCACGAGCTGTCGGAGACCGGCAAGGCCTTCGTCGCCGGCGTCCTGCACCACGCCAAGGAGATCTCCGCGGTCACGAACCAGTGGGTGAACTCCTACAAACGCCTGATCAGCGGCAGTGAGGCCCCGACGACCGTCTCGTGGGGCCGCGCGAACCGCTCGGCACTCGTCCGCGTCCCGATGTATTCACCCGGAAAGGCGTCATCCCGACGGGTGGAGATCCGTACCCTGGACTCGGCGTGCAACCCGTACCTGGCGTACTCGGTCATCCTGGCCGCCGGGCTCAAGGGGATCGAGAAGGGCTACGAGCTGCCGCCACCCGCCGAGGACAACATCTGGCAGCTGAGCGACGCCGAGCGGCGCGCCGCCGGGTACGCCCAGCTGCCGCAGAACCTGGGAGAAGCCCTGGCCGAGATGGAGAAGTCCGAACTGCTGCCGGAAGCGCTCGGCGAGCACGTCTACGACTTCTTCCTCCGGAACAAGCGCGTGGAGTGGGACAACTACCGCAGCGCGGTCACCCCGTACGAACTCCGAACCCTCTTGCCGGTGCTCTGATGGGTCGGCGGCCGGCACTCCTCGTCCTGCTGGCCGCCGTACTCCTGTTCGTTCCCGCGACGCCCGCCGTGGCCTCGCCGAAGTTCGACCTCGACTCCGCCGACATCCCGGCGCTGCAGGCCCGGATGGCGTCGGGCCGGCTCACCGCGGTGGGCCTGACCAGCGCGTACCTCGACCGGATCCACCGGCTCGACGGCAAGGTCAACGCGGTCCTGGCGCTCAACCCGGCGGCGTTGCGGCAGGCTTTCGAGAGTGATGCGCGGCGTCGCGCGCACCGCCTACGCGGGCCGCTCGACGGCATCCCGGTGCTGGTCAAGGACAACGTCGACACGCGTGACCAGTGGACGACCGCCGGATCCCGGGCCCTGCGCAGCTACCCGGCGAAAGACGCCACGCTGATCACCCGGTTGCGTGACGCCGGAGCGGTGCTCCTCGGCAAGGCGAACCTCTCCGAATGGGCGAACTTCCGCGCCGCGAAACCGACGTCGGGCTGGTCGGGCGTGGGTGGGCAGACGAACAACCCGTACGTGCTGGACCGCAACCCGTGCGGGTCGTCCGCCGGGTCCGCGGCCGGCGTCGCCGCGTCGCTGGCGCAGGTCGCGATCGGTTCGGAGACCGACGGCTCGATCGTCTGCCCCGCCGGCATGACGGCGACGGTCGGGCACAAACCCAGCCTGGGCCTGGTCAGCCGCACCGGCGTGGTGCCGATCTCCGCCGAGCAGGACACCGCCGGGCCGATCGCCCGCAACGTCGTCGACGTCGCGCTCACGCTGTCGGTCCTGCAGGGACGGGACCCGGCGGACCCGGCCACGCTCCGGTACCCCGACTCGCAGCCGACGGACTACGCGAAGCTGCTCCGGCCGGGTGTCCTACGTGGTGCGCGGATCGGGTTGTGGCGCCTGCCCGTGCTCGGCCCGTCGACGGACGCGGTCATGACGTCCGCGAAGAACTCCCTGGTCAAGGCCGGGGCGACGGTCGTCGAGGTGACCCCGCCGTACCAGGACCGGCTCGGGGAGCTGGAGTTCCCGGCGCTGCTCACGGAGTTCCACCGCGACATCGACGCCTACCTCGCGACCCGCCCGCGCGGCCCGCGGAACCTGGCCGAGCTGATCGCCTACAACCGCGCGGACCCGCTGGAGCGGACGTGCTTCGCCGGTCAGGAGCTGTTCGAGCAGGCACTGGCCGCGCCGCCGCCGACCGACCCCGGCTACCTGGCCGGCCGCGCCGAGCTGTCGGACCTCGCCCGCCGTTCGCTGGACGAGACCCTGGCCGAGTACCACCTGGACGCGATCGCGTCGCCGACCAACCCGCCCGCGTGGAAGACCGACTGCGCGGTGGGGGACGACGACGTGATCCCGTCGTCGACCCCGGCCGCGGTCGCGGGCTACCCGGACGTGACGGTGCCGGCCGGGTTTGCCGGACCGCTCCCCGTGGGTATCTCGTTCATGGGCGCGCGGTGGTCGGACGGCCGGATGCTCGCGCTCGCGGCGGACTTCTCCCGGGTGGCTCCGGCCCGCGTTCCGCCGCGCTATCTGGCGACGCTGCCGTCGTAGGGTTCCGGACACGCTCTGACCTGCGGCAATGGCGTTAAGTGACCCCCCTGTTCGGGACCGGTTTCAGGGCATGTAATCTTCTCTTCGTCGCCAGGAACACCGGGTCGCCCCGGGGCCGCAAGCCTCGAAGATCCGGCCGGGCCGAGCGGGTTGACACCGCGGATCGGACCGGGTAATGTTCAGCGTCGGCCCACGAGCGGCCGCCGAATCCCTACGACTAACACCGTAGGCTGAGGCATGCTCGACCAAAAGCTTTGAATATCGCTTGGAACAACTGCCGAGGATAAAGCCGCTGATAAGGCGGTGAGTCCAGAGTGTGTTGCTTGAGAACTCAACAGTGTGCTAGTGAACTAAGCCAGTAGAGCTTATGTATTGAACCTCGTATGAGGTTCCTTTGAGAGCATTAAA